>JASBTJ010000078.1 GCA_030148485.1 Gammaproteobacteria bacterium | reverse complement strand
CTTCCGTAAAGTCACCGATGAGCAGGTCGAACAGGTGGTCTTGAAGATCAACCAGCGACCACGAAAGTGCCTCGACTACCAGTCACCTTACGATGTCTTCGCCGAGGCCCTGCGTGGTGCACTTGGAACCTGATTCCGCCGTGTAGTCAAGCAGCATGCCAGTGTCTGACATGTACGCCTGGTGCAACTGAACATATCCTGCAACGCTCTTAATCACGCGCCAAAGCTCGTCTTCGTCCTGTGACCAGAGTGCCGCCCATAGTGGCTCGCGATCCGGTCCAATGGCAAAAATGTCCGCTGATCCAGAGAACTTTTGTTCAACTCTTTTCAACGTGCTGGATCCGACATTTCGTTTTCCGTTTCCGTAATAGTGCCAATTCTGCGATAGGACGCCGGTGGCGCGTTCGAGTAGCCCTATGTTCATTGGTGTGTCTGACCCAGGGAGCCATCCTTGCTCGCCCGCGACATAGGAATCGGAAAATTCGGTATACGCACAAGACACTACATAGCGAAGCCATGCTGTCGTCTTCACGCGTAGAGGATCTTCAGACATCAAGTAAGCCCTCTCGGTAGGGATAAACAACATCTGTTTATCGATGCCTAGTCTAAAAAAACATACAACAAAAGTGCATGAGTTGTCTGTGATTTGAGAGGTAATGAGATGGATGTTGAACGACTAATGTTCGAGCGGTACGGGCCGCTGCTGACGCTTCCTCAGGTTGCGGAGGTCTTTGGCCGAAAACCAGGCGCGCTGCGCATGGCGCTCTCACGAGACAGTGAGGTGTCCAAGCCATTGAATGCCGCGAAGATGAAGATCGGGCGACGGGTTTACTTTCGTATCGCCGATATTGCTGAGTTGGTAACGAAACAATGCCAGATCAACGTGGACTAGGTCGGCAGCCCAAGCTCAGTCTTATACGACAAGCTCTAGAGATCGAAGCGACGTCCGCGAGGCAGGCGTGCGCCATCGGCTACATGGCGCGGGCTTTGGTGCAAACGACACTGCCGCATAGGAAGCGGGAAGGTTCCGAGTTCGTTCGTCGCAACGGATCGCTCACTCTTTCCGTGTTGGCCCCTGCGCACGTTGGGCTTCCATACGGGTCGGTCCCGCGGCTGATAATGGCGTGGATAACGACCGAGGTGGTGCGGACCGGTGACCGAGAGATCGTGCTTGGAGATACCCTAAGTGACTTTATGCGCCAGCTGGGTATGGTTCCGACAGGTGGGCGTTGGGGGACTGTGACGCGTCTTCGCGATCAAATGAGTCGCCTTTTCGCTTCATCGATCACCTATACGGACTCAAGTGAACGTGGGTTCAGTGTCTTCAGTCACCCGGTAGCAGACGCTGCGCGTCTTTGGTGGGATCCCCGGAGTCCTGAGCAGGTGGGCCGATCGCGATCCACCATCGTGCTCGGCGAGCAATTCTATCGGGATCTGGCCACGCGCCCTATCCCTGTCGATATGAGGGCACTTCGAGCGTTGAAAGGGTCACCGATGGCCCTAGACGTTTACTGCTGGCTGACCTACCGGCTGGGATATTTACGAAATCCAATGGTTATCCCTTGGGGTGCGCTGCAGGCACAGCTGGGAACAGGTTATGGGCGGACTAGAGACTTCAAGGCCGCATTTCTGCGGGCCTTGCAAAGTGTGCTCAATGTCTACTGGGTGAGCGTACAAGAGATGGACTCTGGCTTGCTTCTGAAGCCGTCGAGAACACATATACCGAGATGTGGGAAACCCTGTGGATAAGAAAAGTTATTCACGCATTGGAGGTCGCGCAAATTATCCACTTTTGCGCATTAGAGGTCGCGGGATTGGCCCGAAATCTCTAGTGCCAGAAGCGAATCCGAGGCCTTCCTATAGTTAAACCTTTAGTAAAAAACCTGTAGTTGGCCCGCCGCGACTGTGAGTAACCGAATATTCGGGTGATTTTCCTAGGAGCGAAGTATGAAAACTTTATCAGAGCGAATTGCCGATCAAGCGCGTCAAAAAAAATTGAGCAGCCCTCACGGCAACCGCGCCGTTGTGTTGGCTCTCCGCGACGATATCGAATGTGCGCTGAACGACGGTTGGTCTATTCATGCGATCCATATAACTCTCCGAGATGAAGGGCGGATCGATTTCAGCTACCAGGCGTTTAGGCGGCACGTTCATCGAATTCTGCTTGGGCGAGGCGTAACCGCTGCGCAGCGAAAACGCCTGCGCCCGAGTTCGCCATCTCATGGCTGATGCGTCGTCACCTGGCGTTGAGGAGAGGTGGAGTCTGGGGGGCTTTCACGGGAAGTGCGCTCTGGTGGCGCCCGGCCTGGGCCAAAGCCTACTCGCTACTGTTACACCACTGCTCCGGCGCTACAGGAGCGCCTCCTCAAGCCAAATTTGTGTTCACTAGGCGTACAGACTGGCAAATTGTGCGGCAATTTCCGACGTCCGCGATGTTTGGTACGGGAACAGCGAGGTTACAGCGCTAGCAACAGCGCACTAATGCACGCCGAGCGGCGGGCAGGTTGGGTGAAGTTAGCTAATCGGGCACGCCCGAGCATCTATCTTCACGTGACCTTATTCGCACCGGGGTGCTCAACGGGATTCCTGCTCTTCGAGGCCGGTCGGCTGCCGCCGAAAACTTTTAGCCGCTAAAAAGGAGTTTGCGAAATGAAGATGAAAATGACAGTTGTCGCTCTGGCGTTGGCCCTCGCCGTTACCGGCAGCGGCCCGAGTCTGGCCGCAGGCATTCCGGTGGTGGATGTCGCGAACCTGACCCAGAACGTAGCGAACACGATCGAGGCCGTGGCGCAGACGGCCAAACAGATTCAGGAATATCAGACGCAGCTTCAGCAGTACGCGAACATGCTGCAAAACACGACGGCGCCGGCCTCCCAAATTTGGGACAACGCGACGCGCACGATGGCCAACCTTCGTAGTGCAATCGACACCCTGGCGTACTACAAGGCCAGGCTCGGCAGCCTGACTGCGTACATGGACAAGTTCGGCAACTTCGATGACTACGCCGGCTCCCCCTGCTTCGATGGTAGCGGCGGGTGCACAGCGACGGAGCGGGCGCGGCTAGAAGCAATCCGCTCCCTGGGGTACGAATCCCAAGAACGAGCAAACCGCGCGTCTCTGGAAGCCATCGATCTGCAACAAGTCGCGATCGAGGACGATGCCCTGCAACTCCAGCGTCTGCAATCCGCAGCGACCGGCGCGAACGGCCAGCTTCAGGCTATCGGATACGCCAACCAGCTCGCGAGCCAGCAGGCCAACCAATTGCTGCAAATTCGCGGGCTGCTCATTGCGCAGCAAAACCTTCTCGCTACGCGACGCCAGGCTCAGCTGGACGAGGAAGCTAGAGGTAGAGCCAGGCGTAAACAAGTAACGACCTGGACCTACACTGCAAGCCCTGCAGACAACTACTGACACGGAGGTCTTATGAATCATCTACCCCTGCTTCTGGCGGCGTCTGTTCTTATGACCGGTTGCGCGGACACGTCGCCCGCGCCGCCAGAAGCGAGTGAAGAGAACTGCACCCCGGAAATGATGGAGAAGATCCTTCCCAGCCTGGGGAGAGACGAGCGAAAGTTCTTTGAGGAGGCCTGTGATGTGCGGAGCCGAGAACGCCATCGAAAGAACTGGACCTTCACACCAAGTGCGCCGGACAGCTACTAGGAGCATGCGACTTATGAAGAGCATACGGTGGTACGCAATGGCGACAGTCATGCTTCTAGTCTTCACCACCCCAGCGTTCGCGGAGTTGGGTAGTGCGGGCATCATGAATGACGTATTGAGCCGCTTTCACGGCGCGGCAAGCGGATGGGCGAGCGCCCTGGAGGATGCTGCGGGTCGGCTGTTTTGGAGCTTGGTCCTGATCTCCATGATCTGGACGTTTGGTCTGATGGCTCTGAGAAAAGCGGACTTGGCTGAGTTCTTCGCAGAGTTCGTCCGATTCACAGTGTTCACGGGGTTCTTTTGGTGGCTCCTTACCAACGCGGTTAGCGGCGCAATATTGGCGGCACGATCATAGACTCGTTACAGACCCTGGGAGCTGATGCGGGAGGGCTCGGTACTACCAAGCTTGGACCATCTAGCGTGGTGGATATTGGCTTCGAGCTGTACGACCTAACGGTTCAGGCGACTGACGAGTTGAGTTGGCGGGAGATGGGCACGCAGATCGTCATGCTCCTTATGGCGCTGGCGATCCTGATCGTGTTGGCGTTGGTCGCAGTGAACATGCTGCTGTTGCTCGCCGCGAGCTGGGTGTTGCTATACGCGGGCGTGTTCTTTCTGGGTTTCGGTGGATCTCGATGGACCTCAGACATCGCGATCAACTACTTCAAGACCGTGTTGGGGGTCGCAGCCCAGTTGCTGACCATGGTCCTGATTGTGGCTATAGGGAAGCAGTTCCTTGTGCACTACGCGGCGCAGATCAGCACGAATATGGCGACTCAAGAGCTGGCTGTGATGTTGGTCGTCGCGGTGATTCTGTTGTTCTTGGTCAACAAGGTCCCACCTCTGGTGTCCGGGATAGTAACGGGTGCAGGTATTAGTGCCGGGGCGGGCATTGGTAGTTTTGGGGCTGGGGCGGTTGGTGGCGTCGTGGGCGGAGCTGTCGGTGCTGTTGGCGTAGCCACTGCGGCTGCTGGTGTCGCGGGATCGGCATTTGCCTCGGTCGGCGCGCAAGCGGCCGGGGGAGCATCCGCCGTTATGGCGGCATACAGAACAGCGAGCGCGGACGTCGATTCAAGTGGCGGCGCGCTAGCCACGATTGCGTCTGCTCCCCCGCCCAGCGGAGGGGGTGAGCCTGGCGGAGGCACGCCGCTAGGGAGAGCGATGGGACTTGGCCCCGCCCCGGCCGGAGGAAGCTCGTCAAGCCCGGCAGGGAATGGCGGCGCAGGGCGTGCGTCGGGTGGTGCGCGGGTAGCGAAGGTTGCAGCGGGCATGGCCGCGAACCTCGCACAAGGCTCTGCTGACGTGGCGAAGGCCAAAGTCGGATCGATGGTGGAGAGCGCGAAGGAACGAATCGCCGACACGACGGGCGGCCGGATCGCGGAAGCAATCGGGTCGCGCGGCGCGGACGCACGGGGTGGCGCCGGCAATGTTCAGGAGCCGGTGGACATGGAGTCGGAAATCGCGGCGTTCGTGAACCGTGACGATGACCCCCCGTCCGCTTGACCGAGAAGCCTAGCGGAGTGTCGGTAGGGCTGGCCCAGGGAAGAGCCGTTCGTCACGGGCCAACCGGGTGATTGGTTACTGACTGGTTTGCTCCCGGTGCTTCACAAGAAACTCGATGTTTGCGCCGCTGGCTGTTAGCAGTGTCACCAGGACATCGATTTCGCACTTGTCGATACGGCCGTCTCGGATATCTGAAATGCACTGCGGCGCAGCCCCTAGTGCGTCAGCGGTCTCTTGCTCAGTAAGGCCTTCGCGGTCAATCCAAGCCTTGATCTCGGCCATGAGTTCGGCACGCAGCCGAAGGTGCTGAGCATCCGGCTCGCCGAGCTGGCTAAACACATTGGTCTTTATCTCGTGCATGGCGGCGCCTGTTGCGAATACTTGGCTCACGTAAGGTGCCCCACCTGGCGGACGTTTGCCTTGTATGGCTCCGCTACACCTTACAATACGGCAGGAACGCGGGGCGGGAGCTGGTGGCCATGATCGCCGATGCGGGACGATTCGTGCAAACCCTGGGAATTACATCTGCAGGCGACATTAGCTACAAATTCCGAGTCATCTGCTACAAATGCCGAGTCGCCTCCCGGCCCCAGGTGACGCCGGGGGAGCCCGAGTCCTAGTCTGTTCTGCTGCAATTTGTAGGTGCTGACTGGGCTGATCACTGAGTCCGGTGGTGCTTGACGACTGGCGCGGGCCAGCTTTGACTACTGTGCTGGCGGTGCTCTCCATCTCAAGAACCCGCGTTCTGGAGAGACCGGGATTCTCGCAGGGGCAGCAATCGGCCAGAAGCTGTCATTCCGGAGCGTGCCGTCCGACTGTCAGGATACTTTGCCCCCCTGGCACGGCTTACGGGCGGCCCCGGCCGTTACCGGACCTAACGGCATCACGCTTCCGAGCTTTTAGGGTTCCTTACGGTGGCGAGTCCGCGACCTCCGATCACGGCTGCGCTGAACCTGGCTGGGGCGACACCGGCTCCGCCGTGATCACCGCGTGCCCAGCCGGCAGACGTCTTGAGGCCAGCACCGCGCACAGCTCGATCAAAGTGCCGCGGAGGTCGCTTTCGATCCTGACGCTCGCAATGCCCGCCGCCGCCAGCGCGAGGACCCGTTCGTCACCCGTCGACGACTGGTCGGCGCCGATTACGTCGCCGTCGAGGCCCAGTGCAGTCAGGGTAATCAGGCTCGCAGGCGGGCCACCGACCCTGAGAGAGACCGCCTGCTGCACCTCGTCGAACCGTACCTCGAGCGCATCCGGTCGGTCCGGCAGCGACAGCTTTGGCAGCCCAGCAGGAGCACCGAAGGTCACGATCCGTAGCGGCTCACCGCTCGCGCGGGCGAACTGCCAGTCGCCGAACAGCGCGCTCGGCGTCAGCGTACCGGGCTCGCGGCCGCGCCAGTCGACGCAGCGTTCCGGCGGCGTATCCTCCGGCACGCACTCGGGCACACCGGCATCGCTGCAGGGATAAGCCTGCAGCGCAATGCAATCGACCACGGCCGGCTCGCCCGCGCCGTCGCGCAGCTCGACGAACACCGTGATCCGGTCATCGACCGCCACGGCGCGCGTGGCGATGGGCTGCCACCCCTCGGCGGCCGTGACGTGGCGCCAGACGATCGCCTCATCACTGCGGTCGTCGCCACCGGCCGGGGCGATACCCAGCCAGACGCTCGCGCCGCGGCCGCTCACCTGCACCATCGCCGTCACCTCGTATTCCCAGCCCGGGTTCACGCCGAGTTGCTGTGTGATGCCGGCATAGCGCAGTCCGAAGCCGCTGATCGCCTGCGCCCGCTGGCCGCTGCACGCAATGCAGTCCTCGCACGCGAACACCGGCTGCGGCGGCACACTGCTCGACAGCGACTCGCGATAACCCTGCCAGTGACGCCCGACCCGGCCATCCCGCTGCTGCTCGAAGCCGGCCTCGAAATCAC
The DNA here is from genome assembly GCA_030148485.1 of Gammaproteobacteria bacterium. GTDB lineage: Bacteria > Pseudomonadota > Gammaproteobacteria > Chromatiales > Chromatiaceae > JANTHH01. The sequence goes on along the minus strand of JASBTJ010000078.1, from coordinate 18,747 downwards.
CGTTCTGCAGATCGCTGTAGCGCACGATCGTCGCGTCCGAGGTCGAGGCACCGTCGTCATCAGTGATCGTCAGCGTCGCAACGTAGGTGCCGCAGGCCGTGTAGCAGTGGGTCGCGATCGCGGTACCGCGCGCCGCCGGCGGCTGGTTGGTCTCCTCGATGAATGCGGCGCGGGCCGGCGAGCAGTCGCCGAAGTCCCACAGCCCGGTGTGGGTGTCGCACCAGCCCTGGTCGCTGAACCGCCCGACCAGCCGGGTCGGCACACAGGGGTGGGCGTACAGTGTCGGACCGGCATCGACCACCGGCGCGACGTTGGCGATCCGCGCCTCGGTGAGTACGCGGTCCTCGCCGCCCTGGGCATCGGCCAGGATGACGGTGACGGCAAACACACCGTTGTCGCAATAGGTATGACGCGCGGTCACGCTGCCGGTGGTCTGCGGCGGACCGAGCACCTCGCTGACGTCGGCCAGCACCGGCAGGCTGCCGTCGCCCCAGTCGACGACGGCCTGGTGGGCGTCGAGCCAGGCCAGGTCGGTGAAGCTCATCGTCAGCTCGACCTGTTCGCCTTCCAGGCCTTCGATGATCGGCAGGCTGCCGGCAACCGGCCGCGTGTTGCGAACGACCACGGTCGCCAGTTCGCGAGTCGTGACCGCGAGGCCGAGCTGATTGTCGATGCTCGACAGATCGGCCACGTAGCTGCCACGACGCGGATAGATGTGGCTCGGCGCCAACCCGGCCAGCACGCTGCCGTCGCCGCTCTGCCACGTATAGCTGGTCAGCGGCGCGAGCGTGCCGCCGGCGAAGTTGTCCGACACGCCGGCACGGAAGCCGTAGGGTCCGTTGGCCTCGGCGCGACTCTCGGCCAGGTCGGGGAACACCGAGGCCGCGACTGCGCGACCGGCGACCACCAGGCCGTCGGGCGTGATTTCGATCGGGTTGTTGAACAGCGCATCGACGACCACACCCAGCTCGCTGAGCTGATCAGGGAACGGCACGTCGATCAGGTTGAGGGCGTCGTCGGCCTGGTCGCCGGCCAGGTTGCCGATGATCCGGTCGACGATCGCCCGGGTCACGAAACCGACCACGACACCGGCCACCACCCCGAGCAGCAGACCGCCGCCGGTGAACAGGCTGACAATCACGCCGACGATCGCGCCGACGACGCCACACAGCAGGTCACCGAGATCGACGTCGGGCTCGACATCAGGGTTGCCGATCAGGCGCACCGCGAGTGCCTGGGCACCGCTGCGCTGGCGTACGGCCGCAGCGTTCTGTGGCTGACCGATGCGGTCCCACAGCTGGTCGTCGTCGACGTCGATCAGGTCATCGAGCTGGGCCAGTGCGGCGTGGCGCAGGGTCAGCGTCGCCGCGTTGTCGACGATGTCGGCGGTGCTGGCGACCGTGAACAGGCCGGGCATACCGGCGATCGTCAGCGTCGTGCCGCGCGGCACGGTCCGCACGACGCCCGACAGCTGCAGCGACTGGCCGGTTTGATCGGCACCGTCGACGACCGCGCGCCCGCTCCAGCCGCCGAACAGACGCACCGGATCACCGTCCGGTGGACCATCGTCGAACTCGCTCGACAGGGCCTCGCTGAGGTTCAATGTCGCGTCGCCGGCGGCGTCGATCACGGCATCGTCCTCGACGACGAACACCTCGTCGTCGACGCGGATCCGTGTCCCGCTGGGTATCAGTCCTTCGCCGACATCCATGTCACTGACCTGCAGCGTATCGGCGACCTGCTCGTCACCCGAGACCCGGCCGATGCGCAGCCAGCGCAACGCGACCATCGTATCATCGTCCGGTGCGTCGTCGAGCGCAGGGGTCAACGCGAGCGTCGCGGTATCCCCGGCGACCGCGGCCCCGGCGGTCAACCGGCGTGGTTCGTCCTCGCCGTCGATAACGACCAGCGAATTGTCCGGGAACGCGCGCAGCATCTCGTTGAGCACGTCGACCGACAGCGTGCCGCCCGTCTGCCCGCCGCCGTCGACCCGGGCCGTACTCGCCCAGTCGAGACCGAGCGATATCCCGATCGTCACGTTGATGTTGCGGAAGAACACCGCATTGGGGCGGCGCAACCGCCCGGTGCCTTCGAGGCGGATCGCACCGTCCTGAAAGGTCGCACTCAGGTCGTCGTTGATCCTGAAGGTGCGATCGTTGCCGCCGGCGTCTTCGGTGCGCGGCAGACCGACGCCGAACCGCACGTCGATGCTGTCGTTCGAACCCAGCCCGCCGACGGTCGTCTGCAGTTCCGGCGTTATCGACAGCTCGGCGACGATCACGCCGTCGTCGTTGGCCGCGATCGCGGCATCGGCCATGACCGTATAGACGAAACCGCGCAGACGGAAACGCGTATTGCGCCGGAAGGTGCCGCCGGCATCGTCGAAACCGGTGACGACGATCTCGTTCGCGCCTTCGTCGAACAGGCCGAACGGCACCAGGTCGCCGTCGACGTCGTCGTACTCGGCCGGTGCGATCAGGTTCGCGTCGAGTTCGCTGACCAGCGCGTCGCCGTTCAGGCGGATCGCGAAGTCGCGCTGCGCCGGGATCATCGGCGTCTCGGAGAACAGGTTCGCACCGACGCCGGCGTTGACACCGATCGCCAGGATCCCCTCGCCGATCCCGTCGATGATCCGTGCTGTGACGTCCGCGACCTCCTGGCTCTGGGGCGCCTCCCAGAACTGCACGAAGCGCGAGGGATTGGTCAGCGCGTCGAGCACCAGCGTGCGCAACAAGGCATGCAGCTCGTCGAGCGTGAACACGTCGACCTGCCGTTCGCCGACGTCCGCGAGCACGCTCGCGCCCTGGTCCTGCAGGAACGCCTCGATCGCCGCTTCGATAACCGGATTGCCGAGCGCCATCTCACCTTCGCGGATTTCGCCAAGGGTTAGCGACGGTTCACCGTCCTGCAACAGCAGCCGGATCGTCGCCGACTCGCCATCGCCCGGCGTCAGGTCGACGATCAGCGGCACGTCGACATGGACGTCGGCGTCGAACTCGACGTGTTCGATGGTGGCGCCGTTGTCATCGACGGTGTTGGCCCAAACCTCGAGCGGCAGCGTGATCCGCACGCGCCCGAATTGGTCCGACGGCTGGACGGTGGCGCGGCGACCGTCGACGTCTCCGACATCGTTGACGAAGCGGATGAATGCGTCGAGCGTGGTACCGGGCAGCGGTGAGACACCGGTGACGGTGCGCGTCAACGGAATCTCGCCGGACGCGATCAGGTTCTGCAGCGTGCGGTCGAGCAGCTCCAGCACCAGGTCGTCGTCATCCAATGGATGCCCTGAATCGATGTTGACCAGCACGTCGTCGGCGGTCAGGTCGGCGGTATCGAACCCAACCCGCACCATGCCGTCTGCCTCTTCGCTGCTGATTGGCAGGCGCAGCAGGATCGACACGACGCCGTCTAACAGCAGGTCACCGATGTTCGGCAGGTTCTGCACGTCGAGCTGCAACGGCACCGAGGTGAGGGCCAGCTCGACCCGCTGATCCTCGGCGACCAGCGTGACCGGGATGTCCGCATCCGGCAGGTTGACGATTGGCTGCACGGTCGTCGGACCGGTGACCAGCGGCGGCACCTGGTCGAGCGTCTGCTGCAGGAACGGCCGCCCCGTACTACGCAGTTCGTTGAACACGTTGCGAATGAAACTTTCACGTATTTGGATGACGAAATCGAACATGGCAGTCTCCATTTCCTTTGGAATATCCCGGCGGTGAGGTAGCCACCAGGCAGCGTCAACGTTGCCGATAGCCAGGGGCCAGGCGCCCGGCCTATCGGGGCGGTTCCGCTAGCCTCTGCCCAGCAAATCTAGGGAGGACACAGGCAGAGCCGTGGTAAATCGTGAACTTTCAGAACGTGAAAGATTCACAACTGACATGCATGCAGACCGACGCCGAACGCTCTCGCGACCGCCTCAAAGCTTGAGGAACGACGATGCCCCAGTGGTTATCCCCAGAACCGACGCCTACGTCGTAGTCTTCGGTTGCGTCGCGTGCCGTTTTGTCCTAAGCAGACGGCCTGTTCGATCAGGTCGCCAACATGTCTCAGTCTTGTTGATAATGGCCAGTACTGGCGCCGGTCATTCGGGGAGTTTTGCCGCCCTCCATAAACATTGACGAAGGTCAACTGCGCGCCGAAAACTGCCGGACCGAAAACATATGACGCAATGTCCGCTTAGGGTCGGTCGCGGATGCTGCGGAAATGAATCCGGCCAGCCCGCTCAGGGTTATGGGTGGCCTTGAAGACGGTTCGGGAACGACCTAAACACGCACTGAGCAAGATCGGTCATTAGCAGTGCGGTGGAAGCGGTTTTGCGGATCAAGTGGTCAGGCTTCTCCAGAAGGACGGCCAACCTGAGTTAGCGCATGCATCGAATTCCGAGTCAGGGCCGGGGCGGGGCACCCTGCTACAAATCCCGAGTGACACGAACCGCTGAGGCGGACACGCCGGTATGCCTGGTTGCCACTATGGGGCAAGTCATTGGGTGTTGAGGCCTCAATGCAATACCCAACGGGCTGATGGATCTCGCCCGACTGGACGTACGCGTGGACGAGAAATACCGCTGCTATCGTGTTCATGTGTTTCATAGACACCTCTCTGTTGGGGAGCGCAATATCTCAAGCGCGATTCCAAGATGCCTTCAAAACACGTCGCTGTGACCAGATAATCGCTACTGTCGTGCGACGCAATAAACTGTTTACCCCCTAAACACTGCCTATGGCTGCCAGTGCCGGGAGTTCTTCAGCGCACGGACTGGGAGTTGCTCTGCGCGCGGGTCGATCGATAACAGCCATTCCAAAACCACCTCATGGTGGACGACACGACCGGCTACTACATCAGCCATAGCCTCACGAGTGAGCGCGTCGCGTTCATCGCCGAATGGGTCTAGATCGATCGTCGTGCTCATATGGACTCCAAGCTCGTCCGCGAGACAAAGAAGCCGAGGATGGCAGAGAAGTGTAGTGCGCCTGCTGCATCATGCTGGAATTCTCGTCTTGCACCAGTTGTGTCGGCAAGTGCCGCACTAAGAGGGGCTAGGGCGCTTCGAGGCTAGCGCCGCACGAAGGTCGTTCCGTGTTACCCCGCAAGCCAGTCGAGGCGGGCCGATGTTAGCCATGTTCGTTCGAGGCGTGCGCTTTTATGGACGAGCGCTTTTCCGCAGTATCGAGTTCGCTCACAAGGTCTTCCGCTCGTAGGTGCGTGTAGCGTTTGAGCATTTGCATGGACTTGTGGCCACTGATCGCCGCGACTTGCTGGTCGCTTAGTCCATACTCGACGAAGCGGCTGACGGCCTCGTGGCGCAGGTCGTGGAAACGGAAGTCCGCCAGTCCCACGCTTTCCTTAATGGTCGACCACACTTTGTTGAAGTTGTAGGGGCGCCGCTTTCCGTCTCTGCCGGGCTCGCCAAAGAAGATTAGATCGGTGTCGTTCGGACGTATCGGATGATCTAAGGCTTCACGGAAGATTGATGTGGCGGTCACCGTTAACGGCACAGTCCTGGGCTGTGTGTTCTTGGTCTCCAGCAGCCGGACGACGCGGCGGCTTAGGTCGACCTGGCTGAGTAGGAGTGTAGATATCTCTGAAGAGCGCATGCCAGTTTCCAGGGCGATACGCACGATCCAGCCCAGCATAGGGTTCGTGTGGGCGTCGACTGCCTTCAGAAGCCTTTCTTCCTCATGCTGGGTGAGTCGGCGCTCGCGTCCAGGCGGTGGAGTAGGGCGGCGGACGCTTTGTACGGGGTTGTAGGTCAACCCCAGGCCCCACTCCTTTATCGCGGTGTTGAAGAGGTGGCCGAGTAGCGCGAGATCGAGCCGAACGGTGTTTGGCGAGCGGGGCTTAGGGGCCGGCTTGCCTTTGGCGTCTTTCCTGTCGAGCCCAGCTAGGCGATCGTCGCGGAACTTGGCGATGACTTCTGGGGTGAGGGCTACAAGGGAGTAGTTGCCAAGGTGGCGAGTCAGCGGTTTTGCGTGCCGGGCATCACTTGCTGCCGACGCAGGGCGCTTGGTCGGTGACACTTCAGCGAGATAGCGCTTGAGGGCATTAGCGACAGTCATACGCTCCGCCGGGGCGCGATTGATGTAGACGCCACGCACCATTTCGTCTTCGACGCGGCGCGCCCAATCTTCGGCATCCCGTTTAGTGCGGAACGTCTTGGCGGTGGTTGGGAAGCCGCTTTTGCGGATGACGGCTTTCCAGGTGCCTGACGGTGTCTTGACTAGCGTTGCCATGGGGTTTCGGTACGCCCTCCCTGCGGACTGACTGTACCGAAACTGTACCTTGGCGGCAATTATGGAGTGAATGGTGGGCCCACCAGGACTTGAACCTGGAACCAACGGATTATGAGTCCGCTGCTCTAACCAATTGAGCTATAGGCCCTTTTTCTGTTTTCTCGGCACCTTGTAGGGGCCGACTTGGTCGGTCTATCGCCCTTGCTGGCGTCACCGAGTAATCGATTATGAGTCCCCTGCTCTAACCATTGAGCTAAGGGCCCGTGCATTCGTTATCGGTCAGTGCCGCACGGGCAGTGCACTCACCAGCCCGGCCTGGACGGCCGGTCGTTCACCGGGCTTGCTTTGTCCACTGGACAAAGGGTCCCGGCTCACTCCCTGCTCTAACCACTGAGCCAAGGGCTGTTCTTAAACAGGCGCCGGTGCATTCGTTAGTGGTCAGGGTGTGGAACGCGCGGGAAGGATACCAGAAATCGCCTGCGTCCCGGGTTCCGCACATCAAAAAGCCGGGCAATGCCCGGCTTTTTGATGTGCTTGCGGAGCGACTCAGCTGTCCGAGTCCAGGAAGCTGCGCAGCTTGTCGGATCGGGTGGGGTGGCGCAGCTTGCGCAGGGCCTTGGCCTCGATCTGACGGATGCGTTCACGGGTCACGTCGAACTGCTTGCCGACCTCTTCGAGGGTGTGGTCGGTATTCATGTCGATGCCAAGCGCATGCGCAGCACCTTGGCCTCGCGGGAGGTCAGGCCGGCCAGCATGTTCTGGGTAGCCTCGCGAAGGCCTTCCACGGTGGCCATTTCCATCGGCGATACGGCGCCTTGATCTTCGATGAAGTCACCCAGGTGCGAATCCTCATCGTCACCGATGGGTGTCTCCATGGAGATGGGTTCCTTGGCGATCTTGAGCACCTTGCGGACCTTGTCCTCGGGCATTTCCATGCGCTCGGCCAACTCTTCCGGGGTGGGCTCGCGGCCCATTTCCTGGATCATCTGGCGGCTGATGCGGTTCAGCTTGTTGATGGTCTCGATCATGTGCACAGGGATCCGGATGGTGCGGGCCTGATCCGCGATGGAGCGGGTGATGGCCTGACGGATCCACCAGGTGGCATAGGTCGAGAACTTGTAGCCGTGGCGGTATTCGAACTTGTCGACGGCCTTCATCAGGCCGATGTTCCCTTCCTGGATCAGGTCCAAAAACTGCAGGCCGCGGTTGGTGTATTTCTTGGCGATGGAGATCACCAGACGCAGGTTGGCCTCGACCATCTCCTTCTTGGCGCGACGGGCCTTGGCCTCGCCGATGGACATGCGGCGGTTGATCTCCTTGATGGAGCTGACCGGCATGCAGCACTGTTCTTCCACTTCGCTCAGCTTGCGTTGGGCGCGTTGTACGTCTTCGGCCAGCTCCTTGAGCTTGGCCGCATGGGCCTTTTTGCCGCTGGTCTGCTTGCTGAGCCAGTCCAGGTTGGTTTCGTTCTTGGGGAAGGACGTGATGAAGTCCTTGCGCGGCATGCCGGCCTGATTGACGCACAGATCCAACACGGTGCGCTCCTGCTCGCGGATGCGGCCAACGGTGCCGCGCAGGGTGTCGGCCAGCTCGTTGAACAGGGCCGGGTGCAGCTTGAATTCCAGGAATACCGCGGAAACCTTTTCCAGCGCCTTCTGGGTCTTGGCGTCCAGCGGGTCCTTCGCCAGTGCGCGCTTCCAGGTCTTGTGGTGCTTGCGCAACTCGGCTGCCTTGGCGGCGACCATTTCGGGGTCCGGGCCGGTGTCGACCTCGGCCTCGTCTTCATCGTCGTCGTCATCGTCCGAATCGTCGTCCGAGTCGTCGTCGCTGTCCTTGTTGTTCGCCGTGGCGGCGGCCGGCGGGGTCGGGGTGGCGACGGTGTCGTCTTCATTCGGGTCGACGAAGCCGGTGATGACCTCGTTGAGGCGGATCTCCTCGGCTTCGTATTTGTCGAGGCGCTCGATCAGCAGCTCCACCGCCAGCGGGAAGGTGGACAGTGCCGCGCCGACCTGGTTGAGGCCGTCTTCGATACGCTTGGCGATGCGTAGCTCGCCTTCGCGGGTCAACAGCTCGACGGTCCCCATCTCACGCATGTACATGCGCACCGGGTCGGTGGTGCGGCCGAATTCGCTGTCGACGGTGGCCAGCGCCGCGGCCGCGGCCTCGGCGGCATCGTCGTCGGTGGAGATGGCGGCGTCGCTGATGACGGTGTCGTCGGCATCCGGGGCATGCTCGTGTACCGAGATGCCCATGTCGTTGATCATCCGGACGATGTCTTCGATCTGTTCCGGATCGACGATGCTGTCGGGCAGGTGGTCGTTGACCTCTGCATAGGTCAGGAAGCCCTGCTCTTTGCCCTTGGCGATCAGGTCTTTGATGCTGGACTGCTGTTTTTGCCGATCCATATTTTCCACGAAGCGTGTAAGGAATTTGGGCGGTTAATAAAACCGAACGGGGGATTATAGCGGGGTTCGGCCTCAGTCGCCACCGCGACCCGGCTCGGATTGTGACGCCTTTCCGGCCCCGTACAGTTCTCTAAGTCTTTGTTTCTCTTCGTCTGTCATGGCCGAAGGGCGATACACCTGCTGTAGTTTCCGGCGCTGTGCGTTGCGCGCCTGTCGCGACAATTCGACCAAGACGCCGCGAAACTGTTCGGCGGCGTCGTCCAGGGTCTGGATTTCCAGGGCGGCCAAGCGTGCGAGATGGCGTCGTGTCTCGGGGTCGGGCCAGCGGTCGATCAGCGCGGCAGGGGATATGTCGGGGCGCTGGCGCAGGGTTTCAAGTAGGTCCCCCAACAGTGGGATGCCCGGCATGTCCAGGGTATTCCAGTCCGAGGGCAGATCGGCCTGGGCGGCGACGTCGGGTCGCTGGAGCAACAGCACCACGGCGCGACGCACGGGCGGGATGGTGCCCAGGGCGGTGGCCTTCGGCCGCGACCGTCGCGGCCCGGGCTCCGGGGCGGGGGTGGCCGCCAGTCCGACAACGTCGTTGAGGTGTTGCTCGACCATGGTCTTGAAGGTGCCGCCGGGCAGTTTGGCGATCAGCGGCTTGGCAAGCTCCGCCAGGCGAGCGCGGCCATCCAGGGTGTTCATGTCGGCCTGTTCCGCCAGTTTGTCGATCAGGAACTGGGATAGCGGCAAGGCCTGGGTCAGGCGTTGGGTGAAGGCCTCGGCGCCTTCCTTGCGCACCAGGCTGTCCGGGTCCTCGCCGTCGGGCAGGAACAGGAAACGCGCCTGACGGCCGTCACGCATGAAGGGCAGGGCGGTATTGAACGCCTTCCAGGCGGCGTCTCGGCCCGCCCTGTCGCCGTCGAAGCAGAACACCACTTCCGGTGTGACCCGATAGACCCGGTCGAGGTGGTCGGCGGTGGTTGCGGTACCCAGGGTCGCCACGGCATTGCGGATGCCGTGCTGCGCCAGCGCGACCACGTCCATGTAGCCTTCCACCACCAGCAGGCGGTCCAGGTCCTGCAGCGCTTGGCGGGCCTCGTAGAGCCCGTAAAGTTCGCGGCCCTTGTGGAACACCGGGGTTTCCGGCGAGTTCAGGTATTTGGGGCCGTCGTCAGCGGTCAGCACCCGGCCGCCAAAGCCCACCACCCGGCCGCGGGTGTCGCGGATGGGGAAGATGATGCGATCACGCAAGCGGTCATAGCGTTTGCCGTCGGGTTCGCTGATCAGTCCGGTGTCTCGCAGCCTGTCGATGTCCCGCGCACTGGTGCCGAACTGCCGGAGCAGATTGTCCCAGCCCGGTGGTGCAAAGCCGATGCGGTATTCGGCGGCGACCTCGCCAGACAGGCCTCGGCCCTTCAAGTAGTCGATGGCCCGGGCGGCCTGCGGATGCTGGCCCAATTGCCGGCGGTAGAATTTGGCGGCTTGTTCGAGCATGTCGTAGAGCGGGCGGTGGTCGGGGCCTTGGGGTGCACCGGCTTCCCGGGGGACCTCCAGTCCCATGCTGGCCGCCAGTTCCTCGATCGCTTCGGGAAAGCTGAGCCGGTCGTACTCCATGAGGAAGCCCAGCGCGGTACCGTGGGCGCCGCAGCCGAAGCAGTGGTAGAACTGCTTGCTCGGGCTGACCGTGAACGAGGGGGTTTTTTCGTCGTGAAACGGACAGCAGGCCTTGTATTCGTGGCCGGCGCGCTTGAGGGGCACGCGGGCATTGATGACCTCGATGATGTCGGCGCGCGACAGCAGGTCGTCGATGAAGGTTTGGGGGATCAGGCCGGCCATTGCCGTTAGCTTAACGCACGCCGGACGGTGTGCGGGTGACGCCGAGAGAGCGGGGAGTAGCGCGCAATGCGCTGGGGCGGCCCGTCAGCCGGCCAGCTTCTGCTTGATCAAGCCGCTGACGGCGCCCATATCGGCGCGGCCCTGCAGTTTGGGCTTGAGGCTGCCCATGACCTTGCCCATATCCTGCATGGAGCTTGCGCCGGTGCTGGTGATCGCCTCGTCCACCAAGGTGATGATCTCGGCCTCGGAGAGCGCGGCGGGCAGGTAGTCCTGGATGATGGTGATCTCGAACTGTTCCTGCTCGGCCAGTTCGGTGCGGCCAGCCTGTTCGTACTGGGCGATGGAGTCGCGGCGCTGCTTGACCATCTTATCCAGAATGGCGAGCACCTGTTGATCGTCCATCTCGACACGTTCGTCCACTTCACGCTGCTTGATGGCGGCGTTGATCAAACGAATAACGGCCAGGCGCGGCTTATCGCCACCCTTCATGGCAGCCTTCATGTCGTCCGTGAGTCGTTGCTTCAGCACGGCTGCGCTCGCTGGACCTTGAGGGCCCGACAGGGATCAGTACAGGCGGTCGAACTTGCGGTTTTCGCGGGACTGCTTCTTGGCCCAGCGCTTGACGGCGGCAGCGGCCTTGCGCTTGCGCTCCCAGGTGGGCTTTTCGTAGAACTCGCGACGACGGACTTCGGCCAGCACACCGGCCTTCTCACAGGAGCGCTTGAAACGGCGCAGGGCGACTTCAAACGGCTCGTTATCTTTTACGCGTACGTTAGGCATATTGTCCTCGTGATCAATGCCGTTACACTGGGCGCCTGGCGCCCGGCCATCCCGTCGCCCGGAAGTGGGCAGGGACGAAAGGCCGGGAATTCTAAAGACTTCACCACGAGTTTGCAAAGGGTCATGCGAGTCCTGGGTATCGAGACGTCCTGCGATGAGACCGGCGTGGCCATTTATGGCGATGACGGGCTGCTCGCCCACACCCTCTACAGTCAGGTGGCGCTGCATGCCGAGTACGGTGGCGTGGTGCCTGAACTGGCGTCCCGCGATCACGTGCGCAAGCTCGCGCCCCTGGTTCGGCAGGCCTTGGCCGAGGCCGACCTGGCGCCCGCGGATCTGGATGGCGTGGCGTACACCGCCGGCCCGGGGCTGGCGGGTGCCTTGCTGGTGGGTGCCGGGTTCGGCCGGTCACTGGCGTGGTCGCTGGGTGTGCCGGCATTGGGCGTTCATCATATGGAAGGGCATCTGTTGGCGCCCATGCTGGAAGCCGATCCGCCGGCCTTTCCCTTTGTCGCGTTGTTGGTGTCCGGCGGGCACACACAATTGGTGGAGGTGACCGGTGTCGGGCGCTATCGGTTGCTGGGTGGTTCCGTGGATGATGCCGCCGGCGAGGCCTTCGACAAGACGGCCAAGCTGCTGCAGCTGGGCTACCCGGGCGGTCCGGCGCTGGCGGCGCTGGCCGAGCAAGGCGACCCGACCCGATTCAGCTTTCCGCGCCCGATGACCGACCGGCCTGGGCTGGATTTCAGCTTCAGTGGGCTCAAGACCTTTGCCTTGACCACCCTGCAGACAGGGGTCAAGGGGTGCGACGAAGCGGGATTGCGGCGCTTGAAGGCGGATATCGCTCGCGCCTTCGAGGACGCGGTGGTCGAAACACTGGCCATCAAGTGCCGCCGTGCGGTGGAGCACACCGGGGTGTCGACGCTGGTACTTGCCGGTGGCGTGAGCGCCAACAAGCGGCTGCGGGCGCGCATCGACGACCTGATGGCGGAGCGTGGCGGCAGCGCCTGTTATCCTCGCCCGGTGTTTTGTACCGACAACGGTGCCATGATCGCTTACGCCGGTTGGCAGCGTCTTGCCGCGGGGCAGTATGAGTCGCTGGCATTCGATATCAAGCCGCGCTGGGACATGCAGACGCTGGCTGCCATCTAAGGGCGCGGCGCCTTTTCGGCGTCCGGGTCCCTTTTTCCCTCCTGAAATGCCCGCCAGTGCCCAGTTCGGGCGGCGCACTCTTAATAAATCACTTTAAGTCGCTATCCCAGGCGGCTGTTTTTGCGCGTGTTCTTCCTGCCTTGACTACCTTGGCTAAGTGCTTGACCTGTAAGCGTTTTTTGCTTGATTTCGCTTGACGGGTGGGGTTGTCGCTCCTAAGATTGGGGGGAAGTGGAGGAATGTGGGGAGAAAGGGGGCCGGAACGCCTCCAGGGGGAGAACAGTGTTTCTCGGTGTCAACGCGCTCAATCTGGATGCAAAGGGTCGTCTGGCGATCCCGGCCAAGTACCGGGATGCGCTGGCGGACTGCTGTGCGTCGCGCGTGGTTGCCACCATCAACCCGTGGGACAAGTGCCTGCTGCTGTATCCGGACAGTGAATGGCGCGACATCGCCCGCAAGGTCTCCCGCCTGCCCAACGCCAAACGCCAGAACCAATTGCTGCAGCGATTGCTGCTCGGTCATGCCACCGAGCTCGAGATGGACGGCCAGGGCCGCATCCTGCTGGCGCCGGCGCTGCGTGATTACGCATCCCTTGATAAGCGTGTCTCGGTGGTGGGTCAGGGGCATAAATTCGAAATCTGGTCCGAGGAGGTGTGGCTCGACAAGCGGGATGCCTGGCTGGCAGAGGCCAACGACCCGGGTTCGGGGTTGTCGGAAGAGCTTGAGGATCTTTCGCTATGACCACGGACGGCCATGTACACACTTCTGTCCTTCTCGACGCGTGCCTTGATGGCCTGGCCATCAAGGCCGACGGCATTTACATGGATGGCACTTTCGGCCGGGGCGGCCATAGCGCGGCGATCCTGGCGCGCTTGGGTGAACGCGGTCGGCTGTACGCCGTGGACAAGGACGCGACCGCCGTTGCCTACGGGCGAGAGCGGTTTGCCGGCGATTCGCGGTTTGCACTGGCGCAGCGCAGCTTTGCCGAACTGCTCGACCACGCGCGCGAGCTGGGTGTCGCAGGGAAGGTGGACGGGCTGCTGCTCGACCTGGGGGTCAGTTCGCCTCAGTTGGACGACGCGAGTCGCGGTTTCAGTTTCATGCAGGACGGCCCCTTGGACATGCGCATGAACCGGGACGCCGGGCCAAGCGCGGCGCAATGGTTGGCCCAGGCGACCGCCGCCGACATTGCCCGGGTGCTCAAGGAATATGGCGAGGAACGGTTTGCGAAACGCATCGCCCACGCCATTGCCACCACCCGGGACGACTCGCCCATCACCACCACCGCTCAGCTGGCGAAATTGATCGCCGAAGCCAGTCCGGTGCATGACAAGCACAAGCACCCGGCGACGCGCAGCTTTCAGGCGATACGCATCCATATAAATAGGGAGCTGGACGATCTGCAACGCCTGCTGGCGGACACCCTTGAGTTGTTGGCTGTGGGTGCGCGCCTGGTGGTGATCAGTTTTCATTCCCTGGAAGACCGTATCGTCAAACGCTTCATGCGCGATGCCGCGCGGGGCGACGAGCTGCCGCGTGGCCTGCCTGTCCCGGATAGCGCGCGCAACCCCAGGTTCAAGCTCATCGGCAAGGCGATTCGCGCCAGCGAGAGCGAGATCGATGCCAATCCCCGCGCGCGTAGCGCGGTGCTGCGCATCGCGGAGCGACTGGCATGAGTCGCTCCGATCTGTTCCTGCTGATCGCCCTGGTATTTGCCGTGATTGGTTCCGGTATCTCGGTGGTGTACGCGAAATATCAATCACGCCAGCTTTTTGTCGAGCTGCAGGCGCAGCGCCTCGACCGTGATCGGCTGGACATGGAGTGGGGTCGCCTGCAGTTGGAATTGGGCACCGTGGGTAATCCGGCGTTGGTGGAAAAACTGGCCAGGTCCCGGTTGGACATGCGGATGCCAAAACCATCGGACGTTGTGGTGTTGATACGCTGATATGTCGGAACGACGCGCAAAGAATCGTCGCAAGCTGCAACGTGCCGAGCAGGCGCGGCCGTCCTATGTGGGTCGCCGTCGCACCGTGCTGGTGTTGTTTGCGCTGGCCGCCGTAGCGCTGGCCTGGCGCGCCGTGGATCGTCAGGTGCTGGAGAAGGATTTCCTCCAGGCCGAAGGGGCGGATCGGTATCTGGATACGGTGGAAGTACCCGCGCACCGCGGCCTGATCACCGACCGTAATGGCGCGCCGTTGGCGGTGAGTACCCCGGTGGATTCCATTGTCGCCAATCCGCGGGTGCTGCGGCTGGATGCCGACAGCCTGCGTCCGTTGGCCCAGGCACTCGGCATGGGCCAGGACGAACTGCGGGAACGGCTGGCGCGCTATGGGCGACGCCATTTCGTCTACTTGCAGCGACGCCTGTCGCCGGACCGCGCGGACGCGGTGATGGCGGTCGTCAAGGCTCAGGGTCTGAAGGGGGTGCGTACCGAGCGGGAATACCGTCGTTACTACCCCGATGGCGAGGTGTTCAGTCACCTGATCGGCTTCACCGATATCGACGACCAGGGACAGGAGGGCCTGGAACTGGCCTATGACCGGGATCTGGCCGGACGGCCGGGTCTCAAGCGGGTGATGCGCGACGGTCGGCGGCAGGTGGTCGATGACATCGAGAACATCGAACTGCCGCGGCCGGGCAAGAATCTGGCGTTGGGTATCGACCGGCGGCTGCAGTTCATCGCCTACCGGGAGCTCAAGGCGGCGGCGCAGAAGCATAACGCCGTTTCGGCATCGGCGGTGCTGTTGGACGTGCGTACCGGCGAAGTGCTGGCGATGGTGAATCAGCCCGGATACAACTCCAATGGGAATCGCAGCAACCGCGGTGGTCGGCTGCGCAATCGTGCGCTGACCGACGTCTTCGAGCCCGGCTCCACCATGAAGCCCTTCACCGTGGCCGCCGCTCTGGAGTTGGGTACTGTCACACCCGATGCCCGTATCGATACCGGGCCAGGATTCATCAAGGTCGGCAGCGCTACGGTGCGTGACCACAAGCCGCTGGGCGTGATCGACCTGGCGACCCTGTTGTCCAAATCGAGCAATGTCGGTGCCGGCAAGTTGGCTTTGGGCCTGCCACGTGATGCCTATTGGGGCATGTTGTCGCGGCTCGGTTTCGGCGAGCCGACCGGCATCGGGTTTCCCGGCGAAGTCGGTGGTCAACTGACCCATCCGTCCAACTGGGCGATGATCGATCAAGCGACCCTGTCTTTCGGCTATGGGGTGTCCGTGACCACCTTGCAGCTCGCGCAGGCCTATGCGGTGCTGGCCGCCGACGGCGTGCGCTACGCGCCGAGCTTGCTGCATCGGGATCGGCGTCCGGAGGGACAGCGTGTAATGAGCGCACGCACGGCGCAGGCGGTGCGTCACCTGTTGGAAGGCGTGGTCGACGACGAAGGCACCGGTACACGGGCCCAGGTGCCCGGTTACCGCGTGGCCGGCAAGACCGGCACGGCGAAAAAGGTCGGGCCGGACGGCTACAGCGACAAGAAATACCTGGCATTGTTTGCCGGCATGGCGCCGGCCAGTCGTCCGCGCCTAGCGTTGGCGGTGGTGATCGACGAACCGCGGGCCGGCAAGTTCTACGGCGGCGAAGTGGCGGCACCGGTGTTCTCGGCGATCATGAGCGAGGCGTTACGCTTGCTGAACGTACCGCCCGATGATCGGCGTGACGACGGTGTGCGTCTGGCGAAGGCGGGAGAGGGCGCATGACGGCCAGTGCCCGACAAATGCGATCGCTGACCCTGGACCAGTTGCTGGACGGGATGGTGGCGCCCGTCGCCGTACCCAGCATTGCCCCGACCGGGGTGACGCTCGACAGTCGCGCGGCGGTAGCCGAAGGGGTGTTCTTGGCCTGTGCCGGGATCACCGGTCATGGCATGGATCACAGTCGGCAGGCCGCCGAAAAAGGGGTGGCCGCGATCCTGGCCGAACCCGACCAACGTTGGGATGAGAGGCGGTTGCTCGAGATCGGTGCGCAACTCGGCCTGCCGGTGATCGCGGTGCCGCATCTTTCAAGCCGTGCCAGCGAGATCGCGGCGCGCTTTTACGATCGACCCAGCGATGCCGTCGCGGTGATCGGCATCACCGGGACCAACGGCAAGACCAGCGTCAGCCATTTCCTGGCCGCGGCGCTGGCCGACGGTCACGTCTGCGGCATCCTGGGTACCCTGGGTTACGGGCTGCCGGGGGCATTGCAGACAGCATCGCACACCACCCCGGACGCGGTACGGTTGCAAGGGGAGTTGGCGGCCTTGCGCGCCGCCGGCGCCGACTGCGTGGCCATGGAGGTGTCGTCCCACGCGCTGGCCCAACATCGCGTGGGCGGCGTCCGGTTCCACACGGCGGTGTTCACCAATCTGAGCCGTGACCACCTGGATTATCACGGGGATATGCGCAGTTACGGAGACACCAAGGCTGCGTTGTTCGACCGCCCGGGTTTGCAGTTGCTGGTGATCAACGGTGACGACGCCTTTGGCGCGGAGCTGATCGCGCGTCACGCGGGACAGTGCCGGGTCATCGCCACGGGCACCACGAACACCGTTCAGGAAGGTGTCGAAAATGTCACCGCCGTGGACATCGCCAGCCTGGCCGACGGTCTCGCCTTCACCTTGTGCATCGGCGACGACCGGGTGCCGGTGCGCAGCGGTCTGCTGGGCCGTTTCAACGTCGATAACCTGCTGTCGGTTGCCGGGGTGTTGCATGGGTGGGGCGTGGACATCGCCGAGATCGCCGCCCGCCTGGAACGGCTCACGACGGTACCTGGGCGTATGCAACGCCTGGGTGGTGCCGGAAAACCGGTGGTCGTGGTGGATTACGCCCATACCCCGGACGCGTTGGCTCAGGTGCTGACCGCGCTGCGCCCGCATGTGGTCGGGCGTCTGCATTGTGTATTCGGCTGCGGCGGCGACCGCGACACGGGCAAACGCGCGCTGATGGGCGAAGTGGCGGAACGCCTGGCCGACCGGGTCACCGTCACCGACGACAACCCACGCAGTGAAGACGGTGACACCATCGTCTCCCAGGTGCTCGCCGGCATGCGGTGTGCGACCGCCGCGGCGGTGATCCGTGATCGTGCCGAGGCCATTGCCGAGGCGATTGCCGGCGCCGATACGCAGGATCTGGTGCTTATCGCCGGCAAGGGGCACGAGGACTATCAACAAGTCGGTGACCGGCGGTTGCCCTTCAGCGACATCGTGCAGGTGCGTCTGGCGCTGGGGGAGGCGGTATGAACGGGTTCCGTCTGTCCCAATTGTGCGCTTCGCTGGACGGTCGCCTGCTCGGCGATGATGCGCAGATCATCCGTGTCAGCACGGACACCCGCACCCTGCAACCGGGAGATTGTTTCGTCGCTTTGCAGGGTCCGACCTTCGATGGTCACGACTATCTCGATATCGCCATCCGACAAGGCGCTGTGGCGGCCATCGTCAGTCGTGACACCGGGCATCAACTGCCGCGCCTGTTGGTGTCCGACACCCGCCTGGCCTTGGGGCGGCTTGCCGCTGCCTGGCGTCAACAGTGTCACGCCCGGGTGGCAGCGATCACCGGCAGCAACGGCAAAACCACGGTCAAGGAAATGCTCGCGGCGATCCTGTCGACCCAGGGCAGTGTGCTGGCGACGCGCGGCAACCTGAACAATGACATCGGGCTGCCGCTGACCCTTTGCCGCTTGGCCGACGAGGATTTCGCCGTGGTCGAGCTGGGTGCCAATCATGCCGGCGAGATCGATTATCTGACCCGTATCGCTCGCCCCGACGTGGCGCTGTTGAACAACGCCGGGCGAGCGCATCTGGAAGGATTCGGTTCCTTGGAGGGTGTGGCGCGGGCCAAGGCCGAGATCATCAATGGGCTCGGGAGTGACGGCGTCTTCGTGTTCAACGCCGATGACCGGTTCGCATCGATGTGGCGGGCCTTGTCTGAAGGCTATCGCGTCATCGACTTCGGTCTTGATCCTGCCGCCGCGGTGCACAGTCCCGCATCAGAGGCCAGCTTGAGTTGGCAGGATCACGGCTTCGTCACGACCTTTCCCATCATCACGCCCGGCGGCAGTTGCGACGTGCGCTTGGCGCTGGCCGGTGAGCACAACCGGCTCAACGCCTTGGCCGCGGCTGCCGCGGCGGTTGCGCTTGGTGTGCCGTTGTCCGGCATTGCCGCGGGACTCGCGTCCATGCAGCCGGTGGCAGGCCGTTTGCGTCCGTTGCGCGGTATCGGTAATGCCCGGGTGGTGGACGACAGCTACAACGCCAATCCGGAATCGGTCGCGGCGGCCATCAAGGTGCTGGCCGCCGCACCGGGGAGACGTACCCTGGTGCTGGGGGATCTGGCCGAACACTGGCGTGGCGCCAGCGGGCTGCACGGGGAACT
>JASBTJ010000076.1 GCA_030148485.1 Gammaproteobacteria bacterium | reverse complement strand
GGGCCGCATCATCATGGAAAACGGCAACGCCATGCAACTGGCCGATCAGGCGAAAAAGGAAGGCGTCGCCGATCTGCGCAGGTCGCTGAGGCCTTCTTTGAGGGCCTGGTCCTTGAGTTGGATGGCGTTGCCGCCCTCCATGATGATGCGCCCCATTGCTTCGGAGACCGGCATCACCTCAAAGATACCCACTCGACCTTTATAACCCATAGTACAGCGGTCACATCCTACGGGTTTGTAGATTTCAATTCCCGCCTTGATCTCCGCGGCGGTGAAGCCTTCCTCCTGGAGGGTGTCCTTGGGTACGTCGTGGGGCTGTTTGCAATGTTCGCAGAGCCGGCGCGCCAGACGCTGCGCCAGGATCAGGTTCACCGACGAGGCGATGTTGTAGGTCGGGATGCCCATGTTCGCCAGACGGGTCAGGGTCTGCGGCGCGTCGTTGGTGTGCAGGGTGGACAGCACCAGGTGACCGGTCTGGGCGGCCTTCACGGCGATCTCGGCGGTCTCCAGGTCGCGGATCTCACCCACCATCACGATGTCCGGGTCCTGGCGCAGGAAGGCGCGCAGCGCCTCGGCAAAGGTCAGCCCGGTCTTGGGGTTGACGTTGACCTGGTTGATGCCGGTGACCTGGATCTCCACCGGATCCTCGGCGGTGGAGATGTTCACCTCGGGTTTGTTCAACAGGTTCAACGCGGTGTACAAGGTGACCGTCTTACCGCTACCGGTGGGGCCGGTCACCAGGATCATGCCGTAGGGCTTGGCGATGGCTTCCAGGAACACCGTCTGCTGTTTCTCATTGAAGCCGAGTGCTTCGATGCCGATCTGGGCGTTGCCTGGGTCCAGGATACGCATGACGATCTTCTCGCCATACAGGGTCGGGCAGGTGTTGACCCGGAAGTCGATGGAGCGGTTGCGGGACAGGGTCATCTTGATGCGCCCGTCCTGGGGCACACGCCGCTCGGCGATGTTCATGCGCGCCATGACCTTGATACGTGCCGACAGCCGCTGTGCGATGGCCACCTGCGGCGAGGCCTTTTCATGCAGCATGCCGTCCTGACGGAAACGGATGCGGTAGATCTTTTCGTAGGGCTCCAGGTGGATATCCGAGGCGCCGCCGTTGATGGCGTCCAACAGGATCTTGTTGACATAGCGCACCACCGGTGCGTCGTCCACGTCCATGGTGGTCTCGGGTTCCTTGGAGTCCTCGTCGATCCCGCCGATATCCAGGTTGTCGAGATCCTCGTCGAGCAGGTCGCCCATGACCTGGTCTTGCGCCGCGAGGGCCTGGTCGATAACCCGGTTGAGCTTGTCCTCGCAAACCAGCACCGCGTCGGTGGTCAAGCCGGTATGGAACTTGATCTCTTCCAGGCCGTGGTGATTGGTGGGGTCCGACACGGCAAGAAACAGGCGGTTGCCCCGTTTGAACAGCGGCAGCACATGATGGGTGCGGATCAGGCGTTCTTCGACCAGGTTGGTGGGCAGCACCTCCATGTCCATGACGTCCAGGTCGAACAGCGGGACGCCGAACTCCTGGGACGCGGTCACCGCCACTTCATCGGGATTGGCCAATTGCTTGGCGATGACGCTGGAGATGAACGGGATGTTCTCCTGCTGGGCGTGCTGCGCGGCCTCGCCGGCCTGCTGCTCGGTCAGAATGCCGGCCTGGATCAGGAAGCGCGCCAGTCCGCGCGCACTGGGGGCGTCGCCTCGGGTTGCGGCTGGGTTTCTCGTTGTCGCCATGCAGGTTGCGGGTGTTTGCCCTAAAGCGGGTTGATCATCGAATAGGAATTGTAGTCACTGGAGCGAATCCAGTATCCGCTGCATCCGGCAAGCGTACAAGTGCTCTGGTCCAAACAAGGACAGGCATCATGCAGGTTCAGGGGCAACCGGTACTCGTTGCGCTGGGGGTGTCGGGGTAGCAGCAGTTGGTCATGCGGTCCTCACAGCGTACCCACAGGTTGCTGTTGTTGGCGTCGATGGCCAGTACGTCATAGCTGGTGCCGGAGGTGTTGGCGACCACGGTATAGGTGGTGGTGCCGTTATCGCCGTCGGGCTTCCAGCCGTAAGTTGAATTCAATGTGGTGGTGGTCGTGCCGTCGGCCGACCAGCCGGCGTTCACATAGGCGCCGTTGTCCAACTGATAGTCTTCGAGAAAGATGCGCAGATTATCGAGATTGGTGCGCATGACGCCGTATTGGCTTTCGGTCATATATCCTCGATATGCAGGAATCGCAATAGCGGCCAGAATGGCTACCACTGCTATGGTGACCATCAGCTCGATCAGCGTAAAGCCACGCATATGCTTCAGCAAGTGTTTCACGGGATTCTCCGCTACCAACTGCAGCCGGACCGAATTGTCCACGCTGCAGTTGGTATGTCGCATTTACTCCAAGAAAGAGAAAGAGATCGACTGCGCTGACACGTCCTGATAGGCAGGGCGGAATACAACTACTCGCTGATTGGTTGCGTCGTTGTAAATTGAAACGCGCCCCTTGGTTCCATCCGGCGTATTACCGGCCAAAAACGCGATATCGTTGGCGGTGGTTCCGCTGGCCGACGGAGCCAGAGAGCAGTTCGCCGCTGTGGTGGTGTTGCACTGGGGCTCGATAATTGTGTACCACTCAGCAAGATTGCTGGCCACCTCGTTTGCGATACTGGAGCGGTTTCGGGCAGCAGCAGCTGCGGCGCGTTTCACCTCTGCGCCCGCGGCCCGGGCGGCGATATTATAGTGCTCGACAACGGTCTGGTTGCGTGCTTCACGAATGTAGTTGTTATACGCCGGAATCGCGATAGCCGCCAGGATGGCGATGATGGCCACCACGATCATCAGTTCGATCAGGGTAAAGCCGTGTTGGACTTTCTTCATGGGTAGACTCCCTCAGGGTTTTTAGATGGTACCAAGCCCGGGCCCCGGGACCTTGCAGTCCTCGCCAGGGGGCAGGTGGTGGTATCAAAGCAGCTTGTGTGCCACGGGGTTGGACCAATCTCACAATTTGCTGAAGATCGGCCGAAATCCCTGTCGCACCGGGCTTGTGTGCTGAGTTCGGCGGGGCGAGCGGTTTCTTGAAACGGCGCCGCCGAAGCTGTGACGGGGTTCGGGTTTGCCGCTCAGGGGCAGGAACTGACGCTGAGCGTCACTCGTTGTCCGGAGCCGTGTCGCCGGCGTCCAGGCCGAGCTTTTCCAAGCGGTAGCGCAATGCGCGGAAGCTGATGCCCAGTTGCTTGGCAGCGGCGGTGCGATTCCAGCGGGTGGCTTCCAGGGCCTGCATGATCACCCGGCGTTCAATGTCCAGCAGATAGTCTTCCAGGCCGGCACCTGCCTCGCGCGCCGGACACTCGATGGGCTCGGTCGTTGCGGCATCGGCGGGCAATAGACCCAGGTCGTCCACCTGAATCGTGTGGTCGTCACACAGCGCGGTGGCCCGTTCCAGGATGTTTTCCAGCTCGCGGACATTGCCGCTGAACGGATGGCGCAGCAGGCGTTGCAGGGCCGCCGGGGCGATGCGCGCCTTCGGCTGCTCGCCGGCGGTGGCGATGCGGGTGAGTACATGGTCGATGAGCAGGGGGATGTCGTCCGGGTGTTCACGCAGCGCCGGCATGGGCAGTTCGATGACGTGGATGCGGTAGTACAGGTCCTGGCGGAAATCACCGCTTTGCACCAGCGCGGCCAGGTCCTTGT
Organism: Gammaproteobacteria bacterium; assembly: GCA_030148485.1. Taxonomy (GTDB): domain Bacteria; phylum Pseudomonadota; class Gammaproteobacteria; order Chromatiales; family Chromatiaceae; genus JANTHH01. The sequence goes on along the minus strand of JASBTJ010000076.1, from coordinate 100,531 downwards.
GGCTGGCGCTGATGATGCGCACGTCCACCGGATCTTCGGTGGCGCCGCCGACCGGGCGTACGGCCTTTTCCTGGATGGCGCGCAGCAGCTTGACCTGCATCGACAGCGGCAGATCGGCGACCTCGTCCAGAAACAGGGTGCCACCGGCGGCGGCCTGGAACAGGCCCTCCTTGTCCTTGACCGCGCCGGTGAAGCTGCCTTTGACGTGGCCGAAGAACTCGCTTTCCATCAGCTCCTGGGGAATGGCACCGCAGTTGACGGCCACGAAGGCGCCCTCGGCGCGGGGGCCCTGGGCATGGATCTGGCGCGCCGCCAGCTCCTTGCCGGTACCGGATTCGCCGGTGATGAAGACCGGCGCCTGGCTGCGGGCCAGTTTGGCGATGGTCTGGCGGATGGCCGACATGGCGGCGGATTTACCGAGCAGGCGGGGCGCTTTCCCGTCGCCGTCCTGACTGTCCGGCGGCGTTGCGGCGGACAGTTTCATGGCGGTCTGTACCAGCTTGCGCAGCACCGGCAGATCGACCGGCTTGGAGACGAAGTCGAAGGCGCCGGCCTTCAGGGCCTCGATGGCGGTTTCCATGTTGCCGTGGGCGGTGATGACCGCCACCGGGAGGTCGTTGTGCTGAGCGTTGATATGTCGGACCAGTTCCAGCCCGTCGCCGTCCGGCAGGCGCATGTCCGCCAGACACAGTTGGAAGCGGCCGGCGCGCAGTCGGTCATGCGCCTCGGCCAGATTGCCGGCCTGCTCGGTGTCGATGTCCATGCGGGCCAGGGTGAGCGCCAGCAGTTCGCGGATATCGGGTTCGTCGTCGACGATCAGGGCGATCGGGCGGGTCATGGGGTATGGGTCCGCTGTCTGGGGTCCGGAAAGCCGAGTCGAAAGCCGGTGCCGCCGGTAGGCACGGCCAGATATTCCAAACGTATCTGGTTAGCTTCGCTCAGCTCCTTGGCGATGTACAGGCCGAGACCGGTGCCGTCGTTGCGGGTGGTGAAGAAGGGCTCGAAGATCTTGCCGACCAGTTCCGCGGGTATGCCGGGGCCGTTGTCGATGACATCGATGTAGGGTCCGCCCGACTGGGCCGTGATGCCGGCGGCGATGCGCAGACGCAACTGTTCCGGCGGGCCGTTGAAATGACTGACGGCGTTGTCGCACAGCGCCGTGACGATCTGGTTCATCTGGGTCGGATCGGCCATTACCGTGGTGCCGGCCGGGTCCACGTCGATATGCAACTGACGCGCCGACAGGCGTCGGGCGGCCAGGAAATCCGCCGCCATGTCCGCCAGCCAGTCGTCCAGGGCGATGGGCTTGGGCCGCGGCGGATCGCGGCGCGACAGCCGCAGCACGTTCTCGATCACGGTGTTCACCCGGCGCGCGTTCTGCTCGACGATATCGGTCATGCGGCGGTCGGTGTCGTCCAGTTTATCGGACTCCATGAGCAGCTGGGCGGCATGACTGATGGCACCCAGGGGGTTGCGGATCTCGTGGGCGATGCTCGCGGTCAGGCGCCCCAGGGAGGCGAGCTTGAGTTGCTGGGCCCGCTCCACCACCTCGGCGGTATCTTCCAGAAAGATCAGCACACCCAGATCCCCCTGGTCCCCCAGGCGGGTGAACTGCGCCTGCAGGTCGCGTCCGCCGCTGACCGGGCGGAAGGTGGCCGGCGGCGTGCCGTGGCGTAGCCACTCGATCAACAACGGCTGTAGCGGTGCGCAGGCTGCCCGTAACGGACTGCCGCTGTCCGCGTCGGGCATGTTCAACTGGTACCAGGCCGCTTCGTTCATCAGCCGGATCTGTAGCTGGCGGTCCACCACCAGAATGCCGGTCTGCATGTGTTGGATCACGTATTCGTTGAGTTCGGCGAGATTGGCCAGATCCACCCCGCGCTGCACCGCCAGTTGTTCGCTGGCGCGCACCCGGGCGGATAATTGATGGGCCAGTCCGGCCAAGGCGAAGAATGCCGCGCCGATCAGCCCGACATGGGTATAGCCCGAGGTGAGCGCCGAGCCGGTGAACTGGGAATACAGGTGCTCCGCCATCAGTGCCAGGGTGGCGAGCGCCGCGGACAACAATGCGCGGCGCCCGCCGGTGGACAGGCTGGCCATGGCGATGCTGACGGCCATCAGCAGCCCCAACCCGGACTGGACACCGCCACTGGTGTGCATCAAAAAGGTGACCGCCGCGATATCGATCACCACGGCAAGCAACACCTGACTGTCGCTGGGCAACAGGCGCAGATAGTGAAGGATCAGCGAGAACACCGACAGCGCCAGAAACAACGCCAGGGTCACGTCCGTCAGGCCCGGGTCGAGCGCGCCCAGGGTGCTGGGCCCGATGTCGGCCAACGACAAGGTGGCGAGCAACACGCTCAGCAGCACACGATAGGCCAGGTACAGGCCAAGGGTGCCGTCGGACAGGCTCAGGGTGTCGCCGGTCGGCTTGCGCGAGGGTCGGGCCATGGCCTAGCGCCGCGCTCCGGCGTCCCGGTGCTCGGGGCTGCAGTACGGGGTATCGCCATCCAAGATCGCTTCGCTGCGCGGAACGTGCAGACCGCAATGGGCGCAGCGCAACATGTCCTGGGTCTTGGCCGGTTTGCTCGGGGGCGTCGGCTTGCGTAGCAGGCGTCGCACCAGCCAGACGGCCAGCACGACCGCGAACAGTATGAAAACAAGCCTCAGCCCCATGGTGTCCCGAAAACCGCTAACCTTTGCGCGCGTGTGACGATTGCACCAGAATAACACCCCCGCCAGCCCGGCCGAACCGCCGTGCGTCGAGTCTGTTCCGGAATCCCATCGTGTCCTTGAAGATCGCCATTGCCCAACTGAATCTCACGGTCGGTGACGTCGCCGGCAATACCCGTCGTGTGATCGATGCCGCGACCCGCGCCCGCGACGAACTGGGCGCGCGGCTGGTGCTGTTTCCGGAACTGACCCTGACCGGCTACCCGCCGGAGGATCTGTTGCTGCGTGCCGAGCTGGACCGCCGGGTGGAGGCGAGCCTGGCCCAGATCGCCGAAGCGGCCAGGGGGGTGGATGTGGTGTTGGGGTACCCGCGGGTGCGCGAAGGCAAGCGTTACAACGCTGCCGGGGTCTTCAGGGATGGTGCCCTGCTGGTGGAATACCACAAGGCACTGCTGCCCAATTACAGCGTGTTCGACGAGAAACGCTACTTCGAACCCGGCGGCGCGGCGGCGGTGTTCGACATCGATGGACTGACCTTCGGGCTGACGGTGTGTGAGGATATCTGGTTTGCCCAACCGGCCGCCGATGCCGCAGCCGCCGGTGCCAAGGTGCTGTTGAACCTGAACGCCTCGCCTTTCCACACGGGCAAGGTCCCCGAGCGCGAGGGACTGGTCTGTCGGCGGGCGATGGAAAGCCGGTTGACCGTGCTGTACGCCAACCTGGTCGGCGGTCAGGACGAGCTGGTATTCGACGGCGGATCTTTCGTGGTTGCCGCCGATGGGCGCGTCACCCAGCGCGAACCGCAGTTCCAGGAGTGCCTGGCGGGGGTCGACCTGGACCCGGTGACCGGCATGCCCGCGGTGGGGGTTATGGCGGATGCGCTCAGCGAAGAGGCAGCGGTGTACCAGGCGTTGGTTACCGGGGTACGGGACTATGTCACCAAGAACGGTTTCAAGGGGGCGGTGCTGGGACTGTCCGGCGGCATCGACTCGGAACTGACCCTTGCGGTAGCCGTCGATGCGCTGGGCCCCGAGTCGGTGGAGGTGGTGTTGATGCCATCGCGCTACACCGCCGAGATGAGCAATGAGGACGCTGCCCGGCAGGCTCGGGTCCAGGGCGTGAAATGGCGGAGTATTCCTATCGAGCCCGCGTTCAATGCCTTCCTGGACATGCTCGCGGATGAATTCGCCGGCATGCCGGCAGACGTCACCGAAGAAAACATCCAGGCGCGTTGTCGGGGCATCATCCTGATGGCGATCTCCAACAAAAGCGGCCGGATGTTGTTGACCACTGGCAACAAGAGCGAGATGTCGGTGGGGTATGCCACGCTCTACGGTGATATGGCAGGCGGATTCGCGCCCCTCAAGGACGTGCCCAAGGTGCTGGTATACCGGCTCGCCCGCTGGCGTAATCGTGATGCCGAGGTGATTCCGACACGGGTCATCGAACGCCCGCCGTCGGCGGAGCTACGCCCCGACCAGAAGGACACCGACAGTCTGCCGGACTACGACATCCTGGATGCGATCCTGGCGCGTTACGTGGAGCAGGATCAAAGCGTAGCGGATATCATTGCCGCCGGTTTTGCCGCCGACGTGGTGGAGCGCATCACGCGGCTGGTGGATCGCAACGAATACAAGCGACGTCAGGCGCCGCCGGGGGTGAAGATCACCCGCCGTGCCTTCGGCCGCGACCGCCGCTACCCCATCACCAACGGATTCTGAATTAAACTAGGCCGACCTGGCCTGCGGGCCACGGGTTATTCCGGGGAGGAAATCAATGAAAAAAATCGAGGCTATCATCAAGCCCTTCAAGTTGGACGACGTGCACGAGGCGCTGGCGGGCGTCGGCGTCAACGGCATGACCGCCATTGAGGTCAAAGGCTACGGTCGCCAGCGTGGTCACACCGAGTTGTATCGCGGTGCCGAGTATGTGGTGGATTTTCTGCCCAAGGTGAAGATCGAGGTGGTCGTGCAGGACGATCAGGCGGAAGCCTGTATTGACGCCATCGTGCAGACGGCGCGGACCGGCAAGATCGGCGACGGCAAGATCTTTGTCAGCGATGTCGGCCGCGTGGTGCGTATCCGCACCGGCGAGGAAAACGAGTCCGCTATCTGAATCGGGCGCCGGGCGGGCCGGTTGGCCCGCCGCGGGTGGTTCAGTTTTCGTCCAGTTCCAGGAATTCCCAGAAACGTCGGGTCCACCCCTTGGCTTCGTCGGGCACCCGGGGCCCGTCGGAGAAGGTGCCGTTCTGTTCATTGAGCGCCAACACCCGGCGGGCATCGGCGGCCAGCGGCTCCAGCCCCAGTTTGTCGTAGGCGCGGACCATCGTCTTCAGGGCATCGCGCACGGCAGGCGTGCGTTGGTAGTTTTCGACCACATAGACTGCACGATTGGCGGCGGCCAGGTAGGCGCCCCGTTCCATGTAGTAGTCGGCGACATGGATCTCGTGACGTGCCAGGTTGTTGCGTAGATACAGCATGCGTTGGGCGGCGTCGCGGGCATAACTGCTGTCAGGGTAGCGACGGACCAGCTCGGCAAAGTCCTTGAAGGCGTCACGGGCGGCACCGGGGTCCCGTTGACTGGCATCCACCGGTAGGATGCGATCCATCAGGCCGCGACCACGATTGGCATTGGATAGCCCTTTGAGGTACAGCGCGTACGCGGAAGCAGGATGATTGGGATAGAGCTTGATGAAGCGGTCCGCCGCGGCGATGGCCGAGTCCGGTTCCTCGAACTTGTAGTAGGCATACGCCACGTTCAGCTGGGCCTGCATGGCCTGGACACCGAACGGATAGCGGGCCTCCAGGGCCTCGTAATACTTGATGGCTTTCTCGTAATCGCCCTGGTCCAGGGCGTAGTTGGCCTCGGTGAACAGCTTCTGAGCGGACCAGTCGCGGGTCTCGTCTTCCTCGGCCGGTAACAGCGAACATCCGTGCAGTACGAGGGCGAACATCAGCAGCCAGAGGCGTAAGGAGACCGACATGGGTGATAATTCCGACTTGTTGTCTTGGTAGGCGCAGGATTATACCGGAAAGGTGGCAGTGGATCAGAACGAGCAAACCCAGGATCGGACGCTGAGCGCCGAGGTTGAGGCCGACCAGTCCGGCATGCGCTTGGACCAGGCGGTAGCCCAGTTGTTCAGCGATTATTCCCGCAGTCGCCTGACGGCTTGGATCAAGGACGGGCGGGTGAGCGTGGAGGGTGCGCAGCGTCGTCCGAGGGACAAGGTGTGGGCGGGGGAGCGGATCACCCTGCGGGCCGAACCGGAACCCCAGGTGGACTGCGTGGCGCAGGCGATACCGCTGGACATCCGCTATGAGGACGACCATGTGCTGGTCATCAACAAGCCGGCGGACCGGGTGGTGCATCCGGCCGCCGGCAATCCGGATGGCACGGTCCAGAACGCCTTGCTGCATCACCAGCCGGATCTGGTGAACCTGCCACGGGCCGGCATTGTGCACCGGCTGGACAAGGACACCACCGGCCTGATGGTGGTGGCCAAGAGCGAGCCGGCCCACAAGCATCTGGTGGCGGCACTGCAGGCCAGGGAGGTGCATCGGGAATATCGCGCCCTGGTCACTGGCGAGCTGGTCGCCGGCGGTACCGTGGATCAACCCATCGGGCGTCATCCGACGGTACGTACGCGCATGGCCGTGCATCCTACCGGTAAACACGCGGTGACCCATTTCCGGGTGGAAGAGCAATACCGCGGCCACACCCTGCTGGCGGTGAAATTGGAAACCGGCCGCACCCACCAGATCCGCGTGCATATGGCCTATATCCGGCACCCGATATTCGGCGACCCGGTCTACGGCAACCGACTGCGGCTGCCCGGTGGTGCCAACGCCGAGCTGATTGCGGCGATGCGCGGTTTCAAACGCCAGGCGCTGCATGCCTATCGGCTCGGTTTCGTGCATCCGGTCACCGGCGAAGACATGACCTTCGAGGCGGCGTTGCCGGACGATATGGCCGCACTCCTGGCACTGCTTGCCGAGGACGCCGACGCCCATGGCTGGTATTGAGCCGATCATCCCCGACTGGCCGGCACCGGCCAACGTGAAGGCCTACTGCACCACGCGTAGCGGCGGTGTCAGTGGCGGGCCCTGGCGTAGCCTGAATCTGGCTGCCCATGTTCAGGACGACCCGCAGGCGGTGGCGGAGAACAGGCGACGGCTTGCTGATGAGCTCGGTCTGCCGACACCGCCGCGTTGGTTGACCCAGGTCCATGGCGCGACCATCGCCTTGTCTGACAATGCCACAGGGGACGAAGCGGACGGCCGCTACAGTGATCGTCGGGGACAGGTATGCGCTGTACTCACCGCCGACTGTCTGCCCGTGCTGCTGTGCGATCGCTCGGGACGGGAAGTGGCTGCAGTGCATGCTGGTTGGCGCGGCTTGGCCAACGGTGTACTCGAGGCCGCTGTGCGTCGGTTTCGTCGGGAGCCGGCAAACCTGCTTGCCTGGCTGGGGCCCGCTATCGGACCGCAGGCGTTTGAGGTAGGAGAAGAGGTGCGCATGGCCTTTGTGCGAGATCATGCCGACGCGGAGGGTGCCTTTGCGGCGAATCGCCCGGGTCACTGGCTGGCGAATCTGTACGAGCTGGCGCGGATACGGCTTGCCGCATGCGGCGTCAGCGCGACCTTCGGGGGCGATTTCTGCACCTTTACCGAGGATAATCGCTTCTATTCTTATCGACGTGACGTGATCACCGGCCGTATGGCCTCGTTGATATGGTTCGATACGGTGGAAGGACAATAGGTGATGAACAACTGGTACATGCTTACCCTGGTCGGTGCCGACCGGACCGGGATAACCGCCGCGGTGACCCAGGCGCTGTTCGATGCGGATATGAACCTGGGTGAGGCGAGCATGCTGCGCCTGGGGGGTAGTTTCACCATGATGCTGATGGTGTCCGGCGCGGCCGGTGCCGACGCGGTGGTGAGTGCCGTGGAGCCGGTGGCTCATCAGCTGGGTCTCAAGGTGCATGTGGATGCGATCGACGGGCAGCTGCATGAGCACCTGGAGCCGAATGTGCACGTTACGGTCAGCGGTGCCGATCGGGCCGGCATCGTAGCGGGTGTCACCGGTGCCTTGGCGGATGCCGGCTTGCATATCACCGATCTCAGCTCGGACGTGGCAGGTGAAGCGTCCCAGCCGGTCTACATCATGCAGATCGAAGGGCAGGCGGACACCGGGATCGACGCGCTGCGCGCCGCCGTGACGGCCCGGGTGGGCGACGCCATGGACGTGCACATCCGGTTGATCGAGACTTTGTTGGGCTGAACGATGGCGGTTCTGGATATCCTCACGCTGCCGGATGAGCGGCTCAAGCAGGTGTCGGCGCCGGTGACCGCCTTCGACGATGCATTGCGCGCATTCATCGCCGATCTGGAGGAGACGCGCCAAGCCGGCCCGTCCGCGGTGGGCATCGCCGCACCCCAGGTGGGTCACTTCCAGCGTATCGTGATCATGGATTGCTCCTTGACCCGCAAACCGGTGCCTAACCACGGGCGGCTGGTGCTGGTGAATCCGGAGATCACCGAGTGGGATGGGCATGACGTGGGTCGGGAGGGCTGCTTGTCCATCCCCGATTACACCGGCAACGTGGTGCGCGCCGCCCGGATCAAGCTGAGCGCCCAGGACCCTAGGGGCGACTCCTTGTCCTTCGAGATGACGGGGTTTGAGGCGCGCTGCGCCCAGCATGAGATGGATCACCTCGATGGTCTGCTGTTCATCGACCGGGTGGTCAGCCGGCGCACGGACCTGTTCCGACGCAAGGTCTATAAGTAGCAAGGAAGCCGGTCGCCGGGTCACACCGGGTGGGCCGGTCCCCATGCGGATCCCTTGAAAACACCCGTAATACCCCCACCTGTGGCGCAAGTATTCATATTTCGGGAGTTTGAGCCATGCGGATGGATCGACTGACCAGCAAATTCCAGATGGCCATTGCCGACGCCCAGAGCCTGGCGGTCGGTCGGGACCATCAGTTCATTGAGCCGGCGCACCTGCTGGTGGCGCTGCTGGACCAGGATGGCGGTTCCGCCCGTCACCTGCTGACCCAGGCCGGTGTCAACGTCAATCAGCTGCGTTCCGGACTGGGCGAGGTGCTCGACCACCTGCCGGCCGTGCAGGGCGCGGCCGGCGACGTCCACCTGTCCAATGACTTGGGGCGATTGCTCAACCAGACCGACAAGCTGGCCCAGCAGCGTAAGGATCAGTACATTTCCTCCGAGCTGTTCGTGCTGGCCTGCGCCGAGGACAAGGGCAAGGTGGGCGAACTGCTGCGTGAGGCCGGCGGCGTCAAGGGTGCCATCGAAAAGGCCATCGACAACATGCGTGGTGGGCAGTCGGTGGATTATCCCAATGCCGAGGAGCAGCGCCAGGCGCTTGAGAAGTACACCATCGACCTGACCGAGCGGGCCGAGCAGGGCAAGCTGGACCCGGTGATCGGTCGTGACGATGAGATCCGTCGCGCCATCCAGGTGTTGCAGCGCCGCACCAAGAACAACCCGGTACTGATTGGTGAGCCCGGTGTGGGCAAGACCGCCATTGTGGAAGGGCTGGCGCTGCGCATCGTCAATGGCGAGGTGCCCGAGGGCCTGAAGGGCAAGCGGGTGCTGTCGCTGGACCTGGGCGCGCTGCTGGCCGGTGCCAAGTTCCGTGGTGACTTCGAGGAACGCCTCAAGGCGGTGCTCAACGACCTATCCAAGCAGGAAGGCCAGGTGATCCTGTTCATCGACGAGATCCACACCATGGTCGGTGCGGGCAAGGCCGAAGGGGCCATGGATGCCGGGAACATGCTCAAGCCGGCATTGGCGCGTGGTGAACTGCATTGCATCGGCGCCACCACCCTTGATGAATACCGGCAGTACATCGAGAAGGACGCCGCGCTCGAAAGACGTTTCCAGAAGGTGCTGGTGGACGAGCCGTCCGTGGAGGACACCATCGCCATCCTGCGCGGCTTGAAAGAGCGATACGAGGTGCACCACGGGGTGGAGATCACCGACCCGGCCATCGTCGCCGCGGCGACCCTGTCGCACCGCTACATCACCGACCGCCAGCTGCCGGACAAAGCGATTGATTTGATCGACGAGGCCGCCTCGCAGATCCGTATGGAGATCGACTCCATGCCGGAGGAAATGGACAAGCTGGATCGCAAGCTGGTGCAGCTGAAGATTGAGCGCGAGGCGCTGAAGAAGGAGTCCGACGAGGCCTCCAAGAAGCGTTTGGCCGATCTGGAATCGCAGATCCAGACCCTGGAACGCGAGTTCTCCGACCTGGAAGAGGTGTGGAAGTCCGAAAAGGCCGCCCTGCAGGGCACCACCCATATAAAGGAAGAGCTGGAACAGGCGCGCCTGGATATGGAGACCGCCCGCCGCGCCGGTGACCTGACCCGCATGTCCGAGATCCAGTACGGGCGCATCCCTGAACTGCAGAAGCAGCTGGATATGGCCGCCCAGGCCGAGATGCAGGACATGAGCCTGCTGCGCAACAAGGTGTCCGACGAAGAGATCGCCACCGTGGTATCCAAGTGGACCGGCATTCCGGTGTCCAAGATGCTGGAGGGCGAGCGGGACAAGCTGCTGCGCATGGAAGAGGCCATGCACAAGCGGGTCATCGGCCAGGGCGAGGCGGTATCCGCCGTGTCCGATGCCATCCGGCGTTCCCGGGCGGGCCTGTCCGACCCGAACCGGCCCAACGGCTCCTTCCTTTTCCTTGGCCCGACCGGGGTGGGCAAGACCGAGCTGTGCAAGGCGCTGGCCGAATTCCTGTTCGATACGGAAGAGGCCATGGTCCGCATCGATATGTCCGAGTTCATGGAGAAGCACTCCGTGGCGCGGCTGATCGGCGCCCCCCCGGGCTATGTCGGCTATGAGGAGGGTGGTTATCTGACCGAGGCGGTGCGGCGTCGCCCCTACGCGGTGATCCTGCTGGACGAGGTGGAGAAGGCCCACCCGGACGTGTTCAACGTGCTGCTGCAGGTGCTGGACGACGGTCGCCTGACCGACGGCCAGGGCCGTACCGTGGATTTTCGCAACAGCGTCATCGTGATGACCTCCAACTTGGGGTCGGATGTCATCCAGCGCATGGCCGGCGAGGAGAACTACGACGCCATGAAGGCCGAGGTGATGAACACGGTGGGCGATTACTTCCGTCCCGAGTTCATCAACCGCTTGGACGAGGTGGTGGTGTTCCATCCGTTGGGCCGCGAGCAGATCCGGGCGATCACCGATATCCAGATCGGCTATCTGCACAAACGCCTGGCCGACCGCGACCTGTCTCTGGAGGTCACGGACGCGGCGCTCGATCGCCTCGGGGAGGCGGGTTTCGACCCGGTCTATGGCGCCCGGCCGCTCAAGCGGGCCATCCAGCAGCAGCTGGAGAACCCGCTGGCCAAGCGCATCCTGGCCGGGGAATTTCTGCCGGGGGACGTCATCCGGGTCAACGTCGGCGATGATGGCCTGACGTTCGACAAGGGAGCGCCGGCCCACGCGGCTTGAATCCTTGCGCCAAGGCGCCAAGTGAACCGACTGATGCACCCGCGTCAGTCGGTTTTTTTACGCTTGGGTCGCGCTGGGCCATGCCGACAATGGTGCCGATTCACGGGGGGCTGAGCATGCGGTCAGGTGTCGCGCAGGTTGCACCCGGCGCCACAGAGCGGCTTTAGGAGAATGGTCTGGATAGGGAGCGCGCGGGTGCCCCGGACGGTGGGAGTGGCCGAGTGGCGAGCGCAAAAAAAATGGCCCCTAGAGCATTTCGTCGGTGCGACCGGTCGGGGCCAGAACCAGCCATACCCCCAGAGGTACTACCAGCCCACCGACCGACATCACGGGGACGAATCCGAATCCGGCCGTTGGGCTCCGAGCAAAAATGCAATCCGTATGCCATTTTACAAGTCTTTGATTTGATTGCCGCGCCCTCAGGTAACTGATGTTGCGTCATGCAACGCCTGCGATAGCATGCATACCGTTGTTCCCAGAAAAAATCTTTGATTAACATTGTGTTGTTGGGGAAATCCGTTATGTTGCACTGATCTGCAACGGTTGAAACGCCTGGAGCGGCGATGTCCGATAGCCTGGAAGTACTGCAAACCCTGGCCGCTCAGTTGGACGAAGGGCTCATCCTGTCCGACGACAACGGTCATATCCGGCTGCACAACGTGCTTGCCTGCGAAATGCTGGGCGTGGCGCCCGATGTCCAGCTGAACAATCTGCGTGAACTGGGGCATGTGCACTTGGCCCGCAACGCGGTGCGTGCCGCCATCGAACAGGGCGAACTTGACGCCGCGGGGCGGCCCAGCGGGCGATTTGTGCATTTCATCGAGCGGCTGCGCATCGGCGGCGAGTGGCGCACCCTGCAATTCCGCAGTGGCCTGGTGTATACCGACGGGCGCCGCCCGGACCGGCTACGATTGACCTTGATCCAGGATCAGACCGACGCATTGGAGCAGGCCGAGGCGGCACGCCCGCCGCAGGACCAGGCCCTGTTGACCCGCGACGAGGGCGTCCAGGCGGTGTTGGAGCGGCTCCGCCAGGTGGCGCCCAGTCAGGCGGCGGTGCTGATCCAGGGGGAGTACGGGACCGGCAAGACCCAGCTGGCGCGGCTGATCCATCAGCGCAGCCACCGGACGGACGGGCCTTTCGTCGAGGTCAATTGCGCGGCCATACCCGAAACCCTGCTGGAGTCGGAGCTTTTCGGCCACGTCAAAGGCGCGTTCACCGGCGCGTCCCGCTCGCGCAAGGGGCGTTTTGCGCTGGCCCACAAGGGCACCCTGTTTCTGGACGAGATCAGCGAGATCCCGCTCCACCTGCAGGCCAAGCTGTTGCGCGCGTTGCAGGATCAGGTGTTCGAGCCGGTGGGCGCCGACGAGTCGGTGCAGGTGGACATCCGCGTGGTGGCGGCGTCGAATCAGGATCTGAAGGTGTTGGTGCAGCGCGGTGATTTCCGCGCTGACCTGTTCTATCGGTTGGCGGTGATCCCCATGGCGGTGCCGCCGCTGCGCGACCGCCCGGCGGATTTGCGCTTGCTGGCGGAACATTTTGCTGCCCGGATGGCGGCGCGACACGGGCGCGGCCCGGTACGGATCGCGCCTGACACCTTGCGCGCCCTGCGTGCGTACCCTTGGCCGGGCAATGTGCGTGAATTGGAAAATGCCATCGAGCACGGCGTGATCTGTGCGCAGGACGGCGTGATGTTACCCGCCAGTCTGCCCCCTGATGTGGTCGATCAGGGGGGCCAAGGCGACGATCATCCGGTGTCGCCGCCCCTGGCCAGCCGGGCGCAGCGGGACGAGCGTGCGGCGCTGACCGATGCGCTGACAGCCGCCGGCTGGAACCGCCAACTGGCGGCGGCCCGGTTGGGTATCAATCGCACCACGCTGTGGCGGCGCATGCGACGCCTGGGTATCGCCATGCCGGATGGGGATCCAGCGGAAGCGGGTTGATCAGTCGCCGGCCCCGGGAACGAAGGCGCGCAATCCGTCCTGTTGCACCAGCTGCAACGGTTGCCCATACAGCTCCGATAGCCTTTGGGCGGTGAGCATGTGGTCCGCTTGACCGGCGTGCCAGCTCCCGTTTCCGGGCAACAGTAGCGCATGACTGCAGTGGCGCAACGCCAGCGTCGGGTCGTGCAGCACCGCCAGCAGAGCGTGCTCGGCATCGCCGAAGCGTGCGCCGAGCAGGCTCATCAGTTGGGTTTGATGGCGCAGGTCCAGGTGGTTGGTCGGTTCGTCCAGGAGGGCCAGGGTCGGGGCCTGGGCCAGCAGGGTGGCGATGGCCAGGCGCCGGCGTTCGCCGCCGGACAGTGATGCGACGTCCCGGCCCGAGAGGCCGGCAAGGTCAACGTCCGCCAGCGCCTGTTCGGCCAGTTGCAGGTCGCTATTGCTTTCCCAGCCGAAGGGGCCCAGATGGGGAAAGCGTCCGGTCAGCACCGACTCCAGCACGGTGGCCGGAAAGCTGGTGGGGTCGTCCTGCAGCAGCAGGCCCAGCTGACAGGACAGCCTGCGCCGGGGAATGCCGGACAGCGCCTGCCCCCGCCAGCCGACCTCACCGTGCTGCACCGCACGCAACCCCGCCAGCGTATGCAGCAGGGTGGTCTTGCCGCTGCCATTGGGGCCCAGCACCGCCCAGCGCTCGCCTGTTCGGATGGTCAGCTCCAGGTCGTTGACCAAGGCGCGATCCGCTATCCCCAGGGTCAACGCCGTCGCCTGAAGCAGCACGGTCATCGGCGCCCCCCTGCCGTGGTGCGACGTAGCAGCCACAAAAAGATCGGCACGCCCAGCAAGGCGGTGAGCACGCCCACCGGCAGCTGCAGGGGTGCCAGCAGGGTGCGCGCCAGGGTGTCCGCAAACACCAGCAGGGCACCGCCGAGCAGCACGCTGCCGGGCAGCACCACACGGTGATCGCTGCCGGCCAGCATGCGCACCAGATGCGGTGCGATCAGGCCGACAAAACCGATGCTCCCAGCGATGCTCACCGCCACGCCGGTCGCCAGGGACGCCAGCCCGTAGACCTGCCAACGCAGGCGCGACGTGGTCACACCCAGGCTGGCCGCGGCCAGTTCTCCCCGCCCAAGCAGGTTCAGCGCTCGGGCCAGTGGCAGCGCCGCCACCAGGACGATCAGCAGCGCCGTGGCGCTCAGCCGCGGGGCCGGCGCGCCGGACAGGTCGCCCATCAACCAGAACAACATGCCGGGCAGTTGTATCGGTGGGCTGGTGCTGAGTGCGAAACTGATCCCGGCGCCCCAGCCGGCGGCCACCACCACGCCGGTCAGCAACAGGCTCTGGCCGGCGCGTGCCAGGGCGAAAACCAGCAGCGTGGATGCCAAGGCCCCGCCGAAGGCCACCGGCGTGAGCCACAGCGCCGGCAGGCCGGCCAGCATCGCCAGCAATACCGCGAACGCGGCACCGCCCGACACGCCCAACACGTACGGATCGCCCAGCGGGTTGCGCAGCAGCACCTGCATGAGCGCGCCGGCCAGGCCAAGCAGCCCGCCGACGGCAAAGGCGGTGAAGGCCCGCGGCAGCCGCAATTCCCAGAGCACGCGACTGGCCAGATCCGCGCCCGGGTTGGCGATGGCTCGTAGCCAGTCGAGCAGCGGGAGCTCCAGAGAGCCGGTGGTCAGCGCAAAGGCGATACTGACGAGCGCCGCGAGCAGCAGCAGCCCCAGTCGCGGCAGGCCTCGCTCACGCAGTGGGTGCGTCGGCCTCATGCTCGGTGTCCCGCAGGCTGATGACCGGCCAGTGGTGTGCCTTGGCATGATCCAATAGCAACGGGTCCGGATCGACGGCAACCGGACGGGGCACCCGTTCGAGCAGCGGCAGGTCGTTGTGCGAGTCGCTGTAGAAGCTGGCGTCTGTCAGATCGTGTTGGTGCGCCGCCAACCAGTGGGTCAGGCGTTCGACCTTGCCCTCGCGGAAACTCGGTGTGCCAGCCACCCGGCCGGTGTAGCGACCGTCCACCTGCTCGGGTTCGGTGGCGATCAGGTGTTCGATACCGAAACGCGCGGCAATGGGTGCCGTGACAAAGCTGTTGGTGGCGGTGATGATCAGCAGGGTGTCGCCGGCGCGGCGGTGTCGTGCGACCAGGGATTCGGCGGCCCGCGTGATCAGGGGTTCGATCTTTTCCGCCAGGAAGCGCTCGCGCCAGGTGCGTAGGTCGGCGGGGTCGTTGTCGGCGAGGGGCTTCAGTGAAAATGCCAGGAACGCCATGATGTCCAGCGTGCCGGCCTTGTATTCGTCGTAGAAGCGCTGGTTGATGGACTCGTAGTGGTCAGCATCCACGACCCCGATCTCGCCGAGAAACACCCCCCACAGATAGTCGGAATCCCCGGCGAGCAGGGTGTTGTCCAGGTCGAACAGGGCTAAGGCCATCGGATCTCGGTGTTAGGTCGCTGCGTGGAGGGCGATGATACCGGAAAATCCGGTCGTACGAGACTTATCCACAGGCGATTGCTGGTTGCGGCCGCTGTCGCGAATATGAAAAAATCGATCTGTCAGCATGCTTTACGGTCTGTACCGTGATCGACTCCGATGGTTTTCGCCCGAACGTGGGCATCATCCTGTGTAATGACCGCCAGCAGCTCTTCTGGGGCCGGCGGGTGGGTCAGAACTCCTGGCAGTTTCCCCAGGGTGGCATCAAGTCCGATGAATCGCCGGAGCAGGCCATGTATCGGGAGTTGCGCGAGGAAGTCGGTCTGGAGCCCACCCAGGTGGAGATTCTCGGCTGCACAGACCGCTGGTTGCGCTACCGGCTGCCCAAGCGGTTCATTCGGCGCAATTCTCACCCGGTCTGTATCGGCCAGAAGCAACGCTGGTTCATGTTGCGGGTGCTGTGCGCGGAAAGCGACTTCTGCCTGGACGATTGCGCCAAACCCGAGTTCGACCATTGGCGTTGGGTGAAGTACTGGCAGCCGTTGCGCGAAGTGGTCTATTTCAAACGCCGGGTGTACGAACGTGCGCTACGGGAACTCGCGCCCCTGGTGTTTCCGGACGGTACGCCGGTCCGGGATATGCCGAAACTGGCGCGTCAGAACAGGCGCTGACCGGCCTCGTGACCGGGCCCAGGTCGCTATCTAGGAGCCGGTTTTCGTGCTCGATACGCTGCATCGCATCGTCAACGACGTCAACGGCGCGCCCGATCTGGAAGGGGCGCTGCAGATGATCGTGTCCGGCGTGAAGCAGGCCGTGGGGGCGGATGTCTGCTCGGTCTACTTGACGGACTTCGATGCCCGCACCCATGTCCTGAAAGCCACCGATGGGCTGCGCCAGGAGGCCGTCGGCAAGGTGACCTTGCCACTCGGTCGGGGGCTGATCGGGCTGGTCACCGAGCGGGCCGAGCCGCTCAACCTGGCGGACGCACCGGGTCACCCGCGCTATTTGCGCGTGACCGAAACCGGCGAGACCGAGTACCGGGGTTTCCTGGGGGTGCCGATCATCCAGAATCGTCGCGTGCTCGGCGTGCTGGTGGTGCGCCAACGGCAGCCTCGGGAATTCAGCGACGACGAAGTCACCTTTCTGTTCACCCTGGCCGCCCAGTTGGCCGGTGCCATCACCCACGCCCGGGCCAGCTGCGAGCTGACCGCCCTGGCGTCGTCCGACGAGCGTCTGAACCGTTTCCTGGAGGGCCGGGCATCCAGTTCCGGTGTGGTCATCGGACAGGCGGTGGTGGCCTATCGCCTGGCGGATCTGGATGCCGTGCCCGATCGCCCGGCGGAGGACCCCCAGGCCG
Source organism: Gammaproteobacteria bacterium (assembly GCA_030148485.1). GTDB lineage: Bacteria > Pseudomonadota > Gammaproteobacteria > Chromatiales > Chromatiaceae > JANTHH01. The sequence goes on along the minus strand of JASBTJ010000076.1, from coordinate 83,627 downwards.
AAGAGACCAAATTCCGTGCCGCGGTCGCCGCCGTGGAGCAGGACCTGCGGCGTCTCAAGGATCAGCTTGCCGATACCTTGCCCGCCGAGGACCACGCCTTGTTCGACGCCCTGTTGCTGATGCTGGCCAGCGACATGTTGGTGGAACACACCATCGAGCGCATCCGCACCGGGATCTGGGCCCCTGGCGCCTTGCGGCACACCATCGCCGCGCATGCGGCGGTATTCGACGCCATGGAAGACATCTATCTGCGCGAGCGGGCGTCGGACGTACGTGACCTGGGGCGGCGCATCCTGATGCATCTGCAAAGCGAGGATGTGACGCCGCCCGAGTTCCCCGAGCGGACCATCCTGGTCGGCGACGAGGTCAGTGCCGTGCAGCTCGCCGAGGTGCCGCGGGAACGGTTGGCCGGCGTGGTGGCGGCCAGCGGATCCAGTTCGTCGCACGTGGCGATCCTGGCGCGCGGGATGGGCGTGCCGGCCGTCATGGGTGTGACCGACCTGCCGGTGAGCCGGGTGGAGGGGCGGCAGCTGATCGTCGACGGCTATCGCGGTCGGGTCTATGTCGCGCCGCCGCCGGCGGTGCTGGCGGAATACGAGCGGCTGGTCGGCGAAGAGCGGGAACTGTCCGCCGAGTTGGACGCCTTGCGCGGACTGGCGGCGGAAACCCTGGACGGTATCGAAGTACCGCTGCTGCTCAACACCGGGCTGGTGAACGAGGTGGGCAGTCAGGCCATCGACGAGGCCCAGGGCGTGGGGCTGTATCGCACCGAGGTGCCGTTCATGATCCGTGATCGCTTTCCCGGCGAGGGTGTGCAGACCGCCAACTATGAGCGGGTACTGGAATCGTTTGCGCCACGGCCGGTGATTCTGCGTACCTTGGACATCGGCGGCGACAAGCCGCTGCCGTATTTCCCGGTGGTCGAATCCAACCCGTTTCTCGGCTGGCGTGGGGTGCGTATCTCCCTCGATCACCCGGAGATATTCCTGACCCAGGTACGCGCCATGCTGCGGGCCTCGGCAAACTTCAACAACCTGCAAATCATGTTGCCGATGATCACCTCGGTCACCGAGGTGGACGAGCTGCAATTGCTGATCCAACAGGCCCATGACGAGTTGCTGGACGAAGGCTTCGTGGTGGATATGCCGCCGGTCGGGGTCATGGTGGAGGTGCCGTCGGCGGTTTATCAGGTCGAAGAGCTGGCACGGCGGGTGGATTTCCTCTCCATCGGCACCAACGACCTGACCCAGTATCTGCTGGCGGTGGATCGTAACAATCCCAGCGTGGCCGAGATCTACGACGATCTACATCCGGCGGTGTTACGTGCCGTGGATCAGGTGGTGAAGGGGGCGCATGCGCACGGCAAGCCGGTCGGGGTTTGCGGCGAGCTGGCCGGCAATCCGCTGGCGACCGCGCTGTTGATCGGCATGGGCGTGGACAGCCTGTCGATGAGTGCCGGCAGTCTGCTCAAGGTGAAATGGGTGTTGCGTAGTATCAGTCGCGCTCGCGCGCGCCAGTGGCTGAAGGCGGCGCTACGCATGGAAAGCGCGTCGCAGATTCGCGCCTTCATGGAGGCGAATCTGGACAAGATCGGTCTGGGCGGGTTGTACCGACCGGGCAAGTGAGCGGGTCAGGCCTCGCGGTCCTTGCTGCCCGACATGTCCCGCACGCCTTGCACCGGCGGGTAAAGTCGCGCCAGCGATAGCGACAAGCCGGTTTCCGTCACCACCCGGGCGTGGCTGCGTCCCAACTCGCGAGGCGAGCGCACGCCACAGGCGTGGGCGATCATGCCCACCTCGGTCAGCATGTGTTGGGCGTAATGGGCGACCCGTTCGGATTTGGCAGCAGGGTCCAGACCGCGTTGCAATTTCCGGTCGTGGGTGGTGATGCCGGTCGGGCAGGTGTTCTTGTTGCATTGCAGCGCCTGGATGCAGCCGAGGGCGAACATGAAGCCTCTGGCGCTGGTGGCGAAGTCCGCGCCCACGCACAGCGCCCAGGCGACGTCGGTGGGATTGATCAGCTTTCCCGATGCGACCACCCGGACGCGATCGCGCAATCCGTACTGACAGAGCTTGTCCACCAGGATCGGCAGGCTTTCCCGCAGTGGTAAGCCAACCGCGTCCATCAGCGGCATCGGTGCCGCACCCGTGCCGCCTTCCGCGCCGTCCACGGTGATGAAGTCGGGCGCGCTGGCGATGCCTTGTTTGAGAATTTCAGTGAACAATCCGTCCAGCATGTCCTCGCTGCCGATGACGGTCTTGAAGCCCACCGGCTTTCCAGTCACCGTTCGCACCTGGGCGATCATGGCCAGCAGATCGGCATAGTTGCGGATGTCGGGATGCCGGTTGGGGCTGAACGCATCCTGACCCACCTGCAGGCCGCGAATGGCGGCGATTTCGGCACTGACCTTGGCGCCGGGTAACATGCCGCCTTTGCCGGGTTTGGCGCCTTGACTGAGTTTGATCTCGAACATCTTCACCTGGTCGTTGGCGCCCAGCTCCCGCAGCTTGTCGTCGCTGAGATGACCGCTGAGGTCGCGCACGCCGAACTTGGCGGTGCAGATCTGGAACACCAGGTCGGCACCGCCTTCGATGTGATAGGGCGACAGGCCGCCCTCGCCGGTGTTCATCCAGATGCCGGCCTTTTTCGCCCCGCGGGACAGTGCCAGTACGGCAGGGCGCGAGATGGCGCCGTAGCTCATGCCGGATATGTGGAACAAGCCGCTGGTGGTGTATGGCTTGGGGCAGTCGGGGCCGATGGTCACCGGGCTAGGCGGCACCGCGTCCTCGCCCAGGGTGGGGAAGGGGCAATTCACGAACAACACGTTGCCGGTATGGTTCAGGTCGCGGGTGGAGCCGAAAGCCACGGTGTTGTCGAGATCCTTGGCGGCCCGGTACACCCAGGCACGTTGCGCTCGGTTGAAGGGCATTTCCTCCCGATCCATGGCAAAAAAATACTGGCGGAAGAATTCGCCCAGATGTTCGAGCAGATAGCGGAACCGCCCGATCACCGGGTAATTACGGCGGATGGCGTGGCGGGTCTGGGTGACGTCCACCACGTAGATGACGATGGCCCACGCCACCAGCAAGCCCAATGCGACGATGAAGATCACCGCCAGTACCTCCAGCGTGCTGATCAACAGGTCGGTGAAGGCGGGTGATGCGGTTTGCATTCGGTGCTCCTTGGTGTCGCGTCGTTGCGCACTGCGAGACGGGATATCAGCAGCCGTAGCGGCCAGGCCGGGCAAAGCTTTCGCGCCGCAGGGAGCGGGTTGTATGGCGGAGTATCCGTCGTAAAAATGGGGTTAAGTTGAATCCGCGGCCGCCGCTATCGCTTGCACGATTCACTCCCGCGATGGGCTCCTGATCATGTTGAGACAAATTCGTATCGTCCCTCGTTTCGTCGGCATCGTCGTCGGCGGCGGGATTGTCGCCACGGTACTGGTGTTCGGTTTTCTTTATAGCAGCGTTCAGCAACTGATGGACGATGCGGAAAAACGCGAGCTGGCCAGTATCTTCGAAGGGGTGACAGCCTCTATTGCGTCGCAGGGTAGTGCCGCCCAGGCGATGAGTGCGCTGGTGGCCGGTCTGCCGCAGGTTCAGGATGCCATGGCCGCCGGTGACCGGGATGCCCTGGCACAGTTGTTCGTGCCAGGGTTCGCGCAGCTGAAGAAAGAGTACGGCGTACGTCAATTCCAGTTCCACACCCCGCCGGCAACCTCTTTCCTGCGGGTGCACAAGCCGGCCAAGTTCGGCGACGATCTGTCCAGCTTCCGCCATACCGTGGTGGAGACCAATAATGCGCGCAAGCCCATCTACGGGCTGGAGATCGGCAAGGCCGGGTTGGGCGTGCGCGGCATGGTGCCGATCGCCGCAAACGGCCAGCACCAGGGGTCGGTGGAGTTCGGGATGTCGTTTGGTCAGGCATTCTTCGACGACTACACCGCGCAGCACGACGTGCTCCTGGCATTGCACCTGAAGCGTGACAGCGGTATGCAGCCCTTTGCCACCACGCTGGGCACGGACAGCCTGCTCAGCGACGCGCAACTGCAAGACATCATCCGTAACGGCGCGGCCATCAATCACGCCGAAGCCAAGGGCATGCCGGTGGCGGTGTACGCGGACGTGATCACGGACTATTCCGGCAAGCCCATCGGCGTGCTGCAGGTGGCCAAGGACCGCAGCTTCTATATCCAGAAAGTGGATTGGATGCGCAACGTCATGCTGGCCATGGGGATCGGCAGCCTGCTGATCGGCGGCATCCTGATCTACCTGATCAGCCGCAACGTGGTCGACCCGTTGTGCCGTACCGCGCGCTATATGCGGGAGATCGCCGAGGGCGATGGCGACCTGAGCAAGGAGTTGCCGGTGGACGGCAAGGACGAGGTCGCCATGCTGGCGGACGCCTTCAACCGTTTTGTGCGCAGCATGCGGGATCTGGTGTCGCAGGTGTCGGAATCGGTGCACTCGGTGGGCAGTTCTGCCGAAGAGCTGGCGACCACGGCAGAGCACACCAGTGCCTCGATCAAGAATCAGCAGCTGGAGACCAGCCAGATTGCCACCGCGATGACCGAGATGTCCTCCACGGTGCACGAAGTGGCACAGAATACCGCCGAGACGGCCAAGTCGGCCGAAACAGCCGAGAAGCAGGCCGAGCAGGGTCAGCGAGTGGTATCCGGCGCAGTCGCCTCCATCAGCGGGTTGGTGTCCGAGGTTCAAGCCGCGTCGGAGATCGTGCAGCGGGTAGATGCCGATACCTCGCGGATCGGCACCGTGCTGGACGTTATCCGGGGTATCGCCGAGCAAACCAACCTGCTGGCGCTGAATGCCGCCATCGAAGCGGCTCGTGCCGGCGAGCAGGGTCGTGGGTTTGCGGTGGTTGCCGACGAGGTGCGCAGCCTGGCGCGGCGTACTCAGGAGTCCACCGAGGAAATCCACGACATGATCGAAAGCCTGCAAGGCAGCGTGGGCGATACCGTGCGGGCCATGGAGACCAGCGCCGATCGCGCGCAGGAAAGCCAAGAGCAGGCCGATCGGGTGCGCGAGGTGCTGCAGGAAATCACCCAATCCATGGACACCATCTCCAAGATGAGTGCGCAGATCGCCACCGCGGCTGAACAGCAGTCCCATGTCGCGGAGGACATCAACAAGAGTGTCGCGAATATCAGCCAAGTGGCCGAGCAGACCGCGGCCGATGCGGTGAAGACGTCCAGCTCCAGCTCGGCGTTGGCCGGTCATGCGGACTCACTGGTCAAGCTGGTGGGCCGCTTCAAGACCTGACGAGCAACGGGCCGGGCGTGCCCCGGTGATTCGACGAGGCCGGTTTCCAGGTATTGGAGCCGGCCTTTTTTCATGTCCGGTCCCCGTGTAACAGGGGCTTCACATTGGCGTATTAGCGTGTCCTGAAACAACAACCACTCCTCATGCTGATCCGGACCCATGAAAAACACACAGAACCTGGTGTGGCGTTATCTCACGCTGCACCGAAAGATTACGGGTGAAAGCCTCAGTTACCTTAAGCTGCTGCAGTACTCGCGCTATCGGGAGCAGGCACATCAACAGGCGCTGCAAACCGGTGACGCGCAGCTCATTGCACTGTCGGAGCAAGCCCAGGCTTGGCTGAAAAGCCGCCCCGGTGCCGTGTCCAGCCAGACTTCGGTGACGCGGGCCGATGCCGCCCGTGACAAACCCGCGCCATCCGCGCGGCGAGGTGGCAACCCCAAAATGCCTGGCGGTGAATCCCCGGATGTCGCATCCGAAGCACCGGGTATTGCGGTGCCGCACGATGGCGGTCCCCGCCGCATGTTGGGTGCGGCCAGTCTGCTGGGTGCCGGACTGCTGGTGGCCGTGGCGGGTGCCATGATCGGCGGGGTGTCACTGACCGGTGACGCGGACGCCGGGTTTACCCAACGGGCTGAAAAAACGATGCTGCCCACGACCGCGGAACGACCCATCCAACTCGTCAGCGAGCCGATAGCCCAGAGTCAGACCTGGCGGGCTGATACGGTCTACAAGTTGACAGCACCGGTGTTCGTCGAGGCCGGTGCGTCACTCACCATCGAGGCCGGCACGCGCATCATCGGCGAGTCCGGCTCGGCGCTGATCGTCACCAAGGACGCCAAGCTGTACGCCCGGGGCAGCCGTACCGCACCCATCGTGTTCACCAGTGCGAAGGCGCCGGGTGAGCGGGCCCGGGGCGACTGGGGCGGCTTGGTGTTGCTGGGCAACGCGCCGATCAACCAGGGCAGCGCGCGCATAGAAGGTGTCGACGAACAAGACCCGCGTGGCATGTTCGGCGGCGACCAGGTGGGCGACAGCTGCGGTCTGCTGGAATTCGTGCGGGTGGAATTCGCCGGCTTCGAGGTATTTACCGATAACGAACTGAACGGGCTGACGTTGGGCGGTTGTGGGCACAAGACCATCGTGCGCAATGTGCAGGTCCATCGATCATTGGACGACGGGGTCGAGGTGTTCGGTGGCGACGTGGATTTCAAGAACATCGTCGTCACCGGTGCGCGCGATGACGGTTTCGACTGGGACATGGGCTGGCGTGGTCGGGTGCAGTTCCTGGTGGTGCAGCAGCATGCGGACGTGGGTGACAACGCCTTCGAAGCGGATAACTGGAAAAAGGACCACGATGCCAGTCCACGGTCGGCGCCGACCTTTTACAACGTGACCCTGGTCGGGGGGCTGAACGCTCAGAAGGCACAGCGGGCCATGACCTTGCGGCGCGGCACAGCGGGCAGTTTCCACAATGTCGTGATCACCGGGTTCGACAAGGAAGCGATCGACGTGCGTGACCCGCGAACGGCGGCGCTGGCCACCAGCGGCGAGTTGACCCTGGATCACAGCCTGTTCTACGAAATCGGTGCGGACGGGCATAGTTACTTCAGCCCCGAGCCGCCCGGCGATGCGGATGACGACAAGGGGTTCGACGAAAACGCCTTCTTCCGGCGCAGCGAGTTGGCGAATCGTTTCGACCAGCCGCCATTGTTGTCCGAGGCCGCGTTCAATGTCAGCAAGCCGGATTTCACGCCGCTGCCCATGTCGCCGGCCACCGAGGGCGCGGCCCTGCCGCCGGAGGACGAGTTCTGGGATCAGGGCGCGACCTACGTGGGGGCCATCAAGCCGGGTGCCAGTCGTTCCTGGATCGTCGGCTGGACGGATTTTCCCAAGACCTGAGCTTCAGCGCGGCCGGCGCCCTTTGGCCGTGGGTTTGGTGCGTCCTTTGCCGGACTTGCGGCCGTTCCCGGGGCGATCGACGGTTTGCTGGGTGCGGAAGGGCTTGGTGTGCTTGCGCGCACCGCGCACCCCTTCCGGTTGACCGCCGGTGCCGGCCGGTTGCCAGCTGGGTATCAGGTGTTTCTTGCCGTTGCCGATCAGGTCGGCGCGACCCATTTTCTTCAGCGCATCGCGCAACAAGGGCCAGTTCTCGGCGTCGTGGTAACGCAGGAAGGCCTTGTGCAAACGGCGCTGCCGGCCGCCCTTGGGGGAGACCACCGGATCGGCATCGCGGCGCACCCGCTTGAGCGGGTTCTTGCCCGAATGCCACATGGTCGTCGCCAGGGCCATGGGCGAGGGCAGGAAGGCCTGCACCTGGTCGGCACGAAAGCCGTTGCGTTTGAGCCACAGCGCCAGATTCATCATGTCTTCGTCCGTGGTGCCCGGGTGGGCGGCGATGAAGTAGGGGATCAGGTACTGCTCTTTGCCGGCTTCCTTCGAATACTTGTCGAACAGCGCCTTGAAGCGGTCATAGGTACCCATGCCCGGTTTCATCATCTTCGACAGCGGCCCGGTCTCGGTGTGCTCGGGGGCGATCTTCAGATAACCGCCGACGTGATGGCTGACCAGTTCCTTGACGTACTCGGGCGTTTCCACGGCGATGTCGTAACGCAGGCCGGAGGCGATGAACACCCGCTTCACGCCGGGTAGCGCCCGTGCCTTGCGGTACAGCCGCACCAGTGGTGTCTGGTCGGTGTTCAGGTTCTTGCAGATGCCCGGATAGACGCACGACAGGCGTCGGCAGGAATGTTCGATGTCCGGGTCCTTGCAGGCCAGTCGCCACATGTTGGCGGTGGGGCCACCCAGGTCCGAGATGTTGCCGGTGAAGCCGGGCACGGTATCGCGGATGGTCTCGATCTCGTTGAGGATACTTTGTTCGGAACGGTTTTGGATGATCCGCCCTTCGTGCTCGGTGATCGAACAGAACGAACAGCCGCCGAAACAGCCGCGCATGATGTTGATGGAGAAGCGGATCATCTCGTAGGCCGGGATGCGCGCGTCGCCATAGGCCGGGTGGGGCACCCGCTGATAGGGCAGCTCGAACACGCCGTCCAGTTCCGGGGTGCGCAATGGCAGCGGGGGCGGATTGACCCACAGCTCGCGGTCGCCGTGGCGCTGCACCAGTGCACGGGCGTTGCCCGGGTTGGATTCGAGATGCAGAATGCGCGAGGCATGGGCGTACAACACCCGGTCGTCGCGCACTTGTTCGAAACCCGGCAGGCGCACCGCCGTCTTGTCGCGGTCCAGTCCACGCGGTCGGCGTTCGAACTTGATGACCTGGGGTTGTGGCTTGGCGGCGGCGCTATCGCCCTGGGTCTGGGCGTCCGCGCAGGCCGGGGTCTGGGTGGTGTCCTGATAGGGCGACGGTTCCGGGGTGATCTCGCCAGGCTGGTCGATCTCGCTGGAGTCGATCAGGGTGAAGTCGACCGGCACCGCGCTGCGCACGATGGCAGTGCCGCGCAGGTCGGTGATGTCGCCGACGGATTCGCCGCCGGCCAATCGATGGGTGAGTTCGACAATGGCGCGCTCGGCATTGCCGAACAGCAGGATGTCCGCCTTGCTGTCGAGCAGCACCGAGCGACGGACTTTCTCCTGCCAATAATCGAAATGGGCGATGCGCCGCAGGCTGGCCTCGATACCGCCGATGACCACGGGGACATCCTTATAAGCTTCGCGACAGCGTTGGCTGTAGACGATCACTGCACGATCGGGCCGCTTACCGCCTTCGCCGCCGGGCGTATAGGCGTCGTCGGATCGCACCCGCCGCTCGGAGGTGTAGCGGTTGACCATGGAATCCATGTTGCCGCCGGTGACGCCGAAGTACAGGTTCGGACGGCCCAGCGTCGTGAAGTCTTCGGCGCTGTTCCAATCCGGCTGAGCGATGATGCCGACCCGAAAACCCTGTGCCTCCAGCGTGCGCCCGATCACCGCCATGCCGAAGCTCGGGTGGTCCACGTAGGCGTCGCCGGTGACCAGGATCACGTCGCAGCTGTCCCAGCCGAGTGCGTCCATCTCCGACCGCGACATGGGCAGGAACGGAGCTGGTGTGAATTTGTGCGCCCAGTAGCGGCGATAGCTGAACAGTTGTTTGGCAGGGTCCACGGGGGGGCACTCGGTAGCGGTACGCAGGGCGGGTGCGACGACCATCGACCATCCGCCGCCCACCAAACCGCTCATGATGAGCGTTCGGGGCCGGAATTCAAGCGATAAATCACGGGGTTATCCTGGCAATGCCGATCCGCGCCGCGGCGTTACGCCGCCTGTCGGGTAGCATACAATTGGGCTGACCAAACCGACGCAGTCCTGCTACAATGGGCCGATGATCTGGCTGGCGCCGCGGTCCAACCGCTGTGCCAGGGCGGCAGACCCGCAGAAAAGCAACCAGATTCCTAGCGGCGTGTCCGGCATTCAGGCCCGCCGCCCCGCGATCGGGCACGCCCGGTCGGTGATCTGACGCGCTGTCTCGATCTTGAACTCATCTTATATACCGTTTGCTGCTCACGAGGGCTTGGATGTCGACTGCATAGCGCTCACGTCAGCCACCGGCTTGACCGGAAATCGACGTTACCCGCCAATGCCCGGTCAGGCCCCGATCAGCGGCAAACGAGATATATAGATTTTTATCTATCAGAAGTAATTGAAAGATTGATTGGCATGATTGGTCCGCGGTCCATTAGGCTGCGCCGACTCATGTAATCATCACCGAACTGTCCATCAGCAACTGAACAGGAGTTGACCATGGCTGTGAAGACCTATGACGCGGGTGTAAAAGAATACCGCGACATGTACTGGACGCCGGACTACGTCCCTCTCGATACCGACCTGCTGGCTTGCTTCAAGTGCACCGGTCAACCTGGCGTTCCCCGCGAGGAAGTTGCCGCTGCCGTGGCCGCTGAATCCTCCACCGGCACCTGGTCCACCGTGTGGTCCGAGCTGCTGACCGACCTGGAGTACTACAAGGGTCGTGCTTACCGCATCGAAGACGTGCCCGGTGACTCCGAGTCCTTCTACGCGTTCATCGCTTACCCGATCGACCTGTTCGAAGAAGGTTCCATCGTCAACGTGCTGACCTCTCTGGTCGGTAACGTGTTCGGCTTTAAAGCGCTGAAGCACCTGCGTCTGGAAGACATTCGCTTCCCGATCGCCTACATCATGACCTGCGGTGGTCCTCCCGCCGGTATCCAGGTCGAGCGCGACCGTCTGAACAAGTACGGTCGTCCGATGCTGGGCTGCACCATCAAGCCGAAGCTGGGTCTGTCCGCCAAGAACTACGGTCGTGCCGTGTACGAGTGTCTGCGCGGTTGTCTTGACCTGACCAAGGACGACGAGAACGTCAACTCCCAGTCCTTCATGCGCTGGCGTGACCGTTTCGAGTTCGTTGCCGCGGCCATCGATAAGGCCGAGCGTGAGACCGGTGAGCGCAAGGGTCACTACCTGAACGTCACCGCTGCCACCCCGGAAGAGATGTACAAGCGTGCCGAGTTCGCCAAAGAACTGGGTCAGCCGATCATCATGCACGACTTCATCACCGGTGGCTTCACCGCCAACACCGGTCTGGCCAACTGGTGCCGCGACAACGGCATGCTGCTGCACATCCACCGTGCCATGCACGCTGTAATCGATCGTCACCCGAAGCACGGTATCCACTTCCGCGTGCTGGCCAAGTGCCTGCGTCTGTCCGGTGGTGACCACCTGCACACCGGTACCGTGGTGGGCAAGCTGGAAGGCGACCGTCAGTCCACGCTGGGCTTCGTTGACCAGCTGCGTGAGTCCTTCGTCCCCGAAGACCGCTCCCGCGGTGTGTTCTTCGACCAAGACTGGGGTTCCATGCCGGGCGTGTTCGCCGTGGCTTCCGGTGGTATCCACGTGTGGCACATGCCGGCACTGGTCACCATCTTCGGTGATGACTCCGTGCTGCAGTTCGGTGGTGGTACTCAGGGTCACCCCTGGGGCAACGCTGCTGGCGCTGCTGCCAACCGTGTCGCTCTGGAAGCTTGCGTCAAGGCGCGCAACGAAGGTCGCGAGATCGAGAAAGAGGGTGGTGACATCCTGCGCGCGGCTGCTTCGCACAGCCCCGAGCTGGCCATCGCCATGGAAACCTGGAAGGAAATCAAGTTCGAGTTCGAAACCGTTGACAAGCTGGACGTGAAGTAATCACGGCGCTTAACGGAATAACACTCGACAACGTTTAAAGACGAGGAAATTACAATGGCTTTTGACATTGGTGATTACCAAACCGCTCAAACCCTCGAGACCTTCGGTTTCCTGCCCAAGCTGTCCCAGGATGAGGTCTACGCTCAGATCCAATACATCCTGGCTCAGGGCTGGGCGCCGGCTATCGAGCACGAGCACCCGAGCAACTCCATGGAAGTCTACTGGACCATGTGGAAGCTGCCGTTCTTCGGTGACCAGGATCTGAACCACGTGGTTGCAGAACTGGAAGCCTGCCGTCGTGCCTACCCGGATCATCACATCCGTCTGCTGGGTTACGACAACTACACCCAGAGCCAAGGCTCCGCTTTCGTCGTGTACGAAGGCCGCAGCTAAAGGCGTGGAAGCGGCCGCCCCCTGGCGGGGCGGTCGCCTCTTCCACAACCCAAGAATTTGATGCGACGGGGTTTCTCCATGGCACAGAACGCAAACAGCAAGACTTTGAGCGGACGCGAACTCGCACTCGCCCGCCGTCGAGCCATGTCCACTTCGGGCAAGGCGGCGATCGGCGGTGCAGCCGATCGTACGGCGTCCTCCGCACGTGCAACCACCGCGACCGCGGCACCGGCCAAGCCGGCACCCGTGGTGCGTGCAACCGGCAATAGCACGCCGGCATCGGTGGGTCGTTCTGCGTCCCTGGCCCGTCGTCAGGCGATGTCCACCCGCGGTAAGGCCGGCGTTCAGTCCGGCGACCGGGTGCGCAGCGCCGCCATGGCGGCCAAGTCCGCTCCCCAGCCCGCTGCTGAAAAGCGCGACGAGGATTGCGGCTGTGGTTGCGGTGGCAACAAGAAAGAACAGGCCGTCGCACCGGCGCCGGCCGTGAAGGCATCCAGTGGTTTGAAGCCGCGTATTAACGCCAAGCAGCGCGTGGCACAGAACCCGACCCGGGCCGCGGCGCTGGCTCGTCGCCAGGCCCAGTCCACTCGTGGCAAGGCTGGCGTCAGCGCCAAGGGCATCACCGCGGCCCAGACCGCGCGTGCCGCCAATCCCAATCTGTCCGGTCGTGAACTGGCCCAGGCCCTTCGCAGCCAACGCGCCACCAGTGGCAGCGCCGGCGAGAAGAAGTCCAAGCCCACCGGCCGCGTGCGCCCGAGTCGTACCAGCAAGGCGGGCGGGGCCGAAGATCAGCCCTGGAAAGTCGGTGTCAGCGAGACCGCCAGCGGTCAGTCCGTGACCGGTACCATGGTCGGCCGCAGCGAAAGCGTCACCGGCGACGAGCCGAGCACCTGTCGCGGCATTACCGGAACCGAGTATCTGGGCGCCGACATCTTTCGCGCGTTCTGCGGTACGGAGCCGAGCAAGAACCCGGCAAAGGTGCGCAAGAGTCCGACCAGCCACGGCAACACCGTGACCGGTAACGAAGTGGGCCGCAGCAGCAAGGTCACCGGCGACGAGCCGGGTACCTGCAAAAACGTGACCGGCACCGAATACTTCAGCGCCAACCAGTCCCAGGCCTTCTGCGGGACCGAGACCAAGCCGGGCCCGTCCAAGGTCACCGGTGTCGAGACCGCCAAGGGCAAGAGCGTGACGGGCAGCAATGTCGGTCGTGCGAAAAAGGTCACCGGCGATGAGCCGGGTCAAGGTCGCACCCTGACCGGAACCCAGTACACCAAGCCGTCCGAGATCGGCAATGCGCCGGCCAAGGTCGGTCGCAGCGACACCCTGCGCGGTGGCTCGGTCAGTGGTACCCTGGTGGGCCGCTCCGGCAAGGTCACCGGCGACGAGCCCGGCAGCTGCCGCAACATCACCGGCGACGACTACGTCGGCAAAGAGCAGTACACCGGTTTCTGCGATAGCACACCCGCGCCCAAGGACCAGAAGGTCGGCGCGTCCAAGACCTTCAAGGGCGAAACCGTTACCGGCACCCAGGCCGGTCGTGCCTCCCGTGTGACCGGCAACGAGCCTGGCACCTGCAAGGCCGTTACCGGTACCCCGTATGCGGGCGCCGAACAGTTCGGCAGCTTCTGCAAGCCGGATGATGCGGTCATGGCCGAGGCTCGTGCCAAGCGCAAGAGCGCTGGCGCCGGCTCCGTGATGACCGGCATCCAGCCCGGCGTCGGCGGTAAGATGACCGGTGACCAGAAAGGCGCGTGCGAGCCGGTCAGCGGAACCCCGTACGTGGGCGCCGATCAAATGGCCGCCGCTTGCCCGGCGACTGCTGCGGCACCGAACAGCCCGGATTTTCCCCAAGCCCTCGGTCAGGCCGCGCCCTGGGGTGACTTCAGCGTCGCGGCCCCGTCACATGCGTCGAACAGTGCCGACGAGCATGCCGCGATTACCGGTAGCCGCTACGAGCAGGGTCACATCACCGGCCCGTTCGGGATGGCGCCCGGCAAGGTGACCGGCACCGAAGAGGCCCGTTTCGGGCGTGGCGGAAATGCGCCGGTACCGGCACCGATGCCGGAAACCGCTGCGGCGGTGGAAGGTCGTGTCAAGCCGCGTATTTCCGGCGAAGGCATGGACGCTGGCGTCAAGATCACCGGCGACGACTGGGACCGTGGTGACCGTGTCACCGGTACCGAAGGCATGACCGCCGCCGGTCGCAACCCGACCCGTCGTGGCCCGATGAGTGCCATGGCCAACGTGCCGCCGAAGCGCAACGAAGAAGTCGTGCCGCCGGTCAGCAAGGTCACCGGCAGCAGTGGTAACACCGAGCAGGGATCCCTGATCACCTATTCGGGCGGCGCCCGCGGCTGATCGGAGCTGAGTGAACGGCATGTTGAGCAATCGTCGCCAAAAAACGCGCTCGTCGCTGCGGTCCGTACCGACCGCGCCGATGCGCCGTCCAGGGACTGCGGGTAGCGGTCGACCGGGGGCGCGCGGCGCCGTCGGCGGCCAGCACCCGTTGACCCGTGGCGATGAAAACGCCCGTCTGTTCGACTATGAACAGCGCGTCAAGGGCGCCTTCGATGCCATCGTTCCCGTGCTCAAGCGCGTGTCCGCGTTGCAGCATGAGGAGGACTTTGAGCGTCGCGCCAACCAGATCGTCCGCGATCAACTCGGTTTCGAGTTGCCCGAGGAGATCCTGGCCGACGCCTGGGTCGATCAGTTGGACATGCGCCGGCTGTTCGCCTGGAGCGTGTTCGAGACCTATCGCCGTTATTGCGACGACTTCTTCACCACGGACCCGCTGGGTAGCGGTGATGAAGGCGATTTCCAGGCGTTTCTTCAGGATTGTGGCTTCCACACCCTGGATCTATCGCCCTGTGCCGATGGTCGCTTGGCGCATGTCATTCGTTACGTATTGCGCTTGCCATACCGGGCTGTGCGGCGTAAGTCATACGCCGGGGCCATGTTCGATATCGCGGACAGCCTGGCCAAGTGGACCGAGACCGAGTTGGTGCGGTTCCGTGAAGGCAAGCCGAACACGGCGGATGCGCCTACCCGTTACTTGAAGACGGTGGTTTACCATTTCAGTTCGGTCGATCCGTCCCACGAAGGCTGTGCAGCGCACGGGTCCGACACCGGTCGTGCGGCTCAAGCCGGTCTGGATCGGCTGCTGGATTTTCAGCGCACGGTGCAGAACACCCATTGCTGCGGTGCGTCCATCGACCTGCTGTTGGTCGGTCTGGACACCGACACGGACGCCATTCGGGTCCACGTGCCCAACGGCAGCGGCGAGATCGCTCTGGATCGCCATGTCGACAGCCTGGACGCCCATGTCGCGACGCGCCATATGAGCGCCGGAGAGGCCCAGGCCTATCTGGCCGCCCAGGTGCGCGATGCCGCCGACGATTGCGCCGACGGTATGCAGCGTTTTGTCACGCGACTGTTGGTTAACAACATGTCGCAGATCGACTACGTGCGTAGCTTTCACGGCGAGCACTACAGCGACATCGGCCATGCCGAGCGTTTCATCGGCGCCGGCATCGGCTTCGAGGAAGTGCAGCTGCGCAACCTGACCTACTTCGCGTATATGGACACGGTCGAAGAGGCCGCGCCCGATCTGGACGTCGGCGTGAAGATATTCACCGGTCTGAACGTTTCGCGCGGGTTGCCGATTCCCATCGTGGTCCGGTACGACTACCACGGTGTCGTGCCGGGCGCCCGGGAGCGCGCCATCGCGCACTGCCATCGGGTGGACCAGGCGCTACGCGCCCGTTACCCAGACTTGGCTGATCGCGGGTTGCTGCACACCTTGTTGGTGGTGCGCGATTGTCACGCTGGCGGGCGGATCGAGACGCTGGGGTGTTCCGCCAAGCCGGAAATGGCACAGGGGGGTCATTAATGAAGATTTGTCAGGTCGAACGCCCGTTGGTCTCGACCAACCGCATTGCCATGATGGAGCACAAGCACCTGCAGGTGGTGATCGACGGCAGCTCCAAGCTGGTCGCCGTCGATGCCATCGGTGCCAAGCCCGGCGATTGGGTGATCTGTGTCGGCAGTTCGGCTGCCCGCGAGGCCGCCGGTAGCAAGGGCTACCCGAGCGATTTGACGATTGTGGGGATCATCGATCACTGGCCACCCGAAGGGGAAGGCGACTGATGGATATCCTGCAGGTTGAAGGGCCGTTGGTATGCACACACCGCATCCAGGGTCTGAAGCAGATCAGCCTGCGAGTGCTGCGCGACGCCAAGGGGAAACGCCATGTGGCGGTGGACCCGGTAGGCGCCCATGAAGGTAATTGGGTGTTCATGTCGAGCGGTTCAGCGGCGCGGTTTGCCGCCGGTGATTTTGAGATTCTGACCGATCTGACGATCGCCGGGATCATCGACAACTGGGCTGAGATCGTCGGCCCGGACGCTGAGTGGGTCCCCAGGGCTAACTGAGCGGAACGGACATTTTAGGAAAACAATCGAGTCAGCAGGAGACACGAAGATGGCTAACGAAAATTACGGCATTGCGCTGGGCATGATCGAAACCCGCGGGCTGGTACCCGCCATCGAGGCAGCTGATGCCATGACCAAGGCTGCGGAAGTGCGCCTGATTGGCCGCGAGTTTGTGGGCGGTGGTTATGTCACCGTGCTGGTTCGTGGCGAGACCGGCGCTGTCAACGCGGCCGTTCGTGCCGGCGCTGACGCCTGCGAGCGCGTGGGCGACGGCCTGGTGGCAGCGCACATCATCGCGCGTCCGCACAAAGAAGTTGAGCCGGTTCTGGGCAACGACTGATACCGGATGGCGGGGTGCGTACACGCCCCGGCATTCACTGAAGCAATACATCTAACCCGACGACGGAGATAGAAAGATGGCAAACGAGAACTACGGCATTGCGCTGGGCATGATCGAAACCCGTGGCCTGGTGCCCGCTATCGAGGCAGCTGATGCCATGACCAAGGCCGCCGAAGTGCGCCTGATTGGCCGTGAGTTTGTTGGCGGCGGCTACGTGACCGTGCTGGTGCGTGGT
Organism: Gammaproteobacteria bacterium; assembly: GCA_030148485.1. Classification (GTDB taxonomy): domain Bacteria; phylum Pseudomonadota; class Gammaproteobacteria; order Chromatiales; family Chromatiaceae; genus JANTHH01. The sequence continues at coordinate 66,791 of JASBTJ010000076.1, read as the reverse complement.
GAGACCGGTGCTGTCAACGCTGCTGTCCGTGCTGGCGCTGACGCTTGTGAGCGCGTGGGTGACGGCCTGGTGGCTGCACACATCATCGCCCGTCCGCACCGTGAAGTTGAGCCGGTGCTGCCCACCGGTGGTGCTGCTGCCGAGTAATCGGCGCTTCAAACTTAGCCGTTTAAACAGGAGATTCCAGCGATGGCCAACGAAAACTACGGCATTGCTCTGGGCATGATCGAGACCCGCGGGCTGGTTCCCGCCATCGAAGCTGCCGACGCCATGACCAAGGCCGCCGAAGTGCGTCTGATCGGTCGTGAGTTTGTGGGTGGCGGTTATGTCACCGTTCTGGTGCGTGGTGAGACCGGCGCGGTGAACGCTGCCGTTCGCGCCGGCGCCGATGCCTGCGAGCGCGTAGGTGACGGCCTGGTTGCTGCCCACATCATCGCCCGTCCTCACAAAGAGGTCGAGCCGGTGTTGGAAGGTGCTACCAACATGCGCCCCGCGCGTAGCTGAGTTTGATCGGTAATCACTGATCAAGATCACGCGAACGGGTTGCTGAACCGTCGTCATGTTCTATGCCAGTGCAGACCAACGCGTGCTCGGCTACCTCGGACGGGCTTTGAGCCTGGAATTGTCCGCGGTGCAGCTGTACAGCACCCAGGCCCGACTTGTCGGTGCCTGGGGGCTGGCTGAGCCGGCTGAACGCCTCAAGGCGGAAGCGCAGGAAGAGATGGGTCATGCGGACCGGATCATCGGTCGCATGCTCTCGCTCAATGTTGCGCCGAACGCCTCGCAATTGCGCCCGGTCCGGCTTGGCAGCAGCCTGCATGAGCTGTTGCACCATGATCTGGCATTCGAATATGAGCTGATTCGCCTCTATGATGAGGCAACGCGCTACTGCGCGTCCCAAGGCGACCATGACAATCGCTTGTTCTTCGAGTCTCTGCTCGGGGAAGAGCAGGCGCATGCGCAGGAATTGACTGCGTGGATAAACAGCCTTGAACAACCTGGTGCGACGCGAGCCCCGTCCCGCGGCGCGACCTTTTAAGGAGATTCGCAATGGACCGGCAGTGGGAGGAACGAAAGCGTCCTGCACGCCTGGAACGGCGTTACGAGTTTCCCGATTACACCTCCTTGCGCGACTTTCTCGACCGAGCGGCCGATCTGTCTGAGCAGGAAGACCTATACCCTGACCTTGGCTTCGGGCGCGATTACGTCAATGTGACGATTCATGCGCCGGAAGGTGAGGATACCGTCAGCGACGCGCAGCGGCGCTTTGCTGAAAAGCTGGATACACTTCAGACTGGCACAACAATAGATCAATAAGGGGGCTTCCCCATGGCCGTCATCGCGCTGGTGGGCAACAAGGGTGGAGCAGGCAAGACCACGCTAACGGTCAACCTGGCCTGTGCGCTCAACCGCATCGCATCCACCGCGATACTCGATGCCGACCCCCAGGGCTCGTCGCTGCAATGGCGGGCCATTGCTGAAAGCGACGATGCCCCTGCCGTGTTCGCCAGTGATCGTCAGATGGACACCATCCTGGCCACGCGGCGTAGCAAGTACGACCATCTGATCATCGATTGCCCGCCCTCGGTCAATGCGTTGCAAACCAACCAGGCCTTGCGAGTCGCCGATCTGGCGTTGATCCCGGTACAGCCGTCGCCACTCGATCTGTGGGCCACCGCCCACATTGACGACGCCATCCGTGAGGCCAAGCGGGTCAATCCGGATCTGCGGGCGGTGCTGGTCATCAACCAACTGGAGCCTCGCACCACCTTGTCTCGCATCATGCGTCAGGCGCTGGCCGAACTCGACGTGCCGGCGGCGGATACCGCGATTCGCCGGCGCGCCATCTACCGGGCCGCCGTGCTCGAAGGCAAAAGTGTCATCGATATGGGTAGCCGTGGCCGAGCCGCGGCCGAAGAACTCGAACAGTTAATCAATGAGGTAGTCACATCATGACCACGAGCGACAAGACGGGCGAAAAACTCGTGCAATCCATTCGCAAGACCAAGGCTTCCAGCGGTTCCACCAGCCCGGCAACCGCGACTGACAAGCCCGCTGCGGCGGCACCGGCAAAAAAGGCCGCCGTGAAGAAGAAGGTCTCCGCCAAGGCATCACCCCGAAAGCCCGCGACCCCCGCCAAGGCGGCAGCCAAGGCCAAGCCGACCAAGGCCGCGATCGACAATTATCAAAGTAGTCGCCGAGTCTGGCCGGACTGATCACCGGCACGGCTATTGCATCGATGATTATCGATGTGTAGCGATTGATTTATCGATTTGAATCACTGTGTCCCGGCAGGCATACTGACGTAGTCCGGTCATCTGTACGGCCCCGTCGTGAGGCGCCGGCTCGCGCGTTGGCCCCGTGTTTGACCCGCGGTGCGGCGGCTCGTGATTTTCACAGACCGGGTAGCGGCATGTCGCCCAACGTCCAGCGGCGCGCTCCCAGCAGGCTGCTGTATCAGGCCGAAGCGCGCCGTTCCGGGCAGCTACCAGAACAGTATCGGGTTTTACGCCGGCCACGGTGGAACCGAAACGATGAGGCCCCGCCAACGTTGGCGGGGAATGTCATTTATGCAAGCGTTGCTTTACAACCTCCTGCCCTTTTTGCGTTGGTTCCCGATGACCCGGGACAGCCTTCGCGCCGATTTGTTCGCCGGTGTCACGGTGGCGTTGGTGCTGGTGCCGCAAAGCATGGCGTATGCCCAGTTGGCGGGGTTGCCGGTGGTCTATGGCCTGTACGCTTCCTTCGTGCCGGTGATTGTCGCGTCGCTGTGGGGCTCGTCCAGTCAGTTGCACACCGGTCCGGTGGCGATGTTGTCGCTGATGAGTGCCGCTGCGCTGATCCCCTTTGCCAGCCCGGGTAGCCCGGACTTCATCCAGTTGTCGATCATGCTTGCACTGATGGTGGGCGTACTGCGGCTGGCGCTGGGCCTGTTCCGTCTCGGTGCCATCGTCAATCTGCTGTCCAGCCCGGTGATCGTCGGATTCACCAACGCGGCGGCCTTGATCATCGGGTTGTCGCAGTTGAGCAAGGTGATCGGGGTGCCGTTCCCGCGCACCGACACCTACCTGGAGGACTTGTGGCGGGTGATCACCCAGGTACCGGAGATGCACATTATTACGGTGGCCTTCGCGGTGGGCGCCTGGGTGTTGATCGCGGGACTGCGCAAACGCATGCCGTCCTTGCCCGGCGTGCTCGTCGCCGTGGTGCTGGCGACTGTCATCAGTGCCGTTGTCGGTTACGAAGACAAGGTCAAGGTCTCGCCATCCCAGATCCAGGACGCCGCTCTGGTCGAGGCAGTGACCGCGTACGACAGCACCGCGCGCCGCATTGGCGAGCTGACCAACGAGATCGCTGACCTGAATCGTCGCGCCGACGAGATCGAGGCGAAGGGTGGTTTGGATCACCTTGAGGAGGCGGCAAATCTGCGTGCCCACGCAGTGGTGCTGAAGAAACAGCTCAAGCAACTGAAGTCCAAGAACACCACGCGCCGGGTCGAGCTTCACGCCATGAAACTCGAGGGTGCAAACGCCGCGGGTGCCACCCAGTTCTATCATCAACACGCCCTGCCCGAGGGCCTGGAGAGCGACGGCAAGACCTGGCGCTTCTCCGGCGTGAGCGATGGCGACGTGGTACTGGCGGCCGGTGGCGCGGTGGTCGGCGACATCCCCGAAGGTCTGCCGAGCCTGGCGGCCCCTGACATCCAGTGGGATCTGGTGCTCGCCCTGTTGCCGGCGGCCATCGTCATGGCGTTGATCGGCTTCATGGAAGCGACGTCCATCTCCAAGGCGATCGCCACCACCACGGGTGAGCGCGTGGATACCAGCAAGGAACTGGTTGGCCAGGGTCTGGCCAATATCGCCGGTAGTTTCTTCGGTTCCTACACGGTCAGCGGCTCCTTTTCGCGCTCGGCGGTGGCGGCGCGTACCGGTGCCAAGACCGGGCTGTTCGCCATCATCAGTGCGCTGGCGGTGGTGTTGGTGCTGCTGTTCTTCACCTCCTATCTGTATCACCTGCCGCAAGCGGTGCTGGCGGTCATCGTGATGATGGCTGTATTCAGCCTGATCCGTATCCAGCCGCTGGTGCAGGCATGGAAGGTCGACCGCGTCAGTTCGGTCACCGGGATCATCACCTTCGTGGCAACGCTGCTCATGGCGCCGTCCATCGCCAACGGCATCCTGCTCGGGGTCGCCCTGACCGTGCTCCACTACCTGATCCGCGTCATGAAGCCGCGCGCCGAGATCGTGTCCCGCAAGGCGGACGGCACCCTCGGCGGTATTCGTGCCCACGGGCTCAAGCCGCTCAGCGAGAACTTCGTCCCGGTGCGTTTCGATGGTTCGCTCAGCTTCATCAACGTCGCATATTTCGAGGACATCATCCTGGAAGCGCACAGCGAGTTTCCGAATGCCAAGGCGATCCTGGTGGTCGGTAGCGGCATCAACGATATGGATGCCTCCGGTGAAGAGAAGGTCCGCGAGGTGGCGCAGCGTTTGCGTGATCAGGGGGTGTCCCTGGTGTTCAGTGGCCTGAAGCACCAGGTGTGGAAGATATTCGTCCAGAGCGGGTTGGTTGACGAACTCGGGATGGATGCCTTCTACCCCGACAAGCAGACTGCGTTGACCAGCCTGACGGAGCGTTACGGCACCTTCAGTACCGGGGGCGAAACGGCCGCTGCACCGACGACGGGAGACCCGGCACCAGGCCGCGCCTGACAAGCCATGAAAAAGTCGCCCGCCCGAGACCTCGACTACACGCCGCCGTATGCGATGCCGGATTATCTGATCCGGCATGCCACGCTGCGGCAGTTGCAGGTCTTCGAGGCGATCGTGCGGCTGGGCAGCTTTACCCGTGCGGCCGAAGAGCTGTTTCTGACCCAGCCGACGGTGTCGCTGCAGATCAAGAAGCTGGCCGATGCCATGGGGCTGCCGCTGTTTGAACATGTCGGTCGAGGAGTTCAGCCCACCGAGGCCGGGCGCGAGTTGTACGATGCCTGCCGGCGGATGTTCGAGACCCTGGCGAACCTCGAGATGAAGCTCGCCGATCTCAAAGGCATGAAGCGTGGTCGGTTGCGCGTCGGCGTGATCACCACCGCCAAGTATTTCACGCCGGAAATACTCGGCGAATTCAGTCAGTTATACCCGGGTATCGAATTGTCGCTCAAGGTCACCAACCGTGACAGCATCATCGGTCGGATGCATGACAATGAGGACGACCTGTACATCATGGGGCAACCGCCACATGACGAACTGGACATCGTGGAGTATCCTTTCGCGCCCAATCCGCTGGTGATGATGGCGCCGCGCGATCATCCCCTGGTGGGGCAAAAGCGGATCCCTTTGGCGCGTATCGCCGAAGAGCCCTTCATCCTGCGGGAGCCGGGCTCGGGTATCCGCGACGCCACGATGCGGTTGTTCGATGGCCAGGGGCTGAGGCCGCAGGTACGTATGGAACTCGGCAGCAACGAGGCCATCAAGCATGCGGTGGTCGCCGGCCTGGGGATCTCGGTGCTGTCGATGCACACCTTGACGCTCGAAGGTGTCGATGGACCGGTGGCTATCCTCGACGTGGAGGGATTCCCCATCATGCGGCATTGGTTCCTGGTGCATCCCAAGGGCAAGGAACTGTCGCTGGTGGCGCGTAATTTTCTCGATTTCGCGGTGGAACACGGGCCGAGGATACGTGATCGCATGGAATCCATGTGGCCGGCACTACGGTTCGTCAAGGACGATGATGCAGTGGCTGCAAAGAAGCGTGGCAAAACGGTCAAGGCGAAATCATGAGGCGTATATGTACCAACGGTGTTGCACAAGAGGAGCGGTCAGCTAGTTGAGCGATGCGACGGAAACGTCGCCGCCGGCCCGCGCCTGATGCGTCCATGATCAAACTGAGAACCTACGTCTACGTCGACTCGCTGCAGCCACAATTGGCCGAGTACATGGCGACCGTGTCCCAGGGATACCCCCCGACCCCGGGGGAGGCCTGCCTGTGGATCGAGGTGGCGCCGGGTATGGCCGTGCATCGTCTGACGGACATCGCCCTGAAGGCGACCCGGGTCCACCTGACCCAGCAAGTGGTCGAGCGCGCCTTCGGCTCCATGGTGGTTCATCACCGCGATCAAAGCGACGTGCGCGCGGCCGGTGAAATCGTGTTGGGCAGACTGGGATCGCGCCAGGAGGATCGTCAGCGTTGCCAGGTTGCCTGGCAGGAAACCATTCGCGGCATGACCCCCGATCATACGGTGTTGATCAACCGCCAGAACCGGCGCGGTTCCATGATCATCCCCGGGCAAAGCATGTTCATCCTGGAGACCGAGCCGGCGGGCTACATCGTCTATGCGGCCAACCAGGCGGAGAAGGCTGCCGACATCACCTTGGTGGATGTCAGTGCCGTGGGTGCCTTCGGTCGCTTGATCATCGCCGGTTCGGAAAGCGATATCGACGAGGCCGCGGCGGCCGCACTGGCGGCCGTGGACAATCCGGCCGGGACCTGACGGGGCGCGTCATGCATCGCCAGGAGCTATTGGCCCTGCTGGAAAGCCACGATACCCGCTTCATGGAAGAGGCCGCCTATCTGGCGCGCGCCAAGGCGTTCGTGCGCGCCCACGAGAACTGTTTCGACCGCGCACTGCAACACGGACATGTGACCGGTTCGGCGTGGGTGATCAGTCCGGATCGACAAAAGGCCTTGTTGTTGCACCATCGCAAGCTGGATCAATGGTTCCAGCCCGGTGGCCACGCCGACGGTGACGCCGATATACTGCGGGTCGCGCTGAAGGAGACCTCGGAAGAAACCGGGCTGGATATGTCGCATATCCGGCTGGTGAACGACCGGATCTTCGACCTCGATATCCATACCATCCCCGCCAATGCCGTCGACCCCCGCCATACGCACTACGACGTGCGCTTTCTGGTGGAGGTGGACGACGACATCGCCATCCCCGGCAATGATGAATCCCACGAGATCCTATGGGTGCCGGTGCATCAGGTATCGCGCTTCAACAACAACCGCTCGACCCTGCGCATGGTGGAAAAGACCCGCCGCATGCGCGATTACTGATCCGCGGTGGAGAAGCTCTCGCTTGTGTCGCGCCGTATCGCCCCAGGGATAAGGACGGCGGCGCGTTTCCCGATCAATGCACGTTGCCGAACGCCGGGTTGACGGTGCGCGGCGGCAACGGGATGCCGGCGATCTGGGACGATTGCATGACCGGACCACCGGGGAACAGCCGATACAGCCACTTGCGGCCGCCGTCGGCGGCGAATTCCTCTTCCAGGGCTTCCATGATCTCGCGGGCATCGGCGTGTTCGCCGCGACCGCGGTAGTAGTCCCGCAGAAACAGCACCACGTCCCAGTGGTCGTCGGTCATTTCCAGTCCCAGGGTCTGGGCACGTTCCTCGGCCTCGCTGGCAGACCAGGGACCGATCTCCAGCAGATTGCCTTCCGGATCGTTCTTCTGGCTGGCGGGGTGCATGATTTGTTTGAGAATGTCGGACATGGCGATACCTCCTTCAGACATTCTTCAGTCTAGTTCAGGCGCGGCGTTTTGCTGGTTCTTCAGCGATCCCTGAAGCGGCGGGCGATCCAGTAGTCCAGGCTGACGTAACGCCCGGCACCGATGAAGAACAACGCCAGCAGCATGACGAAATAGGTCGCGGCCCATTCGATGCCGTTGTTGGAGATCACGAAGCTGCCGGATCCGGTCAGCCAGTCGTAATTGCCGTGCTGCTGCAACAGGCTCTTCGCCGCGGCCAGACGTTGTTCGGCCTCGGCGATATCGGCTGGAGGAAACGGGCTCTTGGCGTCGGCGACCGCCTGCCAGCCGTGTTCCCAATGCACACTCACGGCGGCCACGACCATGGTGACCATCAGGGGAATGCTGATCCACCTGACCGCAAATCCCACCAACAGGCATACCGCGCCGACCACCTCGGCACCCACCGCCAGGGTCGCCATCAAGGCCGGGGCCGGCAGCCCGAGCCCCCAGTCGGGATTGCCGAACCATTCGACCACGTTGTCGAAGCCGGCGATCTTGTTGGTTCCGGCGACCCAGAACACTGGCACCAGATACAGGCGCAGCGCCAAGGGACCGAGAAAGTCGACGGCGCGCATGGCGTCGAGCATGTCCTGCAGGCGATTGAACAGGCGGATCATCAGGCGGCACTCCCGGTGGTTGTTTGATCGGGTAAGGACTAGACCCGGGTGCCGACCACGATATTGCGCGCCCTCAGGTCGGCCAGCAGGCTGGCGCCGTGATCGACGATGCCGGCCGGGTCCGGGTGATCCAGTTCGGCGGCGATGCTGTTGAGTGCGTCGCGCCCCGTCGTCGGTGTGTCGCTATCCAGCAGTTGTAGCAGCCGATAGGTGACGGCGTTGATTTCCAGAAAGTGGACGGCGTCCAGCCGGTCGCGGTGTACCACCAGATAGGTGGGTTGTTGCGGTGGGCTATCGGGTATGAAGGCGGGGCTGATGCGATGCACGGGCCACTGATAGGCCAGGGACCATGCCAATGGCGATACCAGCGGTTGCCGGTCCAGTAGATCACCGTTCGGGTCCGCCGCTGGGGCACTGTCGTCGCCATCGCTGACGCTCAAGGCGAGCTCGACCCACTCGTAATGCGCCAGTTCGGTGATGAACTCGGGGTCGTCGGGGTGGCGGCCGCGCTCGTCCTGAAGCCATTGCAAGAACTCCGCGGCGATCTCGGCGAAGTAGGGTGTCTGGCAACGGTGATCACGGAAGAACGCACGCACCCGACGATGCCAGACCGCGTCGTCGCTGAGCTGTCGCAACACCGGGAAGGCACTGCTGACGAAGCCTTCGACGTTGTTGTAGAACAGCTCGCGATAGATCGCCAAGCGGCGATCTTCGATACCGTCCGGTGCGGCGGCATGCTCGGGATCGCGCAGGTGGGCGGTCAAGGCCAATTGCTGTGCGATGAAGGCGGGTGTGGGCTCAGCCACGGCTGGTGGCCTCCAGTCGACGCTGCGCGGCTTGCAGGTCGGCTATCTGCTGTACTTCGGTCAACAGATCGGGCAGTGGCGGAATGTTGAAATCCCGCTCCAACAAGGTCGGCAGCGTGCCGAAATAGGCGTAGGCCTGCGCCAGAAGATCCCACACCGGCGCGACGACATCGGCGCCATGGGTATCCACGCGCAGGTCTTCGGCTTCTTCGAAATGGCCGGCTACGTGGCAATACATGATTCGGTCACCGGGCATCGCGTGCAGGAATTCCAGCGGGTCATAGCCGTGATTGATGCTGTTCACATAGATGTTGTTGACGTCCAACAGCAGGCCGCAGTCAGCCTCGGCGATGACCGCGTTGATGAACTCGATCTCGTCCAGTTCGCGCCCTGGTGCGGCGTAATACGACACGTTTTCGATGCCGATGCGTTGTCCCAGGATGTCCTGCACACGGCGGATACGCCTGGCCACGTAGTGCACAGCGTCCTCGGTGAAGGGAATGGGTAGCAGGTCGTACAGGTGTCCGTTATCGCTGCAATAGGACAGGTGTTCCGTGTAACAGCGGATGTCATGGGTCTTGATGAAGGCGCCGATGCGGCGCACCAGGTCTTCGTCGAGCGGCGCTGGACTGCCGATCGACAGCGACAGACCGTGGGTGACGAAGGGGTGGCGTTCGGTCATGGCGCGCAGCTTGCGGGCCATGCCGCCGCCGATGCCGATCCAGTTTTCCGGAGCGATCTCCAAAAAGTCGACAGGCGCGATGTCCTGGTCGGCTATCGCGTCCATAAAGCTGCGACGGTAACCAAGGCCTGCGCCGTCGACCGGGAATCCGCCGGGATTCATATGCTCGCCTCGGGTCGATTTCGATAGCGGAAAGGCTGCGCCACCGGGCCGGAAGGGTGGCCGACACCGATGGCGCAGCTGGCAAGGCGGGCGGGGCTTATTTGCTGCCGCCGCACTTGCCTTCGCCGCATTTGCCTTCGGCGGGCTTTGCAGCGGGCGCGTTCATGTTCATGCCGCCAGATTTGCCTTCAGCGGGCTTTGCGGCGGGCGCGTTCATGTTCATGCCGCCACACTTGCCTTCGGCGGGCTTTGCAGCGGGCGTGTTCATGTTCATGCCGCCACACTTGCCTTCTTCGGCCTTGGCGGCAGGTTTGGCCATGCCCCCGCACTTGCCTTCCATGTGAGCGGCGGCGACCTGCATGTAGCCACCACGCAATTCGGACAGCCCAAAGGGGTTCTCCGCAGCGTCGGCGACACCAGCGCCGGTCAGGCCGCCGGTCAGGGCGGCACCCATGGCCATGGCGATGGGTTTTCTGGAGATTTGCTTGTTCATGATGAGTTGTTCCTCAACTAGGGCTGTTGGTAATCCGATAGTGTTAGGCCGGCCCATCCGGCACCCCGGCGTTCGGGGGGAATATATTGGCAGCCAGGCGGCGGTCGCGTGGTCTTCGGGTGCGGTACTGCCCGCGGTCTTTGAGACCGGACGCGATAGTCGAATATTACGATGCTTCGACGCGATGATGGGCGAAATATCGAGTGTTATCCAGGCTGTCCGGCTATTAAGACCGTGAGGTGTCGCCGGTTATTTCGTGCGACGGGGTCCGACTTGTTTGCGTAAGCACGCCAAATAGGCGGATTCATCCGGTTGCCGGCCTTCCCGTTGCGCTTGCCAAAGGCTTTGGCCAAGACACTCCATCATCCGGTGCTCCGCCTGATGGGCGTCGCCGCAGGCCTGCACGATACGTCGATAAAGGTCACGGAACCCACGGGGGCGGTCGCTGCCCAGTTGTTCGGCGAGCGTCACATGCATGGCCATATGCAGAAATGGATTCGTGTCGCCGCTGGCCGGTGTGGCTTCCAGCGCCAGGGCCGCCTGCGGATCGGCGAGCAAGGAATGGTATTCGGGGTGCCGGGCCACGATATCGGCCACCAGCGCCTCCAAGGGTTGCAGGGCGACCCCTTGCTGGCTCTTCTGCCAGCTATCGAGAAAAAAGCGGCGCAGACTGTCCCGGTCGTGACCGAACATGCTCAGTTGCCGACCTTATGCTTGAATTCGCACAGGTCCTCGATCAGGCAGGCGCCGCAGCGTGGCTTGCGGGCCACGCAGGTGTAGCGGCCGTGCATGATCAACCAGTGGTGGGCGTCGTGCAGAAACTCCTTCGGGATCAGCCGCAATAGGCGTTTCTCGACTTCCAGGACGGTTTTCCCCGGCGCGATCACGGTGCGGTTGCCGATCCGGAAGATGTGGGTATCCACCGCCATGGTGGGTTGGCCGAAGGCCGTGTTCAGCACCACGTTCGCGGTCTTGCGACCGACACCCGGCAGTGCTTCGAGCGCCTTGCGGTCGGCCGGCACCTCGCCGCCGTGCAGTTTGACCAGTCTGTCACAGGTCTTGATGATGTTGGCTGCCTTGCTGTTGAACAGTCCGATGGTCTTGATGTGCTCCTTCAAGCCGTCCAGCCCGAGATCCAGGATCGCTTGTGGCGTGTTGGCGACCGGGAAAAGCCGGGCGGTCGCCTTGTTGACGCCCTTGTCGGTGGCCTGGGCCGACAAGATGACGGCGATCAACAGCTCGAAGCAGTTGGTGTATTCGAGCTCCGTGGTAGGCTTGGGATCGGCCGCCCTGAAGCGCTCGAATATCTGCTGGCGTTTTTGGCGATTCATCGACGCAGCGCCCGTGGTCGGGCGTGAACAGTGGCAAAGGCCGTAATCATAACCCGACGGGGCAAGGTGCCCCACAACAACCACCACGGAAGGGGTAGATGACCAAAGAACCGAGGGTGCCTGCAATGCTGCAGCCGTATATTCGGGCCGAATTGCGCGCCAGCCAGGAGTTCCAATCCGGCGTCGTTCGCACCGTGGTGTGGGTCTTCATGGTCGGCTTTATCGGTATCGCCGGCCTCTACGACTACTACAGCGTCGACTGGTTCCTGTTCCAGGTGTTCTTCGGCGCGCATTTACTCTGGTTCCTCGGCATCCTGGTCAGCATCGCCAGGGACCCGACACCCAGCGTCACTCGGCGCTACCTGTCCATGGTGGCCGATCTTTCCGGGGCCACGTTCTCGATCTATCTGGGGGGCGAACCATTGAGCCCCTTCTACCTGTTGTACATCTGGGTGTTCGTGTCCCAGGGCACCCGGTTCGGCAAGACCGCGTTGACCGCGGCGTCCATCGGCAGCGTGATCGCGTACAGCATCGTGCTGACGGTGCTCGATGGCTGGCAACGTCACGGCATGGAGGCGGTGTTTCTGTTGGTGCTATTGGTGGTGTTGCCTACCTATCAATACGTTTTGCTGCGCCGCTTGCACGAGGCGCGGCAGGATGCCGACGCAGCCAATCAAGCACGCGGCAATTTCCTGGCGACCATGACCCACGAACTGCGTACGCCGCTGTCCGGCGTGGTCGGCATGGCGCGGTTGCTCGGCAGCACCCGCCTCGATGTCGAGCAACGGGAGTACGTGGAATCCCTGACCTCTTCGGCCAACATGCTGCAAGCCTTGATCGGCGATATCCTCGACCTGTCCAAGATCGACGCGCGCAAACTCGAGTTGCGGCCCCAGCCGTTCGAGCTGAGGCGGGTGGTCAGGGATGTTGCCGCGGCATTGGCCAATCAGGCGCTCGACAAGGGCGTGGAGATGATCGTCGATGTCGCGCCGGACGTGCCCACCGAGGTGTTTGGTGACCAGTTGCGGTTTCGCCAGGTGCTCTACAACCTGGTGGGCAATGCGGTGAAGTTCACCGAGCAAGGCCATGTGTTGATCCGGGTGCGTGTCGGCGAACCGCGGCCAGAGTTGCCCAAGCGGCACTTGTATGTGGCTGTCGAGGATACCGGCATCGGCATCGCCCGGGACAAGCTGGGCAAGATATTCGAAAATTTCTGGCAATCGGACAGCTCCACCACGCGGCAGTACGGCGGCACCGGGCTGGGTACCACCATCGCCCGGGATCTCGCCCGCTTGATGGCCGGTGATATTGGTGTCGAAAGTGTCGAAGGCCGCGGTAGCACGTTCTGGGTCTGTCTGCCGTTTCTCGATCACAAGGGGCTGGATGACTGCCAGCCCAGGCCGAGTGGGACCCTGCGCGGCCGCACGGCCCTGTTGTTGGAGTCCTACCCTGAGCAGCTCAAGCTGATGGAACAGGCCTGTTTGGATGCCGGCATGCGCTATGTTTCGGTCGATCGTCCCGACCGCCTTGCGCGGGTGATCGAGGCACAGGCCGGCCGGTTCGATGTAGCGGTCTTCGCGGATGACCGACACGGCATGGATCTGGAAGGGCTGGCGAGCATGGTGGAAAAACTGTGCGGTGAGGAAGTGCCGACGGTATTGCTGCATTACGCGCGTCGGCCAGTGACCGCCCTGTCCGACCACGCGGTGGAACTGGCCAAGCCCTTTGTCACGCCGGTGCTGTGGGATGCCATGACGCTGGCGGCAGGTACCCAGATCGACAGCCAGCTGTCCCCTTCGGTATTGCTGAACACGGTACCGGAGGGTCGAGGTGCCCGGGTGCTGGTCGCCGAGGACGACACCATCAATGCCAAGCTGATGGATAGCCTGCTACGCAAGGCCGGACACGAGGTGGTGCTGGTGCGCGACGGCCAGCGGGCTCTGGAGGCGGCACAGGCCGAGTCCTTCGATCTGGCGTTGGTGGACCTGCGCATGCCACGCATGGACGGTACCGACTTCACGCGAGCCTACCGGGCACAGGAAGGCGAAGCGGAGCACCTGCCCATCGTCGCACTGACGGCGAATGCCGCCGAAGACGCAAAGGAGGAATGCATCGCGGCGGGAATGGACGACTTCCTGACCAAGCCCGTCGACCCCGAGTCGCTGGACAAGCTGCTTGATCGTTATCGGCGTGAAACCACGCCGGTGGCCTAACCGGCCGAGGGCTGGCCTGCGGCCTGGTCGGTAGCGGGAACCACCGTGGTCGCGCGGTTGGCGAGTCCTTTGTCGATCACGTTTTTGAGCGCGATCATCATCCCCAGGCCGAGGAAGGCCCCGGGCGGCAGAATCGCCAGCAGGATGCCCGGATAATTGCCGCCGACGCTCAAGGTCCAGCCGCTGGCCACCTCGCCGAACATCAGGTGGGCGTCGGCGAACAAGGTGCCTTGGCCGATCAGTTCCCGGCCGGCGCCCAGGGTCACCAGCGCCAGGGTAAAGCCCAGTCCGATCGATACACCGTCCAGCAACGAATGCCGTAGCGGATTACGCGATGCAAAGGCCTCGGCGCGGCCGATGATGGCGCAGTTGGTGACGATCAACGGGATGAATATGCCGAGGATGTTGTAGAGCTCGTGAAAGTAGGCATTCATGGCCAACTCCACGGCGGTGACAAAGGACGCGATCACCAGCACGAACACCGGCAGGCGGATCTCCGGCCGCACGATATTGCGGATCAGCGACACCGTGCCGTTCGACAAGGTGATCACCGCGGTGGTTGCCAGTCCCAGGCCCAGGGCGTTGATGAAGGTGTTGGACACGGCCAACAGCGGACACAGGCCCAGCAGGGCCACCAGCGCCTGATTGTTGCCCCACAAGCCGTCTTTGATGATCCTGCCGTAGCCTTCGCTCATGGCTGTTGCTCCGTCGGGTGGTCTGTGGCGAACAAGGTGGCGTGGTGGGAGGCCACCCAGTTCAGGGTCTTGCGCACGGCCTTGACCACTGCCCGAGGGGTAATGGTGGCGCCGGTGAACTGGTCGAAGTGGCCGCCGTCTTTTTTCACCTTCCAGTCGGCTTCGGGCAGGTTGCCCATGCCCAGACCGGCAAAGTGGGTGATCCAGTCGCTGCGACTGACGTCGATCTTGTCACCCAACCCGGGAGTTTCCTTGTGGCCGAGTACCCGCACTCCCGCCAGGGTGCCGTCGGCGCGGACGCCGATGATCAGGCGAATGGCACCGTTGTAGCCGTCCGGGGCGACCACCGGGCTGAGCACGATGGCACTGATGCGGCCGTCACGGCGTCCGCTGTAGACGGTCGTGCTGGGCGCGCCCAAGGCCTCTGGCGCCTGTACCGTGTGCGTGTCCGCCAGGATGTCGTTGTCCAGTTCCTGGGCCGGTACCAGGGTGCTGATCTGACGGAGCAGGGCATCGCGCTCGTTCTGCGCGATGCGCTCGGCGGTGCTGTCATAGGTCAAGGCCACCAGCGCGGACCCGGCGATGCCGAACACGCCGAGTAGGATGCCGCCGATCAGGGCCGGGTGTTTAACCATTGCCGTCCTTCCTGTGGCCGAACGCCCTGGGTTGGGTGTAGTAGTCGATGGTCGGCGCGGCCATGTTCATCAGCAACACGGCAAAGGCCACGGCGTCCGGGTAGCCGCCGTAGGTGCGGATCACGAATACCAATATGCCGATCAGTGCGCCGTAGATCAGCTTGCCGCGGTTGGTGGTGGCGGCGGATACCGGGTCGGTGGCGATGAAGAACGCACCCAGCATGGTGGCACCGCTGAACAGGTGGAACAGCGGCGAAGGATGGGTGTGGGCGTCGATCATATTGAACAACAGGGCGATCACAAACAGCCCGCCGAGCATGCCTGCCGGAATGTGCCAGCTGATGATCTTTCGCCACACTAGGTAGAGTCCGCCGGCCAGATACAGTCCCGCGACCCATTCCCAGCCCACGGCACCGACACTGCCCCACAGCGGGCTCTCCCGGATCTCATGGATCATGCGGTTCATATCCAGCCCGGTGCGCATTTGATCCAGCGGCGTCGCGCCGGTCATGGCGTCCCAGGTCATACCGCTGGGCATGCTGCCGGTGAGGATCAGGCGCAGGCTGTCGGCAAAGTCCAGGGTGTGCTGGGCGACCTCGGCCGGCGGCAGCCAACGGGTCATGTCCAGCGGAAAGGACACCAGCAGCAGCACATAACCGGCCATGGCCGGGTTGAAGGGGTTGTAGCCCAGTCCGCCATACAACTGTTTGGCGATGACAATGGCGAACACCACGCCCAGCACCGTCAGCCACCAGGGCAGGGTAGGCGGCAACGCCAGGCCGAGCAGTACGGCGGTGACCAGCGCCGACAGGTCTCCCAGGGTGCGCAGCACCGGTCGGCCGCGCAGCTTCAGCACGGCCGCTTCCGCCGTCAGGGCGGCGATGGCGGCGATCACAATATTGATCAACACCCCCCAACCAAAGAACCAGATCAAGGCGACGATACCGGGCACGAGCGCGAGCAGCACCTCGGCCATCACCCGACTGACCGACTGGCTGCCACTGATATGCGGCGACGAGCTGGTTGCAAATTCCAACGCTCAGTTCTCCGGTTGTTGTTGAGCGGCGGCCGCCTTCTTGGCGGCGACGCGTTTCATGGCTGCTTCGATGGCTGCCTTCTTCGGATCGGCGGCACCCTTGGGTTGCGCATCCAGGGCCTCCTTCTTCTTGCGCAGGCGCGCCTTGCGTTCGGCCTCCAGCCGGGCCAGACGCTCCTGGCGAAACTCATGCCGCCGTCGGGCGATATCGGCGCGCGCCTTGTCGCGCTCCTGGCTCCAGATGGCGGTCTTGGCGTAGCGGTAGTACTGCACCAATGGAATATGGGACGGACACACGTGCGCGCAGCAGCCGCATTCGATGCAGTCGAACAGATTGAAGTCCTGCGTCTTGTCCAGGTCGCGCGCCCGGGCGTGCCAGTACAATTGCTGCGGCAACAACAATGCCGGACAGACCTCGGCGCAGCGCCCGTAGCGGATGCAGGGCAGCGCCGGCGGCGGATCGGGGATCTCGGCGGCGGAGGCCGCGAGCAGGCAGTTGGCGGTCTTGGTGATGGGCAGCTCGTCGCTGGGCAGGGCGAAGCCCATCATCGGGCCGCCCAGGATCAGGCGGTGGACGCGGTCGGTATAACCACCGGCCAGCGCGACCACATCGGCCATCCGGGTGCCCAGTCGCACGCGGAAATTGCCCGGTTCGGCCACGCCCTGCCCGGACACCGTGACCACGCGCTCAAGCATCGGTTTGCCGGCCAGCACGGCGTCCGCCACCGCGGCGGCGGTGGCCACGTTCTGGCAAAGCACGCCGATTTGCGCCGGCAGTCCCTGACTGGGCACCTCCAGGCCGGTGAGCAGTTGAATCAGCTGTTTTTCGCCGCCGCTGGGGTACTTTGCCGGCACCACCATGACATGGGTATCCGGGCAACCGCTGCTGACCACCGCCGCGCGCATGGCGGCGATGGCGTCCGGCTTGTTGGCCTCGATGCCGATCAGGCACTCGCTGGCGCCCACCACGTGGCGGATGACCGCCAGGCCGGCCAGTATCCTGTCCGCCTGCTCGCGCATCAGCATGTCGTCGCAGGTGATGTACGGTTCGCATTCGGCGGCATTAAGGATCAGGGTGTGGATCGGCAGCTCGGGCCCGGGGTTCACCTTGACGCTGGTGGGGAACCCGGCGCCGCCCAGGCCGACGATGCCGGCCCAGCGGATACGTTCGCGCAGCTCGGCCGGGTCACGATCCATGAAATCCGGCCAGGGTTCGGGCAGCTCGGTCCAGGTGTCGGCGCCGTCACTGTCGATGACGATGCAAGCCGCCTGCAACCCGGACGGGTGCGGAATGGCGTGGTCGCCGATGGCCGCCACGGTGCCCGAGCAGGGTGCGTGGACGGGCGCACTGATGTAGTCCTGGGCGCGGGCGATCACCTGGCCGGTCAGCACCCGATCGCCGACCGCGACCAGGGGTTCGGTGGGCTCGCCGATGTGTTGCTGCAGCGGTACCACAAAGTGTTGGCCGAGCGGCGCCGTGGCAATCGGCCGACCGGTCGACTGCGCCTTGTGGCCGGGCAGGTCCAGGCCGCCGGAAAACTCGTGGATTGGGCGTTGCAGTTCGCTCACGATCCCATCACCTGTTTACGCTCGGCCGGGTGTGGCCATTGCCAGGTGTCTGGCGTGTCGGCGATGGGTTCCATGATGATGCATTCCACCGGGCAGGGCGGAATGCATAACTCACAGCCGGTGCATTCGTCGGCGATCACCGTGTGCATCTGCTTGGCGGCACCGAGGATGGCATCCACCGGGCAGGCCTGGATGCATAGGGTGCAGCCGATGCAATCCTTTTCGATGATCACCGCCGCCGACTTGGGTTTTTCCGCGGCTGCCTCGTCTTCCAGCGGCACCGGGTCGCGGCCGAGCAGATCGGCCAGGGCGATCATGGTCACCTCGCCACCGGGCGGGCAGCGGTTGATCTCGGCCTCGCCGGAGGCGATGGCCTCGGCATAGGGGCGGCAGCCGGCGTAGCTGCATTGGCCGCACTGGGTCTGCGGTAGCAGGGCGTCGATCTGGTCGACGATGGGATCGCCCTCGACCCGGAAACGGACCGAGGAATAACCCAGCAGCAGACCGAAGGCGACGGCCAGCCCGGTAATGGCGAGTATGGCGTAGAGCACCTGACCTATCCTGCCACCAGGCCGGAAAAGCCCATAAAGGCCATGGACATCAGCCCGGCGGTGATCAGCGCGATGGCATTGCCCTGGAAGGGCATGGGCACGTCGGCCACGGTGACCCGCTCACGCACCGCGGCGAACAGTACCAACACCAGCGAAAAGCCGACCGCGGCACCGAAGCCGTACAGTGCCGACTCGGCAAAGCCATGATCCTGCTGGACGTTCAGCAACGCCACCCCGAGCACCGCGCAGTTGGTGGTGATCAGCGGCAGGAAGATCCCCAGCACCTGATACAGCATCGGGCTGGTCTTGTGCATTACCATTTCAGTGAACTGCACCACCACCGCGATCACCAGGATGAAGGCGATGGTCTGCAGGTATTCCAGCCCCAGCGGTGCCAGCAGGTAGGTATTGACCAGATAGCTGCACACCGATGACAGGGTCAGCACAAAGGTGGTCGCCAGGCCCATCCCCAGCGCGGTCTCCAGCTTGCGCGAGACGCCCATGAACGGGCACAGGCCGAGGAACTTGACCAGTACGAAATTGTTGACCAGTACGGTGCTGACCAGGATCAGGGCGTATTCGGTCATCCAGGCATCCGGTGGCTTGTGGAGTCGCTCACGTTAGTCGCACGGCCCGCAGCATACAAATCGCTGCGGGTGGGGGATATTCACTTTACTTTCATGCCCGGCTGGGCACCGTCATCCGGGTTGAGGATGAACAGCTCCTTGCCGCCCGGGCCAGCTGCCAGCACCATGCCCTCGGACACGCCGAACTTCATCTTGCGCGGTGCCAGATTGGCCACCATCACGGTGAGCCTGCCTTCCAGGTCTTCCGGGTTGTAGGCGGATTTGATACCGGCAAATACGTTACGGGTCTCGCCGCCCAGGTCCAGCGTCAGGCGCAGCAACTTGTCCGCTCCCTGGACATGTTCCGCCTTGGCGATGCGCACCACGCGCAGATCCACCTTGGCGAAGGCGTCGAAGTCGATGGTCTCGCCGATCGGGTTCTTGGCCAGCGGGCCGCTGGCAGCAACTTTCGCCGTGGCCTTGGGCTCGGCGGCCAGGTCGTCCTTGGACTGCTCCACCATCTTGGACACCTGATCGCTGTCGATACGGGTCATCAGCGGTTTGAACTTGGCCACAGTGTGCCCGCCCAGTGGCTCCGCGATCTTGTCCCAGGTCAGGGGTTCGATCTGCAGGAACGCCTCGGACTGTGCGGTGATGCCCGGCAGGATCGGACGGAGGTAACCGATCAGTACGCGGAACAGTTCAATCCCCATGCTGCAGATCGCGTGCAACTCCGCATCGCGGCCGTCCTGTTTGGCCACTACCCAGGGTGCCTGCTCGTCGATGTACTGGTTGGCCAGATCGGCCAGCGCCATGATCTCGCGCACCGCGCGGCCGAAGGCGCGGGCTTCGTACAAGGCGGCGATCTCGTCACCGGCCCGGACGAAGGTGTGGAACAGCTCGGGTTCGGACAGCTCCGCGGCCAACTTGCCATCAAAGCGTTTTTTGATGAAGCCGGCGCAGCGGCTGGCGATGTTCACCACCTTGCCCACCAGGTCCGAGTTCACCCGCTGGACGAAGTCCTCCAGGTTCAGGTCGATATCGTCGATGCCGTCCGACAGCTTGGCGGCAAAGTAGTAGCGCAGCGCCTCGGGGTTCAGGTGATCCAGGTAGGTGCGGGCCTTGATAAAGGTGCCGCGGGACTTGGACATCTTGGCGCCGTCCACGGTCAGGAAGCCGTGGCAGAACACCTTGGTGGGGCGGCGCAGCCCGGCGCCTTCCAGCATCGCCGGCCAGAACAAGGTATGGAAATACGCGATGTCCTTGCCGATGAAATGATACAGCTCGGTGTCGCTGTCCTTGGCCCACCAGGCGTCGAAGTCCAGCCCGGCCTTGTCGCACAGTTGCTTGAAGCTGGCCATGTAGCCGATGGGTGCGTCCATCCAGACGTAGAAGAACTTGTTCGGCGCCTCGGGGATCTCGAAGCCGAAGTAGGGGGCATCGCGGGAGATCTCCCAGTCCTTCAAGCCGCCCTCGAACCATTCGTTGAGCTTGGCGGCGATGGCCGCTTGCAACTGACCGCCGCGGGTCCAGTCCTTGAGTGATTTTTCAAAGTGCCCCAGATCGAAGAAGTACTGCTCGGTGTCCTTCTGGGTCGGGGTGGCCCCGGATACGGCGGAAAACGGGTCCTTCAGCTCGGACGGCGAGTAGGTGGCGCCGCACACCTCGCAGTTGTCGCCGTATTGGTCCTCGGCGCCGCACTTGGGGCAGGTGCCCTTGATGAAGCGATCCGGCAGGAACATGTTTTCCTGCGGGTCGTAGGGGCGCTGGATGGTGCGGGTGCTGATGTGGCCGGCCTCGCGGTTGGCCAGGTAGATCTGGCTGGCAAGCGCGCGGTTCTCGTCCGAGTGGGTGCTGCCGTAGTTGTCGAAGGCGATGCCGAAGCCGGCGAAATCCGCCTGATGCTCCTGGGATACCCGGGCGATCAGTTCTTCCGGAGTGATGCCTTCGGCCCTGGCCCGCAGCATGATCGGCGTGCCGTGGGCGTCGTCGGCGCAGACGTACCAGCATTCGTTGCCGCGCATCTTCTGATAACGCACCCAGATGTCGGTCTGGATGTACTCCACCAGGTGGCCGATATGGATGGGCCCGTTGGCGTAGGGCAGGGCGCTGGTGACAAGGATCTTGCGGGGCGTTTCGCTCATGATTCGGCGTGCGGCATCGGGTGACGGGTCAAGCTGCCCATTATTTCATATTCGGCGCGCGGCATGGCGTTGTTCGGGCGGTGTTGAAAGGCGAAACCGCCGCCTCAACATAAAGACCCACCTTTTACCTTGGGAATCGCCGCCGCGATTGTGTAAAATCCGCGGCCAAGTTTTCCCGAATTACCACGCACAGCACGCAATCGGCGCCGGCTTGTCCCGCGTCCCTTGCAGGAGATTTGGCAGTTATGTCCACCGTGACCAAAGAACAGATCGAAGAGGCCATCAAGGGCTACATTGAGCCCCATATGGAAAAGGACCTGGTCAGCACCAAGTGCGTCAAGGGCATCGACATCGACGGTGACAAGGTCAAGGTCACCGTGCTGCTCGGTTTTCCCGCCGCGGGCGTGAAAGACGAGATTGCCAATGCGGTCAAAGCCGCGGTGGAAGGTGTCGACGGCGTGACCAGCTGCGAGGTCGATCTGGGTTGGAAGATCGTCGCCCACTCGGTGCAGAAATCCCTCAAGCCCATCGACAACGTCAAGAACATCGTCTGCGTCGCGTCCGGCAAGGGCGGCGTGGGCAAGTCAACCACCGCGGTCAATCTGGCACTGGCCTTGGCCGCCGAAGGCGCCAAGGTCGGTATCCTGGACGCTGACATCTACGGTCCTTCCCAGCCGCGGATGCTGGGTATCTCCGGCAAGCCGGAGTCCAAGGATGGCAACACCCTGGAGCCGATGACCAGCTACGACATCCAGGCGATGTCCATCGGTTTCCTGATCGACGAGGAGACCCCGATGATCTGGCGTGGCCCCATGGTCACCCAGGCGTTGGAGCAGTTGTTGAACGACACCAACTGGACCGATCTGGACTACCTGGTCATCGACCTGCCGCCCGGCACCGGCGACACCCAGCTGACCCTGGCGCAGAAGGTGCCCGTGTCCGGCGCCGTGGTGGTCACCACGCCGCAGGACATCGCCCTGCTGGACGCGCGCAAAGGCTTCAAGATGTTCGAGAAGGTGGAAGTGCCCGTGCTCGGCATCGTGGAGAACATGTCCATTCACATCTGCTCCGAGTGCGGCCACGAAGAGCACATCTTCGGTGAGGGCGGCGGCAAGCGCATGGCCGAGCAATACGGTGTGGACTTCCTCGGCGCCCTGCCGCTGGAGCTGCGCATCTGCGAGGAAGCGGATTCCGGCAAGCCCACCGTGGTGGCCGAGCCCGAGTCCCGTCCGGCCCAGATCTATCGGGAGATCGCCCGCAAGACGGCCGCCAAGCTGGCCCTGCAGTCCAAGAGCTACGCGGCCAAGTTCCCCAACATCGTGATCCAGAACAACTGATCGACAGTCGACTGTCCCGATGCGTTGCATCGGGGTGGTACAAAAAAGCCCCGCTTGGCGGGGCTTTTTTGTTGGCGTGGAGGTCTGTCCCGATCGCTGCGGGTCAGCTGACCCTCCGACGGCGCATGGCTGCCAGACCGAGGCCCATCAGCGCGAGGCCGCCGGGTAGGGCAATCGTGGTGACCGGTACGGTGCCGCGGGTCTTCAGATAGTCCAGGCGCATGTCCCAGCCTTCCTGGGCCACGGCGCGGGCGTCGATGGTCATGGCGATGGCACCGACGTTCCCGAAGATGGCGCCCAGACTGGACGAACCGAAGGCGATGAAATCGCTGAAGGCCTTGGTCAAGAGAAGCGACGATCCGGATGCGACGCCGCCGGGTGCGTTGATCGTGGCCTGAGCAAAATTTCCGATATTGCCCTGTTCAAACACCTCCAGAACGATCGGGCCACCGACGTCGGAGAAGGTCAGGTTCAATTCGAAGAACGGGTTCACCAGCCCAGCGCCCAGGTCGATACCGCCCAATCCCGATGCGTCGATTGCACCGCTACCGTCGAAGCCGTCCCAGCTGACCACGACGGTGCCGTTGGCCTCGTCCTGGGTCAGTCGCAGCAGGTTGGCGCCGAGCGGATTGATGCGTGCCCGCACCCGTTCACCGGCTACGCCTGCGGTCTTGGTCACCAACAGATCGCGTTCACCGCCGATTGCGGTGGGCGCCACTGTGCTGGCGAAGTTGAGCTGGTTGGGGGGCGCGGCAGCGTCGACGCTGACGTCCTGGGTGGCAACGAAATCGTCGATCATCCAGGCATCGACAACGGCGGCGCGCGATAGATGCGCGGTGATCGAGGCAACCAGGGCCACACTTGCGAGCAGCAAGGCACGCTGGGTCATTATGGCGTTCTCCATAGGGCGTGCCCGCGAATTTGGGGCAGCACGGATCGCACAAAGCATGAGTCGAGCCAAATCGGAAGCCGCTAAAAAACGCCATTCAATCAGTATGTTGGGATCTTCTTCGGGACGCTTCCCCGCAGTGTCTGTAAAAATTGATGACGTTTATGCTGCGGACAGGCATCCGGACATGTCCAGCACGGATGCACCTTCCAGGGGCCGATGCATCGGTGGGGTTGCACGGTTTTTTTTACGCTGTAGTAACATGGCCGCCCATTTGATCGCCCACCTATAAGTAAAAGACCCCAGATGACCATCAAATCCGACCGCTGGATCCGCCGCATGGCCGAACAACACGGCATGATCGACCCGTTCATTCCTGGGCAGGTTCGGGATGGCGATGCCGGCCGCATGATCTCCTACGGCACTTCCAGCTACGGCTACGATGTGCGGTGCGCTGACGAATTCAAGATATTCACCAATATCAACTCGGCCGTGGTTGATCCGAAGAATTTCGACGATTCCAGTTTCGTGGACGTGAAGTCGGATGTCTGCATCATTCCGCCCAACTCCTTCGCCCTGGCCCGAACCGTCGAGTACTTCCGCATCCCCCGCAGCGTGCTCACGGTATGCCTGGGCAAGTCCACCTATGCGCGTTGCGGCATCATCGTCAATGTCACGCCGCTGGAGCCGGAGTGGGAAGGGCATATCACCCTGGAGTTCTCCAACACCACGCCGCTGCCGGCCAAGATCTACGCCAATGAAGGGGTGGCGCAGATCCTGTTCTTCGAGTCGGACGAGATCTGCGAGACCTCGTATGCCGACCGGGGAGGCAAATACCAGGGGCAGCGGGGCGTGACCTTGCCCAAATCCTGAGCGGACCGGCATGCCGGGCAGCGCATTGGGTCCGGGCGCCGATGTGGGATCGGCGACGGCGCTGGGTGACTGGGGTGGCGACCGGCTTTCCGGCTGTTCGATTATTTGACACTCGGGCGTTATCCGGCTTCCCCGCGCATCAGGTCGACCCAACACGGCTATCAGCGAATTCCCTTATCTTGTAAGGTGATTTGTCGCCGGAACGGGCGGGTTCGTTGGGGCGGCTCGATTATTGCCTGTCCTAGCCTCAGCCGGGGCTCTTGGGCGGCTGCCGCTTGGCGGTCCCTGATGACAACAACCGTGAGTTGAACAAACATGACTTTTCATTTGATCTTCAGGATCAGCGCCTGGGTCGTGGCCGCCGCGTTGCTGACCGGGTGTGATTTGGGCAAGGGCGATGGGGGAATCGCCGTGATCGACCTCGATCTGGTGGCCCAGTCCGCGGGCCGGGACAAGGCCATTGCCGGGCAGGTGCAATCCTACGCCAAGGACCAGGAGGCCAAGCTGCTCAAACTCAAGACGGACTTGGAGCAGCGGGTTACCGCCGCGACCGACAGGCTCGGCAAGGACGCCACCGACGAAGACAAGCAAGCGGTGAGCACCCTGGTACTTGAGGCCCGCAGCGAATTGTCCCGGGAACTGGGGCAGGCACGGCAGTCGGCGCAGCAGTTGCGCCAGCAACTGGTACGCGATTTCGCCGTCGAGATGCAGCCGCTTGCAAGACGCGCGGCGCAACAGCGCGGTCTTACCGTTGTGATGGTCAAGCAGCCGGGCATGCTGGTGATCGCCCCGGAGGCGGACATTACCGATGACGTGATAGCGATGCTGCAAAATGATCGGGTGCAGATTGCGCCGGCGTTGCCGGACGGCGCCCAGTAACCGCGTCGGTGCAGGCGATCCCAGCCCGGATCATTCGTTGATCACGTCAGGCAGTATCCGCCAACGGCAGGATTGACTCGATGACGACCGGCCGCCGGGTCGCGATGTTGTAGGGATCTCTGTCAGCCAGGGAGCTGGACGCTGGACGGATGACAGCGTGCGTACTTGTCAGGCAAGCAGCACCGGCGCGGCCAGTGGCTCGCCATCGAGCACCGGCTGACCGGATCGCCAGCACAACCGACCAGTGGCGTACCAGGTCACCACGGCCGGGTAGAGTTGGTGTTCGATCTCAAGCACCCGAGCGGCCAGTTCGGCGGGGCTGTCGTCAGCCTGGATCGGCACCCGGCCTTGGGCGACCACCGGGCCGCCGTCCAGTTCTTCGGTGACGAAATGCACGCTGGCACCGTGCTCCGTGTCGCCGGCATCGATCGCTCGCTGGTGGGTATGCAGCCCCTGGTACTTCGGCAGCAGTGACGGGTGGATATTGAGTAGCCGTCCCGCGTAGTGCCGCACAAAGCCGGGGGTCAGAATACGCATGAAACCGGCCAACACCACGAGTCCCGGGGAAAACCCGTCGATCTGCTCCATCAACGCGGAATCGAACGCCTCGCGGTCGGCGAAGGCCCGGTGATCGACCACGGCGGTCGGAATGCCGGCATCGTCGGCGCGACGCAAGCCATAGGCATCCGCCTTGTTGCTGATCACCGCGACGATCCGGTAGGCGGATGCCGCATCGATCAGGGCCTGCAGGTTTGAGCCGCTGCCGGAGATGAGCACCACCACCGGCAGCTGTTGCACATCACTCATGCGCTGTAGCGCACGCTTGGCTCGGCGCGGTCGCTCGCCTCGATCCGCCCCAGTCGGTAGACGGTCTCGCCCTGTGCGGTGAGGACATCCGTGGCCCGGTCGGCGTCCGCCTCGGCCACGCAAACCACCATGCCGATGCCGCAATTGAAGGTGCGCAGCATCTCCTTGGCGTCGATATTGCCTTGCTCCTGCAGCCAGTCGAACACGGCGGGGCGGGGCCAGGCGGTGGGATCGATGACCACCACGGTGTGCTCGGGCAGCACGCGGGGCACGTTCTCGGTCAAGCCGCCGCCGGTGTTGTGGGCCAGGGCGTGCACGTCGATTTCCTTGAACAGTGCCAGCAGTTGTTTGACATAGATGCGGGTCGGCGCCAGCAGCGCCTCGCCCAGGGTGGTGTTGCCCAGCGGGGAACCCAGATCGGCGCCGGACACCTCCAGTACCTTGCGGATCAGCGAGTACCCGTTGGAGTGGGGGCCGGATGATGCCAAGCCGAGCAGCACGTCGCCAGCGCCCACCTTGTCGGCGGTGATCATCCTGGATTTCTCGACGATGCCTACGGCAAAGCCGGCCAGATCGTAGTCCTCGCCGGCGTACATGCCGGGCATCTCGGCGGTCTCGCCACCGGTCAGTGCGCAGCCCGCCTGCGTGCAGCCTTCGGCGATACCGCCGACGATGGCGGCACCCTTGTCCACCTCCAGCTTGCCGGTGGCGTAGTAGTCCAGGAAGAACAGCGGCTCGGCGCCGGTCACGACAATATCGTTTACGCACATTGCCACCAGGTCGATGCCGATGGTGTCGTGCTTGTCCATCATCATGGCCAGCTTCAGCTTGGTACCCACGCCGTCGGTGCCGGACACCAGAATCGGTTGCCGATAGTCGTTGACGGGCAGCTCGAACAGGGCGCCGAAACCGCCCAGTCCCGTTAGTACGCCCGGGCGGAAGGTGTTCTTCACCACCGGCTTGATACGCTCGACCAGGGCGTTGCCCGCGTCGATGTCGACACCGGCCTGGGCATAGCTGAGGCCGGTCTGCTTGGGGTCTTCGGGTTTGGTGCTCAAAGGGGGCTGCTCCGCGGCCGTGATGCGATAAGTCGGCCATTTTAGCAAGCTGCTCAGGATCGCGGCAGGCTTTGTGCTTCTTCCCATCGCCAAAGGCAGGATAGAATCCCGGGGTATGAGCACCCTAAGACCCGCCCTGCGCAAGGGGCTGAGCATTTTCCTGCTGCTGACGTTCTCCGCCGGCCTGGCGGCCGCCACCGTTCAAGATCTCTATGAAACCCGCGTGCCGACAGCGGGTGAGGACCTCGCCAGCCGCAACCAGGCGATTGCCGACGCGCTGGCGCTGGTCATGGTCAAATTGACCGGCCGAGACCCGGCGCCCGGGGTGGCCGAGTTGGCCCCACAAGCGGCGGGTTTTGTGCAGCAATTTCGTTTCGAACGGGTGATGGGGCCGGAAGGCCAGGCGGATTCCCGCCTGTGGGTACGCTTCGACAAGACCGGCCTGGATCGTGCCATGCGGCAACGGGGATTGCCGTTGTGGGGCGACAGCCGCCCCGGCGTGCTCGTCTGGTTGGCGGCGGAACAGGGTGGCGCCCGTGAGCTGGTCTCGCCGGAGATGCCGCTGGCCAAGGCGTTGCGCGATGCCGCCGACGCGCGCGGGCTGCCGGTGCAATGGCCGTTGTTGGATCTGGAAGACCAGTCCCGCCTCTCGGCGGCGGACGTGTGGAGCGATTACAGCGAAGGGATTGAGCAGGCGTCCAGTCGTTATAACCAGCCGTTGGTGCTGGCCGGGCGATTGCGCCAGGTGGCAGCGGACCATTGGGAGGCGCGCTGGAGCCTGTACCGGCAGGATCGGCCGCAGGAGGATTTCACCACCACTGGTGAACATGCCGCACAGGCGCTGCAAGCGGCGGTGAGCCGCCTGACCGATCAACTGGTCGCCCGTTACGCGCCATTGGGGACCGGTGGTGACGGTCCCGGCCACCTGGTGGTGCGGGTCGAAGACGTGCGCAGTGTGGCCGATTACGCGCGGGTGCTGGCACTGCTCGGCGACCGGGAAGCGGTGGACCGGGTCTGGTTGCGCGCCAGCGAGGGGGATGCCCTGGAGCTGACGGTACTCTCTCGGGGCGGACGGGATGCGTTGGCGCGGGTGCTGGACCTGGCCGGTCCGCTGGAGCGACTGCCGGACCTGCCGTCGCCACCGCCCGCCCCGTCGCCGGACCAACTGCCGGCTGCGCCGCTGCCGGCCCCGGGCACCAGCGACACGCCGCCGCCGGCGGATGGCACCCCGGCAGCGGCGCCTCAACCACCGACGGCCGTCGCGCCGCCCGAGCGGGTCGACTTGCGCTATCGGCTGGTACGCTGAGCGACAGGAACCGCCGATCATGCGCGCCCGCGATATCCCCAATCTGATCAGCATCGCCCGTATTCTGCTGGTGGCGCCCGTGGTGTGGGCATTGCTGGAGGGCTACTACACCTGGGCGGTGCTGTTGTTCGCCGTGGCCGGGATCTCGGACGCGGTGGACGGATTTCTGGCCAAACACTATGGCTGGCAGAGTCGTTTGGGCGGTGTGCTCGACCCGTTGGCGGACAAGCTGTTGTTGATTGCCACCTTTTTGTCGTTGGCCTGGTTGGGGATGATCTCCTGGTGGCTGGTGGTGCTGATCGTCTGCCGCGATGTCATCGTGATCGGCGGGGGCGTGCTGTACAACTGGCTGATCGCGCCTTTCCATGCCGAACCGTCCTGGAGCAGCAAGGTCAGCACGACCCTGCAGATCGTATTGGGCGTGGCGGCATTGTTTCACCTGGGCTTGGTGCCGCTGCCGGTGGTGTGGTTCGACTGGCTGGAATGGGCCGTTGCAACGGCAGTGATACTCAGCGGGTTGGGTTATGTCTACGAATGGAGTCGACGGGCGGTTCAACATGGACAATCGTGAATCCTGGCGCTGGTTCGGCTTGGTACTGCTGGTCGTTGTCGGCACCCTGCTGTATCTGCTGTCGCCGATCCTCACGCCATTCATCGCCGGTGCGGCGCTGGCCTATCTCGGCGACCCGCTGGTCGATCGGCTCGAAGCGATCCGGATGCGCGGGCGGCGCATGCCGCGCACCATTGCCGTCAGTCTGGTGTTCGTGGCGATCTTCAGTCTGATCACGCTGTTCCTGTTGATTCTGATCCCCCAGCTCGAAGCGCAAATCACCACTTTGCTGAAAAAGGCCCCGCTGTATCTGGATTGGGTGCGCAACCACGTGTTGCCGTGGGTCAAGGCTCATTTGCCTGTGCAGGGTCAGCTCACGGATCTGGGGGCGATCCGGGATGCGCTCAGTGCGCACTGGCAACAGGCGGGCGGCTTGTTGAGCGGTGCCATCGGCTCGGTGTCTAAGTCCGGGCTGGCGCTGCTGGGTTGGTTGGCGAATCTGTTGCTGATCCCGGTGATCACCTTCTACCTGTTGCGCGACTGGGACCACATCATGGCCGGGCTGCGTGGCTTGCTGCCCAGTCGTTCCGCCGCCACCTGGGTCGGGTTGGCGCGGGAGTCGGACGAGGTGCTCAGCGCGTTTTTGCGCGGGCAGCTGGCGGTGATGGCGGCGCTCGCTTTGATCTATGTGCTCGGTCTGTCGCTGATCGGTTTGGATTTCGCCCTGCTGATCGGACTGGCTGCGGGACTGGTCAGCTTCGTCCCTTATCTGGGGCTGATCGTCGGGATCGCCATCGCCGGGTTGGCGTTGGTGCTCCAGTTCCAGGGGCCGGATGGCCTGTTGGGTGTTGCGGCGGTATTCGTGGTCGCTCAGTTGCTGGAAGGCACGGTGCTGACGCCCAAGCTGGTGGGTGATCGCATCGGGCTGCACCCGGTCGCGGTGATTTTCGCCGTGATGGCCGGGGGGCAGCTCTATGGCTTCTTCGGCATCCTGTTGGCACTGCCCGTGGCGGCCGTCGCCATGGTCGGGCTGCGGCATCTGGTCGGCCGCTACCGGGCGGTCAATACACCATCCTAGGGGGCGGTTTTGCCGTGTGGTAGCGGCACACCGCAGGTTGCCGGTGCGATGTGGGGACGACAGAGGTCCGGGTTACGGTCCCGGCTGTCGATGTTCACCTCCCAATGAACGCGATCGAGTTGCCGCGCCGCCGGTAGGCCCGGCGGCGGCGACCCCGCTCAGCCTTGCCGCCCGGGCAAAGGTTATCCCGGTTTGACGGTGGTGAATTCCGATGCCTTGCCGTGCTGATCGGTACAACTGATGAGCCGGCTTCCATCGAATCGACAACTCAGATCGACGGCGGTGCTCTCGACCCGTTCGCGCAACGCATCGTCGCCAAGGGTCTGTTCGGCGTCGGCGGCGTACGCCCCGGGCGGGGCCTCGAGAAACTGGATCAACGCCGGCTGGTAGTGGAGCGCGAACCGGCCGTCGGCGGTGAAGTCGGCAATCTCGGCGATGACCTGGAATTCATAGGGGCGCCCGAGCAGCGACGAGCGCTTGGCGGCCGAATGACAGCGTACGACCTCGCCGTCCAGTCGACAGGCGGTCTCGCTGGAGGGCAGGTAAAGTGCCGGCCGACCGGCCTTGAGCCATTCGTGCGTCAGCAGCAACTTGTGGTGCTCCTCGGGCTTGGCCTTTCTTGGCGTGCGGACGGGTGGGCTGGATTTGACCTTTGGCGCTGCCCGTTTTGCCGGGACCGGGGCGGGCGGCTGCGGATCCGGCCGGGGTACGGGCGTGACCGTCGCAACCGGGGGTGGAGCCGGAGCCGGAGCGGGTGCCGGCGCCGGTTTTTCCTCCACGACCGGCCTCGGGGCGGGTTTTGGCTGTTCCGGCTTGGGGGGTGGCTGGTAAAGACTGTGGCTGGTCCTGACGCGGGCCGCCCATTCCGCGGCTTTCGCCTTGTCTTGCCCGATACCCTGGCCCAGGGCGTACATCTTGGACAGATAGGGCATCGCTGCCTGATTGCCTGCGTTGGCGGCCCGTTCGAACCAGTTGAACGCCTGGCGCCGGTCCCGCTCGACGCCCTTGCCCCAATAGTACGCATAGCCCATCTGGTAGGACGCCGCGCCATGGCCCTGGTCCGCGGCCGCGCGGTACCAACCGAGGGCTTCGGCGTGGCTGGTTGCCGTGCCCATGCCCAGTTCGTACATCTGGCCCACTTCGTACATGGCTTGTGCATTGCCTTCCTTGGCGAGGGCGAACTGGTGGTTGAAACGGTCCTCCAATTCCCCGGCGCGAGTCCCCATCGCGCCCAATAGAGACAGCGCGCACAGCAGCGCACTGCCGCGAACCCGCCAGCTGGACATAGTTGCATCCTCCGATGTCGGTAAAACCACAGCGGCCGACGATGCTTGTTGTTTTGGGTGTCGTATTGATTTTGTGATGTTCGACGTAGCCGACCCTAGCAAATCTGCCGGCCGATACCCAAGGTGTTTTAGTCCAGCGAGGGGGGCAGATGGGTGCGGACGAAGGGGAGGGTCAGGCCGCGCTTGGCCGCGAGCGCGGCGTCATCGAGCCGGTTCATCAGCTCCAGCAGGCTGGGAATGTCCCGGGGCGCCCGGTCGAGAATGTACCGCGCGACGTCCAGGGAAAGCGCCAAGCCGCGCTGCTTGGCGGCGCTGGTCAGCACTGCCAACTTGTCGTCATCGGACAGCGCCTTGAGGCGATAGGCCTGGCCCCAGGCCAAGCGTGAGCGCAGGTCGGGCAGGGCGATGGCCAGCTGGGTCGGACCGCAGTCGGCAGTGACCGCCAGCCGGCGGCCGACGTCGCGGGCGCGGTTGTAAAGCGCGAACAATGCCGTCTCCCAATGGTCGTGCCCGGCGATGGTGTCGACGTCATCCAACGCCAACAAGTCGTACTGTTCCAGCCCGACCAGCATGTCGGGATGCAGCTGTGCGTGATCGGCCAGCGGCAGATAGGCGGCGCTCAGGCCACGATCCTCGGCGGCACCGCAAAGCCCGGCCAGCAGGTGGCTCTTGCCGACGCCGGCAGGCCCGCTCAGGTATACCTGGGCGGGGCCAGGGGCGGAAATCAGTTGGGTCAGATCCGCCAGCGCCTGACCATTGTCGCCGACCACGAAGTCGCTCAGGCGTTGCTGGGGGCGCAGCTTCAGGGCCAGCGGCAGTTGTCCGCTCATACGCCGCGCTTGTAGGCCTTGCCAATAATGGCGGCGGCGACCATCAGGAACAGGGCGATGGCCGATTCGGCCGCGCCGAGCAGACGGTCCGGATCACCTGGGGTTGCCGCGGTGACCAGCCCGTGGGTCATGTACAGCAGGCTGACATAGGCCATGTAGGCGTGCGTTTTGGGCTGCCCCCGCAGCATGCCCGGTGCCATCAGGAGCAGGGGCGCCAGTGCCACCACCAACAGTGCCACCAGTGACATGGTCGCGGGTGGCGATGTCAGGTTCCAGAACACGATCAGCGCAATCAGCGCCACATAGGCGCCCAAGGCGGTGTAACGCACGAACGCTTTCATTCTCCGCCCGTCCCCAGCTTGGATGCCAAGCCGGACAAACGTCGCCCCAGGGCGCGACACAGCGCCTTTTCGTCGTCGGTCACGGCACGGCTGTTGTCTGTTCCGGCCAGATGCGACGGACCGTATGGGGTGCCGCCTGCCTCGGTATTCAACAGCTCGGTCTCGGTATAGGGCAGGCCGCTGATGATCATGCCGTGGTGCAGCAGCGGGAGCATCATGGTCAGCAGGGTGCTTTCCTGGCCGCCGTGCAAGGTGCCGGTGGAGGTGAACACGCCGCCCGGCTTCCCGGCCAGCGCGCCGGCGAGCCACAGCGGACTGGTGCCGTCCCAGAAATATTTCATGGCGGACGCCATGTTGCCGAAACGCGTTGGACTGCCCAACGCCAATCCGGCACAGCCCTTCAGATCGTCCAAATCGACATAGGGGGCACCGGCCTCGGGGATATCGTCGGCGACCGCTTCACATACGGTGGATACCGCGGGCACGGTGCGCAGCCTGGCCTCCAGGCCGGCTTCCTCGACTCCGCGGGCAACCAGTCGGGCCATCTCGGCGGTGGCGCCATGGCGGCTGTAATACAGGACCAGGATATAAGCCATCAGAGGATGTCCAGCACGTTTTCCGGCGGGCGGCCCACGGCCACCCTGCCGTCCCGGACCACGATGGGGCGTTCGATCAGCTTGGGGTGTGCGACCATGGCAGCGATCAGTTGGTCGCGGGTCAGTGCCGTGTCGGCCAAGCCGTTATCCTTGTATTCGGCCTCCTGGGTGCGCATCAATTGCCGGGGTTCCAAGCCGAGTTTGTCAAGAATCCCAGCCAGTTCGGCGGCACTGGGCGGTGTCTTCAGGTACTCGACGATTTCCGGCTCGACATGGTGCTCCTGCAGCAATGCCAGGGTCTGGCGGGACTTGCTGCACCGCGGGTTGTGGTAGATCTTTGTGGTCATGGCGCGGCTCGATGGCATCCGGACGCGCATTTTATCAGTCTCGGGAGGCCAGGTGGCGAGCGCGCGACAAACAGCAGGAATCGATACCTTGATCGCCAAGCTGCAGCATAGGCTGCGGGCCGGCTTGGCATTCGCGCGCTATCTGGGCGGCAGCTTCGCACGTCACCAGGGGCCGCAGAATGCGGCCTCCCTGACCTATGCCTTCCTGCTGGCCCTGGTGCCGTTGATGACCGTCAGCCTGGCGGTGTTTTCCGCCTTTCCCATGGCCGATCGTGCCCAGGAGACGCTGCAGGCCTTCCTGTTCGACAATTTCGTGCCCGCCGCTGGCGAGGTGCTGCAGACCTACCTGTTGGAATTCAGCAGCAAGGCGTCGCGGCTGTCCGGTGCCAGTTTTCTCGCGTTGATCGTGGTGGCGCTGATGATGATGAGCACCATCGATCGCGCGCTAAACGCGATCTGGGAGGTGCGCGGACGACGCAGTCGGGTGGCAACCTTCCTGGTGTATTGGGCGGTGCTGTCACTGGGGCCGATCCTGATCGGTGCGAGTGTGGTGGCGACGTCGTACGTGGTGTCGTTGTCCGTGTGGAGCGATGCCATCGGTAGCCTCGGTGAGCGCCTGCTCGGCCTGACCCCGGTGTTGGCGTCACTACTGGGGTTCGCGTTGCTCTATACCCTGGTGCCCAATCGGCAAGTACCGATCCGGCATGCGCTGGCCGGCGCGTTGTTGGCAGCCTTGCTGTTCGAGGGGGCGAAGCGCGCCTTTGCCGCGTATATCACCCATTTTCCCGCTTACGAGGCGATTTATGGCGCCCTGGCTGCGGTGCCCATCTTTCTGGTCTGGGTCTATGTGAGCGCGATGGTGATGCTGCTGGGCGCGGAATTCACCCGCAGCCTGGGCATGTTCCGCTATGTCCCCGGCGCGCGCGGCAATGCCCCGCTGGGACTGGTCGAAGCGGTGCGGGTGCTCGGACACCTGGCGCGGGCGCAACGCCAGGGCACCGCCATGTCGCTGCGTGCCCTGGCACGACTGGACGGCGCCTGGAGCGCGCCGCGCCTGGAGGCCATGCTCAGCGAGCTGGAGCGCGCTCGGCTGGTGTATCGTGCGGCCAACGGGCGCTGGGGACTGGCGCGGCGTCTGGACGGATTGACCTTGTACGATCTGCATCGCGCCACCGGTTTCGCCCTGCCGGCGCCGGATAGTCCCCTCTGGCCCAAGGACGAACGCCTCGGCGGACATTTGGCGCGGGCGGATATCGCCTTGCGCGAGGCCTTGGGCACGTCGTTGGATCAGCTGGTGGACAATGACGACGAGACCGCCTGTCTGCGCCGGCGTGCGTGATCGGACTGTGCCTTTGCGCCTGGGCGCGCAGGTTGCGGTGTACCATCCTGAATGGCATGTCGGGCCTTGCGCCTGATAAAACAATAAAGAATAAGATCGATCGCTCCTGCATCATCCATCAGGAGACGGCGACCGCACCGAGCAGGACGAGGAGTATTGACCCATGCGCATCCAACAGACCATCGCTGCCCTGTGGCTGACAGTGATCGCCAGCACGGCCGTTGCGGCCGAATGGCGTGATCCGAACACCTATTTCTTCAGCCCGAGCTTCGGTGATCTGACCGAAGAACTGCAGAACGCCAAGGATCAGGGCAAGCAGGGTATCCTGATCATGTTCGAACTGGACGAATGCCCGTTCTGTCATCGCATGCGTCAGGCGGTACTCAGCCGTCCCGACGTGCAAGCGTATTTCAGGAAGCATTTCCTGATGCTGCATATCGACATCGAGGGCGATGTGGAGCTGACCGATTTTCAGGGCAACGCCACCACCATGAAGGCGTTCTCGGCCAAAAGCCGGGTCCGCGCCACGCCGGTGTTCCAGTTTTATGACTTGAGCGGCAATCCGGTCAAGCGAGGCCGTTATACTGGCGCCACACGGGACTGGCAGGAGTTCGTCCTGCTCGGACGCTACATTGCCGAAGGTGCGAACATGCAAACGGCGTTCACCCGTTACAAGCGCGAACATAAGAACAACTGACGACGTCGATCATCATGCGAGCGAAACAGCTGCTGGGGCTGATCGCCCTGGGCTGGCACCTGGGCGGCGCCGCCCAACCGGTGGACGGGGTGCGGCCACTGACCCTGGCCACCGCCCTGGCGGAAGCCGACACCACGCATCCTGACATACTGGTCAGCGCCGCGTTGCGCCGTGCCGCCGAGGCGGACCTGAAGGCGGCCAAGGGCATCATGGACCCACAACTGAGCGCGGTGGGCGAGCTGCGCTACGTGGAGCCGCCGGACGGCATCGGCGACCAGTCCCACAATGACAGTCAGGCACGTCTGGTTGCCCGCCAGCGGTTGTACGACTTTGGCTACAGCCGGGCCCGGGAGCAGGCCGCCGGTCTGGCCCTGGATGGCGCCGGCTGGGCGCTGCTGGATGCCCGCCAGCGTCATCGGCTGGCGGTGATGCGGGCGTTTTTCGACGTGCTGTTGGCCGACTTGCGTTTCGCCAGGGACAACGAAGCCATGTCTGTGGTTTACGTTGCCCTGGACCGGGCGCGCGACCGACACGAGCTGGGTCAGGTGTCCGATGTGCGGTTGCTGGAGCTGGACAGCGAGTATCAGCAGGTCAGGCAGGGTTGGGCACGTAGCAAGAGCGTGCAGCGACTGACCCGGACCCGCCTGGCACAGCTGCTCAACCGTCCCGACGACCCGCCCACCGAATTGCAGATGCCCGAGCCGGTGGATGTCAAGGCGTCGCTGCCCGACGACCAGCAGCTGATCACCCTGGCGTTGGCGGAAAACCCTCGACTCAAGGCCTTGCGGGTGGCATTGGAAGCGGCCGATCAGGCGGTGGTTGCCGCGCGCAAGCAATACGGGCCTGTACTACGCGCGGAAGCGGAGGCCGGCACTTATGAACGACGGGTCGGCTACAGCAACGACTGGGAGGCCGGGCTGGTGCTGGAGGTGCCACTGTACGCCGGCCGGGCCAAGGATGCGGCCATCGGCGCCGCCCGCGCCACCCGGGACCTGCGTCGCGCCGAGTTGCAGGCGGCGGAACTGGCGCTGCGCCAGGAAGTACTGGAAAACCGCCTGACGCTGGACGATCTGAAGGTACGTCTTGAGCAGGTCGACGTGCTGGGTGATTACCGCGAACTCTATCTTGATCGTAGCCGTGCCCTGTATGAGATGGAGGTGCGCACGGACCTGGGGGACGCGATGGTGCAAATATCCGCCGTGCGCCTGGCCCGTGCCGAGGCCGAATTCGACTGGCGCATGGCCCGCGCCCGGCTGGCGGCCTTGACCGGGCGGCTGATCGAAGCGACACCGCAAGAGGAAATCACGCCATGAGCAAGCGCAACTGGCTGTTAGGGCTGGGTTTGGCGATGGCCGCCCAGGGGAGCTGGGCGCTGGATCTGGATGGCGAACTGGCCTGGGCGCAACGCATGGAGCTGGGCACCCTGGTGTCCGGCGTGGTGACCGACGTCCCGGTGCGGGTCGGGCAGCAGGTGGCCAAGGGTGCGGTGCTGGTACGACTGGATCAACGCTCGTTCCGCACCGACCTGTCCAGCGCCCAGGCGGCGTTGCATCGCGCCGATGCGCAACTGGACGAGGCGCGTCGTGAAGACGAGCGCGCGCAGGAGCTGTACGACCGCACCCTGCTGTCGGACCACGAGCGGCAGCTGGCCCAGATCGCCCGGGTGGATGCCGAGTCGGTGGCTGCCCAGTCACGTGCCGCGCTCGGCCGTGCCAAGCTGGCGTTGGAACGCAGCACCTTGATCGCACCGATGGAAGCGCGGGTGGTCGCGCTGAATGTCAGCGTCGGACAGGCGGTGGTCAGCCAGTTGCAGAGCCAGCCATTGGTGGTGATCGCCGCAGCCGACCGCATGCTGGCGCAGGCCAGTATCGCCGCAAGCCAGTTGGGCGAGCTGTCGGTCGGACAGGCGGCCGAGGTTGGTTTGTCCGGTCAATGGTTGAAGGCGAGTGTTGCCGAGATCGGTCTTGAGCCCGTCGCGCGAAACGGCCGCGAGGCGCTGTACCTGGTGCGGCTCAGCTTCCTGCCGCCGGCGGGACCGCCGTTGCGCGCCGGTTTGCCGGTGGTGCTGCGCCTGGACGCCCGATGACTTGTGTGCGCTGCCTGGTGTCCGGCCGCGTGCAAGGCGTGTGGTTTCGCGCCGCAACCCGGGAGCAGGCGCGTCAACTGGGATTGACCGGACAGGCCGTCAACCTCGCCGACGGTCGTGTCGAGGTGATAGCCTGTGGCGATGCCGCCGCCGTGCAAGCGTTGTGCGATTGGCTGTGGCAGGGTCCGGAACTCGCCCAGGTCGCCGATGTGCAATGCCGGCCTTGGGACGAGGCCGGTTTTACGGATTTCGTCACGGGGTAATCCATGCCCGAATCGGCGCAACAGCCGCCGTCATCCGCCGCCGACCGCCGGGTGACGTTGACTGAACTGATCGAACCGCTGGTGCGCGATGGGTTGATGTCGCCCGCGGATGCCGCCGAACTGGCCGGCATTGCCGGCGCCCTGTCCGGCCAGGAACACCCGCTGGTGTGGCTGGCGCGACGTAAACTGGCGCTTCCGGGGGGCGGGGAGCTAACCCTGGAGCGACTGACGCGCTGGTTCGGTGCGCATGTGTATCTGCCGTATTTCGCCATCGATCCGTTGAAGATCGACGTCGAGGCGGTCACCGGCGTGGTGTCTCCGGCCTATGCCCGCAACCTCAAGATCCTGCCGGTGGCGGTGGACGACAGCACCGTGACCTTCGCCACCGCCGAGCCGTTCGAGCGCGGCTGGGAACGTGAACTCGGCCATGTGCTCAGCCGCGAGGTACGCCGGGTGGTGGCGAATCCCCTCGACATCGCGCGCTATCAGGAAGAGTTGTTCGGCGTCAGCCATTCCATTCGTAAGGCCAACCGGTTTTCCGCAGAGCCCATCGCCGGAATCAACAACGTCGAGGCATTGGTCGAACTGGGGCGGGCCGGCAAGCTGGACGCCAATGATCGCCACATCGTGACGGTGGTGGACTGGCTGTTGCAGTACGCCTTTGAGCAACGGGCCAGCGATATCCACCTTGAGCCCCGCCGCGACAGCGGCAACATCCGCTTCCGCATCGACGGCATGCTGCACACCGTCTACCAGCTGCCGGCGCCAATCATGACCGCGGTTACGGCGCGCATCAAGGCGCTGGGGCGCATGGACGTGGTGGAGCGCCGGCGTCCGCAGGACGGGCGGGTGAAGACCAAGACCCCGGCCGGCCAGGAGATCGAACTGCGCCTGTCCACCATGCCCACCGCCTTCGGCGAGAAGCTGGTAATACGCATCTTTGATCCGCAGGTGCTGGTGCGTGATCTGTCCGCGCTCGGTTTTTCCAAGAACGATGCGCGACACTGGTCGGAGATGATCGGGCACACCCACGGCATCATCCTGGTCACGGGTCCGACCGGCTCCGGCAAGACCACCACCCTGTATTCCACGCTCAAGGCGCTGGCGCGGCCCGAGGTCAATCTGTGCACGGTGGAGGACCCCATCGAGATGGTCGAACCGGCGTTCAACCAGATGCAGGTCAATGCCGCTATCGGGGTGACCTTTGCCGCGGGCGTACGCACCCTGATGCGTCAGGACCCGGATATCGTGATGGTGGGCGAGATCCGTGATCTGGAGACCGCGGAGATGGCCATCCAGGCTGCCCTGACCGGTCACCTGGTGTTTTCCACCCTGCACACCAACGATGCCACCTCGGCGGTGACCCGCTTGATGGACCTCGGGGTGCCGCCGTATCTGATCAACGCCACGGTGATCGGTGTGGTGGCGCAGCGTCTGGTGCGTACCTTGTGCCCGCACTGCAAGGTGCCCACCGAGGTCGCCGCCGATGCGTGGACGGCCCTCACCCGGCCGTGGACGCTCGACCCGCCGGAACATGCTCATCACGGGGTGGGCTGCGATCATTGTCGCGGCACCGGCCACCTGGGGCGGATGGGCCTGTACGAGATTCTGCGTATCACGCCGGGCATGAAGACCTTGATCGGCCCGGACTGCGGGCTGGACGCATTGCGCAAGCAAGCGCTGAAGGATGGCCTGGAGCCGCTGCGTATCAGTGGTGCGCGCAAAGTCATTGCGGGGCAGACCACGGTGGACGAGGTGCTGAAGGTCGCGCCGGCGTTCGACGACCTGTAAGCGATGCAGTTGCCGCCGCTCACCGACGGACACATTGTCCGGCGCTACAAGCGTTTTCTCGCCGACGTGGTGCTTGCCGACGGTACCGAGGTCACCGCGCACTGTCCCAACACCGGTGCCATGACCGGGTGCTGGAAGGCGGGCGCGCCGGTGCAGCTGAGCCATTCCGACAACCCGAAGCGCAAGTTGGCGTGGACCCTGGAACGCGTCGATATGGGCGCCGGCTGGGTGGGGGTCAACACCCATCGGGTCAATCCGGTCATTGCCGAGGCCATCGCCGCGGGTCGGGTCGCGGAACTGCGGGGTTACCGACGCCTGCGCCGCGAGGTCACCGTGGACGCGGGCGGACACAAGTCGCGGCTGGATGTGGTGCTCGATGAGGGTGACGGGTGCGACGCCTATGTGGAGATCAAGTGTGTGACCTTGCTGGACGGCGACGTGCTGCGTTTTCCGGACGCCGTCAGCGCCCGTGGGCTGCGCCATCTGGACACCCTCGCGGCGCTGGTGGCGCAGGGCCGGCGCGGCGTCATGGTGTATGCGCTCAACAGACCGGAAGGCGAGGTGTTCAGCCCGGCGGACGCTGTCGACCCGGCCTACGGCAGGCGGCTGCGCGAGGTGGCCGCCGCCGGTGTGGAATTACTGGCGTTGCGTATCGAACACGTGCAACAGGAGATGCGGGTCGGCCCCGGCGTGCCAATCGCGTTCTGAGTGGGGGCAGTGGCGCGGTAGGCCGATCCGGGATGACCAGCGGATGCGCTTCAGTAGCCCGCGGATGCCAGGTCCAGGCCTTTGGGATAGGCCGGCAGGCGCTTGACCTCGGTGTGGATGCGACCATCGGGGAGTAAAGCGAGATGGCGATACCCTGGCGGTGCCATGTCCACCTGGAAGTCGTTGGTGCGTGGACTGAATTGCACACAGGTGGACGGCGAGGCGAGCAGTCGCACGTCGCCGTGGCGCCCGTCGAACTCCTGATGGATATGTCCCCATACCACGCCGCGCACCCGTGGACAGCGGTCGAGGATGCGGAAGAAGGCATCGCCGTTATCCAGTGCCATGGTGTCTATCCAGGCGCTGCCGACGGGCAAAGGTTGATGATGCAGGCAGATCAGGACATGGCCCTCGCCGTCATCCAAGGCATGCTCCAGCCGTTTCAGTTCAGCATTGGCAAGATGCCCGCCTTCCTCGCCCGGCACCACCGAGTCCAGCATCAGGATCTGCCAGCCGCCCAGGCGCAGCTCGCCGGCACAGGAAACGCCGTGGGCTTCCAGATGCTGGCACATCGCCTTGGGGACATCGTGGTTGCCAGGCAGTCCGTAGACCGGGGCGCCGAGGCTGCGCAGTTATTCAGCGGCACGGCGATAGCCCGCCGGGCTGGCATCGTGCACCAGGTCGCCGGTGGCCAGCACCAGATCGGGGGTACCTTGTTCGGCACGCACCTGAGCGAGCACTTCGCGCAACGATTCCAGGGTGCTCAGCCCCAGCAGTCGCCGTTCCGGGTCGGCGTACAGATGCGTGTCGGTGATCTGGATCAGGCGCAGGGTGCCAGACGGCAGGTCGCCCCGGGGCATTGTCGGCAAAGCTTTTATCATCCGTTGTTACCATGTCCCTGACAGCCGGGGCGAAGTTGCGAGCAGCCCCGTCACGGCTTTGGGCTATAGTAGCCCACGAGCGAAAATCTATAACAATGCTTATCGGCGCAGATTCGCCGAATGTGAGCCAATTCGCCCTTCACATGACTCTAAACGAACTCAAATACATTGTCGCCGTCGCCCGGGAACGCCATTTCGGGCGTGCCGCCGAAGCCTGTCACATCAGCCAGCCCACGCTCAGCGTCGCGGTGAAAAAGCTCGAGGAAGAGCTTGGTGTGCCGTTGTTCGAGCGACGTCAGGGCGAAGTGAGCGTCACGGTTATCGGTGAGCAGGTGGTCGCCCAGGCGCAACGGGTGCTGGAGGAAGCCGGCGTGATTCGCCAGTTGGCCAGTCAGGGTCAGGACCAGCTGGGTAGCCCGCTGCGGCTGGGCGCGATTTATACCATTGGCCCGTACCTGTTGCCGCACCTGATCCCCACGCTGGCCGAGATGGCGCCCAAGATGCCGTTGGTGATCGAGGAAAACTACACGGCGGTACTGACCGAGCGTCTGAAGCAGGGGGATCTGGACGCCATTCTGATCGCCTTGCCCTTCGAGGAGCCGGGCGTGCTGACCCTGCCGCTCTATGAAGAGCCCTTCGTGCTGCTGCTGCCGAGTGCGCACCCGCTGGGGCGTCGCAAGACCGTCGACCATGAAGACCTGGCCAGCGAGAACGTGTTGCTGCTGGGTGCAGGACATTGTTTTCGCGATCAGGTGTTGCAGGCCTGCCCGGAATGCCGGGCTCGCACCACCGAGAGCGGCAACGTCCAGAACCTGGAGGGCGGCTCGTTGGAAACCATCCGTTACATGGTCGC
The DNA here is from genome assembly GCA_030148485.1 of Gammaproteobacteria bacterium. Classification (GTDB taxonomy): domain Bacteria; phylum Pseudomonadota; class Gammaproteobacteria; order Chromatiales; family Chromatiaceae; genus JANTHH01. Next base: position 24,962 of record JASBTJ010000076.1, on the reverse strand, counting down.
CAGTGGCCTCGGCGTGACCGTGCTGCCCTGTTCCGCGGCCGGCGCAGACCGTTTTTCGGAGCGACTGCTCACCATCCGGCGCTTCAAGGGCAAGGCGCCGTCGCGTACCGTGGCCCTGGCCTGGCGCAAGAGTTTTCCCCGACCGGAGGCGATCACCGCCCTTCGTACGGCTGTCATGGCCTGCCAGCTAAGCTGTGTCGAACCGCACAAGGCCGGTCGGCGCTTGGCAGGCTGAGTTTCCAATAGTTGTTCTCTATCAACAATATTGGAATAACCAATTTCTTTTATCGCTAACCCGGGGCTAAGCTTCCTGACGCTAGCGCCGGTAGACCCCGGCAGTAACTGTCCCCTAACGGAGGAAATCGACATGTCGCTGAAAGGCAGCAAAACCGAACAACACCTGAAAGACGCCTTCGCAGGTGAGTCCCAGGCCAACCGTCGTTACCTGTACTTCGCCGCCAAGGCGGACGTGGAAGGCTACAACGACGTTGCCGCCGTGTTCCGTTCCACCGCTGAAGGTGAGACCGGCCACGCCCACGGCCACCTGGAGTACCTGGAAGAGGTCGGCGATCCGGCCACCGGTCTGCCCATCGGTGGTACCGCTGACAACCTGAAGGCCTCCATCGCCGGCGAAACCCACGAGTACACCGATATGTACCCGGGTATGGCCAAGGATGCCCGTGAGGAAGGTCACGACGAGATTGCCGATTGGTTCGAGACCCTGGCCAAGGCCGAGCGCTCTCACGCCAACCGCTTCCAGAAGGCTCTGGATGCGCTGGACGCCTAATCGCTTTTAGGTGCCTGGACGGGAGGGGCATTGCTCCTCCCGTTTTTGTCTGATTCACACAGATTTCGAATACCCGTTTCAGGAGGCAACATGGCTGGTACGCCCACTTCTCGTGAAGGCAGTCTGGAGGCGCCCACCCGGCACCCCATCGACTGGAAGAACCCCGAGTTCTACAACGAGGACAAACTGTTCGCCGAGCTCGAGCGGGTATTCGACATCTGCCACGGCTGCCGCCGCTGCGTCAGCCTGTGCAACTCCTTTCCCACGCTGTTCGATCTGGTCGACGAATCCGAGACCATGGAAGTCGATGGAGTGGACAAGGCCGACTACTGGAAGGTTGTCGATCACTGCTACCTGTGTGATCTGTGCTTCCTGACCAAATGCCCGTACGTGCCCCCGCATGAATGGAACGTGGACTTTCCACACCTGATGCTGCAGGCCAAGGCCTACAAGTTTCAGCAGAAGGGCGCGCCCATGCGCGACAAGATCCTGTCCAGCACGGACGCGGTCGGCAAGCTGGCCGGGATCCCGGTCGTAGCCGGTGTAGTCAACAAACTGAACAGCACCGAGGGTTTCCGCGCCATCCTGGAAGACGGTCTGGGTGTGCACAAGGATGCGGTGATTCCCAAGTACCACAGCAATAAACTGCGCGATCGCATTACCCCGGATCATGGGGCCCACGCCGAAGCGGCAGGCGCCACCACCGGCAAGGTCGCGCTGTTCGCCACGTGCTACGGCAACAACAACGATCCCGAATCCGGCGAAGATCTGGTCGCGGTGTTCCGCCACAACGGCATCCCCGTCACCTTTGCCGACAAGGAAAAGTGTTGCGGCATGCCGAAACTGGAACTGGGTGACCTGGAGGCCGTCGCCAAGGCCAAGGAGGTCAATATTCCGCAATTGGCCAAGCTGGTGGATGACGGCTGGGATATCGTCGCGCCCATCCCGTCCTGCGCGCTGATGTTCCGTCAGGAGCTACCGCTGATGTTCCCGGACGATCCCGAGGTCGCCAAGGTTCAGGCGGCCATCTACGATCCGTTTGAATACCTGATGCTGCGCCACAAGCACGGCAAACTGAACACCGACTTCAGGGCGTCATTGGGCAAGGTGTCCTATCACGTCGCCTGTCACCAGCGTGTCCAACGCATCGGCCTGAAGACCCGCGAAGCACTGCAACTGGTGCCCGACACCGAAGTAGATGCCATCGAGCGCTGCTCCGGCCACGACGGCACCTATGCGGTGAAAAAGGAATTCCACGACACCGCCGTCAAGATCGGTCGTCCGGTCGCCAACCGGGTGAAAAAGGCGGAACCCGATCACTTCACCAGTGACTGCGTGATGGCCGGTCACCATATCGCCGACATCGCCGGCGAAGGTACCGAGTCCGTGCACCCCATCTCGCTGTTGCGCAAGGCCTATGGCATCTGAGCAGCAACCGCAGGAGGCCTGATATGTCCAACGAAGGATTTCACGAGCCGTTCAGTGAGCTGTCGAGCGAGAGCCGCGACATCCATCGCGCCATCACGTCGCTCATGGAAGAACTGGAGGCAGTGGATTGGTACAACCAGCGCATGGATGCCACCAAGGACGACGAGCTGCGCGCCATACTCAAGCACAATCGCGATGAAGAGATGGAACACGCGGCCATGGTCCTTGAGTGGCTTCGTCGCCGGATGCCGGAATTCGATCACGAACTCAAGGACTATCTTTTCACCGATAAGCCCATCGTGAAGATCGAGGCTGGGAGCTAAATTGTGAGCCAAAAACTGAGCAGAGAGAACCTGATGAGCCTGGAGCAGTACGCCGAGGCCCGTAAGGACTTCCGTGCCAAGGTGCTGGAGCACAAGAAGCATCGCAAGGTGCACCTGGGACCGCACGCCACGCTGTACTTTGAAGATCTTCTCACCATGCAGTACCAGGTGCAGGAGATGCTGCGTATCGAAAAGGTCTTTGAGGCGGCCGGTATCCAGGAGGAGCTGGATGCCTACAATCCGTTGATCCCGGATGGCTGCAACTGGAAGGCCACCTTCATGATGGAATACCCGGACGTCGAGCAGCGCAAGGTCGAACTGACCAAGCTGGGCGGCATCGAAGACAAGGTCTGGGTCCAAGTGGAGGGTTTCGACAAGGTCTACGGCATCGCCAACGAAGACCTGGACCGTACCGACGAAACCACCGGCAAGACCTCCGCCGTGCACTTCATGCGTTTCGAGCTGACTCCGGAAATGGCGGCTGCCGCAAAAGCCGGGGCCGCCATCGGCATGGGCGTCGAACACCCCAACTACACCGAAACCTTGTCGCCGTTGCCCAAGGAAACCCGCGGCAGCCTGGTGGGCGATCTGGATTGAGCCGACCTCGGCCGGCTTGGCCGACGCGAAGGTGACGCGAAGGTGACGCGTCGGTCGAGCCTGATCCCTCGTTTTGCCTGATCAGGAAAGTCGCCCAAGCAGCGCCTGCGCGGCCAGTCCGATGCCCAGCGTAAGGCCCAGGGCAATGACCCAAACCAGTGTGGCTGGTGGTCGCGTCGCGGCGATGAGACTGTTTGCGTTCTGCTGTTGCCGGTACATCGGCACCACGATCCGCAGGTACACCGCCAGGGATACCACGCTGTTCAGGATGGCGATGACGGCCAGCCAGGTGAAACCGGCCTCAATCGATGCGCCGAACAGCAGGAACTTGCCGACAAAACCGGCGAGTGGCGGGACCCCCACCAGTGACAGCAGGAACATGATCATTGCCACACCGCTGGCGACCCGGGTGCGTCCGGCACCGACAAAGGCGTCGAGTGTCCGGCCGGTCTGCATCAACACGCTGAATGCGCCAAGGTTCATGGCGGCATAGGCGGCGGCAAAAACAACCAGGGACTCGATGGCGAGTGCGCTGCTTCCCACGGCGACGATACCAAGCAGGAAATACCCGGCTTGTGCGACGGACGAGTAGGCCAACAGCCGTACCACGTTGTTTTGTACCAGCGCAGCGAGATAGCCATAGGTCATGGTCAGCACGGCGACCACGGCGATGACCAGTGTCCAGCCTGATCCTGCCGGCAGATCCCGGGCGACCTGTGTCAACGCGAAAATGGCGCCGATCTTGGGAACCACGGACAGATAGGCGGCGATGGAGACGGGTGCGCCGTCGTACGCGTCCGGTGCCCAGAAGTGAAAGGGGACCAGCGAGGACTTGTAGCCCAGCCCCACGATGACCGCGATCAGCCCGGCCGCGGCGAGCACCGGTTTCGTCTCAAGGTCGGGCAGTGCGCTGAGCAGGGTCGACCCGGTGCCGCCGAACCAGTAACCCAGGCCGAAGATCATGATCGCGCCGGTGACCGAGGCGAACACGAAGAATTTCATGGCGGCTTCGGTGGCAAAATCACTGCGCTCGAAGGCGACCAGTGCAAAGGAAGCGAGGCCGGATAGCAACAAGCCGAGTACCAGCAACATGGTATCGCCCGCGGCGGCCAGCACCAGGGCGCCCAATGTGACTAGCATTATCAGCACATAAGCCGTGCCCTCCCGGACATTGCCGCCGAGTTCGGCGCGTGCGAGTAGGACCGACAGGGCAGTGGCCGGCAACAGGATCAGCTTGGCCCAGATCGCCAGGGTGTCGATGCGATATGTGCCGCCGAAGGCGCTGGTCTCGGCACCGAGCATCGGCAGGGTGCCGGCGGTCGCGAGCAGCAGGCCGATCAGGGTCACGGCAAACGCGATACGCGGCAGGCGCAACATCTCTGCGACCAGCGCGCACACGACGGTCAATAAAACCACGATCTCGGGGATCAGCAGGGCCAGGTTCTCTGCCATCAGAAGCGCAACGCGGCGGTGGTTGTATGAACAATATCGAGGACCCAGCCTGGCGCGACGCCTACCACGACAATCAGTATCAACAGCGGAGCCAGCGTCAGTACCTCACGCGGCCCCAGGTCGCTCATGGTGACCAACGAAGCGCGTGGCTCGCCGAGCAAGACCTTGCTGATGGCCTGTAGGTACAGGCCCGCGGTGATGACGATACCGAGGATCACGACAACAGCCGCCGGCTCGACCCGCAGTGTTGCCAGGAATATCTGGAACTCGGCCGGGAAGTGGGCCAGCCCCGGCAGGCCAAGCGATGCAAAGGCGGCCAATACGAACGACCACCCGAGAACCGGCACGGTTTTGAGCAGGCCGCCGAACCGGTCCATGTCACGGGTATGGGCGCGGTCTTGGAGCATGCCGACCAGAAAGAACAGGGCACCTGTGACCAGGCCGTGACTGATCATCTGCAATACCGATCCGTCGAGCGCCAGGGCGCGTATCGCGGGATCGTGCGCGAGCCCGGCGATGGCGACGCCGACCACGATATAGCCCATGTGATTGACCGAGGTATAGGCAACCAGGCGTTTGAGGTCGTTCTGGGCCAGGGCGGCAAATGCGCCGTAGATGGCGGCGACGACGCCCACTACCAGGATGGCGATGCCGGCCTCGCGGAATGCGTCGGGAGTCATTTGCAGGGCGAAGCGCACCAGCCCGTAGGTACCGAATTTCAGCATGACGCACGCCAGGATGACGCTGCCGGCAGCGGGTGCCTGGACGTGCGCAGCCGGTAGCCAGGTATGGAGGGGGAACACCGGGATCTTGACCGCGAAAGTGAACAGCATCGCGATCAATGCCAGCATGGCTGCCGTGCCGGTGAGTGGCGGGTTATCGATCCATAGGCGCATGTCGAAGCTGTGCGGGGTGCTGCCGAGGTACAGTCCGAGAATGGCAAGCAGCAGCGGCAGACTGCCCAGCAAGGTGTAGAGGAAGAACATCAGCGCGGCGCGCTGGCGATCCTCGTGTCCCCACCCGGCAATCATGAAGTACATGGAGACCAGCGAAACTTCAAAGAAGACGTAAAACAGGATGGCGTCCAGCGCGGTAAAGGTCCCGATGGCGGCGGTTTCGAGCAACAGCATCAGTGCGACGTAGGCATGCGACCGTTCACGCACCTTGGCCGAATAAATGAACGTGAGCAGAAACAGTGCGGCGGTCAGCAATACCAGCGGCAGGCTGATGCCATCCACCCCTACGCGGTACGCGGCGCCAATGGCGGGCATCCAGTCGATCTGTTCGAGCTGCGCGAAACCGGTTTCGCTAACGCCTCTAGACCACATCGCGACGGCGCCCAGCAGGGTCAGGGCGCTGGTGCCGATGCCGACCGCGTGCACGGTGGTTGGCGAAGCCCGCCGCAGGGCCATGACAAGCAGTGCGCCGAGCAGTGGAAGGAACAGGGTAATGGACACAACGGGAAGCACGCCGGCGTCTCCTTGTCAGTAGACCGTTAAAGCAATCAGCAAGACCACCGAAATCAGCGCGGTAGCCAGCACGGTGATCGCCATTTCACGATGGATCAGGCCAGTCTGTAAGGCGCGTGCCCGGTGACCGAGATTGACGGTGGCCCGCGCCAGGGCAAAGACCAGGCCATCAATCCCGCGGTCATCGCTGTGCCGTACGGCACGGCCAATGCCGAGGGCGTATCCACCTACCGCAAGCACACCGTTGTACAGGTTGCGCTCCAGTTGTTCGCAGCCTTGGGCAATGGCGCGTGCGGGCCGGATCATCCAGGTGTCGAAACCACCGGCTACAGCGAAACCCTGCCGGGCCAGGGGCAACAGGGGACCAAGCAGGCGGGGTACGGGAACCAACCAGCCCACTGCCAGGCCGGATAACGCGAAGCCCAAGCCAAGCCCCTGCGCCAAGGTGCTTTCGGGCAGTGTGGCGTGCAAACCTCTGGCGATGTCAGGAAACGCCGCGCCGAGCATGACGGCCAGTGTCACCAGCACGGCCATCCCGCTACCCATCCAGCCGAGCCCGGCGAGGTGGTTTTGTCGGGCATCGCCCCGCCACAGAATGCGCAATGCCCGTGCCATGTAAGCGCCGGTCAGCAAGGTGCCAGCGAGTGCGAACGGGGTCAGTAGCTGCGCCTCGGGTGATGCCAGTGCGGCGGCAATGACCGCATCCTTGGAAAAGAAACCGCTCAGTGGCGGAATGCCTGCCAAGGCCACGGCCGACAGGGCAAAACCAATGAAGATGCGTGGCCGGTCACGGCCGGCGCCTGCCAGCTCCGCCAACGTCGTGCTGTCGCGGCTGTGCTGGAATACGCCGGCGCCGAGAAACAGGGAGCTCTTGATTGCGGCATGGGCGATCAGATGCAGGAGTGCCGCCAGGGGCACACCGGCGCCGACGGCGATCAGCATCAAGCCGTACTGACTGGAGGTGGACGCAGCCAGCATGCGTGTCAGGTCGCGTTCACCCAGTGCGATGAGACCGGTGATCACCGTGGTGATTCCGCCGACGATGCCGATGATCTGCAGGGCTTCCGGCGGAAGCATGGGCGCTACCCGGATCAGCAATATGGCACCGGCTGCCACCAGGGTGGCGGAGTGCAGCAGCGCCGACACCGGTGTCGGTCCTACCATGGCGCGTTGCAACCAGTCGTGCAGCGGTGTCTGCGCGGACTTGCCCATGGCGGCGATCAGCAGCAGCAGACCGGCGGCCAGGGCCGCGTTGCCATCCGTGTCGAGTGTCGCGGCGATCTCGCTGGTGTCGGCGCTGCCGATGAGCACGAAAGCCGCGATATAGAGCCCCAGATCCGCGCTGCGGGTATAAAGAAAAGCGCGGGTGGCGGCTGATCCGACCCCCGGCCGCTGGTACCAGAACCCGATCAGCAGGTAACTGCTCAGGCCGATCAATTCCCAGGCGGCAAGCAGCAAGATCCAGTCGCCGGCGAACACCAGGGTCTGCATCGCGGAGATGAACAGCAGCAGGGTGGCGAAGAAGCGCGCCTTTTCGTCATCGCGCTGCATGTAGCCGATGGCATAGACCACCACCAGGGTGCTGATGCTGGCAACCAAGACGGAAAGCAGTACTGTCAGCGGGGTGGTCACCAGTCGCAGCGGCATGCCGGGTAGGCAAGGGAGCAACAGCTCGCTGCCTGTGGTGTTGAAGGTGGTGCTCAATAACCCGATGCTGGCGGCCAGGCCGATGGTCGCACCTGTCAATGCCAATGTGACTGGCATGCGGCGTAACAGCAGGATCATCAGCATCGCACCAAACGGCGACAGGATGGTGACCAGGATCATCCCTTCAACTCCGTGGCTTCTTCCATTTCCACCGAGCCTTTGGCGCGGAAGCGTGCGATGGCGACGCCGAAACCCACCGCCATTTCGACGGCCATGACGGTCATGATGATCAGTACGAACATCTGGCCGGCGGGGTTGTCCGGGTGCAGGTAGCGCCAGAAAGCGACCAGATTGATCATGGCGCCCGCGAGGATCAGTTCCACGCCCATCATGATCATGACCAGGTTGGTCTGCGACAACGCACCGTATAGGCCGATGCCGAACAGGGCGGCGCCGGTGGTGAGTGCGATAAGCAACTCAACGCCCATGTCTGCTCCCCCCTGCAGCCGGTTGTATCGCCACCGCGGTCGCCGCGATCATCGCGGTGAGAATGGTGATGCCGGCGGTCTCGAAGATCAGCATCGAACGACCCAGCAGTTCCAGCCCGAGGTCAACGGTTTGTTGCGTTGCATCGGGTGCGGATGAGGTGATCGGACCCCAGTCGACAAACAGGGCAATGGTGACCGCGGTTGCGAAGGCGACAACCCCGGTGCCCAGTGACAGGCGTCTCTGGTGGGTCATGTCCATTTTCCCGAGCCCGCCCGGATCCATCATGAACATCACCATGAAAATCGCCATGATGCTCATCTCGGTGGCCATCATCATGATCTGCAATACACCGAGGAACTCCGCCTGCATGCTCAGAAACATCGCGCCAAGCGCGGTCTGAGAAAACAGCAGCGCAAGCGCGGATCGGACCATTGAATGGGTGCGGAACACCACGATGCCGAACCACACGGCGGCAAGGCCGAAGAAGCCGATGAACAATGCCTGCGCGGTCATCAGGGGAACACCAGGGCGAGAACGCCAACGAGAAAGATATTGAGCAGCGCCAGCGGTATGCCGAGCTTCCAGCACCAGCCTAGTAGGTCGGATTCGCGGATACGCGGGACGTAACGCCCGGCCAGCAACATGATCGAAGTCACCGCCAATATCTTGATGGCAATCCAGGCCCAAGTAGGCAGCCAGGGCCCATGCCAGCCGCCGAGGTAGAAGGTTACGGTGGCGGCGGCCAAGGTAATGACCAAGGCCAAGCGCCCGAGCCGGAATATGGCCAGTCGGGCGCCGGTGTATTCCGCTTCCACGCCGCCAGCGAGTTCGCCTTTGGCTGTCGGCAGGTCGAACGGTGGTAGGAACGCCAACGCCATTGCTGCGACAAAAAACAGCACGAAACCGACAGGCTGGTACAGGATGTTCCATATGTCCGACTGGGATGCCACGATCTGCATGGTGAGCAACGACTCGGCACGCATGGCCACCGCGGTGATGGGCATGACGATGAGCATGGCGTAGGCGATCAACTGGCCGAGAAAACGCCAGCCGCCGATCATCGCGTAGGCACCGTCCGGCCCCCAGCCCGCCATCAACAGGGCGACCAGCACGTAGACCAGGGCCGCATTGAAGAACAGCGCGCCCGTTGCCAGATCCGTGACGATCAAGCCGGGGGTCAGCGGTATGACGGTCGCGGCCAGTACCGCCGAGATCAGCAGCAGCACCGGCCCGGTCTCGAAGAAGATCCGGTCGGGTTTGCGTGGCACGACGGATTCCCGCCCCAACAGTGCGATACCCGCGATCAAGGGTGCGGATAATTGCACGTGCCCGCGGTAGACCCAATCCTCGATGACGGCAACCAGATAAGCGCCGACAGCCAGTAGCATGAGCAGCAAAACGGTTGTCACTGTTGGACCTCCCACGGCGAGATATCCAGCGAGCACACGGTCGTCAGGGCGATACCTACGCCTTGTTGCGCAATCAACGATTCGATCAGATCAAGGTGAGCCGTGGACGGCGTCTCAAGGCGTGCCTCCGTGACCTGTCCTTTCTGCAAGGTGATCTGCAGGCTGGCAGGGCCGCGGGGTGTTTCCACGACGGCGTTCCCGTTACCGGTCGCCTGGCCGATATCACCGGTTTCGGGTGTCGCGATGATGTCCGCAGCTTCGATGAGTGCCAGGCTGCGGTCGATTTCGGCGAGTCTGACCTGAAGGCGGGCCCAATTGTCACCGGTTTGCTGGATGGCCGGAACGAAGCCCAGTTCGGTAAAGCCGGTGTCGGTGTTGCGCGCATCCTCGTCGACGCCACTGGCACGGGCGATTGGGCCGCGCAGGGCGTCGTCCGGTGCCAAGTGTCCGCTATGTTTCGTGCGCGACCGCAGCAGAGGTGTGCTTTGCAGCCGATTGATCAGCGATTGGATGGCAGGCTTCGACGCCGTGATTTGTGTGCATTCAGCATCGCGGACGTCAATTTGCAGTGCCGCTGCGCGTCCTACCAGCCAGTCGAGGCCGATCTGCCGTCCGAACAGCGACAGCCAGCCCAGATGACTGAAGAGACGTTCGCGCTCCAGTGCCCCGATACGTCCGCGTGTCGTTTTCGGCGGCACATCGACGTGCGCGCCTTGTTCCAGGGCCCGGCATGCGAGCAGCCGGTAGGCCAGCGGACTCATTGGATTCAGGTTGGTCACATGTTCGACGAAGGCGCGCGGCGTCAGCGGTAGAGGGTGGGTCCAGTCGGTTGGTGCAGCCAGTGAGCGGGCCTTTGCAGCCGCAACGGTGTCGCCATCGAGGGTCAGGGACAGCACCAGTCCGCTGGGCAGGCCCGGAAAATAAGGCCCGAAGGGTGCGTCGACCCATTCCATCTGCAGCCCATCACGGCTTCGCGGAAGGTCCTTGGTGACCTCGATCATGGACATGAAGCCCATCTCTCCATGATTCATGCCGTCGTGCCCGTCGTGCCCGTCGTGCCCGGTGTGCCCGGTGTGCTGCTGGTGATGTGACGCAGCCGGCTGTGGTTCGCGCGGTTCGAGATCCATGCCGCACTTGGGGCACTGGCCGGGGCCATCCTGCACCATCTCGGGGTGCATGGGACAGGTGTATTCGACCGCTGAGGCGTGCCCGGCGTGCTGCTGGTGATGCGGCGCTGCCGGCTGCGATTCACGCGGTTCGAGATCCATGCCGCACTTGGGGCACTGGCCGGGGCCGTCCTGCGCGACTTCGGGGTGCATGGGGCAGGTGTATTCGACCGCTGAGGCGTGCCCGGCGTGCGGCTGGTGATGCGGCGCTGCCGGCTGCGATTCACGCTGTTCGAGATTCATGCCGCACTTGGGGCACTGGCCGGGGCCGTCCTGCACCACCTCGGGGTGCATGGGACAGGTGTATTCGACCGCTGAGGCATGCCCGGTGTGCTGCTGGTGATGCGGCGCAGCCGGCTGTGGTTCGCGCGGTTCGAGATCCATGCCGCACTTGGGGCACTGGCCGGGGCCATCCTGCACCACCTCGGGGTGCATGGGACAGGTATACGCACCGGCCGCATGTCGTTCCGTTTTGCTCGGGGGTTGGTGCTGGTGCGCCGGTTCCGTAGCGGCGTCCTTGTGGCCGTCCGGATGCGGTGTCCCGGCCTGGACTTCGCGGCGTACGAGGTTCATGCCGCACTTGGGGCACTGGCCGGGTTCGTCCCGAACGACGTCCGGATGCATGGGACAGGTATATTCGATGCGGAGTCGCAGCACGGGCGCGTCGAACACCGAAGCGTCGTGCCCGAACGCGCCTTCGGCCATGGCGGCACCAATCCGACGCATACCGTCGATCAGTTCGTGCTGAGAAAGCCCCACCGTGATGTCAGCGGAAGGCAGGGGCGGCCGCGTTTGCGCCCCAAGGGATAGCACCGCCCGGGGGCGCATCATCTGTGCATAGACAACAGCCGCGGCTTCGCATAACGCCGGTGGGATTTCGCCGATCACCAGGAGTACGCTGGCGTGCCGCGGGCTGGCGACCAACCTGAATCCGGCGGCTTCGATATCGAGACCATGGGCGCCGGCGATATCCGGCCCGGGTACAACGAACGTCGTCAGGTCACGGGCCATCGCAGCGGCGGTCAGCCTGCGCAATCGGGACCACGCCCCCTGTCGAGCTCCGCCGATCACCTATTGCCTCCGCAGCGCGCCCTGGCTCCAGCCATAGAGCAGACCCAGGAACAGAATCGCCAGAAAGACGCCCATGTCCAGCAGGGCCACCAGTCCAACCTCCTTGTAGACCACTGCCCAGGGGTACATGTAGGCCATTTCCATATCGAAGGCCAAAAACAGCAATGCGTAGCCGTAGTAACGCGCGTGGTAACGCACCCACACCGGGTCGCGAGACAATTGTCCACTGGAAGCGGGTACGTCCTTCCCCGCTTCCTTCCGCGTCTTGCCGACAGCGCGGGCGAGCGCATAAAGGCTGAGAACGAACCCGACTATGCCGACGGTAAGGCCCAACAGCAATGCGTATTGTTCCAGTGTGCTCATGATGGGCTCATTCCGGTTGCTGTTGCGCACAGAATCGACGAAGCGGGCGTCATTGCCCGGAACGTATGGCACGAGGCACGGGGCGGATGCATCCGTTGCGAAGTCCCCGGTTCTCCAGCGACATACTAACGCCGCGCGATGGCCGGTAGTACAGCGCGTTTGCACAGTTGGTTGGCGCGTTCGGTCAATCGTCCGGGCTTCGCGATGCGCTCGTGCCGAGGCGTCGCGGAATGGGTGATGCGACGGCGCGGGATGTCGGCTCGTCGGCTGGGTCACAGCGAGGCGCTGTGTTCGGGATGTGCCGGTGGCTGTCAATTGACGTTGATTTCGGTCGCGTCCGCCGGGCGAGGGCATGGCCTTGGGTGGCGTGCCCCGCACCGACCACGTGCACGCCGTTTCCGCCGATGCGTCATGAATCCGTGGGAGTCTCCCCGCCAACGTCTTGCCCCGTATAATCCCTGTCATGGACAACAACAAACTTCCCGATCTGAATGGCTGGGCGACCTTGCGGGCTGTGGTCGAGCGCGGTGGCGTCACCGAGGCCGCCCGGGTCTTGCACGTGGGGCAGCCGGCGGTGACCAAACGGCTGCGTGCCCTGGACGCTTACTACGGCATGCCCTTGATGGAACGGGTCGGCGGTCGTCTTCGACTGACCGAAGCCGGCGACAAGGTTTACGTGCTGGCGGTGCAGACCTTGGACCGGCTGCGTGCGGTAAACGATGAACTGACCCAGTTGGCGGCGGGCAAGACCAGCATGCGGCTGGAGGTCACCTCGGCCATCGGCGAACACCTTCTGCCGGATCTGTTGCTGCAGTTCGACGAGCAGTATCCTCATTTCAAAGTGGATACCCGCATGACCTACAGTCGCCAGATCCAGACCGATCTGGCGACCGGGCTGGCGGATCTGGCGTTACTGGAGATTGCACCCGATCATCCCGACATCCTGGTGCAGAAATGGATGGACGATGAGCTGTGGTTGGTATGCGGTGCCGATCATCCCATGGCCGATACGGAGCTGCTGCCGGTGGACACTCTGGGCAGTCTGGTCTATGTACTGCGTGAAAAGCGCTCGTCGGCGCGAGCGACCTTGGAAGAGGCCTTGGACGGTATCGGGGTGCACGGGCTGAATGTCGCGCTGGAGGTCGGTTCCACCGATACCATCATCGAGATACTCGGCAGAGGTCGACACGTCAGCTTCATGCCCAGGTTCGCCGTGCAGGACAGGGTGAGGCGCGGCGTGCTGCGACACATCAAGGTCGCCGGTTTCCGTATTCCGCGGATACTCTGGATCGCCCGCCACCGCAGCAAGCTGGATCATCCGGTGGTGGAAGCCTTTATCGATACGGTGCGCAATACCGACGGTTGAGGACGCGCCTCGGTTTGGTTGAACTACCGTGGGCACGTCGACGAAGGTGAGGGCAGATCAGCATGTTCTGCTGGCCACCGAATCCATAGGGCCACGAGGGGTGCTGTCCCCGCCGCCGTCGGCTTTGAGTAGAATCCGGCTATGGACGCCATGCATCGCCTCATCGACATCATGGCCCGTCTGCGCGATCCGCAGACCGGCTGCCCGTGGGATCTGCAACAGGATTTCGCCAGTATCGCCCCCTACACGGTGGAGGAGGCCTACGAGGTGGCCGATGCCATTGAGCACGGTGATCTCGACGATTTGCGTGGGGAATTGGGCGACCTGTTGTTCCAGGTGGTTTTCCATGCGCGCATGGCGCAAGAGCAGGGTGCTTTTGCCTTCGCCGATGTGGCCGAGTCGATCTGCGCCAAGATGATTCGCCGTCACCCCCATGTGTTTGGCGATGCCGAAGTGGCCGACGAACAGGCGCTGCGCCAAGCCTGGGAGGCGGCAAAACAGGCCGAGCGCGGCCAGAAGCAGCAGGGCGACAGCGCCTTGTCCGGCGTGGCGCGGGCGCTACCGGCCCTGGTGCGCGCGGACAAGTTGCAAAAGCGCGCCGCCAGGGTGGGGTTTGATTGGGACGACGCGCAAGGTGCCTTCGACAAGGTGCGGGAAGAGATGGCCGAGGTCGAACAGGCGCGCGCCGAGGCGGATCCGGCGCATTTGGCGGAGGAACTGGGCGATCTGCTGTTCGCGATTGTCAATGTGACGCGCTTGTTGGGTGTCGATGCGGAGCAGACGCTGCGCCGCGCCAACGACAAGTTCGAGCGTCGCTTCCATGCCATGGAGCACCAGCTGGCCAGCTCCGGCAAGCCCGATTTGGAGCGACTGGGGCTGGACGAGCTGGACGCGGCCTGGGAAGCGGTCAAGGCGGCAGAACGGTGCCCGACCGATGATGACTGACGACCTGTCCGGCTATCTGCGTCATCTGGATGCATTGAATCCGCCCGTTGTCGACCCCATCTGCCGGTGGCGTATCGGCGGACGGGTGGTGGGCTGGCTGACCCAGGCCGCCGCGGAACGTTTGCGCGCTGCTCGGGGTCTGTTTCAGGAACACGGCAGCGAACTGATCCTCGATCCCATGCTGACCGACGCCGACGGCCGTAGCGCGGCGCTGGCGGCGCTGGTGGACGAGCTTGCGGCCGAGGCGCGTATTCATCCGCCGCTGGGTGAGGATTACCCGGTAACGGCTGGGGAAAGAGATCGGTCCCTTTGTCGAATCGACCGGGCGGCGGCGAGCTTTTTCGGCATCCGGGCGTTTGGTCAACACCTCAACGGGTATGTCAGGGACGGAGACCGGCTGCTGATGTGGCTGGGGCGAAGGGCCAAGGACAGGTTGATCTACCCCGGCCGCCTGGACAATCTGGTCGCCGGCGGGCTGCCGTATGGCATTGATCTTACAGATAATCTGGTCAAGGAATGCTTTGAAGAGGCCGGCATGGCCGAGACCCTGGCCCGACGAGCGGTTCCGGTCGGCCTGGTCAGTTACAACGCGGTTGGTTCACGTGGCTACAAGCCCGATGTGCTGTACTGTTACGACTTGGAGCTCCCGGCGGACTTTCAGCCCGTCAACACGGACGGCGAGGTTGAGGAGTTCCGGTTGCTGCCGATAGAGGACGTGGCCGAGCTGGTGAGAACGACGGACATGTTCAAGGTGAACTGCAATCTGGTGGTCATGGACTTTTTGTTGCGGCATGGCCAGATCGACCCGGCGACACCGGGTTACACGGCGCTGGCGCAGCGGCTGAGACCGATGCCGGGCGCGGCCTTCGAGGCACGCTGTGGGCAAGCCGAGATTGGAATAGGGTAGTGATTGGTTATGAACGTGCTGTTTAAACGCTGGACCGGCGCCGCCCTGACGGTGTTGCTGCTGCATGCGGGCATCGTCTCCGCGAAGATCAACGAGGTGCCGCTCAGTGCGCTGCAGCCGGACCCGGCGCACCGCCAGGCGACGCTGATCATCACCAAGGTGGTGGACCGGTTCCATTACCGCAAGGTCCCGTTGGACGACGCCTTGTCCAGCGAAATCCTCGATCGCTATCTGCGTTCACTGGATCCCAATCGCAGTTTCTTCACCGCGGCGGACGTGGCCGAGTTCAAGCGCTATGACACCACCCTCGACGACGCCTTGCGACGGGCGGACCTGCGTCCGGCGTTTGACATCTTCAAGCGTTTTCGCAGCCGGGTGGACCAGCGGGTCGCCAAGGCGCTGAGTTTGTTGGATGCCGACAAGTTCGATTTCAGTCTCAATGAGCGCTATGAGTTCAATCGGGAAAAAGCCGCCTGGGTGCGGGACGATGCCGAGCTGGACGACCTGTGGCGTCGTCGCGTCAAGAACGACATCCTCAGTCTGCGCTTGGCCGGCAAGAAGGAGGCGGACATCGTCCCCACGCTGCGCAAGCGCTATCAGGGCGTCAAGCGGCGGGTGCACCAGTTCAACAGTGACGATGTTTACCAGTTCTTCATCAACGCCTACACGCTGAACATCGAGCCGCATACCAGTTACATGTCGCCGCGCTCGTCGGAGAACTTCGACATCAGCATGCGGCTGTCGCTGCAAGGCATTGGTGCCGTATTGCGCAGCGAAAACGAGTACACGTTGATCCAGAACACCGTGCCCGGTGGTCCGGCCGGCAACAGCGGTCAACTCAAGAGCGGTGACCGGATCGTCGGCGTGGCGCAAGGGGCAGCCGGCGAGATGGAAGACGTGATTGGCTGGCGTCTCCAGGACGTGGTCGATCTGATTCGTGGACCCAAGGACAGCGTGGTACGACTGAACATCGTGTCGAAGAAGGATGGCCCGGACGGCGTCCCGCATGAGGTCAAATTGGTGCGGGATGAAATCAAACTGGAAGATCAGGCCGCCAAGGGCAAGGTGGTGGACGATCTGCCCGGCCTCAACGGCCGGCGCATCGGGGTGATCGAGATCCCGGCCTTCTACCGCGACTTCCGTGGACAGAGCAGTGGCGATCCGGATTTCCGCAGCACCACCCGCGATGTGCGCGCGATCCTGGCGGACCTGCAAAAGCAGGGTGTCGATGGCATCGTCATCGACCTGCGCCAAAATGGCGGTGGCGCGCTGACCGAGGCCACCGAGTTGACCGGGCTGTTCATCGACCAGGGCCCGGTGGTGCAGGTCCGTGATGCCGATGGCAACGTGGATGTGGAGCGCGATCCGGACCCGCAGCAGGTCTACACCGGTCCCTTGGCCGTGTTGGTCGATCGCAACAGCGCGTCGGCCTCGGAGATCTTCGCGGGTGCCATCCAGGACTACAAGCGCGGCTTGATCCTGGGTGAACCGACCTACGGCAAGGGCACGGTGCAGACCCTGGTGGACCTGTCCCGTTTCGTGCGCACGGATCACGACCTGGGCAGGCTTCGCCTTACCATGGCGCAGTTCTTCCGGATCAACGGCGGTAGCACCCAGCATCGCGGGGTAATGCCGGATATCGTGTTCCCCACGGTGCGCGGAGCGGCGGATCACGGCGAGCGATCACTGGAAAAGGCACTGCCTTGGGCGGCTATCGCGCCGGTCAATCACCAGGTGAATCACTTGGCGGCGGTGGCCGGACTACGCGAAATGCATGATCGGCGCATCAGCCACGATCCCGGTTTCCGCTTCCTGAACGAACAGGAGCAGGCCTTTGCCGATGCCGAGGCGCGTAACACCATCAGTCTGCGTGAAGACGTGCGTCGTCAGGAATGGCAGGCCCGCGAGGACGAGCAACTTGCCCGGCTCAATCGTTTGCGCGCGTTCCGTGGCCTGTCGCCGCTCAAGTCCCTGCTCGACGAGGACGAGGCTGCCGCCCAGGCAGACATGGACGAAGCCGGCATCAACCGCATCATGCTCGATGAGTCGGTACGCATCCTTGCCGACTATATCAATGCCGGGACGCCGTTGACCGCCCAGGCGCGCTGAATCCACGGGGTCTTCCGGCCAGCTATACTGCACGTCCGTTTGACCAGCTTCAGGATCGACCCTTGGACACTTTGGAAACGCGCCTTGCGGATTTGCAGACGCAGGGCGACGCGGCCCTGCTCGGCCATGGCCTGATCGGCTTGGAAAAGGAGAGCCTGCGGGTAGCGGCTCAGGGCGGCATTGCGATGACACCGCATCCGCGCGCGCTGGGTTCCGCGCTGACCCATCCGTGGTTGACCACTGACTATTCCGAGGCGCTGCTGGAGTTCATCACGCCGGCGTACGACGACGCGCTGTTGGCTCTCGATTATCTTGCCGATCTGCATACCTATGTCTACCAGCACCTGGAAGGCGAAGGTCTTTGGGCCACCAGTATGCCCTGCATCGTCCAAGGCGAGGCACAGATACCCGTCGGCGAATACGGCAGTTCCAATGCGGGGCGGATGAAGCACATCTATCGCGTCGGGCTCGGACACCGTTATGGCCGGGTGATGCAGGTGATCGCCGGTGTGCACTTCAACTATTCGGTACCCGAGGCGTTTTGGCCGATGTATGCGGGTTTGGTGGGTGGATCGGACGAGCGTCAGGTACGCGACCATCACTACATGGGTATGATCCGCAATCTGCTGCGTCACGGTTGGTTGGTGCCCTATCTGTTCGGTGCGTCCCCGGCGGTCTGCAAGTCCTTTTTGGCTGGCAAGCCGGTGCCCGCCAATCTGCAACAGTTCGACGAAACCACTTTGTACGAACCTTATGCGACCTCGCTGCGCATGGGCGATATCGGCTATCAGAATCGCCGCGAGGAAGGCATTGGCGTCAAGGCCGATT
This sequence comes from Gammaproteobacteria bacterium, assembly GCA_030148485.1. Lineage (GTDB taxonomy): Bacteria > Pseudomonadota > Gammaproteobacteria > Chromatiales > Chromatiaceae > JANTHH01. The sequence continues at coordinate 6,606 of JASBTJ010000076.1, read as the reverse complement.
ACAACAGCCTGGACGCCCATGTGGCGAGCCTGCGCGATGCCATCGGGCGGCCTGCGCCGCAGTGGGAACGCATCGGGGTCAAGGTCGACGGTGAGTATCGGCAGCTGAACGCGAATCTGCTGCAGATCGAAAACGAGTACTACAGTTCGGTTCGGCCCAAACAACTGTTGGGCGAGATGGAAAAACCCACCCATGCGCTGGCCCAACGGGGTATCCGCTACGTGGAGCTGCGGTCCTTGGACATCAACGCCTTCCAACCGATGGGGGTGGGCGCAGGACAGCTGCGGTTTCTGGAAACCTTCATGCTGACGTGTCTGCTGGAGGGCAGCCGGCCGTTGGAACGGGCCGAGCGCGCCGAAATCGACAACAACATGGAATTGGTCGCGCATCGGGGCAGGGAGCCGGGGTTGACCCTGACCCGGGATGGACGGTCCGTGCCGTTGAAGGCGTGGGCGGCGGAACGGTTGGATGCCTGCGCGGCGGTTGCCGAGTTGCTGGATGAGCAGCGCGGCGGCGATGCATACAGCACGGCGGTCTGTTTCCAGCGCGACAAGGTGTGCGATCCGGAAATGACGCCCTCGGCGCGGATGCTCTCGGAGATGCGGACCAATGGTGAAGGTTTTTACGGCTTTGCCCGACGGCTGTCACGGCAACACCAGGAGGGATTCACCGCGCGGCGGCTGAGCGCCGAGCGACAGGCCGAGTTGGACCGTCTGGCGAAGGCGTCCATCGAACAGCAGGCCGAAATCGAGGCAGCGGACGATCAGGATCTGGACAGCTTTCTCGCCGCTTACTTTGCCGGCCCGTAGATGGTTCAGCGCCGGCCGCCGCCGGAAACCCTCATCAGCAGCCAATCGAAGCCACGGCTCGATAGCACGCGTTTCAAGTAGCCTAACAGGTAGGTGGGGAAGGTGACGTAGTAGCGTGGTCGCGCACGTTTGCTTTCCAGCGCATGGACGACCTTTTTCAATACCGCCTCGGGCGGTAGGGTGAACGGTTGCGCCGGGCCTTCCTTTTGCAGCCGTTCGCGCATTGCCTGGTACTTGTCACGATGCGGGCTTGCGTCGGTGTCGATGGTGGCCTCGAACACCCGTTGCGCGTTTTTGCGGAAATTGCTGGTGATCGGGCCGGGCTCGATCAGGCTCACCTGGATACCGCTGTCCGCCAGTTCAAGTCGCAGGGTGTCGGTAAGGCCCTCCAGGGCAAACTTGGAGCAGTTGTAGGCGCCGCGAAACGGCAACCCGACAAAGCCCAGTATGGAGCTGTTCTGGATGATGCGGCCTTCACCCGCGCGACGCATTGCCGGGATCACCTGTCGGGTCAGTTCATGCCAGCCGAGCAGGTTGGTCTCCAACTGCGCGCGCAAGGCATCGCGGCTCAGGTCCTCCACGGCGCCGGGCAGGCCGTAGGCGCCGTTGTTGAACAGGCCGTAAAGCCGGCCCCCGGTCTTCGCCAAAACCTCGGCCAGTGCGTCGCGGATGCTGGCATCGTCATCCAGGTCCAGTTGCACCGTCTCCAGCCCCTCATTGCGCAGGCGAGCCACATCCGTGTCTTTTCGGGCACTGGCGAAGACGCGGTAGCCACGGGCCTTCAAGCCGTGTGCCACACAATGGCCGATGCCGCTGGAACAGCCGGTGATAAGTACGGATTTTGCGGTCGACATGGTGTGATACTCGGCGGATCGGGTGCGCAGAGCAGCCATTCTATAGCGACCAAGAACTAAAGTTCTCGTCGGATCTCCCGCTAAGCCAGACAGTTCTCAATCGTTGCCGCAGCCGCGGGGCGACATGATGGTTTGATGGAGGTCGGTTCGTGGATATCGCTACCCTAATCGGATTGCTGGGGGGCTTCGGCATCATCATCGGGGCGATCGCCACCGGCGGCGACGTGGCACTGTTCGTCAACGTCCCGTCGATTTTGATCGTGGTTGGTGGCACCTTCATGGTGACCCTGATGCAGGTGTCGTTAGGCGATTTCCTGGGATCGTTTTCGATCGGGATGAAGGCGTTCTTCTATAAGGTCGAGGACCCGAAAAAGCTGATCGAGGAAGCGGTTGAACTGGCCGACGTGGCCCGTAAGAACGGCCTCCTGGCACTGGAGGGTCAGGAGATCAGCAACGAATTCATGGCCAAGGGTATCGGGTTGTGCGTGGATGGCCACGATCCGGCGCTGGTGCAGAAGATGTTGTCCAAGGATATGTCGCTGACCATCGAGCGCCATGAGGTTGGGCAGCGTATGTTCACCAACATGGCGACGATGGCGCCGGCCATGGGAATGATCGGTACCCTGGTGGGGCTGGTGCAGATGCTGGCCAACATGTCCGATCCGGCGAGCATCGGGCCGGCCATGGCCGTGGCACTGTTGACAACGCTCTATGGTGCGATCATCGCTAACGCCTTCGCTCAGCCGATGGCCGACAAGCTGGCGCGGGCCTCGGAGCTCGAAAAGGCCAACAAGGGCCTGATCCTGGAGACCATCATGGGCATCCAGGAAGGTATCAACCCCAAGGTGCTCGCCCAGCTTCTACAGACCTATTTGCCGGGCAACAAGCGCCCGAAAGAGGAATAGGCGTGGAAGAGGAATGCCCAAAATGTCCCCAGGGACTGCCGGCCTGGCTGGCGACCTTCGCCGACCTGATGTCCCTGCTGATGTGCTTTTTCGTGCTGCTGTTGTCGTTTGCCGAGATCGACGCCATCCGCTTCAAGAAGATGGCCGAGTCCATGAAGGATGCCTTCGGCGTGCAGCGAGACGTGCCGGCGGCGGAGATCGTCAAGGGCGTGAGCGTCATCAAACAGGAATGGAGTCCGTCCATCACGGAACCGGCAGTGATCGCCGAGATCCGCCAGGAAACCAGCCCGGTGGAGCGGGAGCACCTGAAGATGAATGCGGACCAGGACGGCGATGGCGCCGGCCAGGGTACTGTCCAGCAGCCGGAGATGGACGCAGAGGAGGTGCTGCAAAGCGCTCAGCAACTGCGCGAACAACAGATGGAAGCACAGGCGCAGCTGCTGCGTGAGGCCCTGCAGGACGAGATCGCGCAGGGGATGGTGACCATTGAGCGCGAAGGTGCCAAGATCATTCTGCGTATCCGGGAGCGCGGTTCGTTCCGCTCCGGTAGTGCGAGCTTGGATCCCGGTTTCTACGATGTGATGGACCGTATCAGCAGGGTGCTGAAGGACACGCCGGGCGATATCGTGGTGGCCGGACACACCGACAATGTGCCGATCCGCACCGGTCGGTTCCGTTCCAACTGGGAACTGTCGTCCGCCCGTGCCGTGACGGTGGTACATGCGTTGTTGCGCAATCCGGACATCAACCCGGATCGCGTACTGATCGAGGCTTGGGCGGACACCAAGCCGTTGGTACCGAACGATACCCCCGAGCATCGTGCCGAGAATCGTCGTGTGGAGCTGTTGGTGCGGCGCGGCAAAGATGAACCGCAGGGTGACTTACCCGAATCCGAAGGCCAAGCCCAATGAGCGAATCCCACCACCAGGCGAACGGCCGTGACCGCCGCCAATTCTTTCGCATCGACGACACCGTACGCATGCAGATCCAGCCGTTGGACAAGGATCAGTTGGCCGCTGCGGTGACGAACCTGGAGCGGGGCTTCGACGGCAACTTCACCGTCATGTCCAGTCTGGCTGCCCTGACAGCGCAGATGGCCGCGAGCATGCGGCGGATCGAGAGCCGGGATCCGGATGTGGCGGCCTATCTCAAGGCCCTCGATCAGAAGATGGAGATCCTCGGTCGCGCCTTCCTGGCCCAGGAGTCGGACCTGCTGACCAGTGAGGATCAGAGCGTCAATCTCAGCGCCGGTGGCGTGTCGGTGCGGTCCGATGAGGCGATGGCGGTTGGGCAGGCGTTGGAGATCCGGATGCTGCTTTATCCGACCTTCACCGGTTTGCTCAGTTTCGGCGAGGTGGTCGGCTGCGTGGAGATGCCGCCGGCCGACAATGACGGCTATCGATTCCAGATCCGGGTGGAATTCGTGCACATGCGCGAACAGGATCGGGAGATTCTGATTCGCCACGTGCTGCGTCGACAGAGCGAGGCGTTACGCGCCAAGCGTGCCGAAGGCGATCCGGATAAGTCTTGAATTGTTCCGTATCGGCCTCATCCGGCAGTCCTGCTACGGTCCGCGACGCTGTGGTAAAATCCCGCTGATTCAGTTATTTAGCGCTTGAGGGACGCCATGCCATTCTACGAGTACCGATGTGAGGCCTGCGGCCACCAACTGGAGGCTATGCAAAAGATGAGTGCAGCGCCGCTCACCGATTGTCCGGCCTGTGGCAAGCCTGCGTTGCAGAAACTGATTTCTGCCGCCGGTTTCCAGCTCAAAGGCAGCGGCTGGTACCAGACCGACTTCAAGAGCAAGGGTGGCGACAAGGCCGGTACGGCATCCTCCAGTGCCGCGGGCGGCCACGCTTGCGCGGGCGGGACCTGTCCCAGCTGCGACTGACCCGGATTCGACGCGCGACCCGCCCCGCGAGCCGATGATCGCGGGGCGGCTGCGTGTTGCGGCCCCGTCGGGCTCCCCGTACCATTCCCGCTTCTCACGATTTGTCACCCGACGGCTCTCGGCCGTCGTCGGTTATTTAAGGTTTTATTCATGCGCAGCCACTACTGCGGCGAACTGAACGCCGCTCACATCGACCAGACCGTGGAATTGTGCGGCTGGGTCCACCGCCGCCGGGATCACGGTGGCGTGATCTTCATCGACCTGCGCGATCGTCAGGGGCTGGTGCAGGTGGTGTACGACCCGGATGTGGAAGCTGTGTTCGCCACTGCCGAACAGGTGCGGTCGGAGTTCGTGCTGCGTATCAAGGGCCGGGTGCGTCGTCGCCCCGAGGGCACCGAGAATCCGGACATGGGTACCGGCGAGATCGAGATCCTGGGCAAGGAGCTGGAAATCCTCAACCGCGCCGATACGCCGCCCATCCAGATGGATGACGACGATGTGTCCGAGGAACTGCGTCTACGTTATCGCTACATCGACCTGCGACGGCCGGTGATGCAGGAGCGCATGATGCTGAGGTCCAAGGTGACTCGCGCGTTGCGCAACTTCCTTGATGACCAGAACTTCATGGACATCGAGACCCCCATGCTCACCAAGGCGACACCGGAGGGCGCGAGCGACTATCTGGTACCCAGTCGTACCCACCAGGGCAAGTTCTTCGCATTGCCCCAATCGCCCCAGCTGTTCAAACAGTTGCTGATGATGGCCGGCATGGATCGCTACTATCAAATCGTGCGCTGTTTCCGTGACGAGGATCTGCGTGCCGATCGTCAGCCCGAGTTCACCCAGTTGGACATGGAGATGTCCTTCATGGACGAGCAGCAGATCATGGGTCTGACCGAGGCCATGATCCGCAACCTGTTCAAAGATGTGCTGGGCGTCGAGCTGCCGGACCCGTTCCCACGCATGACCTGGGACGAGGCCATGCGCCGCTTCGGTTCCGATCGTCCGGACCTGCGTTGCCCGTTGGAACTGATCGATGTGGCCGACCTGATGGAGAACGTCGACTTCAAGGTGTTCGCCGGTCCCGCGAAAGACCCCAACGGCCGTGTCGCCGCGCTGCGTCTGCCGAAGGGCGGCGAGCTCTCCCGCAAGGAAATCGACGATTACACCAAGTTCGTCGGCATCTATGGCGCCAAGGGGTTGGCCTACATCAAGGTCAATGACGCCGCTGCGGGGCGTGACGGTCTGCAGTCGCCGATCCTCAAGTTCCTGCCCGACGAGGCCGTGGTCGGCATCATGGAGCGCACCGGCGCCGAAACGGGTGACCTGATCTTCTTCGGCGCCGACAAGACCGGCATCGTCAACGAGGCGCTGGGCGCGCTGCGGGTCAAGCTGGGGGAAGACCGTGACCTGATGCAGGGCGAATGGAAGCCGCTTTGGGTGATCGATTTCCCCATGTTCGAGTGGGCGGACGACCGCTGGCACGCGCTGCACCACCCGTTCACCGCACCCAAGGTCGAAGACCTGGACAAGTTGGAGTCCGACCCCGGACGATGCCTGTCACGTGCCTATGACATGGTGCTCAATGGTACCGAGCTGGGTGGTGGCTCGGTACGTATCCATCGCGAGGACGTGCAGGAAAAGGTGTTCAAGCTGCTCGGCATTGGCGAAGAGGAGGCCCGTGAGAAGTTCGGCTTCCTGCTGGACGCCCTGCGTTTCGGTTGTCCGCCCCATGGCGGCCTGGCCTTTGGTCTCGACCGTCTGGTGATGCTGATGTCCGGTGCTACCAGCATCCGCGACGTGATGGCCTTCCCCAAGACCCAGAGCGCGTCCTGTTTGCTTACTCAGGCACCGTCCGAGGTCAGTCAAGCCCAGTTGAGAGAACTCAATATTCGTCTGCGTGCCAAGCCGGGCGACGAAACGGCCGGCTGATTGCCGATCAGGTAAGCGCCGGGCGGGCTGCGGCGAACAGGGCTTGTCCGGGAAGCACGCCTAAGGAACCTCGCTTCCCTAAGGAAGCTCTGATTGAATCCCTCAAATAAGGCAAAATCAATTCACTCGTGTGCCACAGAAAGATCGACCGGATGAAGCAACAAAGTTTCGCCTCACTGAGCTACGCGGCAAAGAAGCGCAAGACCCGCAAA
>JASBTJ010000034.1 GCA_030148485.1 Gammaproteobacteria bacterium | reverse complement strand
AGGATTTCGCCACCCGCTGGCTCTGGACCTACAATCACGAACGGCCGAACATGGCCTTGGGAGGCATCACCCCGAAACAGAAGTTGGCCCTGTCGGCCTGATCTCCACTTCTGGCCTCAGCTAAAAATGGGGGGATTACCGTTCCTGCATTCTTTGCCTTTCGGCTTAGAGCCGCAGACAGTCACCACGTAGGACTCAAGCTGGTTTGCGCCGTGCCCCACACCGACAGTACAGTGATTCCAGAATGAAGCTAGGGGCATCATGGATAAGTTCATGTCCGTATCGGATTATCGCAAGCGGCGATTTCGCGGGTCCGACAAGCCCTGTGAACGGACGATAAAACGCTGGATAAACGAGGGGGTGTTGCCTGGCGAAAAAATCGGCGGGAAGTACTTCGTGAACATCAGCCAAGATTCGCTCGACTACGATCCCAAAAGCGATCTCCGCTTTCTTCGGATATTAGAAAAGCTGGGCATATCCGTAGACGAACTCTAACCAAGCAGACAGCGCCACCCTCAGCGCCTGGACCTAAAAAGGTCAATTTGAATCACGTTGGATGGCGTGTCACTGCTCTCTTGCTCTTCCACAGCGATGCCCGTCACTCGATTAAAGACTTCGGGCTTGACCCCCAACTCCCGGCACAACGCTGCCGGGGTAATCCCAAAGTGAACTTGGATAGCATCAATAGCGTCCGCGAACATTTCGGGAACTTCGGAATGCTCAGATTCCCCTGGCTCACATCGCATGTAGCCCTTCCCCGACAGGAACCGATACGCTCGACGAGTCTGGGCTTGGTCGATTAGCCCTAAGTCACTCGCTCGGTGAATGATCGCCTGGGCACTAATGCCCCAACGCTTTTTCATAGCGAAAATTGCTAACCAGTCGAACCGGCTCCCGCGAGGAAACTCGCGAACAAAAGCCGCCCGAGGGACTAGAAACGCGCCTGCAAAACGGTTCGCCTGCGCCTCAGTCTCCTCGTCCCCAGTCACTATGCCCTGATGCATCACCAAGTGACCACACTCATGGGCTAGGTCAAACCTGATCCGGCTAATCGCAGTCTTGGCGTCACTACGCACGATCAGCGGGCGCAGCCGCGCCACAGATAATGCGTCTATGTCGCTTCCCGCACCGCTGAACTCTGTGACGATTGCCCCAGCGTTCTCAAGCACTCTGGTAACGCTCTTTATCGGCTGGTCTGGCGTTAGCCCCCAGTACTGCCGAGCATCAGCGGCCGCCGTCTCAACATCTTCGATACCATCGATGTCGATCGACGGGAAATTCACAGCTGGTAGATCGAGTGTACTTTCTAGACGAGCTACAACATCACTAAACAATGTGGCGAACGCCATAATTTGATGCTGGGCACTGACTTTGGTCTTTCGCAACCGCCGGAAGTGGCAATCGCCGGTGTCGATTAGCCCACTCGGTAGTGACTGAAAGAATGTTGGCGTCACGCCAAGCGCATCCGCTAGCGCACCAACCATATCCTCTGCGGGCGTTGCCCCGGTTTCCAATTGATGAATGTATTGTCGACTAGCGCCGACTAAGCTACCCAACTCCGCAAGAGTAAGGCCGGCGAAAAGCCGGCCTATCCGTAGCTTCTCACCGTAAAAAGAATGCTCAAACGTCGTCATTTCTCTTACTTCGCGGGGGGGTCACAACTTCGCCAGACTTCGGGCTAATCTTGGGACGCGGCAGATCCACACCTTCCGCAAGATCACCTGCGTGACGCCTGAACGACATAACATTGAAGCATGGCACTTCCCACGCGCAATGTATGTTCGCCCCCTCATCGACTCCAATATTCGCCCCCTCATCGACTCCAATAAAGGTCACATTGGTAATTTCGCCAGACGGGCCGGTTTCAAGCGCGAAGCGCCACAACAGGTCAGCATCGGAACTCTCCAAACCGACCAGGGGTCGCTGCTGCAACTCAGGAAACGTCGTCACCAGAGTGCGCTTGTTCGGTTCTTCAGGGTCACCACGATAAAACCGGACTGGCACTGACCCAACCTTGAACACGCAACGCAGCGACGTATCCAGCATCGCGAGCCAATCAATCTCTTGTGACGCCCTAGCGAGAGCTGTACACGTCCGGGCATAAGCGCGACAGCCCAGAGACCACGGGGTATCGCCCCCTTTCGCGTCGTGCAGTGTCATAGTTTCACTACGCACCTGCACAAATAATGCACCTAAGTAGATCAGTCGCTCCTTCGACAAATCAGAATGATAATCCCAGGGAAATTCTGCCATGCCTACCTCGCCAACCACGTGTGCCCAGTGGCGAGAATACGCTTTATTTTATATTTGTCAACCGAATTACTATTTGTAAACAAACTGCCAGTGTGTCAACGGGACAAACAGCCGCCCTGCGAGGCCACGCCGAAGCCACTCCCCTCCACTACTAGGAAAGTAAGTCACCGCTTAGGGAACAACCCGGCACAGGTTGTTCCCTAAGCGGTGAACTAAGGACAAATTGGACATTTTGGACATCATTAGCAAAAAATTATCAAAATTAATTTCGACACAAAACAAAAAGCCCCGCATTTAGCGGGGCTTTTTTCCTTGTAAAACAAGGACTTAAACTGGAGCGGGAAACGAGACTCGAACTCGCGACCCCAACCTTGGCAAGGTTGTGCTCTACCAACTGAGCTATTCCCGCTGCGATGAGGCCGCTATTTTAGGGATTCGCGGCTTACTGTCAAGCCTATTTTCGACGCTTTCGTTACGGCCCTTCCTGGCCGTCCTCGGCAGCTTCCGCCGGCTGCCCGGCAAGCCGCGGCCACGCGGCCTTGAGGTAGAGGGTCATCGACCAAAGGGTCAGCACGACCGCAACATAGAGCAGGATGAATCCGGTGACGTAGACATCCAGTCCGAACCAGGAATCGCGGTAGAGCAGCAGAAAAATGGCCGCCATCTGGGCTGCCGTCTTGAACTTGCCGATCTCGGACACCGCCACCTGGGCCCGGGCGCCAAGTTCGGCCATACATTCGCGCAATGCCGAGATGGTGATCTCGCGCCCGACGATCACCACGGCGGCAACCGCCAGCCACGGCGTGGGATCGGCCTGTACCACCAGCACCAAGGCCGTTGCGACCATCAGCTTGTCCGCTACCGGGTCGAGGAAAGCGCCCAGGGGTGATACCTGCCCCAACCGGCGAGCCAGATACCCGTCCAGCCAGTCCGTCACGCCGGCCAACGCGAAAATCGCTGCCGTGGCGATGTGCGCCCACTGCACGGGGAGATAGAACACCACCACGAAAACCGGGATCAGGGCGATACGGAACAAGGTGAGCAGATTGGGAATGTTATACATCGTAGGGCTCATTCGCTCCCGTGAAAGACCTCGTAGACCTGTTGCGCCAGTTGTCGGCTGATGCCCTCCACGGTAGCAATATCCTCCACCCCCGCGCGGGACAAGCCCTGCAGACCGCCGAACTGCTTGAGTAGCGATTGGCGACGTTTCGGGCCGACTCCCGGGATGTCCTCCAAGGTGGAACGCTTGCGGGCCTTGGCGCGCCGTTGCCGGTGGCCGGTGATGGCAAAGCGATGGGCCTCGTCGCGGATCTGCTGTATCAGATGCAGCGCCGGCGCATGCGCGGGCAGTATAAGAGGGCGCTCCTGCCCCAACAAGAACAGTTGCTCATCACCCGGACGACGATCCGGCCCCTTGGCGACGCCCACCAGCAACAGGTCGTGAATGCCTAGGTCCTCGAGTTCGGCGGCCACCGCGGATAGCTGCCCCTTGCCGCCATCGATGAACAGGATGTCGGGAAACGCCCCCTCGCCGTCCTTGATCCGGCTATAGCGGCGTCGCAACGCCTGGGACAGGGCGGCGTAATCGTCGCCAGGCGTGATGTCCTTGATGTTGAAACGGCGATAGTCCGCCTTGACCGGCCCTGCCGCGTCGAACACCACGCACGATGCCACGGTCTTCTCACCACTGGTGTGACTGATATCGAAACACTCCATGCGGTTGGGCGTCTCCGAAAGGCCCAGCGCATCACGCAGCGCTTCGCTGCGCGCCGTGGCGTCGGCATGATTGGCCAGCCGCGCCTTCAAGGCCAGCTCCGCATTATGGCCGGCCATTTTCAGCCAGCGGCGACGCTCGCCACGCGGATTCATGCTGATTTGCACTCGACGACCGGCCTGCGCGGATAACGCCTCCTGCAAGGCATCGAGGTCCGGTGGCTTGGCGCTGACCAGAATCTCGGCCGGGGCGTTGCCGCCCAGGTAGTGCTGGGCGATGAATGCCGAGATCGCCTCGCCCGCGCCGGTATCATCGGTTGCACGCAGGAACAGGCTCTTGTTGCCGAGATTGCGGCCCTGGCGGATGAAGAATACCTGTACGCAAGCCGTACCCCCGGCGATGGCGCTGGCGAGGATATCCAGGTCGCCCCGCTCACCGGATACATACTGGCGCTCCTGCACGGCGCGCAGGGCGCTGATCTGATCGCGGATACGGGCGGCTTCCTCGAATGCCAGGTCGTGTGCCGCCCGTTCCATGCGCGCGACCAGACCGTCCACCACGGTGGATGCCTTGCCCTCCAGGAACAGCACCGTGTCCTCCACGTCACGGGCATAGGCCTGCGGCGACACCAGACCCACACAGGGCCCGGTGCAGCGCTTGATCTGGTACTGCAGGCAGGCCCGCGAACGGTTCTGGTAATAGCTGTTCTCGCACTGCCGTACCGGAAACAGTTTTTGCAAAAGGTGCAGCGTCTCCCGTACCGCGGTCGCGCTCGGATAGGGACCGAAATACCGGCCACCGCCGCGACGGGCGCCGCGGTGCACCCGTAACTGTGGGAACGGATCGTCGGACAGGTAGATGTGCGGATAGCTCTTGTCGTCCTTGAGCAGCACGTTGTAGCGCGGCTTGAGCGACTTGATCAGGTTGTTTTCCAGGATCAGCGCTTCGGCCTCCGTGTGGGTCACGGTGACCTCGATGGCGCGTATCTGACCAACCATCGATTGGATCCGCGCGTTGCTGGCGCGGGTGAAATAACTGCTCACCCGACGCTTCAGATCCTTCGCCTTGCCGACATACAACACGTCACCCTGGCCGTTGAGCATGCGGTAGACACCGGGACGGCTGGTCAGGGTGGCGAGAAAGCCCTTGTGGTCGAACGACGGTTCGGCCGGGTCGTTCATACGGCCGCGGTACCGTCCAGCACGGCCCGTGCCCTGGCGAACACCTGGTCGAACATGGCCTCGGTCAAGCGGCCGGTCTGGGTGTTGTAGCGACTGCAGTGATAGGAATCGATGAGGGTCAAGCGGCCCGCGCGATGTTCGGCGGCATGGCCGAATACGAAGTCCGCCTGACGCAACCCCAATGCCTTGATCACCGCCTTGTGAGCCACACCACCAAGCGCAAGGACCACCGCTTCGTCGCCCAGTGCGTCCAGTTCGGCGGCGAGGAATCCGTTGCATGCGTTCACTTCAGCGCCCACCGGTTTGTTCTGCGGTGGCAGACACTTGACGGCATTGGTGATCCGGCAATCGATCAGTTCCAGTCCATCGTCCGCGGCGTGGGACTCAGGTGCACTGGCGAACCCGTGGGCATGCAGGGTGCGGTAGAGCAGCAAGCCGGCATGGTCGCCAGTGAACGGTCTGCCGCTGGCATTGGCGCCGTGCATCCCCGGCGCCAGCCCCACCACCAGGAAACGGGCGTCACGGGCGCCGAACGGGGCCACCGGGCGGTTGTGATAGGCGGGGTAGTCACCTGCCAGCCCATCGAGAAAACCCGCCAGCCGCGCACAGCGCCGGCACTCAACATCGAACCACGAGGTATTCACTGCGACTGATCGACCAGACCGTGACGGATGGCGAAGTGGGTCAGTTCCACATCGTTGGAGACATCCAGCTTTTCATACAGACGATGGCGGTAGGTGCTGACGGTCTTGGGACTGAGAAACAGCGAGTCCGAAATCGCCTGGGTACTTTGTCCCTGGGTGATCATGAGCATCACCTGCATTTCCCGGCCTGACAGTTTTTCCAGCGGCGAGCTGTCGCCGCCGCCGGTCAGCTTGGCCAGCGTGAGCTTGCGCGCCACATCGTTGGAAATATAGGGCTTGCCGGTGACGACGTTCTTGATTGCTTCGAACATCTCGTCGGCCGGGCAACCCTTGGAGATATAGGCCTTGGCCCCGGCTTCGAGCAGCTGTGCGGGGAACGGATCGTCGCTAAGCACCGTAACGGCGATGACCTTCACCTTGTCGTTGACCCGGCAGATCTTGCGCGTGGCCTCCAGTCCCCCGATACCGGGCATGTTGATGTCCATCATCACCACATCCGGCGGGCTGCTGCGGACAAAATCCAGTGCCGCCTCGCCGATGTCCGCCTCGCCGATCACGGTGATGTCCTCGTGATGTTCCAAGATGCTTCGCATGCCTGCGCGAAACAATTCATGATCGTCCACCAGCAGGATGTTAATAATTCTACGGACCTGCGCTCTATCTGCTGTGTTGTTTCTTTACCCACGGCATCCCTTGCCCGGCAAGTGATCGGCGCACCTACGCCCCGAATCGCCACGAACGTCCTTCCAGCATAGTACCATGCCTCTACCCTGACCAAGTGACGGACATGCCAGTTCCCTATCCCCAACAGCAGATCACCGCGCTACTGCTCGCCGGCGGACGGGGGCGTCGCATGGGCGGTCTGGACAAGGGGTTGGCCCCCTATGGTGGCGAGCCGATGGCCGCACACATCGCGCGCGCGCTGTCCGGCCAGGCTCAACGGCTGTTGCTGAGTGCAAACCGATCCCATACCGCATACCGCGCCATCGGCCTCGACCCGATCCCCGACGCCCGCCGCGATTACCCCGGACCGCTCGCCGGTATCGAAACGGCGCTAGCGCATTGCAGCACGCCATACCTGCTGATCTGTCCCTGCGACACACCACACGTGCCCACCGACCTTGGACCACGGCTCTGGCGCGCCCTCGCCAGCGGTGACCATCAGGTCTGTCATGCGCGCAGCCCAACGCGGGATCATTATCTACACTTGTTGATGCGCGCCGAACTGGCGGACGGCCTGACCCGATACCTCGACGCCGGCGGCCGGGCGGTGCGCCATTGGCTGGCGGATCTGTCGGTGACCACGGCGTTGTTCGACGAGGCCGAACTGGCCAATCTGAACACCCTGGAGACGCTACCGGCCAACACGCCCGCACCCACGGACCCCGACGGATAGACCGCCGTGACGGTGCCGGGAAACCCATGGCCGAAAGCAGGAAAAATGGCGGAGAGGGTGGGATTTGAACCCACGGACGGGGTTAACCGTCGACGGTTTTCAAGACCGTTGCATTAAGCCGCTCTGCCACCTCTCCGGGAAGGCGCGCACTGCTGCGCGGCAAGGGCCGCAAGGATACCGGAATCCGGCACATAAACAAGGGATTGACCAACTGCTGTCCCACCGCGAAAGTGCGCAATGCACCCCCCTCCCCCCGGTTGCGGGGCCGGGGGTGTGGGAGCAATGCGCCTGTATATTTGCCCGTTTTAGGCCATTTGCGTGTATTCCCCTCACCCTAACCCTCTCCCGGAGGGAGAGGGGACAGGACAGTGCTTGCTAATGGCAAATCCAAGTCTCGATCCCTTGCGGCCACTCCAAACTCAGCAAGGGTGGGCCTTGCAACCACGATCACCAGAAAT
>JASBTJ010000019.1 GCA_030148485.1 Gammaproteobacteria bacterium | reverse complement strand
GCGTAAAACGCTGACGTTGGACAACGGCACGGAGATGGCGGAACACCAAGTGATCGCCAAACGGCTGTCCTTGGCGACCTACTTTGCCGCCCCGTACGCACCCTGGCAACGCGGAACCAATGAGCAAACAAATGGGCTGCTGCGTCGCTATTTTCCAAAGGGGACGGACTTCGATAAGGTCAGCGATAAGACGCTGGAGGCAGTCGTATTGAAGATCAACCAGCGTCCAAGAAAGTGCCTCGGCTATCAGGCCCCATACGATGTCTTTGCGGAAGCCCTACGTGGTGCACTTGTAACTTGAATCCGCCACCTTTTGCTACTGTCGCTGTGTCTGCAGCTGTGCAGCTGTGCAGCTGTGCAGCTCCAGTACCAGCATCCTGCGACTGAATCTGTCAACATATGCTGCTGGCGTCTCGCTTGAGCCGCTGGAGAACGGTGTAATCCCTGGCCTTCCGGACAACGATACCTTCGGCCAAATTAACCCCAACGTGGCGGTGGTCGAAAACGTGTCTCCAGTACTGCCTGGCAAGGCAGTCCACCTGTCACCACAGGTGACGAACGCCGCCGTCATGGAATTGAAGACTGCCCCCCACGACATCCCCGAGCAATACCGTATTGGCTGGAGAGGAATGCGCAATTCCATAGACACCAGCCCGACCAATATCATTTTGCGTGATGACGCTGGACGCGAAGCGCTCAGAATCAGAATTTCGGACAATCGGCTTGAGTTTATTTCTGATCAGCCGGAGTCGAATCCACATTTCCAGTTTTCCACGCTGTCGACACATGACGTAGCGATCACGCTGGAGATGTCCGGGGCGCCCGCAGCTCGGATCCAAGTCGACGAACCCGACGGCCGGACCTATCAAACGCCCCGGCTAGGCCTGGTTGACAGCGATTTCCGGAAGTTGGAGGTTATTGAAGTCCACTCTGCCGGGGAGTACCTCATTCGGGACGTGGTGGTCGTCGCTCAAAACTGAGTCCGGCCGCTGTAGGGGGCGACCGCACAATCAGCACCCAGCACCGCCCATGCGACGCCCCATCTAACCGTCAGCAGGCTGTCCCCGCAGTGAACGGACCGCGACCGTAAGCAACAGCAGGATCGCCCCAAGCACCAGCCTGGCAACCAGATCGGCCACTATCGTCGGCAGGGCCTTCAGCAGGTGGTGGATGAGCTCCACGTTGTGCGCATACATGCCACCGCCGAGCAGCAGAGCGATGACGATGATCTCCACGGACAGGATAAAGTCGGTGCGCACCGCCGCCTTGATCTTGCGCTTCTCGCGCTGCACCAGCTCTTTGGGGTCAGCAGTCTGCTCCGCGGCAGCGGGTTTCTTCTCGTGCCCCGCTATCCATTCCCACACCTTCTCGGTCCCCTCGTCACTCAGATAGGCGCCGCCGATCAGCAGGATCGGCACGATCAACCAGGGCAGGTACGCGCTGAGCAGGAAGGCCAGCGGTAGGATCAGCTTGTTGATCACCGAGCCCTTGGGAATGGCCCAGATCACGGGCAACTCACGGGAGGCGCGAAAGCCAGTGGCCTTCTCGGCGGCGACCTTGCTCATCACCGCAGCGTCACCAGCAGTGCGGCCACGTCATCCACTTTCGCGAAGATCCCGCTGACCATGTTTTTCCCACTCCCTGTCTGCGTTGTCGGGCTCCAGGCGCCGCGTCGGGCGCCGACGCTACCCCATTCACGCAGGCCTAGCCTGACGAGCGGCCCCGAATCGGTGCGCCTGAGTCCCGCAACGCGGTAAACTAGGGCATCCAACCCTCGCCATTTCGGGATGTCACCATGGCAGAGCACGACAACACCACCCACTTCGGCTACAAGACGGTGGCCGAGAACGACAAAGCCGGCATGGTGCGCGGCGTGTTCGATTCGGTGGCCGACAAGTATGATGTGATGAACGACCTGATGTCGTTCGGCGTACATCGATTGTGGAAGCGCTTCGCCGTCGAGCTGGCCGGCGTACGCCGCGGCCAGGCGGTACTGGACCTGGCGTCCGGCACCGGCGACCTGGCGGACAAATTCGCCACCCTGGTAGGCCCCGAAGGCAGCGTGGTGATGTCGGACATCAACAACGCCATGCTGTCCAACGGGCGCAATCGGATGCTCGACCGCGGCCATGGCGGCAATGTGGTTTACTGCCAGATCGACGCCGAGTCCATCCCGTTTCCGGACAACAGCTTCGATCTGGTCACCATCGCCTTCGGCCTGCGTAACGTGACCCACAAGGAGGCGGCACTGGCATCCATGTATCGGGTGCTCAAGCCGGGCGGTCGTGCCCTGGTGCTGGAATTCTCCAAACCCACCACCAAGCCGTTGGCCAAACTCTACGACGCCTACTCCTTCGGCCTGCTGCCGGCGATGGGCAAATGGGTGGCAAAGGACGCGGACAGCTACCGCTACCTGGCCGAATCCATCCGCATGCACCCGGACCAGGACACCCTGAAGGGCATGATGGAAACCGTCGGCTTCGAGCGCTGCGATGTGCACAACCTGACCGGCGGGATAGTCGCTGTGCACCGTGGCTTCAAACTTTGAGCGGCCTTCTGCCGACACGGTGCTGCATTAAAGACTCGCTCGCAATGCGCTTTTACCCGCCCGTAGATTCCGCTTGCTCGTTCGCCTTTGCCTTGCCTCGCACTCAGCAGCAGGCCGCCCACCCCTGCGACCTGCGCATATGACCACCCGCGACCTCGCGTTGGCCGGCATCGAGCAGGCCGTGAATACCCTGATCGGCATGGACCCGCTGGCCGCCGAGCGGCTGGCGCGCCTGCACGGGCGGGTGATTGCCATTCATTTGAAAGGCGTCGGCTTGGAACTGAACTTCATCCCCGGGCCGGACGGCAAACTGCAGCTGCTCGGCAGTGTGGAAGGCGAACCGGACTGCCGGCTGTCCGGCAGCCCGCTGGACCTGATGCGCTCCGGTGACAAGACCGACGGCCCGGCCCAGCTGTTTGCCTGGCGGGTGACCATCGATGGCGACATCGAGTTGGCGCAGACCTTCGGCGACATCGTCGGCGGCCTGGACATCGATTGGGAGGAGCAGCTGTCGAAACTGACCGGCGACATCGTCGCCCACGAAGTGGGTACCACGGCGCGGCGCATCGGCCGCTGGGGCAAACGCAGCGCGGACGTGTTGGGGTTGGACCTGGCCGAATACCTCACCGAAGAGGCCCAACTGCTGCCCCGGCGCCATGAGGTGGACGCTTTCTTGAACGACATCGACAAGCTGCGTGACGATCTGGAGCGGCTCAGCGCGCGGGTGCGTCGCCTGGCCGGCAAGGACCGAGCGACATGATCCCGGTCCGCGAAAGCCTGCGGGTGATGAATATCGCCTGGGTGCTGATGCGTCACGGACTGGATGAGTTCGTGCTGGCCGCCCATCTGTTCCGGCCGGTGCGCTTCGTGCGCTTCCTGTCACCCTTCTATTGGCGCGATCACGGCCGGCGGCCGTCTTACGGGGTGCGTATCCGCCGCGCACTGGAGGATCTGGGGCCGATCTACGTCAAGCTGGGCCAGATCCTGTCCACCCGTCGCGACCTGTTGCCCGACGACATCGCCGACGAACTGGTCAAGCTGCAGGACAAGGTCCCTCCCTTCCCCGGCAAGCAGGCGCGCGCCATTGCGGAAGCCGCGCTGGAGCGCCCCCTGGAGGCCCTGTTCGACGACTTCGACGAAACGCCGTTGGCGTCGGCCTCCATCGCCCAGGTGCATACGGCCCGCTTGAAAGACGGGCGCGACGTGGTGGTCAAGGTACTGCGGCCCGGTATCGACAGGGTCATCGCGCGGGACATTGCGCTGATGCACACCATCGCCCGGCTGGCGACCCGTTATTCGTCCGAGGCGCGCCGTCTGCGACTGGTGGAAGTGGTGCACGAGTACGAGCGCACCATCTTCGACGAGCTGGACCTGATGCGTGAGGCGGCCAATGCGGCCCAGCTGCGGCGCAACTTCGCCGGTTCGGACATGCTCTATGTACCCGAGGTGTACTGGGACTACTGCCGCACCCAGGTGATGGTGTCCGAGCGCATCTACGGCACCCCGGCCGACGAGATCGACGTGCTCAAGGCCAAGGGCATCAGCCTGGAAATGCTCGGGGAGCGTGGCGTGGAGATCTTTTTCACCCAGGTGTTCCGGGACAATTTCTTTCACGCCGACATGCACCCGGGCAACATCTTCGTTGCCGACAACGGCCAGTACATCGGCGTCGACTTCGGCATCATGGGTACGCTGACCACCGAGGACAAGCGCTACCTGGCGGAAAACCTGCTGGCCTTCTTCCACCGTGACTACCGCAAGGTGGCGGAGCTGCATGTGGAATCCGGCTGGGTCCCGGGCGACACCCGGGTCGATGAATTCGAATCGGCGATCCGCAGCGTCTGCGAGCCCATCTGGGAACGACCCATCAGCGAGATCTCCTTCGGCCACTTCCTGCTGCGCTTGTTCCAGACCGCACGCCGCTTCGACATGGAGGTGCAGCCGCAGCTGGTACTGCTGCAAAAAACCCTGCTGAACATCGAAGGCATGGGGCGACAGCTGTATCCGGAGCTGGATCTGTGGAAGACCGCCAAGCCCTTCCTGGAAAAATGGGTACAGGACCAGGTGGGACCGCTGGCCTTCCTGCGGCGCGTCAAAGACGCCCTGCCGCAAATATCCGAGGACCTGCCAGAGGTCCCGCGCCTGGCCTACCAGACCCTGCGGCAACTGCACGATGGCAAGCTGACAGTAGACTGGCAGTCGGCCCAGCTCACCGAGCTGCAGGATAGTCTGCGCGATGCCGGCAACGCCACCCGGCGCACCATCGCCGGGGCCGCGCTCACCGTCAGCGGCGTGCTGCTGGTCGGCCTGCCGGTGGTCCACCTGCCGGAGGACCTGGCCCAGTGGGGCGGCGGTGGGGCGGCCGCCGTCGGACTATTGCTGTTGCTATCGGGGCTGTTACGCCGCTAGGGAAGCTCGGAGAAGTCCATTCTGGATTACTCCGAGCACGCTGCGCTGCAAAAGCCGTGGTGCTCGCGCCCACCACCGGAATCCGCCACTTGGTCGTTGCGCGGATTCGCCACCGCCGACGCTTACCTGCGAGCTGCACCTCGGCTTGTTGGACGTCCTCGAACCCCGGCTTGCCCACCCGCTCCCGGGTTCAACCGTCCTTGCGCGGGATCTTCTCCACTTGACGCACCTCGACGCTGACGATGTCGGCAAGGGGTACATGGGCGGTGATCTTGCCGCCGTGCAGGCGTTGTTCGACCCGGGCCTCGTTGGCCACCACGCCCATCAGGATGCCGCTACGGGCGGGCTGGTCGCGTAGCTGCATACGCACGCTGGCACCCACGTGCTGATCGAGCGCGGATAGCGGAACGGCATGGTAGACATAACGGTAACGATCCCGCGGTTTGGGCTTCGGCTTGGGCGGCGCCTCGCCCATCATTACCGCCAACTCTTCGGCATTGGGGGGACGTAACTCGAAGCGCAAGTCGCTCACCGGCACGCCGTTCAGGGCGAGCTCCATCCCCAGCTTTTGGGGCCAGTCGGTGGTGTTGCCCAGGAGCAATGCCATCGGGTTGATGGGCTCGTCCGGACGCAGCGCCAGCATGACCTCGCCCCATTGGTGATGGAAATTGATCAGTGCGTCCGCCAGCCCCGGGCCGAGCCGCAGCCCGGCACGGGTCAGTCCGGCCTTGGCCTCGGCGATCAGTCCCTGGCGGTACTGATCTACGGTTTGGCCACGCCGCTTGGCGCAAGCGGCCAGATAGCGCTCGGCAAAGGCCGGCTCCACCCGTACCCCCAAGTCCATATCAACCAAGGTCGGCATGGTGTCCAACTGCACATCACCAGCCAGTATGTCCGGCGACACATCACCCAGCATGACACTGGCCTGGATGTTCTCGACGCCGTCCACGTCCAGCTCCACCGCGCCGGCCAGCTGGCGGCGCTCCGCATCCATGCGGTAGGACATGCTCATGTCCATCGCCAGTTCCGTCATTCCAAGCTCGCGCAGCAGTGCCGGGCTGGGCCCTTCGTCATTGCCGCAACCGTCACCGGCCGGCTTGGCCGGCGCGGCTTCGTCGAACTGTTCTTTCATCGCCGCAACCATGGCGTCATCCAACGCCATATGCACCCCGATCAGCTCGAGCTTGAGCGCGGCCGGGTGCTGCTCCTGTTGGAACAGGAAATAACCCGCATGGGGCCCGGTCACCCGCGCCAGATCGACCCGTATCGGTTGCGGGGCGCCGGCGGGCAGGATGTCCAGATCGTGCACCCGCACCGCACCACGCAGATCGGTATCGATGGCGCCGTAGCTGAGCTGGGCCCGGCCGGCGAGAGAGGCCTCGATATCCCGCAAGGCCCGATCGACCTTGTAATGCATCACGAACTTGAGTCCGCCATAGGCCGCAACAGCGACGACCACCAGGATGCCCACCAGTCTGATCTGGCGGCGATAGTAGTAAAACATCACGACTCCCCCTCAGGGCCGCTGTAGCGGGCCTTCTACGGCCGCGCGCTGTTCGGCGCCGGCCAGTTTTTCGATCAAGGTCAGTGCAAAATCCATGGCGGTGCCCGGCCCACGCGAGGTGACCACGTTGCCGTCGACGACCACCGGCTCCTGTCGCAACCGGGTATCCGGCAGGCCCATGGCGTCGATGACGCCTGGAAACGACGTCGCCCGCCGCCCGTCGAGCAGGCCGGCGTTGGCCAACACCTTCGGCGCGGCGCAGATCGCGGCGGTGATCTTGCCGGCGTCCGCCAGCTTCTTCAGCAGCCCATGGATGCGCGGGTCGGCGTCCAGGTTGTCCGCGCCTGGCAAACCACCGGGCAGAACGATCATGTCGAAGTCCCTGTCCAGCACGTCGCCGAGACTGACATCCGGCAGAATCACCGTGCCGCGACTGCACTTCACCGGGCCATCATTGAGACCGGCCACGGTGACGTCGATGCCGGCACGGCGCAACAGGTCGATCAGGGTAACCGCTTCGAGTTCTTCGCTACCGTCTGCGACGGGGATGAGGACGCTTGCCATGTGCCTTGCCTCCGTTGTTGGGCAATCACCGCCGATACCGACCTTAACACCACGCCGCGCTCGGCCAAGCGCGGCAGTTCACGGGCCAGCACCGCGACGGTTTCCGGGTACGGGTGCCCGATGGCAATCGCCGATCCCTGGCGGCGGGCCTTACGCAGCAGGCGCTGGAATTGGGCAGTGATGGCCACGGGATTCGGGTCATTGTCCAGAAACACGTCGCGCCGACTGGTCGGCAAGCCGGTCGCCCGGGCCAGTTGCTCGGCCACTGTCGCACGGTGGGTACGACTGTCCACATAGTACAGATCCCCGTGCTCCGCCAGCCCACGCATCAGCCACGCCATGGCGCCGGGGTGGCGGGTCAGCAGGCTGCCCATGTGGTTGTTGACCCCGACCGCGCCGGGCAGCGCGGCCAGGTCCTGGGCAAGCACACGTTGGAACTGGGTTTCATCCATGTCCATGTGCAAGCCACCGCGGTCCATCGGTCGGCCGTCGACGGTCTGCATCGGCAGATGCAGCATGATCTCACGTCCCTGCCGGCGCGCCAGCCTGGCCAGATCGCCGGTATGCGGCGCGTGGGGAAGAAACGCGTAGGTGATCCCTTCAGGCAGCGCCAATGCCGCCTCGCCACGGCTGCGCTCGTAGCCCATGTCATCGAGGATGATGGCGATACTGGGCGGCGCCGCGGCAACCACCGTGCTCGCCAGCAGCAGCGTCAGCGCCAGCACACGACCGGGCACCGGCTCAGTCCTTGCCCTGGCGCGGGCCGAGGATGACCAGCCCCTTGAGCAGGTTCAACGCCTCGCTCAGCGCGTAATCGGTGGTTGCCAGATTGCCGACCGGGTCGCCTTTGGCCTTGCCGGGGGCGTTGCCATTGGGGTTGGCCAGATGTCCGGCCAGATCCCGCTCCTTCACCTGCAGGTCGTCACGTTCCTTGTTCTCCGCCACCTGGACACGGGCCAGCTTCACGTCCGGCACGATGCCTTCGGCCTGAATGGATCGGCCATTGGGGGTGAAATAGCGGGCGGTGGTCAACTTGATGCCGGTGCGTTCGTTGATCGGCACGATGGTCTGCACCGAGCCCTTGCCGAAGGTCTGCTGGCCCATGATCACCGCCCGCCGATGGTCCTGCAGCGCACCGGCGACGATCTCGGAAGCCGAAGCGGAACCGGCATTGACCAGCACCACCAGCGGCGCCCCTTCGAGGAGGTCGTCCGGTCCCGCCTCAAAGCGTTGTTCCGAATTGGCGACACGCCCTTCGGTGTAGACGATCAGCCCTTCGTTCAGGAAGGCGTCCGCCACCGCCACCGCGGCCCCCAGTACACCGCCGGGGTTGTTGCGCAGATCGAGCACCAAGCCGCGCAATGGGCCGTCGTTTTCCTGTTTGAGCTTGCTGATGCCATGGACCAGGTCCTGCGCGGTGTGGGTCTGGAACTGCGAGATGCGCAGATAGCCATAGCCGGGTTCCAGCAGACGCTGCTTGACGCTGACCACCCGGATCACATCGCGCTCAAGTTTCACCAGCAGCGGCTTTTCCTGGCCTTCACGCATGATGGTCAACTCGATCTTGGTGCCGGGCTTACCGCGCATGCGCTGCACCGCGTCGGTCAGACTCATCCCGCGCGTGGGTTCGCCGTCGATACGGATGATGACGTCACCGGCCAGAATGCCGGCGCGCTGGGACGGGGTGTCGTCGATGGGCGCAATCACGCGCAGGAAGCCGTCCTCGGTCCCCACCTCGATACCCAGGCCGCCGAATTCTCCCTTGGTGCCGGCCTGCAGGTCGCTGAAGTCATCCGCGCTCAGATAGGCGGAATGGGGATCGAGTCCGTTGAGCATGCCGCGAATGGCGTCTTCCAGCAGCTTTCGATCGTCCACCGGCTCGACGTAGTCTTCTTTAATGCGACCGAACACCTCGGCGAAGATCTGCAATTGGTCGAGGGGGGTGGGCTCGGTCGCCACCGCGTCCTGTTGTTGCTGAGCCGGTAGCGATCCGGCCAGGACCAGCATGGCCGACAGTGCAGCGGTGATCGCCTTATGGCGCATGTCCTTCTTCTCCGTTGTTAACCGACGCGGCCACCCTGGCCTTTGCGGCACCAGCGCACCGGATCCACCGGCTTGCCCTTGTAGCGAATGCCGAAGTACACCCCGGCGCGCTCCCGACCGCCGCTGTTGCCCACCAAGGCGATGGCATCGCCGGCCGATACCCAGTCACCCGTTTCCTTGAACAGGCTCTGGTTGTGGCCGTACAGGGTCATGTAACCGTCGCCATGATCGATGATCAGCAGCAGACCGAAGCCGCGCAGCCAATCGGCATAAGCGACCCGGCCGGCATGCACGGCGTGCACTTCCCGACCTTCCGGCGCCGAAATCATAACACCGTCCCAGCGCAGACTGCCGATCTTGGGCTGCCCGAAACGTGCCGCAAGTCGCCCACCGGCCGGCCATGCCAGCTCACCGCGACGTTCAGCAAAGCGTTTGTCCGCACCGGTTTCCGGCGGGATGTCCGACAAGGCGTCACGTAGCCCACGCAGCAGGTCCTGCAGCTGCTGTTCGTCGCGCTGCAGACGGGACATCTCCTGGCCCTGATCCAGCAGCTCCTGGGCCAGCGCGCGTACCACCTGGCGTCGCTTGCTCTGGCTGGCTTCCAGCGCCGACTTCTGCTCACGGGCCTTGGTCTGCAGCTGGGCCAATTGGTCCGTTTCCTGATCGATCTGTTCCCGGGTGTGGGCCAGTTCGGCAAGACGTGCCTGCAGCTCGGCCATGCGCTGGGCGCGGTAACGATGCAGATAGTCGTAATACGTCAGCACCCGCGACAGGGTCGCCGGGTCTTCCTGGTTGAGCAATAGCTTGACCCGTTCCTGCCGGCCGGCGGCATAGGCGGCGCGGACCTGCTCGGCCAGTGCGGTACGTTCGGCGACCAGCGCTCGGCTGTCCGCTTGCTCCTTGCTCCGCAGTTTTTGCAGCTTGTCCTGCTGACGGGCCAGACGGCCGCCGAGCACCCGCAACCGGCGAGCCAGCACGCCGACTTCCTGCTCGGTTTTTTTCAGTTCACCGGTAAGTTGATTCTGCTCGCCACGAGTGGCATCCATACGCTGCTGCAATGCGCCGATGCGCTCACGCAACACCTGCAGCTTGGCGTCCTGATCGGTGTTTGCGGCCAGCGCCGCACCGCCTACCCATCCCGACAGCAGACCCAGCAACAGGCCGGATAGCAGCGGGATGTTCAGCGGGCGGGCCATCAGGCGACGCTGTCGGCCCCGTTGGGTTCGAGCAATGAACGGCCGGTCATTTCAGTGGGCTTGCCGACCCCCATCATCTGCAACAAGGTCGGCGCGATGTCACATAGCGCGCCGTTGTCCGCCAGGCGTTGACAGTCCGAACCGACAAGGATCAGCGGCACCAGGTTGCAGGTGTGGGCGGTGTGCGCCTGACCGGCCTCGGTATCGAGCATTTGCTCGGCGTTGCCATGGTCGGCGGTGATCAGCATCTGGCCGTCGGTCCTGGCCAATGCGTCGACCACCCGGCCGAGGCACAGATCGAGGTGTTCGATGGCCTTGACCGCGGCTTCGTAATTGCCGGTGTGGCCCACCATGTCGCCATTGGCGTAGTTGCAGATGATGGCGTCGTACTTGCCGCTTTCAATGGCTTCGCACAGGTGGTCGGTCACCTCGGTGGCGCTCATCTCCGGTTGCAGGTCGTAGGTGGCGACCTTGGGCGAGGCGACCAGGATGCGGTCCTCTCCCTCATTGGGCTGTTCGACGCCGCCGTTGAAGAAGAAGGTGACGTGGGCGTACTTCTCGGTCTCGGCCAGACGCAGCTGATGCATGCCCAGGTTGGCGATGTACTCGCCGAACACATTGGTCAGGCGCTCGGGGGGAAAGGCCACCGGGATATCGAAATCCTTGTTGTACTCGGTCAAGCTGACATAGCACGCCAACTGCGGGGTGCGCCCGCGGGCGAAGCCGTCGAAATCGGGCTCGATGAAGGGACGGGTGATCTGGCGGGCGCGGTCGGAACGATAGTTCATGTTGATCATGACGTCGCCATCCTGCACCGGCGCCGCATCGCCGATGCGGGTCGCCTTGACGAATTCGTCGGTCTCACCGCGCTCATACGCCATGTCCAGTGCCGTCATCGCATCCGGCGCCGTGTACTCGGCCGTACCATCGACCATCAGGTCATACGCTTGCTTGATGCGCTCCCAGCGGTGATCGCGGTCCATGGCGTAATAACGTCCGATGACCGTGGCCAGTCGCCCGCCACCCAGTTCGGCGAACACCGCCTCGATCCCCTTGATGGACCCCTCGGCACTTTTGGGCGGCATGTCGCGACCATCGAGGAAGGCGTGCACGTACACCTTGGGGGCACCGCGTTCGACGGCGAGCTTCACCATGGCGTGGATGTGTTCGTCCAGGCTGTGCACGCCACCGGGCGACAGCAGGCCGAGGATGTGCACGGCGCTGTTGCGTTCAATGGCGGTATCGACTGCGTCGGTCAGCGTGCGGTTGGAGAAAAAAGAACCGGTGCGCACCGAGCGGCTGATACGGGTGATCTCCTGGTAGACGACGCGACCGGCACCCAGGTTCAAGTGACCCACCTCCGAGTTGCCCATCTGCCCGGCCGGCAGTCCAACGGCGGAACCAGAGGTCTTGATGCCGGTATGGGGATACGTGCTCCAGAGCCGATCCCACACGGGTTTGCGGGCAGCCAGAATGGCGTTGTGGTCCGGGTTGTCGCTCATTCCCCAGCCGTCCAGGATCACGAGTACGGCGGGCTTTGCCTTATCAGTCATACCTACTTTGGATCACCATGCAAGACCGGGCAAGCCTGCCCGTAACCTATAAAAACGCTTCTGCAACAATAACTTAACAGGGCGTCGCTGCGCTTCTACATTGAAACACGGAAACCGGCCCGGGCGCCACTTGGCGAGATGGGCGCCAAACGGCACAATCAACAGGGAAAATACACGATTTCGGGCACACCGCGAACCGATCGCCGACCCGGCGGAGAAGCTAGGTAAGTGTATCATCGTATTAGTGTGTTATAAAAAGTTGGGCAAGGAGCCGCACGATCTTGGAAACACTAGACAACACCGTTATGACTGCTGCCGACGATTACGATAACGACCTGGACAGCGAGATCTCGCTGCTCGGTGGGGAAGGGGATATCGAACGGGCCTCACGCTCCTTGAAGGCCATGTCGCACCCGCTGCGATTGAAGATCCTGTGTACCCTGGGCGACCAGGAGGTCAGCGTGCAGGACATTGTCGAGAACGTCGGCACCTCGCAAAGCAACATCTCCCAGCACCTTGCGATCCTGCGCGATAAAGGTATTCTGACGTCCCGCAAAGACGCCAACCGGGTATTTTATCGGGTTGGCGACAGCCGCACCCTGCAGCTGATCGGCATGATGCGCGAAGTTTTCTGCAGTCGCGACGGCTGACCGAACACATTGCCGCTGGCGGGACTCGACGGGTGCTCCACCAGGCGACCCGCAGCAACCTTATTGACGTTTATCTCCGCGCCGCGGCGACCGCAGGAACACCATGGACCAACTGATCGAATTTGCCGGCAACCATCTGCTGCTGGTAACCGCC
This sequence comes from Gammaproteobacteria bacterium, assembly GCA_030148485.1. Taxonomy (GTDB): domain Bacteria; phylum Pseudomonadota; class Gammaproteobacteria; order Chromatiales; family Chromatiaceae; genus JANTHH01. Next base: position 4,055 of record JASBTJ010000019.1, on the reverse strand, counting down.
TTCATCGTCATCCTCGCCCTTCTGACCTGGAACCTGATCGCCAATCCCGGCGGCAAGGGATCCGTGGACGCGTCGGGCGCGACCAACATGATCAACCGCGAAAACGCCCTGGTGATCGACGTGCGCCCCATGGCCGACTTCAACAAAGGCCACATCGTCGACGCCATGAACATCCCGATGAACGGCTTCAAGAACCAGCTCGGACAGCTGGAAAAACACAAGGACCGTCCCATCGTGGTCAATTGCCGATCCGGCAACCAATCGCAAGCCGCCTGCAAGACGTTACGTGACGCAGGTTTCGAAAAAGTCTACAACCTGCGCGGCGGCATCATGGGCTGGCAAGCGGCCAATCTGCCCGTAACCCGCAAGTAAATACTTACCTACACGAAGGACCCAGACCATGTCCGAAGACGGCAACACCCGCCAGTTCGCCATCCAGCGCATCTACACCAAGGACATCTCTTTCGAGACGCCCAATTCGCCGCAGATCTTCACCGGCGAATGGCAGCCGTCCATCAACGTGCAGCTGAACACCGCGGCGCAGGATCTGGGCAACGACCATGTGGAACTGGTCCTGACCGTCACCGTCACCGCCAAGCAGGACGATAAGGTGGGTTTTCTCGCCGAGATCCAGCAAGCCGGCATCTTCCTGATGTCCGGCATCCCGGAAGAGGAAATGGGGCCGATGCTGGGCATCTACTGCCCCAATATCCTGTTCCCCTACGCCCGCGAAGTGGTGTCCGATCTGGTTGCACGCGGCAGCTTCCCCCAACTGGTGCTGGCACCGGTCAACTTCGAGGCCCTCTACACCCAGCAGCTGCAACAGGGTCAGGAAGCGCCCGAAACGGACGACCAAACCCACTGAACCGGTGAAGCGCGACGCCCCCAAGATCGCCGTGGTGGGTGCCGGCTCCTGGGGCACGGCACTGGCCATGCAGTTGGCCCGCCATGGCGCGGCCGTGACTCTGTGGGGCCATGACCCCGACGAAATCACCGCGTTGCTGGCGGACGGCGAAAACCGGCGCTATCTGCCGGGCATCCCGCTGCCGGCCGGACTGCACGCCAGCGCCGACCTGGCGGCCACCATCGCCGCTGCGGACGAGATGCTGGTGGTGGTGCCCAGCCACGCATTCGGCGCCGTCGTCCGGCGTATCGCCGAATCGGCACCCGAGCTGCATTCGCTCAGCTGGGCCACCAAGGGTTTCGATCCGGCCAGCAACCGCCTGTTGCACGAGGTGGCGCGCGACGCCCTCCCCCACACCCGGCTTGCCGTGGTTTCGGGCCCGACCTTCGCCATGGAGGTGGCCCGCGGCCTGCCCACCGCCGTGACCGTCGCCGCCACCGACAACGACCATGGCCGACGTCTCGCCGGTTACCTGCATGGCGACCAGTTTCGCGTCTACACCGCGGACGACATCGCCGGTGTCGAAGTGGGTGGCGCAACCAAGAACGTCATGGCCATCGCCGCCGGCATCGCCGATGGCCTGGGCTTCGGCGCCAACGCCCGGGCAGCGCTGATCACCCGCGGACTGGCGGAGATCACCCGCCTGGGCCTGGCCCTGGGCGGGCGGCCCGACACTTTCATGGGCCTGACCGGGCTGGGTGACCTGACCCTCACCTGCACCGACAATCAATCGCGCAACCGCCGCTTGGGCCTGGCCCTGGCGGCCGGGCAATCCGTGGCCCAGGCGCGTGCCGCGATCGGGCAGGAGGTGGAAGGCATCGGCACCGCCCGCGAGGTGCACCAGATCGCCGCCCGTCTGGGCGTGGACATGCCCATCTCCGAACAGACCTACCGGGTGCTGCACGAAGGCCTGGACCCCAAGCAGGCGGTGATCAACCTACTGCAACGCGACCCCAAGCCCGAGCGGACCGATGTGGCTAACGGCGCTGACGGACTGATGGACGGGGGTTAGCCGCAGTCAACCGTGGCGCGCGACAGGCCGGCGGCAGCTACTCGGGCACCGAACTGCCATCAAACCCCTGCTGCCGCCATGCCTCGTAAAGCACGACGGCGACGGCGTTGGACAGATTCAGACTGCGCTGATCCGGGCGCATGGGCAGGCGGATACGCTGCTCGGGCGGCACGGATTCGCGCACTGCTTCGGGCAGGCCGCGGGTTTCGGGGCCGAACACCAGGGCATCGTCGGGCCGGTAATCGATCCGGTCGTACCGGGTTGACGACCGGGTACTGGCCATCAGCAGACGTGCCGGGCGCGTCTGCTCGACGAAGGCAGCCAGCGACGGATACACCGCCAGCTCGGCGAATTCGTGATAATCCAGCCCGGCCCGGCGCAGGCGTTTGTCGTCCAGCTCGAAGCCGAGCGGTTCGATCAGGTGCAAACGGCTGCCGGTGTTGGCGCACAAGCGTATGATGTTGCCCGTATTCGGCGGGATTTCCGGTTGGTAGAGGACGACGTGAAACACGGTTTGATGATGGCTTGGATGAACGGGGTGGCGGCATGAGCGAGACACGCGACCCGCGCCTGGCACTGGATTTCTGCGGTCTGCGTTTCGACACGCCGCTGGTGTTGCTGTCCGGCTGTGTCGGCTTTGGCGAAGAGTACACGCGGGTGCACGGCTTCTCCAACCGCGATGCCGGCGCCATCTGCCTGAAGGGCACCACCGGCGAGGCCCGGCTGGGCAACCAGCCACACCGGGTGTACGAGACGCCGGACGGCATGCTCAACGCCATCGGCCTGCAGAACCCGGGCGTGGACAAGGTGATCGGGGATATCCTGCCGACCCTGGACTTCGACGAGACCCGCTTCATCGCCAACGTCTCCGGCTCCAGCATCGAGGAGTACTACGAGGTCACGCGCAAGTTCGATGACTCGCCCATCGACGCCATCGAGATCAACATCTCCTGCCCCAACGTGAAGGAAGGCGGTGTGGCCTTCGGCAACGACCCGGCCATGTCGGCGCGGGTGGTGGAGACCTGCCGCAAGGCCACCAACAAGCCGTTGATCACCAAGCTGTCACCCAACCAGACCGACATCGCCGGCAACGCCAAGGGCTGCATCGAGGCGGGCACCGACGCCTTCGCGGTGATCAACACCCTGATGGGCATGGCCATTGACGTCGAGGCCAAGCGCCCGGTGATCGGCAACAACCAGGGCGGCCTGTCCGGCCCGGCCATCAAGCCGGTGGCGCTGCTCAAGACCCACCAGGTCTACCAGGTCAGCAAGGCCCACAACATCCCCATCATCGGCCAGGGCGGCGTGATGACCGCGACCGACGCCATCGAGTTCATGCTGGCCGGCGCGTCCGCCGTGGGCGTGGGCACCGCGCTGTTCTACGACCCGCTGGTGTTGCCCAGAATCAACGCCGGGATCGTCGATTACCTGGAGCGTCACGGGCATGCCTCGGTCGGCGAGCTGGTCGGCCAGCTCACTCTCAACGGCCAGACGGTGAGATGCGGTGACTGAGGCCCGGCCGAGGCGGTTGTTCCCAGACCCGAAATCCGTGGTATATTAGAAACGCTGTATACGTTTAATTGGGGGCCTACCCCCGCCCAACTGGAGTACTCGCAATGAGCGATGTGGAAGCACTGAAGGCCGAGCGCGAAAAGCTGATGGCCGAAATGATCGAGCTGCAAAAGAAGTTCGTCGACCATGAACACGCCAATGGCGTTTCCGGCAAGGACTACTACTACAGCCAGGACGGTCTGCTGAAAGACTACCGTCAGATCTACGCCGAAAAAGCCATGCGTGTAGTGGAACTGGCTCACGAGATCGTCGGCTCGCACCGCTGATCCGGACCGCCAAGTCCTGAAAAGACCCGCCTATGGCGGGTTTTTTAATGGTTCGTCGTCGAAGTGCGGGGTCTTGAGCCCCCGGAAGTAGGCTCGTAATTTGGTTCCCTGTGGCATTAACAGGGAGTCCAGACCATGTTCGACAAACAGACGCTGACCGAGCTTGGCGGCTGGACGGGTTATCGCGTAGCGGGCTTGGAGTATCGTCCGGGTGCAGGCTGGATGGGACGAGGCAAGTTGCTGATTCACCTGGAGCCGAGCGACAAGGGCATGCGCTGCTCGCGCTGCGACACGGTCAGCC
>JASBTJ010000018.1 GCA_030148485.1 Gammaproteobacteria bacterium | reverse complement strand
GCCCGCTACGCGATAACCCGTCCAGCCGCCAAGCTCGGTCAGCGTCTGTTTGTCGAACATGGTCTGGACTCCCTGTTAATGCCACAGGGAACCAAATTACGAGCCTACTTCCGGGGGCTCAAGACCCCGCACTTCGACGATGAACCAAAAAAAAGCCCCAACCAATCGCAGTTGGGGCTCGCCGTTGTCGAAAATCGCCATCCGTGGCGGTTCAACAGGCGCAGGTGGATAACTTCGTCTTATTTGCTCGCCACAACACCCAGCTTTTTCAGGGTTTCCATGGTCAGTTGACCAGCGGCCATGTTGTTCGCCTTCTGATAGGACGTCACGGCGGACATGGTATCCCGGCCGATGACGCCGTCGATGCGGCCCGGGTTGTAACCGGCGTTTTTCAGCGCGACCTGCAGACGACGGACCACGTCCGAGGTGGTGTTGGTCTCACACAGGATCGGACGCCACTCCAACTGCCCGGCGCGGACCAGTTTCTGATCGGCGACGGTCTTGTACTGGGCCGGGATTTCGATGCTGCGCTTGGTCGGGCCCGCCACCATCTTGCGCACCTTGACGGTCTTGTACTCGGCCGGGATTTCGACGGTGACGGTACGTGCCGGCTGGTCGACCACGCGACGTTTGACCGTCTTGTACTCGGCGGGAATCTCGACCTCACTCACGGTAGCGGGCTTCACCAGCACGCGCTTGGTGATGGTCTTGTACTCGGCAGGAACCTCCACCAGACACATGATTTCGCCGGTGGCCTCGTCGATCTTCTGGATCGGGCCGGTACCCTTTTTCCAGGTGGTGTAGGCGTCACGCACCAGGACCTTTTCTTTCACGGTCTTGTATTGGGCCGGTTGCTGGGTGAGGTCCTTGGACGCCTCTTTCACCAACACCCGTTCCTCGACCCACTTGTAGGTGGCCGGCACCACCTGCAGGGCCTGGGCCGCTTCCTTGACCAGGACCCGCTCTTCCACCCACTGGTAGCGAGCCGGCGAGGTCTCGATGCGCTCGCCCTGCTCACGGGTCATCACGGTTTTCTCGACCGTTTCATACTTGGGCGGCACAAACGCCCGAGCATAACACTCGCCGGTCTTGGCTGCCGGAGGCAACAGGCTGGTACCGCCAGTAGTGCCACTCTGGGACAGCGCGGCGATGCGCGCGTTGCGCTCGCTGATATTGCCTTCCAAGGTGGCGACCGACGAGCGCAGTTCGGCGTTCTCGGCCTGGACGGTTTCCATGCGGGCGGACAAATCGTCCTTCGGTGCGGTGGTGTTGCAACCGGCCAGCACGACGGCCATGGCGGCGGTGAGGGTGGTCAAGGCAATCTTACGTTTCATGGTGATCTCTCCTGAAAAACAATCTGTCAGTGTTCGTGTTATCGATCCCGCATGGCCGAGTCGCGACATACCGCTGCAATCACGCGTCCTGCAGCCAGCGGGTTGAACCTGACCGGACGGGCGCCTTTGCCTGGCCGGTCGTCATGTGTCAGGCCTTGTCGTTTCGCAACTTGGCCAGCCAATACGCCATCCGGCGGCCGGCTGCCTCGCGGCCACCCAGGCCGAAGGACAGCGCGACACTCACGGCGATGGCGCCGGGTACAAGGGTGAAGGCGATGTTGACGATGTCGTCTGCGATACCCATGGCACGAAACACCCGCAGCATGGCCGCATGCGCAATCGATGATTGCGAACAGGGCGTGTGCTTTGTTGTACGGCCTTGTCGCACACGCCCCGGTCGGTCAGTGACTGACCTTGGGTTCCAGGCCCTTCGCCTGCTCCACCCAATTGGCGACCTCGGCCTCCGCAGGCGGACGACGCACCAGACGCTTGGCCGCGTTCACCTCGCGCATCTTCGCGGTCAGGTTGTCGGCTCGACGGGTACGTAGCTCCTTGACGGTGTCTACGCCGGCCGCCTCAAGCAGTTCCGAGTACTGAGTGGAAACACCCTTAATGCGGCACAGATCCGCGCGGTTCACCCAACGCAGGATCAGTGCGTCACTAATGCCGGTCTGCTTGCTGATGGTGTCGCGCCCTTTGCGACTGCCGCCGACGGTCAGCAGTTTGCCGACGGTGGATACCCCGGCTGCGCGCAGGCTTTGCGCGAACTTCGGACCGATTCCCTCAATATGTTCCAGTTGCATTGTTGTTGCTCCGTAGCGTGTGATGGTTTTGTTGGTTGTCAGAACAAACTGCGTGCGGCAGCGAGTACCCCACCCGCGGACCCCATGTCGAACTTGTCCCGGAGCACGGGAATGACTGCCTGCAAGCCCTGCTGCACCAGCGTCGGCGAGACGCCGACCTTGTCGGCGATACGTGCGACATCGAGATTGGCCATCACCTGCCCCAGATCCAGATTCGCGAGCGTGCCGATGTCACCGGCCTGCTCGGCAAGGGCTGGCAGGAACTGCGCCGCCTGCGTCGTGGAAAACCCGACGTCGGTGAGTGCATTCATGGCGTCGCCGGCGTTGTCCGCCAGTAGATTCTTGAACATGTCCATGTGTCCTCTTTCGGGCTTGGCCCGGGTTGCGTGATTCACCTGACCTGGGTCAGAGCAACCGCTATGCCAAAACCCGAAACAGACACGGGAAAATATTCATATCATACTGTTTTTATTTTGTTTTTTCGCTTTACCACCAAGCGAAAAAAGGCCCGGAAAGGCCAAAATTGGCAGCCTGATCCTGTGACCAGCGCGCCAGCTGTCGGGGAGCCCCGACAGCGCGCCTTGGCACCCGACAAATCCGCGCGGGAAACCGACGGAGGTGGCGATCGGCATACTGGGCGACGGCAGGAACCGTGGCCCGGGAGGTGGGATCAACGGTCGTTCAGTAACGCACGGATGGTGCCCAACAACAGCTGGGGATCGACGGGTTTGTGCAGATAGGCATCGCCGCCGGCGTGGGCCGCGGCCTCCCTATCGGCGTGTTCGCTAGCGGCGGACAGGGTGATCACCGGCCCTCGATAGCCGAGGCGACGGATCGCCGCGGTCGCCGCCGGACCGTCCAGTCGCGGCAGATGCATGTCCATCAGCACCAGGTCGGGCGGCGTGGTGGCAACGGCTTCCACCGCCTGCTCTCCGTCGATAGCGAACCGCGTGCCGAATCCCGCCGTTTCCAGGTAAACGCCGATCAAGGCCCGTAGGTCGGCATCGTCCTCCACCACCAGGACCTGCGCATTGCCCGTCTGCACGGTCTCCGGCGCAGCCAGCGGAGCACTGATGTCGAAAACAAAGCAGCTGCCACCAGTCGCCGGGCTGGTCACCCGCAGCGTGCCGCCCATCCGCTCCACCAGCGCCCGGCTAATGGACAACCCCAGTCCGGCCCCCTTGCGCGACCGGTCGTCGCTGACCTGGGTGAAGGATTCGAAGATGCGTTCCCGCATCGATTCGGGTATCCCGGGCCCGGTGTCCTGAACACGGACATACAGCCGGGCTTCGCGCCATGACATCGCCAGCACGACCTGCCCGCGCTGGGTAAACTTGAGTGCATTACCCAACAGATTGATCAACACCTGACGCAAACGCGTGCCGTCCAACCGGGCGTCACGCGGCAGATCGGTCGTTTCAATGTCCAGCGTCAGGCCTTGTTGTGTCGCCTGCTCGCCGAACATCAGACCAATGCCTTCGGCCAGCTCCACCAAGTCGGTGCGTGTGGGCTGCAACACCAGCTCGTGGTTGTCCATGCGCGCCTGGTCGAGCAGGTTTTCCACCAACGCCAGCAGGTACTGGCCGCCACTGTGGATAGCCCCCAGGTGCCGGCTCAACTCGCCCTGACCACTGCGGGCCAACTGCGCGTGACCGAGGATACTGGCGAGCGGGGTACGAAACTCATGGGACATACGCCCCATGAACAAGGTCTTCAACATGCCGGCCTCGGCAAGCTGACTATTTTGTTTCTCCAGCTGGGCGCGGGCCTGTTCCAAGTCACGCAACAGGCGCGTTTTCTGCTCGTTGGCCAATGCCAATTGGTGGGAAATCTGTTGTCGCGCCTGCTGGCGTTCGTGTTCCTGAGTGGCTTCGAGCAGGATCAACCCGTAGCCCGATTCGGCCAATGGCAGCAGATGCAGGTGCGCGACGCCGTGGTTTGGCGTGGCCATGAACGCCAGCCGGGTGGGCTCGGTGAGTGCATCCAGGGTGCCGACCAACAGTGGCAACGTCGCCGTAAGATCGATACCCACGGCCAGATCGTCGAGCCCGTACGCGGCGCCGTCGCCCTGCCAAGCAGTTACCCGGGCAGCGTCATCCAACGCGATGAGCAGCGGGTTCAGTCGCCCGAGCACCAAGTCATCGAAGTAGCCGACCAGCGATGCGGGCAGCGTCGCCACACTCAGCCGCCCGTGATCATCCGGGCCAATCGGGTGAAGGCCGCTTCAACCCCTTGACCGGTCTTGGCACTGGTGGTGAACACCTCACCTTGTGGTCCGGCCAAACCCGCCAGTCCATCGGCGTCCACCTCCCAGTCCACCGCGAGATCCGCTTTGTTCGCCAACACCACATAGGGCACGTCGCCCAGCACCTCACGTACCTGTCGGCTGAGCGCCCAGGCCGTGTCCAGGGTCCCCGCGCGGGTGCCGTCCACCACCAGCAGAAAGCCCTTCGCGCCCATCAGATACGCCTTGTCCACTGCCTTGAGCGCGTCGGTCGACGCGATATCCCAGAGCACCATTTTGACCGCCTTGTCCGCTTCCAGCGTTACCACCTTGGTATCGACCTTGACGCCGACCGTCGTCAGGTAGGCATCCGAGAAACTGGCGTGCACGAAACGCGCCACCAAGCTGGTCTTGCCCACGGAGAAGTCACCGATCATGCAGATCTTGCGCGAGAGCATAGCGGTATTCAGCGTGTCATCGGGGTCAGTGCGACGGTCAGTTCCACGCGCCTCAGGTCCGGGTCCTCGCCCGACGCACGGGCGCCGGGCAGCGCCTGGGCAGTGAACAACTCGCCGGGGAGACCGCGGGCGAGCATGGCGCCGATGAAGACGCTGGCACGCCGGGCCGCGAGTTCCGCGTTCCCGCGGCGCGACCCGCTACCGTCCGTTCTGCCCTTCACCACCACCTGCGCTTGCTGACCCACAAGCGGCGCGAGTGTCGTTAGCCGGGCGAGGTCGTCGGCGATAGCCGACAATGCCTGCTGCGCTGGCGCATCCAACAGCGCACCCTGCTCGAACCTCACCCTGACACGGTTGAGGGATTCGACGAGCGCCTGTGCCTGCAAGGTTTCGTCGCTGACCGCTCGCGACAGATCCACGGCCGCCAGGTTGGGCACGTCCGCAACCCGGGCCTGCACGGTGTCCAGCCACGCGACGGGCGCGGTGCCGGCGACATGCAGCACCTTCGCCTTGACCGACAGCCGGGCGGTCTCCGGCACCTGTAACCTGGCCTGCACGGCACGGAGTATGGCGCTATCGGGATCGGTGACGGCGCTGGCATCGACCCCATGGATACCGGCAATCAGGGGGGCATCCCGTTGTACCCGCGTCAACCAGTCGGGATCCGCGACGCCGCTCACCCGCAGGATGCCGACATCCGAAATGCTCAATTCGGTATCCGGCGGCGGCGCGAAGGCCTGACGCGCGCGCGCCAGAGCGAAACCCGGCGACAGATCGTGGTAGGCGCGCCAGGTAAAACGCACTTGGTCTGGCGCAAGTCCACTCGCGGCGATCTCCTTGTCCAGCGTGCCGGTGGCGGGGTCGCGCATGCCACTAAGGTACAAAGTACCGTCACGCCATCCGTGATCGGTGATCAGGATCCCCGGGGTCTGGTTCAGATCCTGCACCAGTCGCGCCTCGGCCGCCGCCAAGCGCGACTGTCGGGTGTAACCCTGCCAAGCACTGCCCCCCCACCAGAGCAGCCCGCCGATCAGCACGCCCAGTAGCGCGAGCTTGCCGAACGACACGCCCTGACCAGATTTCTCCACCGGTTTCTGCTCACTGATCAGACAGCGACGCAAGTCGGTCTCGACGCCGGCCACATCGTCAGCGTCGCCATCGAAGGTGCGCAGGCCGGAGGCGTACTGGGCGTGAATGGATTCCGAAATCTCCTGCAGGTCCTCGCGCAACGAGTTCGGCGGCATGCCGCGGATGACACAGGCGAGCAACGCGTATGGCCCATGGATCAACCAGACCTTGCGATCGCCGACGTCGACGGTCTCCAGCCCCTCTTCGTCACCGGCGGCGAAGGCGTCCTTGACGAAGCTTTCGATCGCCGTAAGCATGCCGGACACCGCGTCCGGATCCTGCCCCACAGCAGCCTGATCGGCCACGTTTTCGATCAGCAGACCGGACGCCGGCTGAATCAGGAAGGCCTGTTCAACCCGATAGGCCAAGGTGTGTCGCAACACCACCTCGGCAAAGGGGGCGCCGGTACGCATCGCCTCAAGGCGCCAGGCAATGCCCTTGGCGGAGAGGCTGTGTTCCATCGCCTGATTGAGCGACTCGACCAGGCCTTTCATTGCCTCGGCGATGGCCCGCCGGATGGCCGGTCCCATCACCGGGAACAGGGCATCGGCGAAACTGTGGGGATCCCGCGCCACGGAGCGCTGCACGCATTCCGTGACAGGCGTTTCCAGGGCGTTGACCAGATCGTCGGGATTTCGCTGATGCAGCCGCACCGCCCGCGGCAGCACGTCGGCAAGCTCTTCCGCGCGTATGCCCAGGTCGTCCAGCCGCCGACTGAGCCGGGCCAGCTGCTCGGTTTCCGCGCCGAGCAGGAGACGCTTCAGTTCACTGAGGGTCGCGTCGCTGTCGTCGCTACTCACCATGGCCTCGCGCAACCAGTCACTGGAAAGCGGCGCCGTACCCGCACGGCACAGTCGGTGCGACCGGCCTCAACCGATGCTGTCCAGATTGAACCCGGCCTTCAGGCGCATGGACACCTCCTGCAGCATCTCGGACAACGACTCACGGCTGACCTTGGCGTCATGCAACGCCTGGTTTTCCTTATCCATCGCGGCCGTCAACTCGTCGCGTTGCTGGCGCATGGTGTCGCTGAGGGATTGCACCTGTTCCTGCAGCCGCTGGCGAATCGCCTTGGCTTCCGCCTCGCTCTGCTCGCCCAGGCTGCCGAGCCGGGACAGCAAGTCTTTTTCCAGGGCATCCATTTGTCCGGCCATGTCGTTCAAACCGGCGACCCTTTCCTCGCGCTCCTTGCGGATGGCGGCGTCGAAGTCCTCGGTGGCGTCGTGCAGTTGTTGCTGGATCTGATCGAACCGCGCCACCAACTCCTCCTGCAGTTGGTCGCGCTCGCGCTGCAGTTTCTCTTCCAGGCGCGTGAAGCGTCGGTCAAAATCGCGCATCTGCCCGCCGAACAGGATCTCGCGGATCTTATCGACGTTGCCGTCCTCCGGGACCCCCGTCGTTGTGGACTCGGGGGCACTCTCCACCGGTTCGGTTTTACCTCTACGCGCTTTCGCCATGCTCGTTCCCCGCCTCTCCCGGCTTATTTTTCGTGACTGCTGGGCCACTGGCTATCGGGTTAGTATAAGCCCTGAACGCACCGCGTGTACTGCATAGGTCACCTATCAGGTGACGCATAGTCTATTTCGACCTGCTGTAGATATTCGCCCCAAGCCGTCAGACACGCTTGTACCAGCGCCCTATCCTGCGCGCCGGCGGCATGCTCCAAGCGACGCGCGATATCCCTCAGCCCGACAAAGCCGTAGCTGGATGCCGTACCGAAGGTGCGATGACCGATAGCGGCCAAGGTGTCCCAATCACCCTGTGCCAGCGCGTCTTGTGCCAGCCCGAGATCCTTGGCGCGGTTTTCCAGGAATGCAGGTACCAGCGGGCGGAGCTTTGCGGGCAATCGCACGCTGAAACCCTCCGCGCGCGGCCCGTTCACGCCTTTTGTTCCCGAAAGGTCTTGGGCTCCAGACCGTGTTTGTCGAGCAACTTGTAAAATTCGGTGCGATTACGCCCGGCCAGTCGCGCCGCCGTGGCGACATTGCCTGCGGTGGTGCGCAACAAACTCAACAGATACCGGCGTTCGAAGGCCTGCTTGGCGGCATCCAAGGTCGGCACGTCGCCGGGCATCTCGTCCAACGCCTCGCCCACCAAGGCGGCGGTGATCATGTCCCCGCCGCTGAGTACATAACAGCGCTCGACCAGATTCTGCAGTTGCCGGATATTGCCTGGCAGCCCGGCCTTCAGCAGGGTCTCGCGCGCGTCCGGTGCGAAACGCTTGACCTGTTTGGCGACGCGACGATTCAGCCGCTCGAGAAAAAAATCCACCAACGGCAGGATATCTTCACGGCGGTCACGTAAAGGCGGCAGCTGGAGGGGCACGACATTCAGACGGTAATAGAGATCGCCGCGGAAACCCTCGTCCTCGACCATGGTCTTCAGGTCCCGGTGGGTCGCGGAAATGACCCGGACATCAATGGGAATACTGCGCGTGGCGCCCACCGGGCGGACTTCGAATTCCTGTAGCACCCGCAACAGCTTGGCCTGCAGCGCCAACGGCATGTCGCCGATCTCGTCCAGGAACAAGGTGCCGCCATCCGCGGCCTGGAACAAGCCCGTATGCCGAGCCGAGGCGCCCGTGAAGGCACCCTTCTCATGGCCGAACAGCTCCGATTCCAGGAGTTGCTCCGGAATGGCGCCACAATTGATGCTGACAAAGGGTCCGGCAGCCCGCGGGCTGCCCTCGTGTATGGCCTTGGCCAGGACCTCCTTGCCGGTACCCGTCTCGCCTGTCAGCAGCACGGTGGTATCGAACTGCGCGACCATGCGCGCACGCTCCACGACTTCGTGCATACCGGCCGAACGGAAAATGATACCGGCGCCGAACGATCCACCAGAGCGGGCGTCGACGCTGCCGCGAACACGCAGGATGCCTTGCAATTCGGCCACCAGGGCTTGCGCTTCGATCGGCTTGGTAAGAAATGCGGACACCCCGAGGTGGGCCGCCTTTACCGCGTCGGGAATTCGGGCGCTGCCGGTCAGCAGCACGACCGGCATGATCGGATCTCGCCGATGGATCTCCGACAGCAGTCGCAGACCGTCATAACCCTCCATCATCACATCGCTGACCACAACGGCCGGGCGTTCGATATCGATACGTGCCAGCGCCGCCTCGGCGTCCGGCGTCGTGTCGACGACAAATCCCGCCTCGCTCAGCCAAAGGGCGACCAGCGCCAGATAGTCCGGATCGTCGTCCACCAACAGCACGCGCTGGGCCGCGTCGGCTGCCGTTTGCAAATCGGGTTCGGTCATGCGTGCTCCATGGTGCCGCGCCACGCAGGCCTCGGTCGCATCGCAGTCTACGCCGAATCAACCTGCCGGCGCGACCCGGGCCAGTCACGGATGGACGCGAAAACGTGTCTGCGCCTTTGCCTGACCATTCACCATGAGCGTGGCCCGATACTCGCCTGGGTAGTAGCGGCGGGTACGGGTGGTAACGATGGGATGACTGCGCTGCAGCAGCAAATCACCGGCAGGCACGTTATGGCGCGTGCTCCACTTGAACACCTTCTTGTTGATCCTGCCGCTGGCGCCGGGCATGCGCAGCTGATAATCAATCATCAACCCTTGTGCGATGGGTTTAGGCAAATGGATGGCCAAACGCAGCTGGACCGACTCGCCAAGTCCGACGTCCGCCACGGCCGTGTCGAAACAGCCGATATTCACCACCGCTTGCGCCGAATACCCCAGCAATGCCAATGCCCGGACATCTCCGTGCTTGCAGAGACTGCGCAGCGCGTGCCGCAGAATCCAGGCCAATCCTGCATGCTGCGGCGCATTGGCCTGCCAGTCCGCCAGGGTATCGACAACCAGCCGGGGGTGATCCTTGCTGATGTCATTCAGGTTGTTGGCCACCGATCGTCGAACATACTCGGAGTCGTCCAGGTACAGGCCGGCCAGCAAATCGATCACCGCGGACGGATCGTCGATCAGGGCCGGCACCCTTGTCGCCCATGGCAGGCGTGGCCGGGTACCTTCCGACACCAGTCGGCGGACATGCTCGCTGGGATCGGAGCGCCAAGCGGCGAGCTGCGCGAATGTCCGGGCGGGATAAGCCGCCAGATAAGGGCGAATGGCGAACTCGCCGGTAAAATGCCGCGTGATTTTATGGATCGCCGACAGTGCCAGCTCGGGATGGTCCAGTCCCCGGTGCTCGACCAGATCGGCGATCACCCACACGGGAAAGTCCTGCAGACGTCCGAAGTCCGTGCCTTCTATGGGATCGAGGACGGCACGGACCAGATCGACCGCCTGCTCGAAAGACAGACCCAACGCCCGCCACAGCGCGTCACTCAAGGCCTGCACGCGCGTCTTCATGGGCAACGGAGCAAAGTCTGCGGGTAACGCGGCTTGATACAACGCCAAATCAAATCCCGGATGCAGCACCTTGAAACGTGCCGCCAATTCACCGGCCAGCCTCTGATCGAAATGATCCTTGAAGTCCATAGCTCAACCGGACCGCTTCATAGCAGGTGCGCCCCGTCGAAGACATCGGCCTCCAGACTGAAGGTATCAACGCCGTCGATGCAGGCCAGATTGGCGCGGTAGTGGTCCGGCACGCGAGCGGTCACGTGAAAGGTGTAGATGCCGCACCGGTTGCAGAAATGATGTTTGGCGGTCCGCTCGCCGAACTGATACAGCCCAAGCGCGCCGGGCTCTGCGTCGATGTGGAAGTCCTCCGGCGGAATGACGAAAGACGTCATCATGGCGCCTTTACGGGCACACAAGGAACAGTTGCAGCGGACACCGCGGTCGATCGGTTGGTCGATGGTGAAATGAAACCGCACCGCGCCGCAGTGGCAGGCGCCTTGGTAGTCTGACATGGTCGGACCCTCCGTTTTGGCTTTGCGCGAGTATGCGCGCTTTCCGGCGCATGCCCTATGACGTTCGATCCATCACGACGCCGGACCACGATCACATGCCGCCCGGGCAAACGGCTGCCGCTCCAGCGAACTCGGCCCGGACACGCTGGTCGAAGTTCGCACAAACCGACTGGGAGTCCATCATGATCAAAGCCTATGCCGCCAAGCAAGCCAAAGCCCCTTTGGAACCCTTCGAATACGATCCCGGCCCGCTCGCCGACGATCAAGTGGAGATCGACGTGCACTACTGTGGAATCTGCCACAGCGACCTGAGCGTGATCGACGACGAATGGGGTCTCACCCAGTACCCGGTCGTACCCGGACACGAGGTAGTGGGCAAGATCGCCCAGGTGGGTAGCCGCGTGACCGGACTTGCCGTGGGACAGGTCGTCGGGCTTGGCTGGCATGCCGGCTACTGCCATACCTGCGCCCAGTGCCACAGCGGGGACGAGAACCTTTGCGCCGACTCCCAGCCCACCATCATCGGACACCATGGCGGTTTTGCCGACAAGGTGCGGGCCCAGGCCTCGGCCGTGGTAGCCATCCCCGACGGCATGGACCTGGAATCCGCCGGTCCCTTGTTCTGCGGCGGCATCACCGTGTTCAATCCCCTGGTCCAATTCGCCATCGAACCCACTGACCAGGTTGCGGTGATCGGGATCGGCGGACTCGGCCACATGGCACTGCAATTTCTCCATGCCTGGGGCTGCGAAGTGACCGCCTTCACATCCAGCGAAGCCAAGCGGGACGAAGCCCTGCAACTGGGCGCCCACCACACCCTCGACTCCCGCGACGACGGCGCAATCGAGGCGGCGGCCGGCCGCTTCGATCTGATCATTTCCACCGTCAACGTCAAGCTGGACTGGAACCGCTATCTGGGAACGCTCAAACCCAAAGGACGATTGCATTTTGTCGGCGCGACGCTGGACCCGCTGGATCTGAACGTGTTCGCGCTGATCATGCAGCAACGTACCGTGTCCGGCTCACCGGTCGGCAGTCCGGCGACCATTGCGCGCATGCTGGAGTTTGCCAAACGCCACGACATCAAGCCGGTGGTGGAGACCTATCCGATGGATAAGGTGAATGACGCCCTGGACAGGCTGCGCAGCGGAAAAGCGCACTACCGTATCGTATTGCAACGATAAGCACAGCGCTGACGGATCAGCCCGGACCCTGCCACCAGCGATAAGCGATCCACGCCACCGCCAGAGCCGATGCCAACCAAATGGCGATCACCAGGACGCCGGCGATCCAGTTGACCGGCCGGGCCGGATCGTGGCGCGCGCGGTTGCGCGCGTCCGTCATCACCCGGTCCGGGACCAGCTTGATCGCCAGGGCAATACCCAGCGGCAGCAGTATCAGATCGTCCAGGTAGCCGAGTACCGGGATGAAATCGGGAATCAGATCCACCGGGCTGAGCGCATAAGCGACCACCACGACAACCAACGCCTTGGCATACCAGGGGGTGCGTGGATCGCGGGAAGCCAGGTATAGGGCCTTGGTATCGGTCTTCAGGGCCTTCGCCTTGGCCGACAGCCAGCGCCTCATCAACGCACCGCCCTTGAGTCCGGCTTGCCCATCAGATTCCAGAGTCTACGACTGCATACGTCTCGAACAGGACGTGGCCAGAGCAAGAGCGCTTTCGACGCATTGTCATACCCGTGCGGGCGAGGCCCCGGTCAGCCGAATCCTCTGACCAGGTAGACAATCAGCAACACCCCGAGTATCGCCAGGGTCAGATTGGCCGCGGTACCGCACCAAAGCGCGTAACCGGGCGGGATCTCCTGTTCGGACAAGCGCCTGACCACACGCCGGAACTGCACGATGGACACCAGGCTCAACAGGGAAGCCAGGGCGATCAATGCCATGCCAATGAAGAACGAAAAATCCCGCTGCCCAGGGGTATTGGCCATATCCATTGCCGTTAGGAACAGGCCGAAGCGCTCGATCACAAACCCCAGGGTTATCAGCCCCACCGCCGTGCGGTTCCAGGCCAGCAGGGTTCGCTCGGCGGCGAACAGGACGCGCGGATCATCCAGATATGACATGGTTTTTTCGATCTCTCCCAATCCAAGCCGATAGCGCGACGGTCAGCGTCACACTCGCGGCAAATGCGTAGACGCCCCATTCTACCCGCGTCTGGGCCAGCGCACCGAGTTTGACGGAGACCACCAGCAATGCCACCACAAAGACGTCCAACATCGACCAGCGGGCGAACACCGCCAGCCAGTGCAGATGACGACGATGGCGCTCGCTGCTGGCCGCCTCCAGGTTCCAAAGCACGAACAACCAGACCAGTTTCACTATCGGGAAGGCCACGCTGAACAAGCCGAGTATGACGACCAGCCCCCACTCGCGCTCCTCGGCCAGCGACACCAGGGCGGACCAGAGGCTGACGCTGTTGGAAAACAGGTAGAACTTCTCCAGCGTCAGTACCGGGCCCACCAACCCGGCACCCAGCAATCCCAGTGCGACCAACAGGCCCAGGTTCACCAGACCGCCTTCCAGCGGGTGCCGCCCTGCTTCTGAAAGACCGCTCGCGGCGCCCTGCCCCGCGGGCTGACTATTCCTCTTCATCGCCTGCCTCGGGGTCCGGCAGCTGCAGCCAGGGAGCGCGCTGCCACCTCAGCCTCACCCCATGAGCGTCGCCAGCAAAGGGTTCGCAGACGCACAAGTCTCCCACCGCCGCCAGTTCGCCATCGATGAACAACAACGGCACGCGTAGCCTGAGCCAGGGCGGCACATCCAGTTCCTGGAACAACTTTTTCAGGCTGCGGCTGCCGCGGCGGCCCGCCGGGGTACAGTGGATGCCCTCGCGGCGAAAGGCGACCGTTTTATGCCCCTGTTTCCAATGTTCCCGGGCGATTCCCCAACCCGCCGCCTGGGCATGTAGTTCACCCAAACCGTGCGGCAACGGCAGTGCCGCTTCACCGGACCACGCGGCCTGCCAGGCAGGCGCGACGGGCTCCAGCGCCGGCATCAGCCACAGGCTGTCTCGGTAGCGCCGCAGTTCGGCACCTGGCCAGCTCAACAGCGGCGCCGCGTCTTCACGCGCGCCGATCACCTCGTCCCACAACTGGGCCAGCTTATGTGCCGGCGGCAGCGGTAGCCCGGCACGGGCGATCCATAACCGGATCAGCGGCGCACGCCGCTCCGGAGCCAACTGAAGCAGCGGGTAAACGGCAAGCTGAAAGGGCGACAACAGGCAGGGGGCCAGGTCGGTGGCGGCCACATCGGTGAGCACCTGCTCCGCAGCGGCACAGTGTGCGGCGCTACGAGCAAGGGTGGTCGTCAGACCCGGCCAACGGGCCTGAAGTCGCGGCATGATCTCCTGACGCAGATAGTTGCGATCGAAACGGGTATCGTCGTTGCTTGGGTCGTCAATCCACTGCAGACCATACCTACCGGCATAGGCAGCCAGGTCGGCCCGGCGCAGCTCCAGCAGCGGTCTGCCCAACCTGCCAGCCGCCAAGGATGACAAGGCCGGCATCGCCGCCAGTCCGGCCACCCCGCTCCCGCGCAGCAGCTGCAGCAATACCGTTTCGGCCTGGTCGTCCTGATGCTGGGCGGTCAACAACAGCTCGTCGGGCGCCATGCCACCGGCCAATGCCTCATAGCGGGCTTCCCGGGCGACGGCTTCCAGACTCTGGCCGCGCGGGATATCCAGCGCCAGCTCAAGCACTTCCAGCGGCACGCCCAGCCGTTGACACACGGCTGCACAGTGTTGCGCCCAGTCGCCGGCGTCCGGATGCAGGCCATGATTGACGTGGACGGCTGTGAGCGCTGCCGGCAGACGGTCTCGCAGCGACGCCATGGCATGCAGCAACACCATGGAGTCGAGCCCGCCGGACAAGGCCACCCGATACCGGGATGGGACGGGCCACCCGGACAACACCTGCAGCAGGCAGTCCGCGGTGAAGTCCGCCATCAGCCGCCCTGGTAGGCGCCGTAGGCCATCAGGCGTTCCTGGCGCTGGGCCAGCAGGTCGTCGATGGCCGGTTCGGTGACATCATCCAAGGCCGTGCGCAACGCGTCGCGCAGGTTACGGGCCATGGCATCCGGATCGCGGTGCGCGCCGCCCAAAGGCTCGGGAACGATGGCATCGATCAGACCCTGTTTCTTGATCTGTTCCGCGGTGATGGCCATGGCCTCGGCGGCCAGCGAGGCCTTCTCGGCACTCTTCCACAGGATGGACGCGCAACCCTCGGGCGAGATCACGGAGTAGGTGCTGTACTTGAGCATCATCACCTTGTCGGCCACCCCGATCGCCAGGGCACCGCCGGAACCGCCCTCGCCGATCACCGTGGCGATGATCGGGGTCTTCAAGCCCGCCATTTCGAACAGGTTGCGGGCAATCGCCTCGCTCTGCCCGCGCTCCTCGGCACCGACGCCCGGGTAGGCACCCGGAGTGTCGATAAAGGTCAGGACCGGCAACCCGAAGCGTTCGGCGGTCTTCATCAGCCGCAATGCCTTGCGATACCCTTCAGGACGCGGCATGCCGAAATTACGGTGTATCTTGTCCTTGGTGTCGCGGCCCTTCTGATGGCCGATGACCATGACCGGGCGGCCTTCGAAGCGCGCCAACCCGCCGACGATGGCATGATCGTCGGCAAAGGCCCGATCACCGTGCATTTCCTCGAAATCCGTGAACACCTTGCCCAGATAGTCCTGGGTGTAAGGCCGCAACGGGTGGCGCGACAACTGCGAGATCTGCCACGGCGTCAGCTTGGCGAAGATGGACTCGGTGAGCGAGCGGCTTTTGCCCTCCAGGCGCTCGATTTCCTCCTGGATGTTCAGCTCGGCACCGGCGCCCATCAGGCGCAATTCTTCGATCTTGGCCTGAAGTTCGGCAATCGGTTGTTCAAATTCGAGAAAATTGAGGTTCATGACCTGCTTTTGGACCTGTGAACAGGGGCCGCATCATACCGCAATCGCGGCCGAATTTTCCTGGGGCAGCGAGCGACCGTAGACGACCTTCACGTTCTCGTCACCCAACAACTTGGCCAACTGGCGGATCAGCTCGTCAGTGGGGTGCACCCGCCAGCCTTCGCCGAGACGGACCACGCCACTGGCGTCGTGACGCTCGTAGTGGACACGTAACTCGGTACCACCGTCCCGGTGCGGCGTGATGATCCGACCCAAGCGGTCGGCAAAGTCCGTGGCCGTCCAGCCGTGGCCACGAATCAACGACTCATGCAGTTTCAAGGCGATCACCCCGGCGCGCTCGCCGCGCCACTCTTCCAGGGTCGACACCTTGTCCGCCCGCAGCGACAACCCGCCGCGGTACTCGTCATGGACCAGGGCCCCCTCCACGGCCAATACCTTGTCCACCCCCAACTTGTCCTTGTACTGCTCGTAGGCCTCGCTGAACAGGGTGGCTTCGATACGCCCGGATTTGTCATCCAGCAACAGCGACGCCATGAAACCCCGCTGTGTCTGACGTTTGTTCATGGCGATCACCAAACCCGCCACGGTCGCGGTCACCTTGGCGCGGTGCCGGCGCCCCTCACCACCGCCATTTCCATCCAGCGACAACTTGGCGATACGACTGGACACCAGTTGCGGCAACTCGTCCAGATAGCGATCGATGGGGTGCCCTGTGAGATAAAGCCCCAGGGTCTCCTTTTCGCCGGCCAGACGCTCTTCGTCTTCCCACTCCTCGATGGCATCGGGGATGACGCCAAGCGCCGGCAGCGCGTGTTCCGGTTCAGGCTCCGGCATGCCGAACATGTCCACCATGCCTGCGCTGGCGTCCTTTTCGGCCTTCTCGGCCACCTGCAACGCCAAGGGTAGCTGGATCATCAGCGTGGCGCGGTTGGGACCGATGTGATCCAACGCGCCGGCGCGGATCAGGGATTCGAGCACCCGACGGTTGGCCTTTTTCAGGTCGATGCGACGGCAGAAATCGAACAGGTCCCGATAGGCGCCGCCTTTTCCCCGCGCTTCGATGATCCCCTCGATGGCCGCCTCGCCCACACCCTTGATGGCGCCCAGGCCGTACACCACGGTGTCGTCGCCATCCACGGTGAACATGTGGGCCGAGCGATTCACATCGGGCGGCGCCACCTTGAGCTTCATGGCGCGGCATTCCTCGATGAAGGTCACCACCTTGTCGGTGTTGTCCATATCCGATGACAACACCGCCGCCATAAAGGCCGCCGGATAATGGGTCTTGAGCCATAGGGTCTGGTAGGACACCAGCGCATAGGCGGCCGAGTGCGACTTGTTGAAGCCGTAACCGGCGAACTTCTCCACCAGGTCGAAGATCTTCATCGCCAGATCGGGATCGATGTTGTTGTTCGCCGCGCCTTCGGCGAACACCGCGCGCTGCTTGGCCATTTCCTCGGGCTTTTTCTTGCCCATGGCGCGACGCAGCATATCGGCGCCGCCCAGGGTGTAGCCGGCCATGGCCTGGGCGATCTGCATCACCTGCTCCTGATACAGGATAATGCCGTAGGTGGAGTCCAGGATCGGCTTCAGGCACTCGTGTTGATAGTGCGGATCCGGGTAGGAGACCTCTTCACGCCCGTGCTTGCGATTGATGAAGTTGTCCACCATGCCCGATTGCAAGGGACCGGGCCGGAACAGCGCCACCAGGGCGGTGATCTCGTCAAAGCAATCGGGCTGCAACTTCTTGATCAACTGCTTCATGCCCGCCGATTCCAACTGGAACACGGCGGTGGTTTCGGCACTTTTAAGCAGCTTGAAGGCCGCCTCGTCGGCCATGTCGATCTTGTCGATCTCGATCCTGGGCTCGCCTTTTTTCAGGCGTTGTTCGTTCACCGTCTTGAGCGCCCAATCAATGATCGTCAGCGTGCGCAAGCCCAGGAAGTCGAATTTGACCAGCCCGGCCGCCTCGACATCGTCCTTGTCGTACTGGGTGACCAGGTTCGAGCCGTCGGCTTCGCAGTACAACGGCGAAAAGTCCGTCAACTTGCCGGGCGCGATGACCACACCTCCGGCATGCTTGCCGGCGTTGCGGGCCAGGCCTTCCAGCTTCTTGGCCATGTCGATCAGCTGGGTGACTTCCTCGTCGTTGGCGTAGGCGTCCTTGAGGTCTTCGCTTTCCTCCAGCGCCTTGTCCAGGGTCATGCCGATCTCGAACGGCACCATCTTGGCGACGCGGTCCGTGAATCCATAGGGGTGGCCGAGCACCCGACCCACGTCGCGCACCACCGCCTTGGCGGCCATGGAACCGTAGGTGATGATCTGAGACACCGCGTCACGGCCGTATTTACGCGCCACGTAGTCGATGACCTTGTCGCGGTTGTCCATGCAAAAATCGACATCGAAATCGGGCATGGACACCCGTTCAGGGTTCAGAAAGCGCTCGAACAGCAGATCGTGTTCCAGCGGGTCCAGATCGGTGATCTTCAGCACATAGGCCACCAACGAACCGGCACCCGAACCCCGCCCCGGTCCCACCGGGATGCCGTTGTCCTTGGCCCACTGGATGAAGTCCGCCACGATCAGGAAGTAACCGGGGAATCCCATGCCGCAGATCACGTCCAGCTCGACCTGCAGGCGCTCGTCATAGGGTTGGCGCTTTTCCGCCAGATCGGGGTCGTCAGCAAAGATCTGCCGCAGCCGCCAGTCCAGGCCCGTTTGCGATTCGGCGCGGAAAAACTCGTCGATGGTCATGCCGGCCGGGATCGGAAAGTCCGGCAGGAAGGCCTTGCCCAGCGTGAGTTCGACAGTGCAGCGCTTGGCGATCTCAACGGTATTTTCCAACGCCTCGGGAATATCGGCGAACAGCTCGGCCATCTCGGTCGGGGTGCGCAGATACTGCTGCTCGGTGTAGTCCTTGGGACGGCGCTTGTCGTCCAGGGTGCGTCCCTGGTTGATGCAGACCCGTACCTCGTGCGCCTGGAAGTCGTCGGTCTGAATGAAGCGGACGTCGTTGCTGGCGACCACCGGCACGCCCTTGGCTTGCGCCAGCGCGACGCTGGCGTGCAGGCAATCCTCCTCGCCGGGACGGCCGGTACGGGTCAGCTCCAGGTAGTAGCGGTCGCCGAACAACCGTACCCAGCGGTCCAAGGCCGCACGGGCCGCGGCCTGATTGCCGCTGAGCAAGGCGCGGCCCACGTCGCCGTCGCGGCCTCCGGACAGGGCGACTAACCCTTGGGTGGTCTCGGCGGTAAGCCAATCGAGCCGCATCATCGGCCGCCCCAGGTGCTGGCCTTCCTGGTAACTCCTGGACACCAGCTCGGTAAGCCGCCGATAACCGGTGTTGTTCTGAGCCAACAGCACCAACCGGTGGGGCTGATTGGCGTCTTCAGGGTTACGGATCAAGGCATCCACGCCGATGATCGGCTTCACGCCCGCACCCTGACAGGCCTTATAGAACCGTACCGCGGCGAACATATTGCTCTGGTCGGTGAGCGCGACGGCCGGCATGCCGAGCGCCACGACCTTGGCGATCAATGGCTTGATCCGTGCCACCCCGTCCACCAGGGAGTACTCGGTATGCAGATGCAGGTGGACGAATTCGGCAGGCATGAGAGTCGGTTCGCGGCGGCGCGTGGGGATGCTGAACGGCGTTTAGCATACCCCGCGCGCCGCGGCGTTTCAGCCCTGAAAACAGATCATCCGGAAGCCCCTGTCAGGACGACACTTTCATCGCTTCCGCCAGGCTTGACGGCGCCCCGAACAGGTAGCCTTGGGCGATCGGACAACCCAGGCGCTCGAGAAACGCCAGCTGACCGGGCTCGGCGACGCCTTCGGCAACCACCAACAGATTCAAACTGCGTGCCATGGCGATCACCGCCTCCACGATCCCGGCGTCGTCGGGGTCCGTGCTGATGTCGCGGATGAAGCTACGGTCGATTTTCAAGGTATCGATGGGAAAGCGCTTCAGATAACTGAGCGCCGAATAGCCGGTGCCGAAGTCGTCGATGGCAATACCAGCGCCCATGTCGCTGATACGGGTAAGGGCCTTCAACGTCTGGGTGTCGTCACGCAGGATCAGGCTCTCGGTGATCTCGATGACCAACTGGGTCGGAGGCAGCCCGCTGTGGCTGAGTACCCGGTCCAGCAGTTGGACCACGTCGCTGACCATGAATTGTCGGCTGGAGAGGTTGATCGACAGGCTGGTGGGGGGCCCCGCTACGGGCAAAGCCATGATATCGCCGCATGCCCGCTGCAACACCCATTCCCCGACGGGCATGATCAGCCCGGTTTCCTCCAGTACCGGGATGAAATCGGCCGGCTCGACCAGGCCACGGGTCGGGTGCTCCCACCGCAACAAGGCCTCGACCCCCACCACCTTGCGATCAGACAAGCGTACCTGGGGTTGGTAACAGAGACGGAATTCCTCCCGTTCGTGCGCATAGCGTAGTTCGGTCTCCAGACTCAGTCGGCGGGCGGCGCGCTCGCTCATGTCCGCTGAGAAGAACTGGAAGGTGTCCCGCCCCCGCTCCTTGGCACGGTACATGGCGACATCCGCATGTTTGAGCAAGGTCTGGGAGTCGCCGCCGTCGAACGGTGCCAAGCTGATGCCGATACTCAGGGTGACGAACAGCTCCGCGTCCTTTTCCACCACTGGACGGGACAATTCGGCGATCAACTGACTGGCCACATCGGCTGCCCGTTGCCCGTCCCGTAGCCCCTCCAGGATGATGCCGAACTCGTCGCCGCCGAGACGGGCGATGGTATCGCCCTGGCGGACACAGGTCCGCAGGCGCCGGGCCACCACCTGCAAAAGGCGGTCGCCGGCATCGTGCCCGAGGGAATCGTTGATCAGCTTGAAGCGATCCAGATCGATGAACAACAGCGCCACCACGCCTTGGTCTTCCGGGCGACGGGACAAGGCATGTTCGACGCGATCCATGAACAGGGTACGGTTGGGCAGGCCGGTCAGCACATCGTGATGTGCCAGATAGTGCAACCGTTCCTCGGTCGCCATCCGCTCGGTGATGTCTTTGCCGGTGGCCACGAAGTGCATGATCTGATCGGCACCGTCGCGCACCGGTGTGATGGTCTTTTCCTCGTAGAACAACTGACCGTTCTTGCGCCGGTTGATGAACACGTCGCGAAACGACTTGCCTTCGTTCAGGCAGGCCCACAGGCGTTGGTAGAACACCGCATCATGACGCCCTGACTTGAGCAGAGAGTGCGCGCGGCCGACCGCCTCCTCGCGGCTGTAGCCTGTGATCTGCTCAAACGCGGGATTGACGTATTCGATGATGCCGGAACGATCGGAGATGCTGACCGCATCTGCGGTCTGCTCGAGCGCCATTGACAGGGTGCTGGCCCGGGCCTGCTCCGCCTTCTGCTCGGTCAGGTCCCGGACCATCGCCAGCACACGCGGTTCGTCCTGGTCGCGGTAGACCGCCAGGCGGCGCAGGCGGACCTCGGCGGGAAAAGGCTCGCCATTGGCGCGCCGCAAGGTCAGTTCGAAATCCTGATCCTCGCCCGAGCGGGCCTTGCGGATACGTCGCACCAGGAACAGCAGGGACGCCTCGGGGGCCAGTAGGCGGCGCGGAGGACAAGCCAACAGCTCCGCCTTGGTCAGCCCCAGACCAGCAAGCGCATTGCGGTTCGCGTCCAGCAGGCGCCCGTTTTCGCTGAAGATGAAGATCATGTCCGGCGAACTGGCGTACATGGCCTCCAAATAGCGCTCGGTCTGCTGCCGTTGCAGGCGATCGCGCAGTGCCGTCAGCCCGTAGGCGAGATTGTCGGCCAGGCGCGACAACAGATCGACGGATTCCTCGTCGAAGGCATTGGGATCGTCGGCATAGATGCTCAGTGCGCCAAAGGTTTCCCCACGGTCGCGTAATGGCAACGCGATGGAGGAACGGAACCCCCGTTTCAGTGCCGAGTCACGCCACGGTGCCATACGCGGATCGGTATCAGTGGACGCGGCGACCGATACCCGCCCGGTCCGGATTGCCGTGCCGGTCGGCCCTTGACCAACCGGGACGTCGGACCAGCGCACATCGATTTCATGTAAATAGCCGTCGCTGTCGCCAAAACTGGCCACCGGCCGGACACGACGCTCGGCATCCTGTACCGCCACGCCGACCCAGGCCATGTGATAGCCACCGTCCTGCACCGACACCCGACAGATCTCGTTCAGCAACTCGCGCTCGTTGTCGGCTTGCAGCATCGCGGTGTTGCAACCGGTGACAACCCGCAAGGCACGATTCAAACGGGCCAACCGATCGGCCTGAAGGCGGTGGGAAGTGACGTCCAGCAGCACCCCGGCCAACTCCCCCGGTTCGTCAACCGACGATGCCGAGCACGATGCCTGCAACCACACCCAATGACCGTCGGCAGTGCATGCGCGAAACACCAGCGTCGTCACGCCCATTTCAGGGGTGCGCGTCGCCAGCCATTCGCCGAACGCCGCCCGATCATCCACATGCAGATGGGACAGCCACCGGTCCGCGGTATACCAATCTGCCTGCGGATGACCGAGCAAGGACTCGATCTGGGGACCGATATGGGAAAAATGCCGGTCACCACGCCGTAACCGCCACGGTATGGCCAACAGTCCCTCAAGCAGGTTCGCGTAATCCGATTGTGTACTCACCAGGCCCCCAGTTCCTTCTATGAGACATCTGCGCCGGAGGCCTCTGTCTCATATCCTGAGCTTAGCCTTGTCGGGATCCCGACGAACGTGCACAGCGCGCAGCATGGCGGTTATAGCGATCAAGGCTATCGTTTAGACAATAGCACCCCAAGTCCCAGCGCCACCAAGACCCCCAGGGTCGCCGGCATGATCAATTGTCCGCGATCAATGCCCGCGGTCAGGGCAATCCAGCTGGCAGCAAGCGCACCCGCGCCCCCAAGCAGTACGATGCGCAGGAATCGGCAGGCGCGGCAAGTGCCGGCCATCAGGCGATAACGCCCTGCAGGCAGCGCCGCACCGGCGCGAAGGAACGCCGATGCACCGGCGTGACACCCAGGGCACTCAAGGCCACCATATGCGCCTTGGTCGGGTAGCCCTTGTGACCGGCCAGCCCGTAGCCGGGATACAGGGCGTCCAGGGCAACCATTTCCTGATCACGACTGACCTTGGCGAGGATCGATGCCGCGCTGATGGCCGGCTCGCTACCGTCGCCACCGACGATGGCCTGGGCCGGACAGGGCAACCCGGGAGGAATGCGGTTACCGTCGATCAGCGCCTGCCGTGGCGGGGTCGCCAAGGCGTCGACGGCACGCCGCATTGCCAGGAAGGTCGCCTGCAGGATATTGATCCGGTCTATTTCCTCGACTTCCGCCCGACCGATCGACCAGGCCAGCGCGTGCTCACGGATCTGCACGGCCAACAGGTCGCGGCGTTTCGCCGTGAGCCGCTTGGAATCATTCAGGCCGTCGATGGGACGCTGCGGGTCCAGGATCACCGCCGCCGCAACCACCGGGCCAGCCAGCGGCCCGCGGCCGACCACATCGACGCCGCAGATCAGTTGCGCGCTCATCGGCCCGACGCCCCTTGGACACACAAACCCAGCACCGCATCCGCCGCCTCACGGTTGGTATCGTGGATCAGTTCACGATGCACCTGGACGTAGCGTCGGGTGATGTGTGCGACGCGCTCGGGATCGTCGAACAAGCTGGACAACTCGGCGACCAGGCGGTCGGGTTCACAGTCCCCCTGCACCAGCTCCGCCGCCAACCGTTCGCCGGCCAGCAGATTGGCCATGGCGATATGGTCCACCTTGACCAGACGAAACAGGCGCGCGATGGCGTAGCTCAACCAATGCAACTTATAGCCCACCACCATGGGGCGTTTCGACAACAACGTCTCGAAGGTCGCCGTCCCCGAGGCGGTCAACACCACGTCCGCCGCGGCAAGCACGCTGCGGCTGTCGCCGCGGACCACCGATACCGGTAGTTCGGGCGCGTGTTGCGCCAACTGGGCGGCAAACAAGGCCTCCCCACGGGCGTTTACCACCGGGACCACCACCTGCAACGTCGGTCTGTCTGCACGCAACCTCGTGGCCGCCTGCAGAAACGGCTGGCTAAGGACCCCGATTTCGCTGCCGCGACTGCCCGGCAGCACCGCCAGCACCGGGGCGTCGACCGCCAGCCCGAGACGTGCCCGGGCGGCGTCGCGGTCCGGTTCCAGCGGCATATCCTGGGCCAGCGGGTGCCCGACGTAACAGCTGGCAACCTGGTGTCGGCGCAGGAAATCCTGTTCAAAAGGGAAAATACTCAGTACCAGATCCACCGCCTGGCGCAGCACCTTGACGCGTTTCGGGCGCCACGCCCACACCGTGGGACACACATAGTGCACCGTGGGGATGCCGGCGGCCTTCAAGCGCTTTTCCAGGCCCAGATTGAAATCGGGCGCGTCCACGCCGATAAACAAATCCGGCGGCTGAGCGATCAAGCGCCTTGCCAGGTCGCGCCGGATACGTAGGAGTTCCGGTAGATGTTTGAGCACTTCCACCAGCCCCATCACCGACAACTTCTCCATCGGCACCTCGCTGACCAGCCCCTCGGCGGACATGCGCTCCCCGCCGATCCCGGTAAACGTCATGTCCGGATGACGACGGCGCAGTTCGGCCATCAGCCCCGCGGCCAGCAGATCGCCGGACGGTTCGGCAGCCACCATGGCAATCCGTAAACCCATCGTGGTGATCAGCGCAGGATGCTGCGGCCGTCCTGCTCGAGGAAGTCCGCCAGCAACACCAACGCGTCGAAGTCTGCCGACATGGCCCGAATATCCCGTGTCGCGTCAACCAAGGGGGCACCACCCAGGTAGATCTTGCGATAGGCGCGCTTGATCGCCGCGATGCTCTCGGCATCGTACCCGCGGCGCTGCAGACCTTCGGAATTGATACCCCGCGGCTTGGTGGGATTGCCGCCGGAAAGCACATAAGGCGGCACGTCCTTGGTGATGGCGCTGCCCATGCCCGCAAAGCTGTGGGCACCGATGCGGCAGAACTGGTGAACAATGGTGAAGCCGCCGAGGATCGCCCAATCGTCCACCCGCACATGGCCACCAAGCGACGCGGCGTTGGCCATGATCACGTGGTCGCCAATCTGACAGTCATGGGCCACATGGGTATATGCCATCAGCAAATTGTCGTTGCCCAAGCGGGTCACGCCATGATCTTGCACGGTGCCGCGATGCACCGTGGCGAACTCGCGGATGACGTTACGGTCGCCGATCTCCAGTGCCGTGTCTTCACCCGCGTACTTCTTGTCCTGCGGGTCTTCGCCGACCGATGCGAACTGGAATATCCGATTGTCGCGACCGATGGTGGTGCGCCCTTTGAGCACGGCGTGCGGGCCGATCTCTGTGCCGGCACCAATCCGCACCCCGGCACCAATCACCGTAAAGGGGCCGACGCGCACCCCCTCGTCCAGCTCGGCGGCCGGATCGATGGCTGCCCGCGGGTCGATCACCTCAGGCTTCCCTCGCGGTGCACATGATCTCGGCACTGGCGACCACCTTGCCATCGACCGTGGCTACGCAGTCGAAAACCCACAAGTCCCGTTTCACCTTCAACAGGCGGGCCTCCAGGTGCAATTGATCGCCGGGACCGACAGGGCGCTTGAACCTCGCCTTGTCGACACCCACCAGATAATAGATGGAGCTCGAACTACGCTTGGTCTCCGCAGATTCCGCCGCCAACAGCCCGGTCGCCTGAGCGAGGGCCTCGATGATCAACACGCCGGGCATCACCGGCTTGATCGGAAAATGCCCGGTGAAGAACGGTTCGTTGAATGTGACATTTTTGAACGCGACCAGACGCTCGCCGGGCACACATTCGATAACCCTGTCCACCAGCAGAAACGGGTACCGATGCGGCAGCAGCTCCATGATGCGTTGAATGTCCATGACCATCCTCAATATCCCCCAACAGTTCTCATGCCCGGTCCTGCCGGAGTCAGTCGCCTCGCCCTGCCTGTGCGGCAAGCTCGGCCAGTTGTTTTTCAAGCGTGCGGATTTTCTTTGCCATCTCGTCGAGCTTGCGAATACGCGCAAAATTACGTCCCCACTCGGCGTGGCTGATTGCGGGGATGCCGCCAGCGTACACACCGGGCTCGTCGATGGAACGGGTAACCATGCTGAACCCCGTCACATGGACGTTGTCGGTCAGCTCGATATGGCCGACCAGGCCCACCCCGCCCGCCAGGGTGCAGTGGCGCCCGATCTTGCTGGAGCCGGAGATGCCGGTACAGCCGGCAATGGCGCTGCCCTCCCCGATCTCCACGTTGTGCGCGATCTGCACCAGGTTGTCTATTTTGGCGCCGTCGTGAATGACGGTGTCACCAATCGCGCCACGGTCCACCGTGGTGTTCGCCCCGATATCGACATCGTCGCCGATCACCACCCGACCCAACTGTGGCACACGCTCCCAACGGCCCTGTCCGTCTGGCGCCAGGCCGAACCCATCGCCTCCGATAACCACTCCGGGGTGCAGTACGCAACCCTGGCCGACTTGCGTGTCGGCGCATAGGGTGACGCTCGCCACCAACCGTGTCCCGGCACCGATCCGTGAGTTTCGCCGGACCACACAGTTGGGACCGACGATGGCACGCTCGGCGATCACGGTGCCGGCTTCCACCACGCAGCCGGGGGCCACGTGGGCCGTGGGGTGGACATCCGCCGCCGGATCCACCCAGGCCCCTTCGCTGACGCCTGCGGCGGGGCGATGCAGCGGATGCAGCAATGCCGCGGCACGCGCGTACGTAAGATAGGGGTTGGCGTGAACCAGTGCATTGCCCGGGCAATGCGCCACATCGTCCGGCGACAGGATTACCGCGGACGCCCGGGTAGCGGCGAGGTACTTGCGATACTTCGGGTTGGCCAGAAAACTGAGCTGACCCGGCTGGGCGTCGTGCAACACACCGACCCCGTGCAGTTCACAGTCGGCGTCGCCATGCACTTCCGCGCCCAGCTGCGCGGCGAGTTCGCCCAACGTGAGGGTCATGGAGTGCCGCTATCAGCGCTGCTTGCGCAGACGATCGAGTACTTGATCGGTGATATTGGCGCGATCACTGGCATAGACCACACCGCTTTCCAGTACCAGATCGAACTGCCCTTCCTTGGCCACCTGCACGATGATCTCACCGATCACCTTGCGCAGCTTGCCCAACTCTTCATTCTGACGCAGCGCGAGATCCTCCTGGAACTCGTTTTGTGCCGACTTCAGCTTGCGCTGGCGGGACACGATATCGCGCTCCAGCCGCTTCGCCTCGGCGTCGCTCATGATGGTGCTGTCGCGGCGGAACTTCTCGTCCAGTTTTTTCATCTGGTCCGCTTGCGCCACCAGGTCATCGTTACGACGGGAAAACTCCTTTTTGAGCTTTTCCCGCACCGCCTCGACCTGAGGGGCATCACGCAGCAGACGCGGCACCTCTACAAAGGCAATCTTGTATTCGGCGGCCGTGGCGACGCCGCTTACCCCGAGCATTACTGCCAGCAGGCCGGTGGTCAGGATCTTTCGCCATTGCATCTTGTGCATCCTCAGAAAGTGGTACCAAAGTTGAATTGGAAGCTTTGTGTCTGGTCCGTGGGCTGTTTGTTCAACGGCACGGCGAAGCTGATCGTCAATGCACCCAGGGGCGACAACCAGGACGCACCCAGACCGGCAGAGTAGCGGAAATCGCCGATATCGAAATTCGCCGCCTCGGTGTTGTACACGTTACCGGCATCGACAAATGCGGCCAAGCGCACGGACTTGGTGTCGAAGGGCGGCGGGAACAGCAATTCCGCACCACCGATGGCCTGCAGGTTACCGCCCAGGGCCAGATTGACGCCACCCGTGGTGCGAGGGCCCAGGGTATTGGCCTTGAAGCCGCGTACAGAAGACGGGCCACCGGCGAAATAGTTCTCGTACAGCGGCAACTGATCCGTGCTGCCATAGCCCATGCCGTAGCCGAGCTTGCCGTTCAGCGAGAACACCAGCTTACGGGTCAGCGGGAAATAACGGCGGTGACTGTAGGACACCTTGAAGTAGGTCAGGTCGCTACCGGGCAGGCTGGCCTCGGCACCGAATGTCTGCACCGCCCCGTTGTTGGGAAACAATGCTGTGTCCCGCGAGTCGTGCCGCCAGGAGGCGTCGATCTTGTAGTTCAGATATTCGTCGCCATTGGCCGCCAGGAAATTGGTCAGCTCATTGGACGTGGTGCTGCCAGGGTTCAGCGTGACCGACTCCAGACCGAAACCGAAGTTGAAACGGTTGAACTCGCTCAGCGGGATACCGAAGCTCACGTTGGCGACGCCGGTATCCGTGGTGTAGTTGACGATATCCAGATTCTGATAATTGGTGGACTGGTACGACAGATCGAAACCGCGGCTGATCCCGTCCACCGTGTAATACGGATTCAGGTACGACAACTGATAGCGGGTGTTCACCCGGCTGTTGTTGAAGGCGATGGTCACCCGTTTGCCGGTACCGAGGAAATTCTCTTCCGAAATGCTGGTGTTGAACGTGATCCCCGCCGACTGGGAGAAGCCCACACCGGCCAGGAAGGCACCCGAGGGCTTTTCCTTGACCGTCACGTTCACGTCCACCTGGTCGGTGCTGCCCGGAACCGCCGGCGTCTCGACGGTAACGTCTTGGAAATAGCCAAGGCGCTGCACCCGCTCACGAGACAGCTTGAGCTTCTCGCTGGAGAACCAGGCGGACTCCAGTTGCCGGAATTCGCGGCGCACCACGGTATCCCGACTGCGATCGTTGCCGCGGATATTCACGCGACGCACATACACGCGGTTGCCCGGATCCACGAAAAAGGTGATCGCCACCGTGTTGTCGGTGTTGTCGATCTCCGGGATGCTGTTGACGTTGGCGAAGGCATAGCCGAGGTCGGCCAGTTTCTGGCTGACACGGTCCGAGCTTTCCACCACTTTCTTGCGCGAGAACGGCTCACCCCGACGCAAGTGGATCAGCGGGAACAGTTCTTCCGGCTTGGTTACCAGGTCGCCAGCCAGTTTGATGTCCTTGAGCGTGTAGACCTTGCCCTCGTCCACGTTCACGGTGATGAAGATGCCTTTGCGGTCCGGGGAGATGGTCACCTGGGTGGAGTCAATACGGAAGTTCACATAGCCGCGGTTCTGGTAGTAGGACCGCAGTGTTTCCAGATCCGCCGCCAGCTTTTGACGCGAGTACTGGTCCTCCTTGGTATAGAAGGCGAACCAGCCGCCGGTCTGCAACTGGAACTGGTCCAGCAGATCCGCCGGATCAAATGCCGTCACGCCCACCAGATTGATGCGCTTGATACGGGCCGTCTCGCCTTCCTGAATGGTGATGGTGATCCCCACGCGGTTGCGTTCCAGCGGTGCCACATTGGAGCTGATGGCGACCCCGTACTTGCCCAGATTGAAGTACTGCCGGCGCAGCTCCTGTTCGATCTTGTCCAGCACCGAGCGATTGAAGGTGCGCCCGGAAGCCAGACCGATCTCTTTAAGCCCCTTGAGCAGCTGATCCTTCTAGATGGCCTTGTTGCCGGTGATGTCGATACTCGAGATGGCCGGCCGCTCGGTGACCTGGATCAGCAACACATTGCCGTCACGCTCCAGGCGCACATCCTTGAAGAATCCGGATTTGTACAGCGCGCGGATCACTTCCGCGGTGTTGGCCGTGTCGAACACCTCGCCGGGGCGCACCGGCAGGTAATTGAACACGGTACCGGCAGCGATGCGCTGCAGCCCTTCCACCCGGACGTCGGAGACCACAAAGGTCTCCGCGGCCGCTTGCGGGGACCAGGCATAGAGCCAGACTAAAGCCGCTGCGGCGGCCGCAAAACGAGAGCGCAAACGCATGAGACAGTGCTTGATCGTTGTTGTGGATTCACTGGCGACCGCGGGCCGCATAAGAGACCTAGTATAAGGGAAGCTCTCTGCCAAAAGTAGCGGCGCGAAGCATTGCCGGCTTTATCCCAGGAACCGGTTCAAATCAACGTAGAAGGCGACCACCATCAGGCTCAGCAGCAAGGCCAGACCTACCCGCTGGGCCTGCATCATGGCCGCCTCGGACAACGGCTTGCCGCGCACCGCCTCGATGGCGAAATACACCAGGTGACCACCGTCGAGCACCGGCACCGGCAGCAGATTCAGCACGCCCAGGCTGACACTGACCACCGCCAGAAATTTGACGAAATACAGCCAACCGATACTGGCGCTTTTCCCCGCCGCGTCCGCTATGGTCAACGGGCCGCTCAGATTCTTGACCGAGGCCTGGCCGGTGAGGATCCGCCCCATCACCTTCAGGGTCAGCACCGAGAAATCCCAGGTGCGCACCACGGCGGCGGGCAGCGCTTCGAGCGGACCCAGCCGATAAGTGACCTGATAGCGCGCCAACAAGGCGTCCGGCCGGGCCGGCGCCAGGCCGACACGGCCAATGGTGCGATCCCCCAGTGCCACCGCCTTGGGCACCAACAGCAGCGGCAACGTCTGGCCGTCCCGTTGCACCAGCACGTTCACCGCCTGACCGGGACGGTCACGTACGTAAGCGGCGAAATCCATCCAGTCGGTCAGGGGCTTCCCGTCCACACGCAGGATACGGTCGCCCGGCCGCACCCCGGCCGCGGCGGCCGGCTCGCCGGCAATCACCTGATCCACCACCGGCGGCAAGGCCGGGCGCTCCGGGGTAATGCCCAGATCCCCGAGCAGGTCCTCGCTTTCCGCCGGGTCCTGCAACACATCCGCGGGAATCTGGCGCAGACGATGCTGCCCCTGCGCATCCAATACCGCCACCTGCATGGGCTGGTCGGTGACCGCGCCGGCGGTCAGTTCATAGAAGGCCTGGGACCAGGTCGGCGTGACCTCGCCGTTGATGGCGGTGATCTCGTCGCCGGGCTGAAAGCCGGCGGCCGCGGCAACGGACGCCGGAGCAACCTCCCCCACCAGGGGCCTCGCACCGGTCTCGCCCGCGACCAGGATCACCCAGAAGGCCAGAATGGCGAACAGGAAGTTGAACGCCGGGCCCGCCGCGACCACGGCCGAACGCG
Source organism: Gammaproteobacteria bacterium (assembly GCA_030148485.1). Classification (GTDB taxonomy): domain Bacteria; phylum Pseudomonadota; class Gammaproteobacteria; order Chromatiales; family Chromatiaceae; genus JANTHH01. Next base: position 13,535 of record JASBTJ010000018.1, on the reverse strand, counting down.
CACCCAGCGATTTATTGTTGAAGGCCTGGTCGCGCAGCGACTCGGGCACCGGCGCCTCGCGCTCATCCAGCATTTTCACGTAGCCACCAAGGGGGATGGCGGCCACCACATATTCGGTACCGTCGCGCCCGGTACGCGACCACAAGGGACGCCCGAAACCGACCGAAAAGCGCAACACCTTGACGCCCATGCGCCGTGCGACCCAGAAGTGGCCGAACTCATGCACCGCCACCAGCACCCCGACGGCGACGATGAATGCGACAACCTTGAAAATGACGTCTTCCATGGCTTCAGATGACCGAATCAGGCAAGGATTTGTTCCGCCAGGGCGCGGGCCTCGGCGTCGACGGATAACAGCGCATCCAGGCTGTCGCCAGACCCACCGGGCAGGCGGTCCAGGACCGCCTGGATCAACGCTGCGATCCCGGTGAAGGCGATCCGCCCGTCCAGAAACGCCGCCACCGCAACCTCGTTCGCGGCGTTGAGTACGGCCGGCGCCGCGCCGCCGACCTGGACGACCTGATAGGCCAACGCCAGACAGGGAAACCGCTGCACGTCCGGCGCCTCGAAATCCAACCGGGCGATGTCGAACAGGTCCAGACTGGCGACCCCCGAGTCGATGCGCTCAGGCCAGGCCAGGGCATGCGCGATCGGGGTGCGCATGTCCGGATTGCCCAGCTGCGCGAGCACCGAACCATCGGCGTATTCCACCAACGAGTGGATCACGCTTTGCGGATGCACCACCACCTGAATCCGGTCCGGGCTGGCGTCGAACAGCCAGCGCGCCTCAATGACCTCCAACCCCTTGTTCATCATGGTGGCGGAGTCGACCGAAATCTTGCGACCCATATCCCAATTCGGATGATTGCAGGCTTGCTCCGGGGTCACGTGAGCCAAATCAGCCCTGGATTTGGTGCGGAACGGCCCACCGGATGCCGTCAACAGGATCCGGCGCACCCCGACTGCCGGCAAGCCGCGGGAAAAGTCCGCCGGCATGCACTGGAACACCGCATTGTGTTCGCTGTCGATAGGCAACACCCGTGCACCGTGCTTATGAGCAGCGTCCATGAACAGCTGCCCGGCCACCACCAGCGCTTCCTTGTTGGCCAGCAGGATCCGCTTACCCTGCTCGACCGCCGCCAGAGTCGGCAGCAACCCGGCGGCACCGACGATGGCCGCCATCACTTGGTCCGCCTCAGGGTGACGGGCCGCGGCGCAGAGCCCGTCGACCCCCGCCAGCACCTCGGTTCCGGGCAGGTCGCCGATCTCCCGCGCCAGGTCGGCGGCGGCCTGCGCATCGGCCATGGCGACCAGTTGGGGGCGGAAGCGACGACACTGGGCCGCCATGCCCGCAACATCGCGATTGGCGGTCAAGGCCACCACCCGGTAGCGGTCCGGATGACGCGCCAGCACATCCAGGGTACTCACACCGATGGAGCCGGTGGATCCCAGCACGCTGACACCGATCAAACCTGATGCTCCAGCAGCCAAATCAGGGCGGCAAACACCGGGGCAGCTGCGATCAGGCTGTCGATCCGATCCAGCACGCCACCGTGCCCGGGCAGCAGTTGACCGCTGTCCTTCACCCCCGCCTGGCGTTTGACCGCGCTTTCCGCCAGGTCACCGGCAACGGACGCCACCGTCACGGCCAGATACAGCACCACCACCGGCATGACGCCAACCGGCGGCAACACCCCGGTGAAACCCATGGCGACGCCCAAACCCACGGCGGCGATCAGAGCACCAACTAAACCGGCAAGGGTCTTACCCGGACTGATCATGGGCGCCAGCTTGCGCTTGCCAAAGGCCCGACCGGCGAAATAGGCGGCGGTATCCGCCAGCCAGACCGCCACGAGCAGCGACAACAACAGCGGTGGTCCGCCCGGCCGGGCGTGCAGCCACATCACCGCCACCCAGGTCAGCACCAGACAGACGAACCCCAGTACCAAGGTGCCGGGACGACGTTCACGCGACAGCGCCAGCGGTTTGCGGCGGCTGAACAACAGCGCCGACATGGCCGCCCACAACAGGGCATCAGCCAGCAGCAACTGGGTGGTGATATCTGCGTACAAGCGCGTCCATATCAGCGACTGCACCACCGCCGCCAGCACCATCAAGGCCGGCGCCGGCCAGCCGGAGAAGCCCGTCATCAAGGCCAGTTCCCGTACGCCCAGCAACACGACCACGCCGAGAATCGGCGCCAGATAGACCGACGGCAGGTACCAGATACCGCCGATCACCAGCGGCAGCAGCACCAGCGCGGTCAAGACCCGTTGCCAGAGCATCAGGTACGGCCTTCGGCTTGCAATTGGGCGCCAGTCAGGCCGAAGCGGCGCTGTCGGCCGGCAAAATCGCCGACCGCCGCCTGCAGGGCAGCCTGATCGAAATCGGGCCACAAGGTGTCGGTGAAATACAGCTCGGCATAGGCGCTCTGCCACAACATGAAATTGCTGATTCGCCGCTCGCCACCGGTACGAATGAACAGGTCCGGGTCCGGCAGGTCGGCGAAGCTCAATTCGGCGGCCAGGCGATCAGCGTCGATGTCGGCCGGGGCAAGAACACCTTGCTGAACCTGCTGTGCCAACCGGCGAGCGGCTTCGGTGATATCCCACCGGCCACCGTAGTTGGCCGCCACCTGCAGGATCAGCCCGGTGTTGTCCGCGGTAATGGCCTCGGTCTGCGCGATGCGTTTTTGCAGCTTGGCGGAAAAGGCGTTGCGGTCGCCGATGATGCGCAGCCGGATGTTGTTGTCGTTCATCCGCCGCGCCTCTTTCTGCAGCGCGCTGAAGAACAGATCCATCAGCATCGACACTTCGACCGCAGGGCGTCGCCAGTTCTCGCTGCTGAAGGCGAACAGGGTCAATACCTCGACGCCGAGTCGGGCGCATTCCTCGACCGTGCTGCGGACCGCGCCGACCCCGGCCCGATGACCGGCGTGTCGCGGCTCGCCGCGCGCTTCGGCCCACCGACCGTTGCCATCCATGACGATGGCGATATGGCGAGGGACACTACCGCCCGAAGGCGCCGGTTGCGTTTGCTGCACTTGGTCCGTCATGCCGCGTGTCCCGAAGAGCCACCTCATATTTCCATGAGGTCGGCTTCTTTCTGCTCCACCAATCCGTCGATTTCCTTGATGTGCTGATCGGTCAGCTTCTGGATGATCTCCTGACCACGACGCTCGTCGTCCTCCGAGATCAGCTTGTCCTTCACCAGATCCTTGAGATCGCTGTTGGCGTCACGGCGGATGTTGCGCACCGCCACCTTGGCCTGCTCGCCTTCGTGGCGCACCACCCGGATCATGTCCTTGCGACGCTCTTCGGTAAGCGGCGGCAAAGGCACCCGGATATTGGTGCCCGCGGTGTTCGGATTCAGCCCCAGGTCGGACTCCATGATGGCCTTTTCCACCGGCTTCACCATGGTTTGCTCCCAAGGTTGGATCACCAGGGTACGCGCATCCTCCACGTTCACCTGGGCAACCTGCTTGAGCGGCGTGTCCTGCCCATAGTAGCTGACCATGATGTGGTCGAGCAGACTGGGGTGCGCGCGACCCGTGCGCAACTTGGCCAGATTGTCTGACAGTGCGTCGACGCTCTTGGCCATACGGGTGGCGGCGTCTTTCTTGATATCGTCAATCATCAGTTGTCTCCGCTGGTCACCAAGGTGCCGACCGATTCACCACGCACCAGACGCATCAAGGCACCCGGCTCGTTGATATTCAACACCCGCAAGGGCATGTTCTGATCACGACACAACACCACGGCCGTGGCGTCCATGACGCCCAGATTGTCGGTAAGCACCCGGTTGTAGCTGAGTTCGGAGTACAAGGTGGCGTTGGGGTCCTTCACCGGGTCGGCGCTATAGACGCCATTGACCTTGGTGGCTTTGATCAGCAGATCGGCACCGATCTCGATAGCGCGCAGGCTGGCCGCCGAATCGGTGGTAAAGAAGGGATTGCCGGTACCCGCGGCCATGATCACCACACGGCCTTTTTCCAAGTGCCGCACGGCGCGCCGGCGAATGTAATCTTCGGCCACCTGATTGATCTTCAGGGCCGACATGACCCGCACAGGTACATCGCGCTTTTCCAGCGCGTCCTGCATGGCCAGGGAATTCATCACGGTGGCCAGCATGCCCATGTGGTCGCCGACCACACGGTCCATGCCGCCGCCCGCCAGACCGGCGCCGCGGAAGATGTTCCCCCCGCCGATGACCAACCCGATCTCCACGCCCGCCGTATTCAGTTCGGCGATCTCGTCGGCCACCCGGCCGATGATTTCCGGGTCGATGCCAAAATCGCTGGCCCCCATCAGGGCCTCGCCACTGAGCTTCAGCAGTATGCGTCGATGGGCTATGTCATCGCTCATAGGGGTACGGTCACCTCCGCGGTGCAGATTGTCCAGCTGGATTACTCGCCGCGTGCGGCCTTGGCTTGCGCCGCGACCTCGTCAGCAAAGTTCTCCACTTTCTTCTCGATGCCCTCACCCACTTCGAAACGGATGAAGCCATTGACCTTGGCGCCCTTGCCGTCGAGCAGCTTGCCGACGCTGGTATCCGGGTCCTTGACGAACGGCTGACCCACAAGGGTGACTTCGCCCAGGTACTTGCGGATGCGGCCTTCGATCATCTTTTCGATGATGTTGTCCGGCTTACCGCTCTCCTTCGCTTGGGCGGTGAAGATTTCGCGCTCCTTGTCCAACAGGTCGGCGGGCACCTGATCCTCGGACACGCACACCGGACGGCTGGCCGCGATATGCATGGCGATATCACGCCCCAATTCGTCGTCGCCACCGGTCATGTCCACCATGACACCGATCCGGTCGCCGTGACGATAGCTGGCAATCGCACCGTCGGTGGTGACGCGCTCGAAACGGCGCACATTCATGTTCTCGCCGATCTTGGCCACCAGCGCCTCGCGGGCCTGCTCGATGGTGGTGTCTTCGCCTTCGTGCAACGGCTGGTTCATCAGCTCCGCCACATCGGCGGCACCACCGTTGAGCGCGCGCTCGGCGACGGCATTGGCGAAGGACAGGAAGTTCTCGTCCTTGGCCACGAAGTCGGTTTCACAGTTCACTTCCACGATGACCGCGGTTTTACCGTCGGCACTCGCGTTGACCAGGATGACGCCCTCGGCGGCGGTACGGCCAGCCTTCTTGGCGGCCTTGGCCTGACCGGATTTGCGCATCTCCTCGATGGCGGCCTCGATGTCGCCATTGCTCTCCACCAGGGCCTTCTTGCATTCCATCATGCCGGCGCCGGTGCGCTCGCGCAGTTCCTTTACCAAAGCAGCAGTGATCGCCATGGTTCTACCTCGATCTGAATTCTCTATTCGATAAACAAAGGCCCCTGGACGGTTTCCCGGCCAGGGGCCCGGGGACAGACAGCGTTATACCCGGCTGATGTTTCAGCTGGCCGCTTCCTGCACCTCGACGAAATCACCTTCTTTGCCGACGTTCTGGGCAGCCGCGGCGCGACCTTCCAGAATGGCAGCGGACGCGCCTTGCACGTACAACTGAATGGCGCGAATGGCGTCATCGTTACCGGGGATCACGTAATCGATGGCGTCCGGGTCGTTGTTGGTATCGACCACGCCGACCACCGGAATGCCCAGCTTGCGGGCTTCCAGCACGGCGATGTCCTCATGACCGGTGTCGATCACGAACATCGCGTCCGGCAGGCCGTTCATGTTCTTGATGCCGCCCAGGCTCAGTTCCAGCTTGGCCATTTCACGCTTCAGACCCAATGCTTCCTTCTTATTGAAGCGGGAGTCCATGGAGCCGTCAGCAGCCATGGCTTCCAGTTCCTTCAGGCGACGCACGGACTGCTTGATGGTCTTGAAGTTGGTCAGCATGCCGCCCAACCAGCGATGGTTGACGAAAGGCATGCCGCAACGCTCGGCCTCTTCCTTGACCACGTCGCGCGCAGCGCGCTTGGTGCCGACGAAGAGGATCTTGCCGCCATTGGAGGCCAACTTGCCGATGAAATTCATGGCGTCGTTGTACAACGGCAGGGTCTTTTCGAGGTTGACGATGTGGATCTTGTTACGGTGACCGAAGATGTACGCACCCATCTTCGGGTTCCAGTAACGGGTCTGGTGACCGAAATGCACGCCAGCTTCGAGCATCTGGCGCATAGATACTTTGCTCATTGGGATAACTCCTAATCGGGTTGAGCCTCCACGCACCCCGGCAACCAACCCTCTCGGGCACCCAGGCAAACCGGTGAACAGTGCGTGTGTGTATTAGGCCCGCCAGCGGTTTGCTGTCAGGCGGCGCGTTTTATACCATAGCCACCTACCCGCCACAATGGCCTTCCGGGCGGCAAGATCTTGTTTTTGCGCCCATCTTTCCGGAAACCCGCATCCCATGAGCGTCACCATCAAAACCCCTGAAGAAATCGACAAGATGCGCGTCGCCGGCCGCTTGGCGGCCCAAGTGCTGGAAATGATCGGCGAACACGTCAAACCTGGCGTGACCACCGACGAACTTGACCGCATCTGTCACGATTACATCGTCAACGTGCAGGATGCGATACCGGCGCCTCTGAATTACCGCGGCTTCCCGAAGTCCATCTGCACCTCGGTCAACCACTGCGTCTGCCACGGCATCCCGGGCAATAAACGGCTGAAGAACGGCGATCTGATCAACATCGACGTAACGGTCATCAAAGACGGCTTTCACGGCGACACCAGCAAGATGTTCCATGTCGGCGAGCCCACCATCCTGGGCAAGCGGCTGGCCGGCCTGACCCAGCAGGCGATGTGGAAAGGCATCGATCTGGTACGCCCCGGGACAACCCTGGGCGACATTGGCCACGCCATTCAAACCTTCGTGGAATCAAACGGTTACTCTGTGGTTCGTGAGTACTGCGGACACGGCATCGGCCGCGAGTTCCACGAAGACCCGCAGATCCTGCACTATGGCAAACCGGGCGAGGGCATGGCCCTGCAGGCCGGCATGTGTTTCACCATCGAACCCATGGTCAACGCCGGCAAGCGGCAGGTGAAGCTGCTCCCGGACGGCTGGACCGTGGTGACCAAGGACCGCAAGCTGTCCGCCCAGTGGGAACACACCATCCTCTGCACCGAGGACGGCTACGAGGTGCTTACCCTGCGCGACGAAGAGCGCGCCACGAACGCTCCGGCCAGCCACGCGAATTGAATCGTGCCGCACCGTCATCTGGAGACCCTCGACGCCGCCCTCGCCGCGGCCGCCACCACACCCCTTGCGGATTTCAAAAACTGCATCAAGGCCGGCGCGACCACCCTGGCGGACCGCTTTGCAGCCGGCGAATCCGCCACCACCCTGGTACGCGCCCGGGCGGACTTCATCGATCGCATCCTCAGCCGGGCATGGCAGGCCCACATCCCGGTTGACGCCCGGGCCGCACTGATCGCCGTCGGCGGTTACGGCCGTGGCGAACTGCACCCGGCGTCGGACGTCGACGTACTGATCCTCACCCGGGACGATCCAGAGGCCCTCGCCGCGCCCATCGGCGAACTGGTGATGTTCCTCTGGGATATCGGGCTGGAGATCGGCCACAGCGTGCGCAGCCTGGCCCAGACCCTCGAAGAAGCCGAGGCCGACGTCACCGTCATCACCAACCTGATGGAATCACGCCATCTGGCGGGCGAGCCGGGACTGTTCGACACCCTGCGCACCCTCACCGGTCCCGACAAACTGTGGCCCAGCGATCAGTTCTTCGCTGCCAAGATTGCCGAACAACAGGACCGCCATCGAAAATTCGGTGACACGGCCTACAACCTGGAACCGAACATCAAGGAAAACCCGGGCGGGTTGCGGGACATCCAGATGATCGACTGGGTCGCCAAGCGACACTTCGGTGCACAGCGCATGTCCGGTCTGGTGGAACACGGCTTTCTGACCGACGCCGAGTACAAGGCGCTGAAGAGCGGCCAGGCCCTGCTGTGGCGCATCCGCTTCGCCCTGCATCTGTTGACCGGCCGACACGAAGACCGCCTGCTGTTCGAGCACCAGCGCGAACTGGCCCGTCAGTTCGGTTACGAGGACGACGACAACAACCTGGCCGTCGAACAGTTCATGCAGCGCTATTACCGTACGGTGATGGAGCTGAACCGGCTCAACGAGATGCTGCTGCAGTTGTTCCAGGAGGCGATTCTGCTGGCCGGGCAACCGGAACAGATCGTCCCCATCAACAAACGTTTTCAGGCGCGCAACGGCTATCTTGAAGTCACCAACCCGGGGATATTCGCGCGCTACCCGCTCGCCCTGCTCGAGGTCTTCCTGGTGTTCCAGCAACACCCGGAACTGACCGGCGTGCGGGCCAGCACCATCCGCCTGATCCGCGCCCACCGACACCTGGTGGACAAGCGTTTTCGCGCCGACATCAAGTCACGGGCGCTGTTCATGGAGATCTTTCGCGAGTCCACCGGACTGACCCATACCTTGCGCCGCATGAACCGCTACGGGGTTCTGGCCCGCTATATTCCGGCCTTCGGCAATATCGTCGGGCGCATGCAGTACGACCTGTACCACGTCTATACGGTGGACGAACACACCTTGACCCTGATCCGCAATCTGCGGCGCTTTTCGGTACCCGAGTTTGCCCACGAGTTCCCCGAGTGCAGCACGGTATTCGCCGAGATTCCGAAACCGGAACTGCTCTATCTGGCCGGCCTGTTCCATGACATTGCCAAGGGCCGTGGCGGCAACCATTCCGAGCTGGGCGCCGAGGATGCCTGGGCCTTCTGCAAGCAGCACCACTTGTCCGACTACGACACCGGTCTGGTTTCCTGGCTGGTACGCTCGCACCTGATCATGTCGGCCACGGCACAGCGCAAGGACATCGAAGACCCCGAGGTGGTGCAGGCCTTCGCGGCCTCGGTGGGCGACCCCAACAGACTCCGCTACCTGTACCTGTTGACCGTGGCCGATATGCGCGCCACCGCACCACACCGCTGGAACTCGTGGAAAAACGCCCTGCTCAAGCAGCTGTACAACACCACGCTGGCGGCACTGCAACGGGGCCTGGACAACCCCCAGGCGCAGGACGAGCTGATCCAGCGCCGTCGCGCCGAGGCCATGCGCCTGCTGACCGAACGGGGCTACCCCGAAGCCGACATCATCGACATATGGGTGCTGCTGGACGTGGACTACTTCATGCATTCCACGCCTGACGAGATCGCCTGGCATACCGGACGGGTGCTGGATATCGGCCCGCCGGACACGCCATTGGTGGAACTGCGCGCCGAGAGCCATCGCGGCTGCACGGAGATCTTCGTCTACAGCCGCGACCGTGAACGCCTGTTCGCCCACACCACCGCGCTGCTCGATCAGCTGGGACTGAACGTACAGGGCGCACGCATTCAAACCCTGGATGACGGCCGGGCGATGAACAGTTACTACGTGCTCGACCAGGACCACGACACCATCGGCGGCGCCCGCGACCACCGTGAGATCATCAGCACCCTGCAAACCGGGCTCGCCCATCCCGAGCGCTTCGAGCCGGCACCCAACCAACGCATGCCGCGTCAGATCAAGTCCTTTCTTACGCCCCCCCGGGCGCGCTTCGTGCAGGACGAGACCAACAGTCGCACCGAGCTGCTGCTGACGGCCACCGATCGGCGCGGGCTGTTGTCGCGGGTGGGACAGATATTCACCCGGCACGACATCCAACTGATTGCCGCCAAGGTCTCCACCAGTGGCGCCATTGTCGAAGACACCTTCCTGATCAGCAATCGGGACGGCACACCGGTGAACGACCCCGAGCTGCAGCGAAGCCTGATCGAAGCCATTGAAGAAGCGCTGAGCATCGACGACTGAGCACGTTCAGGCGCCGACAAATTCCAGCGCATTGCCATCCGGGTCCCGGCAGAAGAACGCCGCGCGGCCGGATTTGGAACGACTGAGCGTGACATTGGCGGCTTCCAATCGCGCCGCCAGCGCCGCCACATCGGCGACCCGGAAGGCAGTGTGACGATCCCGTCCGCCATGCGCCGGCCGGCCATGCAGCGGATCCGGGTTGGGCAATTCGAGCAGGTGGATCTGCTGCGACCCGACCGCCAACCAAGCGCCCGGATAGCCCAGGTCGGGGCGCCCGGGATCCACCGGCAAGCCCAACAGGTCGCGGTAGAAACCCAGCGCCCGCTCGGTATCCGCAACGATGAAACTGACATGATCAATGGCGATATCGTGCATGACGGTCAGCTTAACCCCAAGGCCTCAACCGCGCATCGCCGCGGCCAGCCCGGCCCCCAGGATCAACACGCCCCCCAGCCAGTCGCGCAATCCCATGTCCTCGCCAGCCAGCAGCCAGGCGGATAGGCCGCCGGCGAACACTTCGAACAGCATGATCACCGCTGAACGCTGCACCGGCATATGGGTCACGCCGTAGATGGTCGCCAGGGTGCAGCCGAAGAATCCCAACATCCCCAGCAGCACGGTACCGCCCCAGGCCATGGCACTGGCGTCAGGGACCGGCAGATCACTGTCGATCACCAGGAAACCGGCGATCACGATCACCCCGACCCAAGCCGCCAAGGTCTTCAGGCGTACCGAGGCCTGGCCCAACCGGCGGGTCGCGACATTGGACAGCGCAAAGGCCAGCCCGGCGGAAAACGCCAACCAATCGGCCCGGGTCGGCGGCCATTCCAGGCCGATGCCCGGCTCCCACAACATGGCCACGGCGCCGGCAAAGCCCACCGGCACGGTCAGCCAGGTGATGCGATCAAGACGTTCTCCGAGCAGCACCCAGCCCAGCAAGGACGCCCACACGGGCGACAGATAGAACAACAGCAACACCCGCACCACTTCGCCTTCGATCACCGCCAAGACGAAGGCCACGTTGGCCCAGCCGGCCGCCGCGGTGAGCACCAGCAACCACCAGGGCGACGGACGGTGGCGCCAAACGGATTGGCCGATACCCAGCAACGGCAGCATCACCGCGGTGGCGGCAAGATAACTGACCAGGGTCTGCCAGGTGCCGGCAATACCGGCCTCTTCGAGCATCCGCAACGGATACCAGAGCAGCCCCCAGAAGGTGGCCGCATACAAAAGACTCAGCACGGGCCAGGCGGCACGAGGCGCCGCCGGTGGAGAGTGGGTGTCGGTAGTCATATAATTGCGCGCTTGTGTCGCCGTCGGCGGGACATCTTCGGTTCAGTCTGGCGCCCCCGGTGGGCGTATTCCTGGTTCTGTGGCATGAATGGCGATCTGGCAAAACTCCAGCCCTACCCTTTTGAAAAGCTCAATGCGCTCAAGGCCGGCACCCGGCCGCCGGCGGCATTGGAGCATATTGCACTGTCCATCGGCGAGCCCAAGCATGCCACACCCCGGCTGATCAGCGAGGCGGTGCTGGAACACCTGCATCATTTATCGGCCTATCCGACCACCAAGGGGATGCCGGAACTGCGCCGCACCATCGCCGACTGGCTGACCCACCGCTTCGACCTTCCCGCCGGTAGCGTCGATCCGGAAACCGCTGTACTACCGGTCAATGGCACCCGCGAGGCCCTGTTCGCCTTTGCCCAGGCGGTGGTGGACCGCAGCCGGGACGACGCCCTGGTGCTGTCGCCCAACCCGTTCTATCAGATCTACGAAGGCGCGGCCCTGCTGGCCGGCGCTACCCCGCATTTTCTGCCCTGCACGGCGGAAACGGGCCTGATGCCGGACTTCGACGCGGTGGACGAAGCCACCTGGGACCGCTGCCAGCTGCTGTTCATTTGCACGCCGGGCAACCCCACCGGGGCGGTGCTGCCCATCGAACTGCTGCAGAAACTGATCCGTCTGGCCGACAAACACGACTTTGTCATCGCCTCGGACGAATGCTATTCGGAAATCTACTTCGACGAAGCCCGCCCGCCGGTCGGCCTGCTGCAGGCCGCGGCCGCGATGGGGCGTACCGACTACAAGCGCTGTGTGGTGTTCCACAGCCTGTCCAAGCGCTCCAACGCACCGGGGCTGCGTTCCGGCTTCGTTGCCGGCGATGCCGACGTGCTGGAGCAATTCCTGCGCTACCGCACCTACCATGGCTGCGCCATGCCGCTGCAACACCAGGCAGCGAGTATCGCGGCGTGGCATGACGAACAACACGTCATTGAAAACCGCCGCCTGTACCGCGAGAAGTTCGATGCCGTGCTGGACGTCCTGGGCGGCGTGCTGGAGGTGGAGCGCCCCGACGCGGCCTTCTACCTGTGGCCCAAGACGCCCATCGCCGACACCGACTTCGCCCGCGGCCTGTTCGACCGGCAACACGTCACCGTACTGCCCGGCAGCTACCTGTCCCGCACCGTCGACGGCCTCAATCCCGGTGACAACCGGGTGCGCCTGGCGCTGGTGGCGCCGCTGGATGCCTGTATCGATGCCGCCAGACGCATCAAGACCTATACCGAATCTCTTTAAACCCTATTCAACCGATATCGGAGACGACGCCATGAGCGACATCCAACACATCATCGAAGAAGCCTTCGAGAACCGCGCCGAGATCACCCCGCGCAGCGTGGACACCGTGGTCCGCGACGCCGTCATGGAGGCGGTCGATCAACTGGACAAGGGCGAACTGCGCGTGGCCGAGAAGAAGGACGGCGACTGGGTGGTTAACGAGTGGGCCAAGAAGGCGGTACTGCTGTCGTTTCGCATCAACGACAACGAGTTCATGAAGGGCGGCTATACCAACTACTGGGACAAGGTGCCCTCCAAGTTCGCCGACTACAACAGCCGCGACTTCCGCGAATCCGGCGTGCGCGTGGTACCCCCGGCCGCGGTGCGCAAGGGCTCCTACATCGCCCCGTCCTGCGTGCTGATGCCCTCCTACGTGAACATCGGCGCCTATGTGGACAGTGGCACCATGGTGGACACCTGGGCCACCGTCGGCTCCTGCGCCCAGATCGGCAAGAACGTGCACCTGTCCGGTGGTGTCGGTATCGGCGGCGTACTGGAGCCCCTGCAGGCTGCCCCCACCATCATCGATGATAACTGCTTCATCGGCGCTCGATCTTAGGTCGTCGAAGGCGTGATCGTTGAAGAAGGCGCCGTGATCTCCATGGGCGTGTATATCGGCCAGTCCACCCGCATCTATGACCGCGAGAAGGACGAGATCATCTATGGCCGCGTACCCGCCGGCTCCGTGGTGGTATCCGGCAACCTGCCCTCCAAGGACGGCAAATACAGCCTGTACTGCGCGGTGATCGTCAAGAAGGTCGATGCCAAGACCCTATCCAAGGTCGGCATCAACGAGCTGCTGCGGGATATCTAAAACCGTGGGCCGTAGGTTGGGTTAGGCGCGCAAGCGCCGTAACCCGACAACCGCCTTACCCCAAAACGGTGAGTTACGCTTCGCCAACCCACCCTACGGTGCTCAGGAAGCGCTGAATAAGTCCATCCTGGACATCTAAGCGCACGCTGCGCGGCAAACGCGGTTTGCAGCTTGCTTCAAAATCAGTAACTTTCAGTGACCGATTTGGCGGCACCTCCCTGTGCCGCCAATACAGCGGGAGGCGGCGTACAGCGCTTGCTGATCCCGGGCTCGGCCTGATCGTAGGCAAGGACATCAACAGGGCG
>JASBTJ010000082.1 GCA_030148485.1 Gammaproteobacteria bacterium | reverse complement strand
GCAATCCGGCGGTACTGGCGCTGATGGAAATGGCCATCCAGGCCTGTCGCGCCCAGCACAAATACATCGGCATCTGCGGTCAGGGGCCATCGGACCACCCTGATCTGGCCCGTTGGTTGTTGGAGCACGGCGTCTCCAGCGTGTCGCTCAATCCGGACACGGTGGTAGACACCTGGCTGTTCCTGGCCGGACAGCAGGTCCCACCCCAGTCAGGCAATGCAGAGCCCGGTGGTCACACCCGGCTTTAGGCGCCGGATATGGCTTAGGGCGACCATTGATCTGGCGCAACCAACCGACAATTGCCGGGGCGCGCGCTGTGCAAACACACTTGACCTCGGCGCCCACGGCCAGCATGCTCCCTCCTATGCGCTACCGCCCACAACAATCAGTCGCCTTGATTTTGATCGCAGTGCTTGCTTTGCTTCCCATGCAGAGCGCACTGGCTGCCCTTGCGGCCAGTGCAGCCGACTGCGCTCATCACGGTATGACTGGGCGCACCGCGAACGGCCCTACGCAGCGCATGGAAAAAGGCGATTGCTGTCCCACCGACGTGGCAAAGGCCCATGGTGGCACGCATCAGTGTGACAAAAGCTGCAATCATTGTGGCGCAGGATGTTCCGCCGCCAGTCTACTGTTCGGCGCCGACATCCACCTGCCTACCTACGCGCACACTAACCACGCCGCAACCTCGCACAACCGTGTCGCAAGCCGTTTCTCCCCCCTGTTCCGCCCACCCATAGCTCTTAGCTGAAAACACATCTCCCAGGGCGACCGCGCCCTGTGTTTTCCGTCGACCGCGTGGCAGCTACACCGCCCGGCACGACGTCGCTAATGGAGAGCTTCAATGAAAGCCCGACTGATTTATGGCTGCGCCGCCTTACTGGCGGCCAGTCAAGCCCATGCCCAGCCGTCGCTGAGCTTGGCCGAAGCCGAGCGCCTGGCACTCGAACACAACCCCCGTGAACTGAGTCTCAAGGCCCAGGCCGACGCGCTCAAGGAACAGGCCGTCAGCGACGGTCAGCTGCCCGATCCGATGCTCAAGCTGGGCGCCATGAACCTGCCCACCGATAGCCTCAGCCTGTCCCAGGAACCGATGACCCAGATGCAGGTCGGCCTGGTACAACGCTTTCCCCGGGGAGACTCCCTGAAGGTCACCAGCGCCCGCACCCGCGCCTTGTCCGAGGTGGACACCGCCTTGGCACAGGCACAACAGCGCCGCGCACTCAGGGACGTGCGGATGGCGTGGCTGGACGCCTACTACTGGCATCGCGCCGGGGACACGGTACGGCAAAGCCAGGCGCTGTTCACTCAGCTGGTCGACATCACCCGCTCGCGCTACGCCGTCGGCGGCCATAACCAGCAGGACGTCATCAACGCCGACCTCGAACTGGATCTGCTTGCGGATCGACAGCAGGACTATCTGACCCGGGAACAGCAGGCCCGCGCCGCGCTGTCCCGTTGGGTCGGCGCGGATCGCGCTTACGCAACGCTCCCCGCCCGGATCCCTGGGCTTGAGGTTGCAACACCCGATTGGAATCAGACCCTGCAGGGACACCCTGAGGTATTGGCGGAACAGGCCAAGGTGGCGGCCGCACAGCAAGGCATCCAACTGGCGCGCGAAGCCTACAAGCCGGGCTGGTCGCTGGACCTGACCTACGGCCGGCGGGTTGGACAGAACCCGAGCGGCTCGGACCGGCCTGACTTCGTGTCGGCCATGGTGATGGTGGAGCTGCCCTTCCAGACCGGACAACGGCAGGACCGCCGCCTGGCCGCCAGCGAACATCGCAAGACAGCCGCCGTACAGATGCGCCATACCAAGCTGCTGGCGTTGCAACAACAACGGGACGACGCCTTGGCGCGCGAGACCCAGTTGCTGGCACGGATAGCCCGTTACCAGGACACGCTGCTGCCCCAGGCAAACCAGAACGCCGAAGCCTCCATCAACGCCTATCAGGCTGATCGCGGCGATTTCACCATGTTGATGCGCGCCCGCATCACCGAACTGAATACCGCGCTGCAAGCCCTCAAACTGCGCGTCGATCTCGCCAAAACCCAGGCCATGCTGCGCTACCTGGCAGGAGAACCCCAATGAACCCGATCAACCTATTCCGCTGGAGCCTGTTGCTCGCGCTACCGGTACTGCTGTCCGGCTGCCTGGATCAGGACGCACCCCAAGCATCATCGGAGGAAGCTGAAGACATACAGCAAGCTGCCACCGAAGGGGACGCTCCGAAGCTGCTCTATTACCGCCACCCGATGAACCCGGCTATCCATTCGGACGTACCGGCAAAAGACGACATGGGCATGGATTTCATCCCGGTGTACGAGGAACTGCCGGGCGACGCGGCCGACCGCAAGCCCTTGTTCTACCAGCACCCAATGAACCCGGATATCACCTCCGATACGCCCAAGCAAGATGACATGGGCATGGACTATATCCCCATCTACGAGGAAGGCGGTGCCAATGTCACCATCGACCCAGTCGTGGTAAACAACATGGGCGTACGTACCGCCAAGGCGGAGATCAGCCGGCTGTGGCGCCGTATCGATACCGTCGCCAACGTCGGGTTGGACGAAAACAAGGTCACGCAGATCAACCTGCGCACCGACGGTTGGATCGAACGCCTGGCGGTCAAGTCGGAGGGCGAGCGGGTCAAGCAAGGTGACGTGCTTTTCGCCCTGTATTCGCCGACACTGGTCAACGCTCAGGAGGAATACCTGCAGGCACTCGCCGCCAAGCATGCACGATTGATCGACGCATCCCGCGAGCGTCTGGCCGCATTGGGCGTATCGCCTGGTCAGATCAAGCAGTTGGCGAACACGCGCAAGGTACAACAACGGCTGCGTATCTATGCGCCCCAGGACGGCATCGTCGCCAAGCTGAGCGTGCGCGAAGGCCAATACGTAAAGCCTGCCACGGCCGTCATGACCCTGGCCGACCTATCCAGTGTTTGGCTGGTCGCAGAGGTATTCGAACGCCAAGCCGACTGGGTGCGCGTGGGTGCGCCCGCCGAAGTGAAACTGGCCTATCTGCCCGGCCGAACCTGGGAAGGCGAAGTCGACTTCATCTATCCCAGCCTGGACGCCAAGACCCGCACCTTGAAGGTCCGCCTGCGCTTCGACAACGCCGACGAAACCTTGAAGCCCAACATGTTCGCCAAGGTCACCATCTTCGGTGGCGCCAAGAAGAACATCCTGGTGGTGCCGCGGGAGTCGCTTATCCGTACCGGCGACCAGGACCGGGTGATCCTGGCGCGAGGACAAGGCCGTTTCACCCCTCGTGATGTCACGGTGGGGATCGAAAGTGGCGACTGGATGGAAATTCTGAGCGGACTGCGCGCGGGCGATACCGTGGTGACCTCCGGTCAGTTCCTTATCGATTCCGAAGCCAGCATCAAGGCCAGCATCCTGCGTTTGGACGGTGGCGCTTCAAAACTGGTGGCGAAACCGCAGGCAACTGCGATGGCGGACATGTCTCACGACGATCCCACCCCGATCAACGCCACCGGACGGGTAGTCGCGGTGATGCCCGATGAACGGCGGATCGAGCTCGACCATGACGCCATTCCCGCCATTGGCTGGCCGGCGATGAAGATGCCGTTCAAGGTTGGCGATGGTGTGATGCTGCATGGGCTCAAGCCGGGCGATTCGGTGCGCTTCGAGCTGTCGCCTGACGGTGACGGCTATGCGGTGACCGCCGTGCACCCGCAGTCGGCGTCGGAATGAGGGCAGGCAAATGATCAAGGCACTTATCGACTGGTCGCTCAACAACCGTTTCCTGGTCATTCTGCTGACCCTGTTGCTGACCTGCTGGGGTATCTACTCGGTGAAGAACACGCCGTTGGACGCCATACCGGACTTGTCCGACGTGCAGGTCATCATCAAAACCACCTACCCGGGCCAGGCGCCCCGCGTGGTCGAAGACCAGGTGACCTACCCACTCACCACCGCCATGTTGTCGGTACCCGGCGCGGTAAACGTGCGCGGCTATTCGTTCTTCAACGACTCCTACGTCTACGTCATCTTCGAAGACGGTACCGACCCCTACTGGGCACGCTCACGGGTACTCGAATACCTCAGCCAGGTGGCGACCCGGCTGCCGCCACAAGCGCGTCCGGCACTGGGACCGGATGCCACCGGTGTCGGCTGTGTGTTCGAATACGCCTTGGCCGATCCAACCGGGAAGACGGATCTCGCGCAACTGCGGTCACTGCAGGACTGGTTCTTGAAATATGAACTGCAAACCGTTCCAGGCGTATCGGAAGTCGCCAGCATTGGCGGCATGGTGAAGCAGTATCAAGTGGTGCTCGACCCAGACAGATTGCGCGCCTACGGCCTGCCGCTACAGAAGATCCGCATGGCCATCCAGCGCGCCAACCAGGAGGTCGGCGGATCGGTCATCGAAATGGGCGAGGCCGAATACATGGTGCGCGCCACCGGCTACATCACCGGGCTCGACGATCTGGCCCGCATTCCGCTCGGCGTCAATGATCAAGGCACCCCGATCCTGTTACGGGATGTCGCCGACATCCGACTGGGTCCGCAGATGCGTCGCGGCATCGTCGAACTTGATGGCAAAGGCGAGGTGGTCGGCGGCATCGTGATTATGCGTTTCGGCGAAAACGCACTGAAGACCATCGAGGGAGTCAAGGCCAAATTGGCCGAACTGCAAGCCGGCCTTCCGGAGGGCGTGCAGATCGTTACAACCTACGACCGCTCCGCGCTGATCAACCGGGCCGTGGAAAACCTCAATCACAAGCTGATCGAGGAATTCGTGGTGGTCGCGCTGGTGTGCCTGGTGTTCCTGTTCCACCTGCGTTCCGCGCTGGTCGCCATTGTCAGCCTGCCGGTGGGTATTCTCACGGCCTTTGTCATCATGCATATGCAGGGAATCAATGCGAACATCATGTCGCTGGGCGGCATCGCCATTGCCATCGGGGCCATGGTGGACGCCGCGATCGTGATGATCGAAAACGTGCATAAACATATCGAACGGGAACCACTTACGGACGAGAACCGCTGGCGAATCATCCGCGAGGCGACCATGGAAGTCGGCCCACCGCTGTTCTTTTCCCTGCTGATCATCACGCTGTCGTTCCTACCGGTGTTCACCCTGGAAGCCCAGGAGGGGCGGCTGTTCGCGCCGCTGGCATTTACCAAGACCTACGCCATGGCCGCCGCGGCCGGGCTGTCGGTCACCCTGGTGCCGGTACTGATGGGCTATTTCATACGTGGTCATGTCACCCCGGAACACAAGAACCCGATCAATCGACTCCTTATCGCACTGTATCGCCCGGTGATCGGCATTGTGCTCAAGGCCCCGCGCACCGTACTGCTGGTAGCCTCGGCCGTCCTTGTTGTCGGATTGTGGCCGGTAACCCAGCTGGGCTCGGAGTTCATGCCGGACCTGGATGAAGGCGACTTGATGTACATGCCCACCACCTTCCCCGGCATATCGGTGGGCAAGGCCCAAGAGATCCTGCAGCAAACCGACAAGCTGATCAAAACAGTACCCGAAGTGGCACGGGTGTTCGGCAAGATCGGCCGCGCAGACACTGCCACCGACCAGGCGCCGCTGACCATGATGGAGACCACCATCCAGTTCAAACCCAAGGAACAGTGGCGCCAGGGCATGACCGTGGAGAAGATCATCGACGAGCTGGACGCACGCCTGCAGATCCCCGGTCTCACCAACGCCTGGGTGATGCCCATCAAAACCCGCATCGACATGCTGGCCACCGGGATCAAGACACCGGTGGGCATCAAGGTCGCCGGGGCGGATCTGGCGGAGATCCAGCGGATCGGCCAACGCATCGAGGAAGTCGTGCAAAAGGTGCCGGGTACCGCCTCGGCCTTTTCTGAACGGGTTGCCGGCGGGCGTTATGTGGTCACCGACATCGACCGTGAGGCGGCCGCCCGTTACGGACTGAACATTGCCGATGTGCAGGACGTGATTCGCACGGCGGTGGGCGGTATGGTGGTCACTCAATCCGTCGAGGGCCTGGAGCGCTATCCGGTCAATGTCCGCTACCCGCGGGACTTGCGGGACTCGGCGGAAAAACTCCGTAACCTGCCCATCGTCACGCCCAGCGGCGCGCAGATATCGCTCGGCGAAGTCGCAGACATCCGCATCGAGATGGGCGCCGCCATGATCAAGAGCGAGAACGCGCGTCCGAACGGGTGGACTTTTATCGACATCAAGGGACGGGACGTGGGTTCCTATGTGGCCGAAGCGCAACAGGTGGTGGCCGAACAGGTGGAGCTTCCGCCCGGCTATTCGATCGCGTGGTCGGGGCAGTATGAGTACATGGTCCGCGCCAAGCAGCGCCTGAGCGTCGTGGTCCCGGTGACCCTGCTGATCATCGTGTTGTTGCTATATCTGAACTTCCGCAACATCACCGAAGTGTTGATCATCATGGGCACCCTGCCGATGGCGTTGATCGGCGGCGTCTGGCTTTTGTATCTGCTCGACTACAACCTGTCCGTCGCGGTAGGTGTCGGGTTCATCGCCCTGGCCGGCGTGGCGGTGGAGATCGGCGTGGTGATGCTGGTGTACTTGAACCAGGCGCTAAAGTTCCACCGCGCCTTTGCTGAAAGAGTGCATACACCGACCGTCCAGGACCTACGTGAAGCCGTGGTCGAAGGCGCGCTGCTGCGCGTTCGGCCCATCATGATGACGGTGGCGGCCATCATTGCCGGCCTGCTGCCCATCATGCTGAGCGAAGGCACAGGATCGGAGGTGATGCGCCGTATCGCCGCCCCCATGGTTGGCGGTATGATAAGCGCCACGGTATTGACGCTGATCGTCATACCCGCGCTTTATCTGCTCTGGAAACAGCGCAGTCTGGGCGTGCGATAACGCCGTGGCCGGGTGGAACCTTTCCCCACCCGGCCCGGTCACAACCGTCAACTGTTGCTGTATCTGTGAGAACTGCTACCCCTGTAGCCATGCTGACCGCCTTTCGCACCCAAGTCGCCCAGCTGCTCATCGTCGTCCTGACGATGCTGCCGCTTGCCGACCTGTACGCGGGCGCCAGTCACCATTCCGGTGACGACGGACAGCATTCGACGGCCTGTCCGATGCATCAAAACTCGGACCTGAACAGCGATCAAAGCGACACACTGTGCGGTGGCATGGGTTGCGACATGTGCGGCATTTGCGCGGTAGCCGCGCTGGCGGCGATGCCGGAGGGCGCGCAACGTATCGGCAACGTCCGCCTGGTCGAAACGCCGCCACACTATTCGCAGCTTCCCCCCGGATCGCCTTTCCGCCCACCGCGCATTGCCTCCTTTTTCAGCTAAACCTTTACGTTAGCAGCGACCGACGCCAGTCGGTCCGAAGAGGATTGCAATCATGAAAAAGCTTCTCACTCCGATGGGTGCCATCAACCCTGGCCGCCGTCGTTTCGTTCAGGGTCTGACCGCAGGCGGTGTTATCGCCGGTCTCGGTATTGGCGGCCGCGCGACGGCCAACAGCCTGGCCGCCAACAATGGCGAACACAACGGTGCCACCACCCTGCGCGGCCCGGTATTCGACCTGACCATCGGTGCCACGGGCGTCAACTTCACCGGCAACCCACGGGTCGCCACCACGATCAACGGTACGGTGCCGGCGCCGGTTTTGCGTTGGCGAGAAGGCGACCGCGTCACGCTGCGGGTGACCAACACCCTGCCCGTCACCAGTTCCATCCACTGGCACGGCCTTATTCTGCCGAGTTCCCAGGACGGGGTACCCGGCATCAGTGACGGCTTCAATGGCATTCCGCCGGGCGAGACCTTCACCTACCAGTTCGATACCGTGCAATCGGGTACCTACTGGTACCACAGTCATTCCGGCTTCCAAGAGCAAACCGGCATGTACGGCGCCATCATCATCGACCCGGCCGGTCCGGACTACCGCGTGGATCGCGATTACACCGTGACGTTGTCCGACTGGACCGACGAAGAGCCGGAAACCGTCTACGCCAAGCTGAAAAAATTGTCAGACTACTACAACCGCCGGGAGCGCACCGTCTTCGATCTCTATGACGACATCAAAAAGAACGGTGTCGCTGCCACCTGGCAGGCCCGCAAGATGTGGAACATCTCGCGCATGTCCGACCGCGATATTTCCGACGTCACCGGCTACACCTATACCTTCCTGATGAACGGTCAGACGCCAGCAGATGGCTGGGTCGGCATGTTCAAGCGCGGTGAGCGTGTACGGCTGCGGGTCATCAATGCCGCTGCCATGACCTTCTTCGACTTCCGTATTCCCGGGCTGAAGATGACCGTGGTCGCCGCCGACGGCCAGGACATCGAACCGGTGACGGTAGACGAAGTCCGCCTCGGCGTGGCCGAAACCTATGACGTCATCGTCGAGCCGAAGGACGACATGGCCTATACCCTGTTCGCCCAAGCCATCGACCGCAGCGGCTATGCCCGCGGCACCCTGACCCCGGACGCCGGCCTGCGCGGCGAGGTTCCGGAACTCGATCCGGCACCGGTACTCAGTCACCGCGACATGGGTATGGCCATGGACATGGGCAGTATGCCCGGCATGAACCACGGCGGCCACGACATGGGTGGCATGAAGGGCATGGACCAAGGCGGCCAGGCGATGGGCGGCATGAAGGGCATGGATCACACTGATCACAACATGGCTGGCATGCAAGGCATGAGCGGCATGAACCACGGCGGCATGAAGGGCATGGGCAGCATGAAGATGGCCAAGCCTGGAGCCGCCGGCTACGGGTCCGCCCAGCCGTTGGTTCACGGCCCACACGAGGTACCGCCGTATATCGATATGATCGCCGACGCGCCCAACGACCAGTTGGACGACCCCGGTGTCGGCCTGCGCAACAACGGCCGTCGCGTGCTGGTCTATCGCGATATCAAGAACCGCTACAAGACCCACGACATGCGCGAGCCCAGTCGTGAGATCCAGCTGCATCTGACCGGCAACATGTCCCGCTACATGTGGTCGATGAACGGACTGAAGTTTGCCGATGCCGAGCCTCTGCAGCTGAAGTACGGTGAGCGGCTACGCATCACCCTGGTCAACGACACCATGATGAATCACCCCATCCATCTCCATGGTCTGTGGAGCGAATTGGAGACGGGTGATCCCATGCATATCCCCCGTAAGCACACGGTGACCGTCCAACCCGGCGCCAAGGCCAGCTATCTGGTCACCGCCGATGCCATGGGCGGCTGGGCTTATCACTGCCACCTGCTCTACCACATGCCGGGCATGTTCCGTCATGTCAACGTCAGCTAATCGAGGGGATTACGTCATGAAGAAACTCAACAAAACCCTGCTGGCGGTTAGCGTGGCTGCCGCCACCAGTCAGGTCCAAGCCGGTGCACCGGACGACCCCGTACTGATCATGGGAAAACTGGACCAGTTGGAAGTGCGCAAAACCGGTGGCACAGACCCGATCGTCGCCGAAGGCTTTCTCTGGATCGGCAAGGACCTGAACAAATTCTGGCTGAACGTCGATGCCGAAAAAGTCGGCTCCAAGGTCGAGGAACTTGAAACCCAGGCCCTGTACAGCCGCGGTATCGCCACCTACTGGGACTTCCAGGTCGGTTGGCGGCGCGACCACAAACCGGCAAAGGAGACCC
Organism: Gammaproteobacteria bacterium; assembly: GCA_030148485.1. GTDB lineage: Bacteria > Pseudomonadota > Gammaproteobacteria > Chromatiales > Chromatiaceae > JANTHH01. The sequence goes on along the minus strand of JASBTJ010000082.1, from coordinate 20,646 downwards.
GGGACTGGTTGGTGGTCGGATTCAACGGCTTGGCGCCGTACTTCTTCGACGTGGACGCCCAATTATTCCTGGGCGAAAACGGTCGTGGTGCCGCGCGCTTGTCCGCCGAATACGAGATGCTGTTCACCCAACGGCTGAGGCTGATCCCCGAGTTCACGGTCAACGCATACACCCGCAACGACCCGGCAGTAGGCAAGGGCTCGGGACTGTCCGACCTGAATCTGGGACTACGCCTCGCCTACCAGGTGAAACGGGAGTTCGAGCCGTATGTCGGCGTGAATTGGAATCGCAAGTTCGGCAAGACGGCGGACTACGCCCGCGACGAAGGCGCTGCTGCGCAAAACACCCAACTGGTGTTAGGCGTCAGGGCCTGGTTCTGATCGACCAACGCTCTGTGCAAGGCGGCCCTCGGGTCGCCTTTTTCATGCCCGCTATCGTCGCTTGCGATAACACCCGACAACGCCGCATCAACGCGGCGGCATCGGGGTTCCTGCAGCGGCGCGGCCGGCGTCCCTATCGACTGAATAGCAATATCGCGTTGCTAGGCAGGATGACGGAGACCGACGCCGGCAGCCCATGCATGGGATCCGCTTGGGCGTGCACCACGCCGCCGTTGCCCGCCACCCAGGGGTTCGGCCAATGACCGTAGGCGTCGCTGTTGAACCGTTCCTGCCAGGCGCCCATGGCCGGGAAACCAATGCGGTAATCGAACCACGTCTCGTCATTGAAACTGGCGACCACCACGCCCTCCCCCCCAGTCCGGTATCCAGCGGTGAAAGGCGATGACCCGGTTGCCGTCATGCTGGTGGAACACGTTCAGGCCCTCGCCGGACAGCCCTGGTAAGGCGCGACGCAAGGCAATCAATGCCTAACTGAAAGCCAGGTGGCCACGCATGGCGCGATCCTCCCGCAAACCGGCCCACCAAACCTGAAACACGCTGCAGGGCTCGTCATGCCAAGGCTTGTCCTCCAGCACCTCCTGACCCATGAACAGGTGGGGAATACCCGGCGCGGTCAGGGTCAGCCCCAGCGCCACCCGTGCCCGACCACGGGCATACCAGGAGCGCGGGTTGCCGCCATCGCCGAGCCGCGCCACCCGCTGGTCGCGTCCCCGATAGACAATGTCGTGATTCTCGGTGCATTGCACGCCGCGCCAACGGTCACCGAAGGTGGTGTCGCGTAGCGCATCGGCGATGCGCCCCATGTCGACCCGGCTATCGCGGCCGTAGGCCGCCTGACGCACGGCACCACGCACCGCTTCCCGCAGGCCGTCGTGCTGACTGGCGTCGAAGCCGGCACCGCCATTGACCGTGGGTCGCGTCACCGCCCCGTCCACCGGCCAGTGCTCGGCAATGTGGATCGCTTCGGGTTTGACGAAACGGCAGGTGTCGGTAACGTACTGGCAGAAACGCCAGCCGTGCTCGCCACCTTCATTGCGGATCACGCTGACTTCGTCGTAGCGGAACCCGTCGGCGTGATACTCGTCCAGGTAGAACCGCGCGTTGTCGATCAGGAACTGTTTGACCGGGTCCTTCCAGTAGGCAAACACCAGCCCGCCGGCCCAACCCCGGTCGGTGAAATACAGGCTGTTGTTCTGATCGTTGCGCGGCTGCTCGTCGAAGAAATACATGCCCTGGTCGGTGAACCAGCCGCCGGCATGGTTGTACACCACGGCCAGAATCACCGCGATGCCGTGCGGGTGGCACAGCTCGATCAGCATGCGCAGCCGATTGGCCGTGCCGTCGATATCAGACTCGGTATAAGAGGCCAGCGCGGGATCGACGTCGCGCAACAAGGCATTGACGTCGTCCAGATACCCGGCCAGGGCGGGATCGCCCGCATGCACCCCGTAGTCGGTCTCCGGGGAGAAGTAGTCCACCCCGTTGTACCCTTGCTGAACATGGTCGGGAATTCCACCACCGGCAACAGTTGCAGGGCATTGATACCCAGTGCCTTCAAATAGGGAAGCCGTAATGCCACGTCCAGGAAGGTGCCGTTGGAACGCTGCTCAGGAATAAACCAGGTACCTACGTAGTTGGTAGATCACCATCTTATGGAAGGCCGGCGGCCGATACGCCGCATCGTGCCAGCCGAAGCGCCTGGGATCGCACAGCAGGCACTGGCAGTTCGGCCAGGCCGGCTCGTCGGTGAGGTCACGGGCATAGGGGTCACGCTTTACGCCCTCGCCGCCCCCCTCAGGCCCAAGCACGTAGAACATGTAGCGATCACCATGGACCAGATCAGGCACCAACCCCGTCCAAACCCCACCGTCCACCCGGCACAAGCGTGCTTCCTTCCGGTGGTGCCAGCTGCCGTCGAAATCCTGCACATAGCCCCAGCACAGCAGCACCTCGCGGGCGGCGGGCGCCCAGACGGTAAAGGTGGCGCCCCGGCCATCGGGCAGCGGCTGCGCACCGAGCCGGGGACTCTGGCCGGCCTGGGTGTCGGCCAGTCTCAGCGTGACGATATCGTCCATGCGCGCGCTCCTCTTTCAATCCCTGACCGGGCTGAATACCGTCCACAGACCCTTGAGCTGAGGATAGCCGGTATCGCCGCTGCTGAAAGGCGCCGGCCGGCGCAATCGCAGGGAATATTCACGCCGGAGCCAATGCCGGTGTGGCGACGGGTACAGCCGCATCGGGCGGGTAGCCCACTGTGGTGCCGTTTACCGGACTTTATCGGTCGTCCTGCTGCTCACCGCCAGCCCTCCCCTCACCGCCAGCCTTCGCCTCACCCCAAAACCCCTCTCCCGGGGGGAGAGGGGAGCCGGGGCGTGCTCATGCCGCGTGTCGGGCGCCGGTGGGCTCGACCCTGGAACAGCGCTAGAATGCGCGGCTTTCCACGCCATGCGGGGCGCCAGATGGCAGAACAGGCTTTCATCTTCGATCTCACCGAGCAGAGCTTCGGCACTTCGGCCGAGCTGAATTCGCGCAAGCTTCCGGTGCTGGTGCTGTTCCAGGACGCCTCCTCGGGCCCCTGCTTCGTCCTGGCCGAGCGACTGGCGGTGCTGGCGCGCGAGTTTGCCGGCCGGTTCGTCTTTGCCAAGGTGGACGTGGTGGAACAGCAAGGTCTACGCGCGCGGTACCGCATCGATAACGTGCCCACCGTGCTGGTGTTGCAGGACGGTGAGGTGGCGCGTACCGAGATCGGCGAGATGTCCGACGACGAACTGCGCGCCCTGCTGAAGGACTTCGGGGTGTTCCGCGAATCCGACGAACTGCGTCTTCAGGCCCGCGAAAAGCACCTGACCGGCGACAGCGGCGCGGCGGTGACACTGCTCACTGAGGCCATCCAGAAGTATCCGGCCAACCTGCGCGTAGCGCTGGACATGGTGCAGGTGCTACTGGATATCGGCCAGCCCGAACAGGCCCTCGGCCTGTTCGGTCGTCTGCCGGATCACGCCCGCAACAGCGACACCGGCAAGGCCATCGCCCGTCAGTTGCTGTTCCTGGAGCTGGCGACCAAGACCGACGGCTTGGATGTACGGGAACGACGCATCGCCGCGAATCCCAGTGACCTGCAGGCACGCTTCGACACCGCCGTCTGTCGCCTGGCGATCCACCAGTACGATGCCGCGGCCGAGCAGTTGTTCCACATCGTCGAGCAGGACGCCGGCTTCAACGGCGGTGCGGCCCGCGAGATGATCGAGGTGGTGGTCGGCATGGTCATGCCCACCGACCCCGACAAGGCCAGCGGCTATCGTCGCCGGCTGGGCAACCTCTGGGCGGGCTGAGCCGGCGGCTGGCCTTTGCCGGCACGCTCACGCACACTGCACGCCATGATCGATCCCGACATCCCCGCCCCGGCGGACCTGCAACTGCGGCAGCGGCTGGCAAAGCGTTTTCGCCAGCTCACCGACCCGGCCTTCGTGCTCACCGAACCCGGTGAACTGGCGCCCTACGAATGCGACGGACTGAGCGCCTACCGTCGCCGGCCGCTGATCGTGGTACTGCCGGCCACTGTGACTGAGGTGCAAGCCATCGTACGGGTTTGCCGCGACCTGGGTGTGCCGGTGATCGCCCGCGGCGCCGGCACCGGGCTGTCCGGTGGTGCCCTGCCGCGCGAGGACGCGGTGCTGCTGTCGCTGGCGCGCTTCAATCAGATACTGGATCTGGACGTCTCCAACTGCCGCGCCCGGGTGCAACCCGGGGTGCGCAACCTCGCCATCAGCGAGGCGGCGCGTCCCTTCGGGCTGTATTACGCACCGGACCCGTCGTCGCAGATCGCCTGTTCCATCGGCGGCAACGTGGCGGAAAACGCCGGTGGCGTGCACTGCCTGAAGTACGGCCTGACCACCCACAACCTGCTGGCGCTGACCGTGGTGACGATCGATGGCGAGCTGATCACCATCGGCGGTGGCGGCTATGACGCCCCGGGCTACGATCTGCTGGCATTGATGACCGGCTCCGAGGGCATGCTGGGCATCGTGGTGGAGGTCACGGTCAAGCTGTTGCCGATCCCGGAGCGCGCGCAGGTGGCGCTGGCGTCCTTCGACGACATCGCGCAGGCCGGCAATGCCGTGGCGGCGGTGATCGCGGCCGGCATCATCCCCGCCGGACTGGAAATGATGGACAACCCGGCGATCCGTGCAGCGGAGGACTTTGCCCACGCCGGTTACCCCACCGACGCCGCGGCGATCCTGCTATGCGAGGTGGATGGCAGCAATGCCGAGGTGTCGGAAGACATCAAGCGGGTGCGCGAAGTGTTGCTGGCCGCCGGCGCCACCGAGGTACACACCGCGCGGGACGACACCGAGCGCGCACTGTTCTGGGCCGGCCGCAAATCCGCATTTCCGGCGGTTGGGCGCCTATCACCGGACTACTACTGCATGGACGGCACCATCCCGCGCCGTCACTTGGCAAAGGTGCTGAAAGACATCGACCGGCTGTCGGACCAATACGGACTGGCGGTGGCCAACGTGTTCCACGCCGGCGACGGCAACCTGCACCCGCTGATCCTGTTCGATGCCAACAAACCGGGTGAACTGGAAAAGGCCGAGGCCTTCGGTGGCCGCATCCTGGAACTGTCGGTGGCGGTCGGCGGCACCATCACCGGCGAACACGGCGTGGGCATGGAGAAGATCAACCAGATGTGCCTGCAGTTTCCGCCAGAGACCCTGGGCGTGTTCCACACCATCAAGACGGTGTTCGATCCGCACGGCCTGCTCAACCCAGGCAAGGCCATCCCCACCCTGAATCGCTGCGCCGAATTCGGTGCCATGCGGGTACACGCCGGCGCCCTGCCGTTTCCTGAACTGGAACGCTTCTGATCCCGACCGACGCATCGCGCCGGTCGGGTGGCCGTCAGGCCATGGCCTCGTTCAGCCACACGTCGTGCTTGTTGCACATGCTGGTGGCGTACAGCGGGCCGCTGTAGCCCTTCAAGTCGTATTCCGATATCGGCGCTTTATCGGTTTTCGGGTCGAACAGCCGCTCGCCCAGCAGGTTGAAATCCTTGTCGAACAGCTGGTGTTTGACGATGTAGTGCTCGTAGTCCTTCATCTCATGCCCGGTGGTGACCCGCATCTTGCCGTTGCCGACCTCGATGGCCGGCAGATGGCCGCCCGCCTTCTTGGCCCAGCGCCCGGGCTGCGCCTTGGTGTAGTAGACGTTGCCGGCCAGCGCCTGGGCAGCTTCCGCCATGACAGCCTGTGGCGCCACCAGCGACCCTGCGACACCACCGAGTGCCACCTTTACGAAATCACGTCGATCCATAACCCTGCTCCTTGCCCGTCCGGGCGAACCTTGTCCGGTGCCGGCCAACAGGCCCACCGACCACAACCCTGTGGCGCCTTGTATAATCGGCCGCCATGAATTCAGGTTCCTCGATCCAGCTCTCACTTTCCTGCAGCCGCAATGTCCGCTGATCTCACCGCGGCGCTGGTCGACCAGGTCCGCCATGCCGCCGACCATAAAACGCCGTTGCGTATCGTCGGCGGCGACACCAAGGCCTTCCATGGTCGCCATAGCGCGGGGGACCGGTTGGACATGCGCGGTCACCACGGCGTGCTTCACTACGACCCCACCGAGCTGGTGATCACCGCCCGGGCCGGCACGCCGCTGACCGAGATCGACAGCGTGCTGGCCGAACACGGCCAGATGCTGCCCTTTGACCCGCCCCGGTTCGACGACGGCGGCACGCTCGGTGGCGCGGTGGCCGCCGGACTGGCGGGGCCCGGCCGTCCATGGCGTGGCGCACCACGCGACCTGGTGCTGGGGGTGAAGCTGCTGGACGGTCACGGCCAGGTACATCGCTTCGGCGGCGAGGTGATGAAGAACGTCGCAGGCTATGACGTGGCCCGGCTGATGGCCGGCGCGCTCGGCACCCTGGGCGTGTTGCTCGACATCTCGATCAAGGTCTTGCCGCACCCGCCCGCCGAACGCACCCTGATACTGGAGGCCGACCGCGAGCAGGCCCTGCACACCCTGCGCGCGTTGGCCGGCAAACCCGCCCCGCTGGCCGGCGCCTGTCATCTGGAGGATCGCCTGTACCTGCACCTGTCGGGCAATGCGAGCGGCGTGCAGGCCTGGGAGCAACAGATCGGTGGCGAGCATGGCGATGGGGAAAATTTCTGGGATCGGCTGCGCGACCACCGCCTGGCATTCTTCCACCAACAAGCGCCGCTCTACCGGTTGTCACTGCCCCCGGCCACCGACTGTCACGACTTCGACGCCAACGCCCTGCTCGATTGGGGTGGCGCGCAGCGCTGGCTCTATACCGACATGACCGATGCGCAGCTACGCGAGGCGGTCGCGGCACACCAGGGGCATGTCACCTTGTTCCGTGGTGGCGACCGCCAAGGCGAGGTGTTTCAGCCGCTCGACCCGGTAACGCTGCGGTTTCACCAGGGCTTGAAGGCGCGTTTCGACCCCCAAGGCATCTACAACCCGGGGCGGATGTACGCCGACTTCTGACCGGCGCCGGCGGCATTGTCCGGCTGGTGTTGGTGTGGCCGCGACCGGCTGCGGCGCCCGCCCTGTTACAATCCCGCCCCATTGTGCTGCTCGGGCAGCGGGGTTTCTCAGAGGTTCAACGATGGAAGTACGCAGCATAGACATCGCCATCATCGGCGCGGGCAGCGCCGGGCTGTATGCCTTCAGCAAGGCCAAACACAGCGGCAAGTCCGTGGTACTGATCGACGGCGGCGAGTTGGGCACCACCTGCTGCCGGGTCGGCTGCATGCCGTCCAAGGCCATCATCCAAGTGGCCGAAGACTTCCATCGGCCGGCGATTTTCCATCGGTTCGGCATCGCCGGGCGCGAACAGCTCTCCATCGACCTCGCCGAGACCATGGAATACGTGCAGGACACCCGAGATCACTTTGTCGACCAGGTGCTGACCACCAGCATCGACGATCTACCACCTGAGCAACTGATCGAGTCCAACTGCAAGTTCCTCGAGCCGACCTTGCTGGAGACCGACGAGGGCGAGCGTATCCGCGCCAATGCCGTCATCATCGCCACCGGCTCCACGCCCATCGTTCCCAAGGCCTGGCACCGGTTTCGTGACCGCATCCTGACCACCGACGAGTTCTTCGAACTGGAAACGCTCCCGGCCAGCGTCGCCGTGATCGGCCTGGGGGTGATCGGCCTGGAAATCGGTCAGGCAATGCACCGGCTGGGTGTGGCAGTCAGCGGAATCGACCAGCTGCAAACCATCGGGGGCATCAGCGACCCCAAGGTCGCCCATGCCGCCATTGAAACCATCGGCAAGGAACTGCCCTTGTGGCTCGGGCACCCTGCCGAGATCAGCGAAGGTGCAAATGGCAAACTGCGGGTCACCGCCGGCGAACACAGTGTCGAGGTGGACAAGGTATTTGCCAGCCTCGGCCGCCGCCCGAATCTGGACAAGCTAAACCTGGATGTCCTGGGCGTGCCCTGCAACGACAAGGGCATACCCGAGCACAACCCCAACACCATGCAGATCGGTGATCTGCCGGTGTTCATCGCCGGCGACGTGTCGGGCAACCGCCCGATTCTGCACGAGGCCGGTGACGAGGGCCGTATCGCGGGCTACAACGCCAGCCGTGATCAGATCGTCGCCTTCAAGCGGCGTACCCCTCTGCACATCACCTTCAGCGACCCGAACATCGTCCGTGTTGGCGCCAGCTTTGCCGAACTGGACCCGGAAACGACCGCTGTCGGCGCCATGCGCGTAGCGCCGGTCGGCCGGGCCCTGATCATGGCCAGGAACCGTGGCCTGATACATATCTATGCGGACAAGGCTTCGGGGAAACTGCTCGGTTGCGAAATGGTCGCGCCGGCGGGCGAACACCTTGCGCACCTGATGGTGCTGGCCATCAGTCAGCAGATGACCGTCGGTCAACTGCTGCAACTGCCCTTCTACCATCCCACCATGGAAGAAGGCCTGCAGGCCGCACTTCGTGACCTCTATCGTCAGGTGCAGGCCAAGAACGCGGGGCCTATCACCGAGTTGGAGAAACTGTGAGCGACGACGCCGCCTTTCATCGTGCCGCCGATCAACTGATCGCGGCAGGCCGTTTCCTGTTCGAGCGCGGCTGGGTACCGGCCACCAGTGGCAATTTTTCCGCGCGCCTGCCCGGCGACCGCATTGCACTGACCGTGTCGGGGCGTCACAAGGGTCGTCTGAGCCGCGATGACATCCTGATTGCCGACATGGCCGGCAACAGTCTGGACGCGCGCAAGCCATCGGCGGAAACCCCGTTGCATGTATCGCTTTACGCCCGCCTGCCCCACGCCAATGTCATCCTGCATCCCCACACGGTGGAGAGCACGGTATTGTCCCGGGTGAGCGGCGAACGCATCGCCTTCCAGAGTTACGAGCTGCTCAAGGCGTTTCCCGGCATCAAGACCCACGAAACGACATTGAATGTCCCGATATTTCCCAACGATCAGGACACTCAACGTCTGGCCCGTACCGTGGACGGCTACATGCACCAACACCCACGTATCCCGGCCTATTTGATCCGCGAACATGGGTTCTACACCTGGGGCGAGGACATCGACGCGGTGCTCCGCCATGTGGAAGCCCTACAATTCCTGCTGACCTGCGAACTGGAACTGAGGAAGATCGGCCGATGACCACGCTGACCATCTACGACGACAATGCCACCGGACCCCTGGCGCAATACCAGGACGCCGCGGACATCGCTGCCGCCTTGCACGACATCGGGGTCGAATTCGAGCAATGGCAGGCGGACCGCCCGCTGCCCAACGACGCGGACCAGGACACCGTGCTGACGGCCTACCGCGATGCGGTCGACAGGCTCAACGCCCGCTACGGCTTTCAGTCGGTGGATGTGGTGAGCCTGCGCCCGGACAACCCCAAGGCCCCCGAGCTGCGCCAGCTGTTCCTGTCCGAGCATACCCACGCGGACTTCGAGGTGCGTTTTTTCGTCGATGGCAGCGGCTTGTTCTATCTGCACAAGGACGGCAAGGTCTACCTGGTGCTATGCGAAGCGGGCGATCTGATCAGCGTACCGGCCGGTACCACCCATTGGTTCGACATGGGCAGCCAACCGAGCTTCAAGGCGATTCGCTTCTTCACCACCGAAAACGGCTGGCAGGGCGACTTCACCGGCAGCGACATTGCCGGCCGCTTTCCCGACTACGACAGCCATGTCGCCACGCTGAAACAGTGACGCCGCGATCATGACCCGCGCCGTCATCACCGACATCGAAGGCACCACCACGTCCATCTCCTTCGTCTTCGACGTGCTGTTTCCCTACGCCCGCACCCACCTCGCCGATTTCGTGCGCGCCAACGCCGCGGACCCGGCTGTCACCGAGCAGCTCGACGCGGTCGCGGCGGAGGTGGGGCGCAGGTTGACGGTGGAGCAGGCCATTGAACACCTGCACGCCTGGATCGATGCGGACAAAAAGCTCACCCCGCTGAAGGCCCTGCAAGGCATGATCTGGCAGGCGGGCTATCGGAACGGTGACTTCACCGGCCATGTGTATCCGGACGCGGTAGCGCAGCTACGGGCATGGCATGGCGCCGGATTGGACCTGTACGTGTACTCGTCCGGCTCGGTACAGGCGCAAAAACTGCTTTTCGGATATTCGGACGCGGGGGATCTGACACCGTTGTTCAGCGGTTACTTCGACACCCGGGTTGGCCCGAAACGGGAAGTTACTTCCTATCAGGCCATCAGCCAGCGCATGGGCCTGCCGGGAAACCAGATCCTGTTCCTATCCGATATCGTCGAAGAACTGGATGCCGCCAAGGCCGCCGGGATGGATACCGTGCAACTGGTCCGTGACGGTGAAACGGGCGGAGCGCCCCGGCATCCCCAGGTGCGGGATTTCAACGCGATCCAACCCTGAACCGACGCCAGGAGGGGTCGATGGGCTGGACCCCGGCCATCGGCTGCGTCTAGAATCTTTCCAGCGCCAGGATGGCCCAACCCATCAGCCCCTATGGAGCGGGAGCGGGAGCCTGAGCGTCAATGTTGAAACATTCTCAAAAGCTGATCCTGCTGCTGTCCCTTGCGGCGCCCTTGTCCACCTTTGCGGGACCTCAGCATGTATCGTCGGAACTCGACCTGTCCATGCTGGACCGTAACGGCGCGCCCTTTCGTACCTTCCACCTCGGCCTTTACCAGGAAGGCCTGGACGCCCACCGTCCTGCCGCGGTGATGTCCATGCCCAGCGACACCCTCGCCGACATGCCCATTACCGCCCTGTTGGACGCCGAAGAGGTGACCGGGGTAACCCGCCAATCCAACGTGACGCTACCGTCGCGGCCGGATATCGCGCCACTGCTGGTGCATCGCTATGACGATCAAGCGGTGCACGCCGGACCGATCCGCTAATCGGCAGTCGCCGACCCCGTACCGGTCTGCTGATCCAGCGTCACGGGCAAGCGCTGACGGGACCAGCCCTGCACGTTGTCGCGTGCTTCGATGAATACCCGGGTGACCGACGGCACGATCTGCAGGGTATGCGCACGGGTAAACGGCTGCTCGTTGACGTGCGGGTGAAACAACGTGCGGTGACCGAGTACCTTGCCTACGGCGTCGAGCACCCGCCAGCCGTCTGCATAATGATCCCATCCGGTGTCGGCATGACGTAAGGTCACTGAGACGCGCCATTCGTTGCCGCTGCCCCGGACGAATTCGGCGGCCTCGATCACCACCTCGCTGGCCTGGCTCGCGCCCGAGGCAATCAGCACGCCCAGCGCCGCCACGCAGTTTCGGATTCGTTTGTGCATCACATCAACCTCATGGCCTCGTGGCCGCCGAGCCCCAGTGCCTGTTGCGCCAGCTCCAGCGCCTGGGTGGCGAAGGCCTCTTCGTCACCCCAAGCATCGGACTGGTCCATGACCTCGTTCATCGCGCTGTTGATGACCCGGAGGCGATAGCCGCCGTCCGGACGATCCTTCGGTGGCACCCGCTCGCTCACCACAAAAAAATTCGGCTTTGGCTCGCCCATCGGGACAAACGCCAGAATGTAGTGATAGTTGACGGCGTCCGGACTGTCGATCTCGCCGAGCAACGTCGCGCTGAAATCGCTGATTTGATAACGGCGCTTGGGGATCGCCGTACGGATGGTGGGAAACTCGCTCATGGTTCTTTGCTGTGCAACCGGGAAATGATCGCCAAGCCTACCCAAGCCCGGCCGGCGACTCAACGCATGCCCCCAACCCCCTGACCGGCAGTGTGTTTGCCCGGTCCGGGGCATGGTATGGTTGCGCGGTTTATCAGTTACTCGGACGCCGCACCATGCCTTACTTCGTTTACCACATCGTCACCGACGTCGAAGCCAACAAAAAGGCACTCACCCATATCGAAACCTTCGACAGCTACAAGGAGGCCCGCGCAATGGCCCGTAGCAAGCGCAGCGAAGGCGACCTGCCGGCCAACGAAGACGTGCGCATGATCTTCGCCAAGAACCAGGTGGAAGCGGAAAAACTGCTCAGTGCTCCCCGTGAAGAGCGGGTGATCGGCGAGGACTGACCCCGCCTATCGGTCGGCCAACCAGAGACGCAATCGCAAGCCCAGTCCGGTGGTGTAACCCACCGTGGCATGGGCGATGTTGCCGTCGCCGTCGATGACAAAACTGGCCGGCACGCCCTTGATCCCCCACGTGCGCCCCATGACGCCCTCCTCGTCCACCAGGGTCGGAAAGCTCAACCCCTCCCGCTGCATGAAGGCCCGCACCGCCGCGGCGTCCCCGGACGTGGTCGCCACACTGAGCACGCGGTAGTCCTGCGACAACGCCTGGATGCTGTCCTGCTCCAACTTGCAGATCGGGCACCACTCGGCCCAAAAATGCACCAATACCGGCTTGTCCCGCTCGCTCGCCAGACTGACCGGGGTACCGTCCAGCAATTGTCCTGCCAGGGCCGGTGCCGGACCGTATGAGACATCCCGGGTCTGCCAGAAATGGATGCCGGCCAACACCACAACGACCAGCGCGGCCTCGGCCAGCCATCGACGCCAACGGGATTTGGAACGGCTTGGCGACGGGTTGGCGTGCTCGGTCATAAGTCAATTCAACGGGCTAGGTGGGTTAGGCCTTGCGGCAGGTCGTAAACAACGGAACATTGGCGCGTCGCAGGGCTTGCCCACGGCCACCGGCGTGGTAAGAATATCAGCACGAACCGATTTTCGCGGGCCTGACCATGCAAGCTGCTGCGCACGATATCAGACCGGATCAACTGGAGGATATCCTCAAGGGTATCACCATCCCCTCGCCGCCCCAGGTACTGGCCGACCTATGCACCGAGCTGGCCATGCCCGACCCCGACCTGGTCGCCATGGCCCGCAGCATCAGTACCGACGTCGGCCTGGCCGGCAGCGTGATCAAGACCGTCAATTCGCCGTTGTTCGGGCTGCGTAGTACGGTGTCGTCGGTGAGCCATGCGGTGAGTCTGCTCGGTATCGACACCGTGGTCGCCCTGGTGGATGCCTACTACGTGCGCAACGAGTTTCTCAATCGTAACCTCAGCCGGGAAGCGATCGAGGTGATGACCCGCTTCTGGGACTCCGCCCAGGACGTGGCCAACTGCGCCGCCCTCATTGCGCGACAGGTGTTGTACCCGGCGCCGGAAAAGGCCTATCTGCTGGGGCTGTTCCACAACGCCGGCATCCCGCTGCTGCAGCAACGATTTGCCGAATATCCGGCCGTGCAGATCGCCGCCTACCAACAACCGGAGGGGCGTCTGACCCTGGTGGAGAACGCCGCACTGCACACCAGCCATCAGGTGATGAGCTACTACGTCGCCAAGACCTGGCGGCTGCCGCAGGACATCCGTACCGTGATCCGCCACCACCACAACCTGGAACGCCTGGCCGGCCCGGACGATGCCGGCCTGCAGACCCTTACCTGTGTGTTGAAACTTGCCGAGCACCTTGTCGGCCTACACCGCATATTGGGTGACCAAGCGATGGACCATGAGTGGCAACGACTGGCCGGTCAGGTGATGCAGACCTTGAGCCTGGATGAAAACGACGTGGCGGAGATCGCCAGTCTGGCCGCCGAGCAAGGCGTCGGCCATCAGGATTACTACATGTAGCCGGCGGGCTTCAGCGCTCGCTCATGGTGATCTCGGCGGTACCCGGCGGGCCGCCCTCGCGATAGAAGCGCTGCACCTTGCGCACGTAGTTCTGGGTTTCGGAGTATGGCGGGACCTTGTTGCCATAGCGGATCACCGCGTTCTCGCCGGCATTGTACGCCGCCAGCGCCAGCGTCAGGTCGTTGTCGAACATACCCAGCAACTCACGCAGATAGCGCGCGCCACCGTTCAGATTCTGTTGCGGGTCCTCACGATTGGTGACACCGAAACGATCCGCCGTCGCCGGCATCAGCTGCATCAGACCGACCGCACCCTTGGACGAGACCGCGCGGGGATTGTAGGCGGACTCCGCCCGGACCACCGCGTGCAGCAATTCCGGATGCAGATCCAGTTGTTTCGCCACCCGGTCGATCATGGCGCCATAGGTACGACGCCCCTGTTTGAGTGCGTTCCCCGCCTTGCGCGGGGAACCGGCCGCCATGCGATAGACCTTCAACAAAGTCACCTGACCACTCATGGGTTGGTCGGTCAAGTGAATGCGTCCGTACACGTCCCGATACTTGTAGATATCGGCCGACGCCGCACCGGCTGCGCAAAGGCAGAGCAGCAGTGCGGGCACGGCATGGCGTCGTAAAGGCAAAGGCATGACCGCTATTCTATTCCAGAGTTGACTCGAATCCACAACGATTTCCGCAGCATACGTGACCTGCTTCGAGTCGGATATCAACCATTCAGGCACGCCGCCACACCAGGGTGCGGTTGTTGGCCGGCATGGCGATGTCCGCTTCCAGTACCAGATCGGCCGCAGCGGCCAATCCCTTAAGCCAGGCCATGTCCTTGATGCCCGAACGCGGGTCGCGCTGCTTGAGCCAATCGTCGAACCGCGCGTTGCTGTCACTGGTGTAGCGGCCATCGTAATTGAACGGCCCGTAGACCAGGAACACCCCGCCACCCGCCAACACACGCCCCACGCCGGCAAACAACGCGGCCACTTCCCCCTCACCCATGATATGCACGGTGTTGGCGGTGAACACGGCGTCGTACACGGTGCGCGGCCAGGCACCGGGGTCACTCACGTCCAGCGCCAACGGCGCCAACACATTGCTCAGCGCCGCCTCATCCAACCACGCACGGATACCGGGGTGATGCTCGGCCAGATCGCTCGGCTGCCAACTCAGGTGCGGCAATTCCGGCGCAAAGTACACGGCGTGCTGGCCGGTCCCGCTGCCGATCTCCAACAACGCCGTGGCATCCGCCAAACGCGGCCTGATGGCCGCCAGGATCGGCGCGCGGTTCTGTTCGCAGGATTCGGCAAAGGGTTTCATCGGCCGCAGCACTTCTTGTGCTTCTTGCCGCTGCCGCAGGGGCACGGATCGTTGCGCCCCACCTTCGGCCCCGTGTTGCGTTGGGTCTGCGGCGCGGGCAGCTCGCCCTCGACGTAATACCAGCGCCCCTCGTGGCGGCTGAATCGACTGACCTCGTGATGCCGCTTGGTGACGCCCTGTTCACGATAGCTGGCGACAAACTCCACCGTCCCCTGATCGTCCTGCTCGCCGCCGGCCTCGGTGGACAGTATCTCCAAGCCCAGCCATTGGGAACTGTCCGCCCAACGGCGCGTGGCCTTGGCGTCCCAGTCGGTTCGATGGTCCGGGTGCAGGCTGTCGCCCAGGTAATCGATGGCACCGGCCTGATAGGCGCTGTAGCGGGATCGCATCAGCCGCTCGGCGGTGGGCGCGGCAAGCGCGCCGGTGTGTAACGGCTGGCAGCAATCGCCGTAGCTGGCACCGCTACCGCAGGGACATTCACTCATCTGCAACATTTCCTGTTTACAAAACCATTAACGACGGACCCATCAGCAAACGCGAGGCAACGCATGACGATCCACGAACGCCGTTATCTTACCCGGCCTGCAGGCAACTCAGTACCATGGGCGATGGCGTGCGTCTGACCATCAACGGCAGCGGCGATGCCGCCGGCATCCCGGTGCACGGTTGTCCATGCACCCTGTGCCGCCAGGCCCGCGCGGTACGGCACATCCGGCGTCGGCCCACCAGCCTGGTGCTGCAGGACAACGGCGACATGCTGGTGATTCAGGCGCCGACCGCCGACACCACCCGCCACGACTGGGATGCCCCGCCTACCGCGGTGCTGTTATGTGACTGGACCCCACCCAGCTGGGCGGGCCTGATCGGCCTGGACCTGGGCGCCGGACCGGCCCTGCCGGTACTGGGCCCGGCGGCTCACGAGGGCGAGCCCTGGTTGACGCAATCGCCGGGCCGCGCCCAGGCACGCGCCGAACTGACCGATGGTCAGGAAGTGGCCCTGGGGCGCTTTCGCGTCCACCCGTTCACCCTGGACGATACCGCCACCACCCTGGCGCTCGGCGTGATCAGCGGGGAGCAGCGACTGCTGTATCTGCCGCACACCACGCACTTGCCCGTCGCCACCCTGGAGCGGCTGCGTGCCTGGCAACCGCAAGTGGTGGTCGCCAACTGTCCCGGCACCGGCCGGGCCGACGCCAGACTGCGTCAGGCGGTCGACTGGCACGAGCGGCTGGCGCAACCCAGCCTGATCCTGACCGGTATCGATCACCGGCTCGATCAGTGGTTGCAGAACCAGACCACGTCGCTACCCACCGGCATACGCATCGGCCACGATGACGAACGCTTGGATCTGGCCTACCTGAACGAGTATCGACGCCTGGGCGAAGCGGCCGGTTAAGGCGGCCGCACCCAACCAGCGGGTTACAGACCCAGCGCCTGCCAACGCTTGCGGATACGTTTTTCCGACACCGGGTAAGCGGTCTTCAGCTCCTGGGCGAACAGCGACACCCGCCATTCCTCCAACATCCAGCGGATCTCCTCCAGACGCGGATCCACCTGGCCCTTGGCTCGAACCTGGGCGTCGCGCGTCTGCCACTCGTCAAGCAACGGGCGCAGTTCACGCAGCAGTTGCTGGTCGCGTCCGGCCGCATGGGCCAGCTTTTCGATGCGCGCCCCCAGGGCCTTCAGATAGCGCGGGTAGTCGGCCAGCCGCGCATAAGACACTTGCTGCAGAAAGCCCTGATACACCAACCGGTCGAGCTGGGCCCGCATGTCGTTCAGCGACTCCAGCCAATTGATCTGGGTAATGCCGGCCAGGCGTTTGCGCACCTTCTGGTAAGCCGTCAGCAGGTCCCCCACCCGTTTGCAGGCGGCGTTGGCCTGGGTCATCAGCTCGCCCTTGCACTGCTCGATGCGCGCCTCGAATGCGGCCGGATCGCGGATGTCCGGGCGGTCGACCAGAAAGGTCAGGTCCACGATCAGCGCCACCAGTTGGTCGGCCAGACCCGGATAATGGGGACCGGTGTCGTGGCTCCGGCCCCCATTATCCGCCGCCTTGGCGTACTGCAGCTTCATCCGTGCCAGATCGGGCAGATTCTTGCGCAGATAACGCATTTCCTTGGCCAGCTTGAGCATGATCAGCCGCCGTAGACCGGCGTGCTGGGCGGCTTCGGCGTTGGGTGCCGAGTCGATGATCTTCACCGCGACACTGTCCCCTTGATCCACCAGCGCCGGGAAGCCACGCAGCCGGATACCGCCACCCTCGGTGTCCACCGATTCGGGCAGCGCGCCGAAGTCCCAGTCCGACAGCCCGTCGCGCTCCAGGCCGGTGCTCGGCAGGGTGTGCCCGCTGATCTCGCCGCCCTCCCCGGCATGGGCCTTCTGCAACGCCGGCAGGTCGCGGCCAGCGGCCAGGGTGTTACCTCTCGCGTCGACCACGCTGAAACGCATCTTCAGAAAGTCGGGCAAGGTCGCCACCTCCCAGGCGTCCTCGGGGATATGCACGCCGGTGTGCTGTTTGAGCGCCGAGCCCAGTGCCTGGATCAGCGGCGTATCGGACGGCGCCAGCCCCGCCAGGGCCCGGTCGGCATGATCGGGCACTGGCACGAAGTTGCGCCGCAACGCCTTGGGCAGCGACTTGATGAGATGGATCACCTTGTCCCGCAACAGGCCGGGCACCAGCCAGTCGGCGCGGCCCTCGGTGACCTGATTCAGGACGGCGGCGGGGCACACCAGGGTCACGCCGTCGGCCTCGCTGCCTGGCTGGAAGGTGTATTCCAGCGGCAGCGCCATCCCGTTGATGTCCAGGGTCGGCGGGAACTGCGCCTGCTCCACGCCCGCCGCGCCGACACGCAGCAGATCGTCCATGCGCATGTGCAGCAGCTTCGGTTGCGTCTTGGTGGCTTTGCGTAACCACTGCTCGAACTGCGCCTTCGAATAGACACCCTCGGGGATACGCTCGGCGTAGTACTGGTAGATGACCTCCTCGTCCACCAGGATGTCGCGGCGACGCGAGCGCGCCTCCATGTCGCGCACCGCCGCGATCAATTCCCGGTTGTGCCGCCAGAAGGGCGCGCGGGTGTCGAAGTCGCCCTCCACCAGGGCAAAGCGGATGAAGATGTCGCGCGAGGTCTCCGGGTCGACGGGGCCGTAGTTGATGCGCCGTCGGGAGGCCAGGGTGAGACCATACAGGGTGACCTTCTCGTACCCGCCCACCTGGCCACGCTTGGCCTGCCAGTGGGGCTCGGAATAACTGCGCTTGATCAGGTGCCCGGCCAGGGATTCGATCCATTCCGGCTGTACCTGTGCGCAGCCACGTGCGTAGAGTTTGGTCGTCTCCACCAACTCGGCGGCCACCAGCCACTTGGGTTGCTTGGCAAACACCCCGGAACCGGGAAAGACGAAGAACCTGGCGCCACGGGCGCCCTGGTACTCGCGCTCCTTGCCGGAAGGTCGGAAGCCGATGTGGCTGAGCAGGCCGGACAGCACCGCCTTGTGCAGCACCTCGTAGCCCGGCTCCACCTGGTTGTCACGATAGCCCTGCTCGTGGAGTTGCGCGCGCAGTTGCTGATGGATGTCGCGCCACTCCTGCACCCGGGTGAACGACAGGAAGTGCGCCTTGCACAGCTCGCGGAACTTGCGGTGGGTCAGATGGGGACGCTTCTCTTCCAGAAAGCCCCACAGCTTGAGGTAGCTGACAAAGTCCGACTGGGCGTCCTTGAACAAGGCGTGGGCCTCGTCTGCGGCCTGCTGCTTGTCCAGGGGACGGTCACGCGGGTCCTGCACCGACAGCGCCGCGGCGATCACCAGCATCTCACGCAGGCAATGGGTATGCGCGGCCTCAAGCAACATGCGGCCGATACGCGGGTCCACCGGCAGTCGGGCCATCTTGCGACCCAGGGTGGTGACCTTGCGCAGTCCGTCCACCGCGCCAATCTCCTCCAGCACCCGATAGCCATCCTTGATCAATCGCGAATCCGGCGGATCGATGAACGGGAAACGGCCGATGTCACCGAAGCCCAACAACTGCATCTGCAGGATCACCGCCGCCAGATTGGTACGCTGGATCTCCGGCTCGGTGAACGCGGCACGGCTGGCGAAATCCTCTTCCGCATACAGGCGGATGCACACCCCCGCCGCCACCCGCCCGCAGCGCCCCTTGCGCTGGTCGGCACTGGCCTGGCTGATCCGCTCCACCGGCAGACGCTGGATCTTGCTGCGCGCCGAATAGCGGCTGATGCGGGCGTAGCCGGCGTCGATCACGTAGCGGATGCCCGGCACGGTGAGTGAGGTCTCGGCCACGTTGGTGGATAGCACGATGCGCCGCTGGCCGGACGGCTTGAAGATCTTTGCCTGCTCGGCCGCGCTCTGGCGGGCGTACAGGGGCAACACCTCGGTCAGCTGCAACCTGTGCTTGCGCAGGGTCTCGGCGGTCTCGCGGATCTCCCGCTCGCCGGACAAGAAGACCAGGATGTCGCCCCGGTCGATCCGCGACAGCTCGTCCACCGCATCCACGATGGCCTGCTGCATGGCGTCGTCCCGCTCGGCGCCCGCTTCCTCTTCCGGCGGCCGGTAACGCAGCTCCACGGGGTAGGTGCGGCCGGACACGTTGATAATGGGCGCGCCGTCGAAGTGCGTGGCGAACTTCTCCGGGTCGATGGTGGCGGAGGTGATGATGACCTTCAGATCCGGCCGCTTGGGCAACAATTGCTTCAGATAGCCGAGCAGAAAATCGATGTTCAGGCTGCGTTCATGGGCCTCATCGATGATCAGGGTGTCGTATTCCAGCAGCAGCTTGTCCTGCTGAATCTCGGCCAGCAGCATCCCGTCGGTCAGCAGTTTGACCTGCGTGGTATCCCCGACCCGGTCGGCGAAACGCACCTTGTACCCGACCGACTCCCCCACCTGCTGACCCAGCTCACTGGCAATACGGGCAGCCAGGCTGCGCGCCGCAATACGCCGCGGCTGGGTATGGCCGATACGGCCAAACACCCCGCGCCCCAGCGCTAAGCAGATCTTCGGCAACTGGGTGGACTTGCCCGAGCCGGTCTCACCGCACAGCACGATCAATTGATGATCACGGATCAGCGCCTGAATCTCATCCAGCCGCTCGGAAACCGGCAGTTCAGGCGGAAAGCCCGGCTGCGGCAGCGCATCACGCCGCTGTATTGCCAGCGCGACCGACCGCGCCACCGTCCGACTCAGCGATGCCAACCCCTGATCAAAGGGTTGACCCGCGCCAGCGCGCCGCCTCAGCCCCTGGATACGTTTACGTAAGGCGGCACGATAACGGAGCAGACACTGATCAAGCAGGTGATACAGACTATCGAGTTCGGAAGACACGGCGGCGACTTGGTTCGCGGGGCCGACATTCTAGCGGAATGGCCCGGTGGACTCACGGCGCGCCGAAATTCCGCCATTTGCGCAAAAAACCGTCGTCAAAGATGCTTTTGAAAACGGCCCCAGCTCTGGCGATTATGCCGTCATCCACGCCGCATCGCCGAACCTTCCCTCCTGTAATTCAATCAGTTAGAGTCCTTGTACAACAAAACCATGCGCATCTATTGCCAATAACTGCGCAGCGCAGTTATTCCGATAATCCGCGCAGCGCATTAATCAACTGTTATGTTGCAAAAGAAAGCGGCTATGATTGAACCAATTGATCCAATTAATCTTAATGAAGGGCGGAATCAGGTTCCAAGTGCACCACGCAGGGCCTCGGCGAAGACATCGTAAGGTGACTGGTAGTCGAGGCACTTTCGTGGTCGCTGGTTGATCTTCAAGACGGCGGATTCAAGTTGCAAGTGCACCACGTAGGGCTTCC
>JASBTJ010000069.1 GCA_030148485.1 Gammaproteobacteria bacterium | reverse complement strand
TTATCTCGATGTCTACAATCATCATATTCCACAAAAAGCACTCGGGCATATCACGCCCATTCAGGCATTGAAACAGTGGCAGAAGGATCGGCCAGATTTATTTGTGAAGAAGGTTTATAACCACTCGGGACTAGACAACTATCGAACGCAGCGTAGCCGACAGCTCACTTTCCCGATCCTTCACCCGAGCCAGTTGCTCAATATATTTCTTACACCACACCAGCCTATCTCCTTTAGGAGTGCACGAAATTTCCGGCTCGAGCCGAGCCCTGTGCGTATTCAGCGGCCACTTTCACAAAACCTGAACAGGGAAACACCCGCCCCCCTGCCATGCCGCCTCAACGGGAATTTTCCAGCACGGCCGGTGCCGGAGACCTGATCCGGGCATGCCATTGCCGATCAGGCGCACTACCCCTTCACCCCGACATCGATCCGGCCCCGGGAATCTGTTGCGCTTTCAGCGGTCCACCTATTGCAAGCCACCAGGATCATCACGGCAACACGCACAGATTCGCCCGACTACCTGCTGCCGATGTGGCGACGCGATGGAGTGATACCGCCATGCCGAACGACAAGGACGCCGTCCCCCTTTCCGCCGGAGAACGCAAGGAGGCAAAAAGGCGCAGCGCCCCCGGGCCTGCAGTGGTCTATGAGGCCATCCGCCACGAAGCGGAGATGGAGCTGGCGCGATCGAACCCGGCACTGTTCTGGTCGGGACTGGCCGCCGGCCTGTCCATGGGCTTCTCCTTTCTCGCCGAAGCCCTGTTGAAATCCGGACTGCCGGATACCAGCTGGGAGAATCTGATCGCCAAACTCGGTTACTCGGTGGGCTTCATGATCGTGATCCTGGGGCGGCAACAGTTGTTTACCGAGAACACACTGACGCCGGTACTGCAGTTGCTACACCGTAAGACCGGCGACGTCCTGCTCAACACGGCGCGCTTGTGGGGGGTCGTGCTACTGGCGAATGTGCTCGGAACGCTGGTTTTCGCACTGGCCCTGGTAGCCACACCCATTGTCGCCGATGCCCAGCACGTGGCCTTGGCGTCGGTAGCCAAGCACGCCTTGGCAGACGACTTCTGGACGACCTTTACACGCGCGATACTGGCCGGCTGGCTGATCGCGTTGATGGTCTGGTTGCTCCCTGTGGCAGAAACCGGCCGGGTCACAGTGATCATCATCATCACTTATCTGGTCGGGATCGCCGGATTGCCCCATATCATCGCCGGCTCCACCGAGGCGCTCTATGCGCTGCTGCAAGGCCAGGCGGGCTTAGCCACTGTGCTCGGGACGTTCTTCTTGCCGACCTTGCTCGGCAATACGCTCGGGGGCGTCGCGTTGGTCGCCGCGATCAACTACGCGCAAGTCCGCGCCGACAGCGATTGACTGCATGCGCCCCCGGGGCCGTGGGCAGCGCTCACGACGCCGGCCGCGAACTTCCCACGGCCAATACGGACATACTGACATAGGGCCACGCACCGACGCTGTTGCGTCGCTGTCGAGCGCAACGCCTCAACTCACTCCGCCATGGACGGGCGCCCATCATGACCGACGTCGCTGACGATCACGATAACCGCCGCCACCGTCGCTTGGATAGACTCAGGCGACTCAGCCGGCTGCTCGACACGGCCATTCCGCTGCCCGGCGGCTTTCGCATGGGCCTGGATGGCATCATCGGACTGATACCCGGCGTCGGCGATATGGTCGGCGGCCTGCTGTCGACTTACATCCTGGCAGAAGGCGCCCGCGCAGGCGCCTCCAAGAGCACCCTGATCCGCATGGCCTGGAACATCCTGGTGGAAGTCGTCATCGGCGCGATTCCCCTGTTCGGCGACATCTTCGACATCGCCTGGAAGGCCAACGTCAAGAACGTCGCGCTGCTGGAGAAGAACCTGAGCAATCCCCGGGCTGCCCGTCGGGCGGATCGGGGCTTCGTCGGGATGCTGGTGATCGGCGTGTTGGCCATACTGGCCGTGCTGAGCATCCTGATCTATGCCCTGCTCAAGGGCATTTATCTGCTTGTGGTCGCGTAAACCTGGCGCGGTGCCCGACCCGACGTAAGGCCTCTTATGTACACCGTCCTCGCCCTGCTCACGCTGTTGCTGCTCGTGGTCACCGCGCTGCCGCTGTTGCGCCACCCGGCCTGGTGGATACGGGGCTGGGATTTTCCGCGCCTTCAGCTGTTCGTCGTCGCCGGGTTGTTGGCGGGTGCCCAGTGGCTGCTGCTCGACTTGAGCCGCTGGGAAACCTGGGCCTTGATCGTTACCGCGTTGGCCTGCGCCCTATACCAGGCGTGGTGGATATTCCCGTACACCCGATTACACCGCCCGGAAGTCGTGCAGGCAGAGTCCAATCAGAGCATCGCCACCCTGTCGATCCTCACCGCCAACGTACTTATGACCAACCACAACGCCCAGACACTGATCGATATGGTGCGCCGCTACCGACCGGACATCCTGGTCACCCTGGAATCCGACAAGTGGTGGGAAGCCCAACTGGACACCCTCAGCGACGACTACCCACACAGCATCCGCTGTCCATTAGACAACCTGTACGGCATGCATGTGTTTTCCCGGTTGCCGCTGCACGATGCCGAGACACGCTTTCTGGTCGACCCCGAGGCACCCTCCATGCACGCCGCGGCGGAACTGGCCAACGGCGCCCGGGTACGGGTGCATTTTCTGCACCCCGAACCGCCCAGCCCGTCGGAGAACGCCAGCTCGCGGGAACGCGACGCCGAGCTGGTGGTGGTAGCACGCAGCGTGGCGGACAGCCGCGATCCGATCATCGTCACCGGCGACCTGAACGACGTCGCCTGGTCACGCACCACGCGACTATTTCGCAAGATCAGCGGGCTGCTGGACCCGCGCGTGGGGCGGGGCATGTTCAACACCTTCCATGCGGATTATCCGTTCGCCCGCTGGCCGCTCGACCATTTGTTTCACAGCCGCCACTTTCGTCTCAGGCGTCTGTTGCGCCTGCCGCATATCGGCTCCGACCATTTTCCGCTCTTCACCGAGCTTTCCTTCCATCGGGATAGCGCCAATCCCGCCTCGACGCTGGACGCGGACGCCGAAGACCAGCAGACCGCCTCGCAGATGGCGGATGCCGAACAAGTCGGCAAGCACGACGTACCGGCACCGCGCGGTGCCGACTGACACCCGCGACCGGGTGTTGGCGACTCGGTGCAGGCCTATTTGCATCGCCCTCAACGGGCCGACTACGATCGACTTTCAGGCCCGCTCACCCGGATCGTCACCGCAGGCCCGCCGTCATCAAAATCATTTGGGTAACCCTGTTCACCCTGGTGTTCGTCTGGTCCGCCGTTGCCCCGACAGACCGGCTGACCTGGCTGCTCGAGGTCCTGCCGGCGGCGCTCGGCGCCCTACTATTGGCCGCCACCTATCAACGCTTTCCCCTCACGCCGCTGCTGTACCTCCTGATCCTGCTTCATGCCATCGTATTGATGGTGGGTGGGCATTACACCTATGCCCAGGTGCCGCTGTTCGACAGCCTGGGGGAATGGTTCGGCTGGCAACGCAACAACTACGACAAGCTGGGGCATTTCATGCAGGGATTCGTGCCGGCACTCATCGCCCGCGAAATCCTGATCCGCAAGCAGGTGGTCCAGGGCGCGGCCTGGCGGAACACCTTCATCATCAGCTTTTGCCTCGCCTTAAGCGCGTTCTATGAATTGATCGAATGGTGGGTGGCGCTGTTTTCCGGACAGGCGGCCGAGGCTTTTCTGGGCACCCAGAGCTATGTCTGGGACACCCAATCGGACATGGGCTGGGCCTTGTTGGGCGCTCTCGCGGCGCTGATGTGCTGCGCGCGCTTGCATGATCGTCAATTGCGCTCGCTGCAAGGCGTCGGCTGACCCAGCACGCCGTGCGCCGCTACCCGAGCTGCTCAGCCGCACGGCGCCACGTGGCCCCGCTTACCACCACAGGTGTTTCTCTCCCAGATAGAGCACGATCTCAAACACGATCAGAATGGTGATGTACCACTCCACCCGCAAGGTGCGCTTGTCCTGCAATATGGACAGCACCGTCTCCGTGGTACGCGTCAGCAGGGTCAGCTTACGCTCCAGCGCGGCATGGCGTTCGGACAATTCATACTCGTCCTCCAAGCGCTGGTACAACCGTTCGTGTTCGGGATGATCCCAAAGCAGCTCGGGCTTTTCGGTCACCTCGACCCGCCCCACCATCTTGGCCTCCATACCCAGGATGTCGCCGATGTGGATCAACAGCGCCTTGGCGCTGTTACGGACGCCACGCCCTTGCTTGAGGCGTTGCGCCAGCGGTTCGATATGGTCGAACTGCGCCGCAACCCGCGATTCGTAATAGGACAACACCACGCTCTTGGCCAACACGTCGGCGAGCAATTGCAGGCGCTCCAGATCGAAGGCCTGCAAGCGCACACGGTTCTGTGACAGCCCTTCAGGTTGGTCGGCTGTCAGTTGCACACCCACCTCATCGACCTCAGGCGTGTCGAACGGGTCCCGCACCAAGCGCTTGATGTCGGCGAGAAAGGCCACCTGCTCGGCCGGCGGCATACCGAAAAACACCACCGCCCCATAGCGGAACAGGACGGCTACGCCCGCGGTACCGGCGCGAATGGTCAGCGGCGCATCGCCCAGCGGTTCGGTATGTTCGAACACCTTCAAATCCAGGCGTTGTCCGACGAACAGCGCGCGCGCCGTGGTTTCTGTTTCTCCGAGCAGCAGGTTGTCGGAAGCGAATTCGGTCATCGGTTCAGCCACGTCTTCTATCCTCTACACGTCGCACCAGCGATTGCATGATCTTTTCGTACAGGGCACCGCCCAACACGCCGTCCTCGACGCCTTCTTCCACGTTGGGGTTGTCGTTCACTTCGATGACAACCACCTTGTCGTCGCGTGATTTCAGATCGACCCCGTAGAAGCCCTTGCCGATCAGGCGCGCCGCACTCAGCGCGGCGTTCAGCACCGGCTTGGGTACGTCCGGAATCGGCAGGGTGGTGAAGCCACCCTCATCGAACTCGTCGCCGTCCTTGTGGTGGACGATCTGCCAGTGGGCCGGCGACATGAAGTATTGGCAGGCAAACAACGGTTCGCCATCCAGTACACCGATGCGCCAGTCGAAGTCCGTGTACAGATATTCCTGTGCCAGGATCAGGTCGGACTCCTTGAACAACCCCGCCGTGATCTCGTTTGCCTCACCGGCATCCTTTGCCTTGAATACCCCGCGACTGAAGGAACCGTCCGGAATCTTCAGCACCGCCGGGAAGCCCACCGCTTTCGCCAGATCCACCGGCTCGCCCTTGCGCAGGATCAGGCTGCGCGGCACCGGCACCTTGTGGTTGGTGAGCAATTCGGTCAGGTACACCTTGTTGGTGCACTTGACGATGGATTCCGGATCATCGATCACCGCCATGCCTTCGGCCTCGGCTTTCTTGGCGAAGCTGTAGGTGTGGTGGTCGATGTTGGTGGTCTCGCGGATAAACAAGGCGTCGTATTCGGCGAGGCGGTTGTAGTCCTTCCTGGTGATCAGCTCCACGTCGGCGCCCAGCTTGCGGCCGGCTTCGATGAAACGACGCAGCGCCGCCTCGTTGGACGGGGGCAGTTTTTCGTCCGGGTTGTACAGGATGGCGATGTCATAACGCGATACCGAACGCGACCGCGCGCTGCGCCAGCGTTTCGACAGATAGCCGGACAGGGCGTCGGCAAAGAAGCCGTGTTGCTCGCCCTTCAACTGCCCTACATGGACCGGCTTCAGACTGGCCAACTGCCAACGCTCGCGGCGGCGGAACTCCACCTTCAGCAACGGCGCCGGAAACAACTCGAACAACTGACGACCGATGTCGCGCAGCTCCGGATCCTCGCTGCGGCCGAAACACACCAGGGTGTCGAAGCGCTTGTCGTCACTGTCCTTGGCTCGTCGCACCAGGGCCTTCTGCAGCAGCTCGTCCAGGTCGTCGACATTGAGGCTGTAGATGGCCTTGCTGCTCAGGTCGGTGAGCGTGTGCACCGACGGGATAACCCGATGGCGGCGCGCCTCGGCGAGCAACGAACAATAGTAGCCGGTGGACAAATAGCCGTAGCCGCGACACAGATTGACCACCCGGGTGGCCCGGGTCTTGTACGACTCAGGGTCCATCAAGTAATCCCGCGCGCTCACCACCGGCACATCCGGGTACTGGCTACGCCAATCCTTGAGATTCTCCACCAGGATCAGGTGCGTGGACATCAGCTCTGACCTCGTGGGCGTGCGCGAATGATCAGTGCCGCCTTCTGCGCGGCTTTGCCGTAACGTGCCATGTGTT
The DNA here is from genome assembly GCA_030148485.1 of Gammaproteobacteria bacterium. GTDB lineage: Bacteria > Pseudomonadota > Gammaproteobacteria > Chromatiales > Chromatiaceae > JANTHH01. The sequence goes on along the minus strand of JASBTJ010000069.1, from coordinate 40,297 downwards.
CGAAGTCCTTCCTCGGTATCGGCATGTTGATGGAATCGAGCGCGACCTTGCCCTTGTCGTAGTCCACAAAGGGATCGTGCACATAAATGTATTGATCGTCGAAACCGGTCACCACCACCCAATGCGGAAATTTCTCCCGATAGATGCGATATGAGCTGATCAGCACCACCGGGATGCCGCCATCACGAAACGCGGCCTCCATGTTGGCAACCCCCAACGGACGTTGATGGATGGTCACCGGCAGACTGGCAAGTTCCGCCATGAAGTCCTCCTGGACCAGGCGCATGACTTCCTTTTTGTCTTGGCTACGCACCGAATCGCTGAACATCACCGCGTGTTCGCTGACGAACAGCTCGACGTCGAAACCCATGTGATACACAGCCAGCGCCATGCCGTAAGGGCCACAGCCACCGTGACCCGAGGTCATGAAGATGGTGGTGGACTCCCGCCACAGGCGCAGTTCCAGATGACGGGACAGATCCATCGCCGGGTCCAACGCCTTCATCGCCATCATCAGCGATGCCGGGCCGCAGGTGAATTCCAGCGTCTGGCGATAGTACGGCACCTTGGCCAGGGAGGTGTTGAGCTGCGGGACCAGTCGCTTCTCGAAGCGCAACGCCTCCATATGGTCTTCGTAATAGTCCTTCTTGGTCCCGAACACGTGATAGCCGAGCGACTCATACAAAGCGATCGCCGAACCGTTGTCACGCCGCACCTCCAGGCGCAGGCTGATGCAGCCCTCGTCCAGTGCAAGTTGTTCCGCCGCCAGGCTCAGTTCGCGTCCAAGACCACGACCGCGCGCCTGCGGATGGACGGCCAGGGAATACATCCGCGCCAGCGAGGTGCCGGTTTGGAACAGCACCATCACATAGCCGAGCAGACTGCCTTCTTCCGCCTCCCAGACGCGGGTCTGCGCGTTGGCACGGGTCAACAGGTACCGAAAACTGCGCCGCGTGATGCGGTCGATGGCGAACGCGGCGTTCTCAATGGCGACCAGGGCGTCGAGGTCCTGGTGTCGGGCCGAACGGATCATCAGTGTCCCCGGGGTAGAGACCCCAAGCATAAGCGATCCTGTCAGACCTGCCGCCCATTCTGGGCGCCGGCCGGATCGCGGGCGCGACTATACGCCGCACGCCCCCCCGCGCAAGCGGTTTTTGCCCTCGGGGGCGGACACCGCTGGATCAATGACGCCGGTAGGTAAGAAACCGCAGGGCATGCGGATTTTGCGCGTCGGCGGGCCGGGTCTCGCTGTCTTCCAACGCCCAATCGGTAGCAGGGAAAGGCGGAAAGTAGGCATCGCCGGGCGGTTCGGCATCCACCTCGGTCAGATACAACAGGTGTGCCAGCGGCAAGGCCTGGGCGTACAGGTTTGCGCCGCCGATCAGCATGACCGGATCACCCTGGTGCGCTGCCAACGCGATGGCCTGCTCGAGGGAATGCGCCACCTGCGCGCCATCGGCGCGGTAGTTGGGGTCTCGGGTCACCACGATATGAGGGCGTCCCGGCAACAGTCCGGGTAGCGACTCCCAGGTCTTGCGTCCCATCACCATGGGTTTGTTCATGGTGATGGCCTTGAAATGCTTCAGGTCGGCGGGCAACCGCCAAGGCAGCTTGTTGTCGATGCCGATGACCCGGTTGCGAGCCATGGCAGCGACGATGGCGATCTGTGGCGTTTTCATCTCATGCATGAGAACTCATGATACACGCCGAGGCCGACCTTCAAAGGCGACGTGCCACCATTTGAGCGATGTCCATCATCCGGTTCACATAGCCCCACTCGTTGTCGTACCACGCCAGGATCTTGACCTGGGTGTCGTCCACCACCAGGGTGGACAGCGCATCGATCACCGCCGACCGGGGATCGTCCTTGTAGTCCACCGACACCAGCGGCCGCGCCTCATAACCGAGGATGCCCGCCAATTCCCCTGCCGCAGATTCGGCCAGGTAGCTGTTGATCTGTTCGGCACAGACCGGACGGGCTGCCTCGAACACAAAATCGGTGAGCGACGCATTCAGTAACGGCACACGCACGGCCAGGCCGTTCAGCTTGCCGGTCAGTTCCGGAAAGATCTGCGTGATCGCCTTCGCCGACCCGGTGGTGGTGGGGATCAACGACTGCCCGCAGGCGCGTGCGCGCCTCAGGTCCTTGTGCCCCTTGTCGACAAGGGTCTGGGTGTTGGTGATGTCATGGATGGTGGTCATGGTGCCGTGCACGATGCCGACCCGCTGATGCATCACCTTGACCACAGGTGCCAGACAGTTGGTGGTGCAGGACGCCGCGGTGAGCAGGTGGTGCCGGTCGGGATCGTATTCCTGATGGTTTACGCCGTAGACCAGATTGAGGGCACCCTCGACCGGCGCCGCGACAATCACTTTTTTCACGCCTTGATCGAAGTAGGCCGCCAGTTGATCGGGATCGCGGAACTCGCCGGTGGACTCGATGACGATGTCGCAGTCGGACCAGTCGGTGTCGGCGATGGCCGTATGGCGGCTGTAGACCAAGGCCTGATCGTCGACGATCAAGCGCCCTTCCACCGCGTCACAGTCGGGGCCGAAGCGGCCGTGTACCGAATCGAACTTGAGCAGATGTGCCGCTGCCGCCGCGTCGCCGCTGATCTCATTGACCCGAACGAACCTCAGCCCTTCGCGGGTCCAGCCGGCGCGCAATCCCAGCCTGCCCATGCGACCGAAGCCGTTGATCCCGATTCTGACGGTCATCCTTCATCTCCCACGTGCGATGCACGGCGGAGCATATGGCAACCTTGTGACAGCGGCATGTCGGGCAGAAAAAAAGGGCATCCCCCGGAGGACGGCCCTTGAATGTTGGGAACGAGATGTAATTGTTATTTCTTTGATGACCCCAGGCAAACGCCCAGGACCAAAGCTTGTGCATTGTGCCTGTCCCCCGGTGTTGCCCCGGGTGTCTTCGGCCACTGAATGATGCCCCGCCTCGCGATAGGGGATAACTGGAGCTTTCACCAGCCCACTCTAGGGTGCGCCCTAGGGCACCTCTGAAAAGTTCAGAGGTGCCGCCAAAATCGGTCACAGCAAGTGCCTGAGTTTGAAGCAAGCTGCAAACCGCGTTTGCAGCGCAGCGTGCGCTGAGAAATCCACAATGGACTTATTCAGAGCTTCACCAGGGGCGCTTCCGGGGCAGCGGTGTTCGTTCGCGCGGGCAGGTCAGGGCGTCTCGATCCCGGCCTTGATGGCCAACCGCACCAGCTCGGTTGCGGTCCGCAAACCGAGCTTGCTCATCACATGGGTACGATGCAGCTCGACGGTCTTGATGCTGATACCCAGATCCGCAGCGATGCGCTTGTTGGCGTGACCGCGCAGAACGGCTTGCATGACCTGGGTCTCGCGCGGGGTCAGCTCGTCGAAGCGCTCGCTGAGCAGCACCGATTCCTCCTTTTGCGACTGCACGTCCCGGTGGTGACTGATGGCGGCTTGAACCCGTTCCAGCATATGTTGATCGTTGTACGGCTTCTCGATGAAATCGAAAGCGCTGTTCTTCATCGCCCGGATCGCCATGGGCACATCGGCATGTCCAGTGACAATGATCACCGGGATGTCCGGATCCCGCTCGCGCAGCATGCGATGCAAATCCATGCCGTTGATGCCCGGCATACGCACGTCCAGCACCACACAGCCGGGCGTGCCCGGGGTGTAGTCCTCAAGGAAGGCCATGCCCTGCTCGTACAGCCGCACCGGCAGCTTCACCGACTGCAGCAGCCACTCCAGGGATTCGCGCACCATCTGGTCGTCGTCGACCACGTAGACCACGGGTTCGTGCATCAGCTCTCCTCTGACAGCGCTATCTCAAAGACGAAACAGGCACCGGGATTATTCTGTCGGGCGGTCAAACGCCCGCCGTGCGCCTCGATGATGTTGCGGCTAATGGCCAGGCCGAGCCCCATGCCGTCGGCCTTGGTGCTATAGAAAGGGTCGAACAGCCGCTCCTCGTCGTCCACACCCAGGCCACCGCCGCTGTCGCTGACCCAGAGTCGGGCCAACCCCGCCTCCCGGGCACTGCCGATGCACACCGTCCCGCCTGCCGGGCTGGCTTCCACGGCATTGCGCACCAGATTCATGATCACCTGTTCGATCTGGATGGAATCACCCACCACACGGATGCCGCCCCGGGCCAGTTCGCCGGTATCGAGCGCCACATCGGCACGCCGCGCTTCCGGCGACACCAGGTCCAACACCCGCTGCACCGAGGCATGAAGGTCGAAGGGTTCCCGCTCGGGGACGCCCGTGGTGACGAAGTCGCGCAGGTGGCGGATGATATCCGTCGCCCGCTGCACGCCTTGCAGCGCCTTGCCCATGCCGGTACGCACCCCGTCCAGGTCGGGCTGATCCTCTTGCAGGCGACGCAGGCTGCCGCTGGTGAAATTGGCGGCGGCTGTGAGTGGCTGATTGATCTCATGGGCCAGGCCGCTGGCCATCTCGCCCAGGGTGGTGAGGCGCCCGACCTTGGCCAGGTGGGCACGATGCCGGTCACGCTCGTCCTCGGCGTTCTGCCGTGCCATCTCTGCACCGATCCACTGCGCCATCAAGCGCAGCAGTTCCCGATCCAGGGCCTCCAGCGGCTGGCGTTCCCGCAGATGCCCGACAAAGGCCAGCAGACAACGACGTTCGCCGTCCACCAGCACCGGAAAGCCGACCAGGTAGTGCGCGCAACGCCCGCCCGGCGGCGGGTGGATCTCGATGGGGCCGACATCGCTGCCCATACGCGGCAGACAACCGGCGACGGCCTTCGCCTGGCCCAGGTCGCCATCACTGGCGCACAGTTGCAGCCCGGTGTCGGTGATGCGATGCAACAGCGCCGATTCCATGTCGAAATGCTCCCGTCCCAGTCGCAGCAGGCGGGTGAGCTTCTGCTCATGGCTCAAGTCCGGCGCCACGGAGATTTCGTATAATCGCTGCAGCGCCATGGCACTGCGATGCAAGGAGGCCTCGGCACGGCGCCGGGCGCCAATGTCCCGCTCCAATGCCACGTTCACCCGGCGCAGTTCCCGGGTGCGACGACCGACCTCCTGTTCGAGGGTGTCACGGTGCCTGGCAAGTTGGGCCTGGGAGTGCGCGAGGCGCCGATTGGTATGGCCGATCCAAGCGGTGGCAGCGGCCAGCACCAGCACCAACGCAAAGGTCAGCACCACGATCACGCCATACTCGCGCAACACGTCGCGCCAGCTGACCTGCCCCAGGTATTCGTACGGACCGATGCGCAACTCGCGCATCAACTCGTGTACCGGGCTGTAATCCAGCGGGATGGTCCAGCCGGTACCCCGCGAGGTGATCGCCGCCTCGTCGTCAGCCGGCATCGCCAGCAGCGCCTGGGCGACCTGCTTCGCCAAGCGCTCACTGGTATGCCGGACCTTCGCCATCGGCCATTCCGGATACAGGCGCGTACTCAGGGCCGGTTCGAACCCGGCCACATGCTGGTGATTGAGCACCTTCAAGCGATTCGGCGGCACCTTGCCTTCGGCCACCATCCGTTCGAGGATGCCCGACCGCACCACCCCGGCATCCACCTCGCCGTCCAGCACCGCCTGCACGATGTCGTCCTGGGGAAAACCGGCAAACCGCAGGCCGCGTAGATCCTTGAACGGGTCTATGCCTACCGCCGCCAGTTCGCGCCACGCCATCTGGAAGCCGCCGAAGGCCTGTTCGGCCACCGCCATCAACGACTTCCCGCGCAGGTCCTGCAGGGTCTTCAGATCGTCCCGGTCCGCACGCGCCAGGATTGCCGCACCGAAACGGGTATAGACCTTGCCGCCGTACAAGGCCTGCAAGGTCACGATACGGGTGGCGCCGTGCTCGGCTTCCAGCATCACGTAGTGACCGGGATTGGTGAGCACGAAGTGCACTTCCCCGGCCGCCACCGCGTCGCGCAGCGAGGTCAGATCCAGGGGCCGGATGACGAACTCGTACCCGGGAATGCGCCAGGACAGGTACTCGGCGGTTTCCGACCAGCGCGCCAACGCCTCGTCGGCGCCGCGATAGGCGAGGGCGCCGATATAAACGGTTTCGGCCAGCGCCGTGGGCGCCAGGGCGCACATCAGCAGGATCGACCAGAATTTGCGCAAGGTCATCGATCAGGGCGTCTGTGACGGGCGTTCAGCATACCCCAAGGGCGCACCGCTTTGGCGCGGGCGAGACGCTGGGCATAATGGGGGGCCCCAGCCACCAGGATTCCCGCATGAAACTCGGCACCCCGCTGTCCGCCTCGGCCGTTCGCGTAATGCTGCTGGGCAGCGGCGAACTCGGCAAGGAGGTCATCATTGCGCTCCAACGACTGGGCACCGAAGTGATCGCGGTGGATCGCTACCCCAACGCCCCCGGCCATCAGGTAGCGCACCGCTGGCATGCCATTGACATGAACGACGGCCCGGCATTACGCGCCTTGGTGGAGCAGGAGCGGCCACACATCATCGTGCCCGAAATCGAAGCCATCGCCACCGACGAGCTGGCACGTATCGAGGCCGATGGCATCGCCGAGGTCATCCCCACGGCCCGCGCCACGCAACTGACTATGAACCGGGAAGGCATTCGCCGTCTGGCGGCCGAACAACTCGGCCTGGCGACCTCCGCCTATGCCTTTGCCGACCGCCTGGACGAGGTACGCGGCGCCATTGCCGACGGTATCGGCTACCCCTGCATCATCAAACCGGTGATGTCGTCGTCGGGCAAGGGGCAATCCACCGTCCACAACGCCGATGAACTGGCCGCTGCCTGGGACTATGCCAAGGCCGGCGGACGAGTGGATCGCGGCCGGGTGATCGTCGAACAGATGATCGACTTCGACTACGAGATCACCTTGCTGACGGTGCGCGCGCTGACCGCCGACGGTACTGTCCAGACGGCCTATTGCGCACCCATCGGCCATCGCCAGGTCAAGGGCGACTATGTTGAGAGCTGGCAGCCCCAGGCGATGAGCGACGCCGCACTCGCCACCGCTCAACAGATCGCCGGCCAGGTCACCGGCGCCTTGGGTGGACGCGGCATCTTCGGCGTGGAGCTGTTCGTCAAGGGCGACCGGGTGTGGTTCAGCGAGGTCAGCCCGCGACCCCACGACACCGGCATTGTGACCATGGCCAGCCAGGGACAGAACGAGTTCGAGTTGCATGCCCGCGCGATCCTGGGGCTGCCGGTGGACACCACACGGCGTTCGGCGGCGGCTTCCGCTGTCATCTACGGCGGCTTGGAGGCCACCGGCATCGCCTATGAGGGCGTGGCCGATGCGCTGAGCGTGCCCGGCACCGACCTGCGGCTGTTCGGCAAGCCGACCTCCTTCGCCCGGCGCCGCATGGGCGTGGCGCTGGCCCATGGCGACGACGTGGACGACTGCCGTGCTCGCGCCGGGGAGTGCGCACGGCGCGTCAAGCCGATCCCGGGCCGGCCCTGACCGACCGCGAGCGGAACCGGACCCGGCCGAATCGGTCGCAACCGTCACAGGCGCGAGGCCGGGGGCGCCCGGCGCGTGCCCGACATGGGTGATCACTTGCAAGGAGTCCGACATTGAGTTTCTCAGCCGCTACCTCGACAAAATCGCCTGGGAGGACGTGCTGATCACCAGTGCCAAGGTGTTGCTGATCCTGGTGCTGTTCTGGATCGCCAGCATGATCGCCAAGTTCGCGCTGCGCCAGCTGGAAAAACGGCTGGTCAAGCATAGCCCGGATCAGGCCATTGCGGCGGAGTCGGCAAAACGCGCCGAGACCCTGGTCGGGCTTCTTCGACAGGGCGTGCTGATCATGCTGTGGATACTGGCCGGGCTGGTGGTGCTGCAACAGATCGGTGTGGCCGTGGGGCCGATACTCGCCAGCGCCTGCGTGCTGGGCCTGGCCATCGGCTTTGGCGCGCAGAACCTGGTGCGCGACATCATTTCCGGTTTTTTCATCATCCTGGAAGATCAGGTGCGGGTGGGCGATGTGGCCATCGTCAACGGCACCGGCGGTCTGGTGGAACGCATCAACTTCCGCACCCTGGTGCTGCGCGACCTGTCCGCCACGGTCCATGTGTTTCCCAACGGCGCCATCAACACCCTGTCCAACATGACCAAGGAGTGGTCCGCCTACGTGTTCGACATCGGTGTCGCCTACAAGGAAGACGTCGACAAGGTCATCGCTTTGATGCGTGAGGTGGGCGAGGGCATGCGCGAGGACGAGCATTTCGGCGCCCTGATGATCGACGATATCGAGTTGTTCGGGCTGGATGCCTTCGGCGATTCGGCGGTGGTGATCAAGGGGCGTCTGAAGACCGCGCCGATCAAGCAATGGGAGGTGGGGCGCGAGTTCAAGCGGCGGATCAAATACGCCTTCGATCATGCCGGCATCGAGATCCCGTTCCCCCATCGCTCGCTGTATTTCGGCGAGGCCAGCGCACCCTTCCTGGCGCAGATGATGGGCCCCCGGGAAACCGACGCGGCAAGCCGGGAAAAACCGCCCACCGCGGACCCGCAGGCACGGGTTGACCAGTCGGAGAACGTGGACTGACTCAGCCGCCCGCGGCCTTGGCCGGTTCGGGCTGGGCGTCTCCGGTCTGCATCTGTTTGGCGATGAACTTTTCGATGATGTCGGTAGGCACCGCGCCGGCCTGGGCCGCCACCAGTTGGCCGTTGGGGTCGTACACCATGATGGTCGGGGTGCCCCGGAACTGCGACTGCGTCTGCATCATGTAATAAAGCATCACCGGCTGCGGCTCGCCGATGATATTGGGAAACGGCAGGGCGTGCCGGTCGATGAACGCCTGGGCGTCGGCCTTGTGGGCAGCGCCGTCGATGCTCACACCCAGCACGCTGGCGTCCTTGTCCTTGTGCGCTTCATGGAACATCGCGTAGGACTCGGCTTCCTGATTGCAGATCGGGCAGTCGTGGGCCCAGATCATGACCACCAGCCACTTGCCGTTGCCGGCAAACGATTCGATGCTGCGCGGCTGGCCGTCGAAGTCGGTGAAGATGGTGTCCTGGGCCGCATTTGCCGCCAGGCTGAACCAGCTGATCAGGGCCGCCGTGGCGGCGGTGGAAAGTCGTTTCATCATGATTCCCGGGATTACTGCAGGTGAAAAGATCCGCCGGCCGCCGCGCGACCCGCCTGCCACTATGACCGCATCGACGGCCAAAAGCTTCCATCCCATGCCAACAATCGGGCCCACGGCCCCGACACCGCTCAAACCGAAAACGGATAGGCGATGGGCGGGTGGTATTGATAGCCGGTGACCTCGAAATCGTCCAGGGTCACCCAGGTTTCCAGGTCCTGCAGGGACTTGATGTCCGGATTGATGTGCAACTGGGGCGACGCAAAGGGCTCGCGCTGGAGTTGCACGTCGCGCATCAGCGCCAGCTGGTCCTCGTAGATATGGGCGTTCACGATCTTATGGTACGCCTGGCCGGGCTTGTGGCCGGTGATCTGCGCCATCAACGCCAGCAAGGCAAACACCTGGACCTGGTTGAAATTCAGCCCCAGCGGTACATCGCAGGAGCGCTGATAGGAGGTCAGATACAGGGTATCGCCCAACAGCGAAAAGGTATGGGTGTGCATGCACGGCCGCAGGCAGCCCAGATCGAACTCGCCGGGGTTGTAAAAAGTCAGGATCTCGCCGCGGTCGTCGATACCCCGGGTCAGATCGTCGACGATCTTGCGCAGCTGGTCGACCCGGCCGCCATCGGGCTTGCGCCAGCAGCGCCCCTGCACGCCGTAGACACGCCCCATGTCGTCCCGCCCCTTGCGGTGCGGATTGTTGAGCCAGGCGTCGTTTTGATTGGCGTTGGAATCCCAGGTCTTGGTGCCCAAGGCACGGAAATCCGCCGCGCTGCTGTAGCCGCGCAGGTAGCCCAACAGTTCGGCGATGGCCGACTTCCAGAAGCTTTTACGGGTGGTGATCAGCGGAAAACGGTTGCCGGCCACGTCGTAGCTCAGGTTGGCGTCGATGACCGTCAAACACCGCTTACCGGTACGCTCATTGGCGACCCACTCGCCGTCCTCGACGATGCGCCGACATAGATCGAGATATTGTTTCATGTGTGTTTTCTGTTCAGCGCGTAGACGAACAACGCAACACCGACCAGGATCATCGGCAGGGTCAGCAGCTGCCCCATGGTGACCCAGCCGAACGCCAGATAGCCAAGCTGTACATCGGGCATACGGACGAATTCCACCAGGAAGCGAAACACCCCGTAGCCGATCAGAAACAGCGCCGACACGGTCATGGTCGGCCGCGGCTTGGCCGAATAGAACCACAGCATCAGGAACAACACCAGGCCTTCGAGCATGGCTTCATAAAGCTGCGATGGGTGGAGTGGGGGGCTCAATGCGGTGCCCGGCGGCAAACCCAGCTTGTCGAAGCAGGTCGCGGCGAACTGGTCGCATTTGACCTGCATGGCCCAAGGCACTGCCGTACCGGCCGGGCCGCCCCACAGCTCGCCGTTGATGAAGTTGCCGATCCGCACCGAGCCCAGACCGATCGGCACCAGCGGGGCGATGAAGTCGGTCACTCGCCAAAAGCCGGCGCCCAGCTTGCGGGCGCACAAGCCCATCGCCACCAGCACGCCGAGGAAGCCGCCGTGGAAGGACATACCCCCGTCCCAGACCGCGAACAGACTCAAGGGGGCGGCCAGCAGCCCGTCCAGGTTGTAGAACAGCATGTACCCGACACGCCCGCCGACCACCACCCCGAGGGCGCCGTAGAACAGCAGATCGTCCACCTGCTGGGGCTGTAACGGGGCATCGGGGCGACGCGCCCGCAAGCGCCCCAACCACCAGAACGCCGCAAAGCCGATCAGGTAGGTCACGCCGTACCAATGGACCTTCAATGGACCTAAGGCGAAGATGACGGGGTCGATATCCGGATACAGCATGTATTGGGCCTGCGACGGTGGAACGGGTGCGGGCATTGTCGCAGATTCCGCCCCTGCGTCACCTGGGACACGCCGCCTCATTGAACGGCCCCGACGAATCCCTTAGCCTGCCGGTATCCATCCCTGTGCCTGGTACCTATGCGTTTTCTGTTCCGGCTGTTGCTCCTGCTGACCCTGTTGAGCCTGCTCGCGCTGGGCGCATTCGCGTGGTTCGGCCTGAGCGACCAACCGACGGTGGCCGCCGGCAAGCGGCTGTCCCACCAGGACATCGCCCGGGCCAAGGCGATCCTGGAGCGGAACGACCCGCGCCATCTTCCGGCGGGCACCCAGCGGCAGATCACCCTGAGCGAAGACGATCTGAATCTGGCCGCCAACTATCTGGCACAAAAGTACGTCCCTGGAGGAGCGCGGGTGGCGCTGCACCCGACGGTGGCCGACCTGGATGCCAGCCTGCAGCTCCACGGGTTGCCATTGCGCAACTACTTGAACCTATCCGTCACGGTGCACGAAGCCGAGCCCGGTGCCCGGATTTCGGCCTTGCGCATCGGTCGTATCCAGGCGCCGGATGCCCTCAGCCGACTGTTGGTCAAACAGTTGCTGGGGACAGCAGGACGGTCCCGGGGCGCCAGTCTGGCGCTCGCCAGCATCCGTGAACTGCGGATGAACGAGCACAATCTCACGCTGCGCTACGAATGGCGCCCCGAGTTGCTCGATGCCGTGCGGGAAGACCTGATTCCCGCTGACCACGCGTCCGCCATGGCCGCCTATCACGCCCGGCTGGCACAGTTGCAGGCGGACGGCATCATCGGCCGCACCAGTCTGGCGGAAGCCTTGCCGCCGTTGTTCGCCTACGCGGCCGAACGCAGCCGTGAGGGCGATCCGGCGACGGAAAACCGTGCCCTGCTGGCGGTACTGGGCGCCTGGGCCAGCGGTCGCGGCATGGACCGGCTGCTCGATCCGGCCCAACGGCCGAACACCTTGAGCCGCTTTCGCCTGCGCCTGCAGCGTCGGGCGGATTTCGCCCAACACTTCCTCACCTCCGCGGCATTGGCCGCCAACGGCGACACCCTGCTGTCGGACGCCATCGGCTTGTACAAGGAGGTACGCGACAGCGAAAGCGGCAGCGGTTTCAGCTTCACCGACATCGCCGCGGATCGCGCCGGGACCCGCTTTGGCGAACTGGCCGGGGATCCGCGCAAGGCCGCGGGTCTGCAACAGGCGCTGGCCAGGGGCGCCACCGAGGCGGACCTGATGCCGCCGGCGCGGGATCTGCCCGAACACATGACGGCAGCCGAATTCCAACGCCGTTTCGGCGGGGTGGACAGCCCCGCCTACACCCGCATGATGGACGAGATCGAGGCCCGCATCGCGCGGCTTCCGCTGTACCGCTGAGCCACGGTGCCCGACCCGCCGAGTGCCGGCAAACTCCCCGTTCAAGTTTTCGCCAACCCCGCCGTTAGCTGGTTTGGAACCACGGCTAATCGCAAACAACGCGAGCGAGAGTTGGTTATGAGGCTAGATTACATGAACGGGATCAAGACCATGCCGCCCCATCTGCGGACCCTGGGTGAGCGCATGCGTTACCGACGTCGCCAAATGGGCTGGACGCAGGAACAACTGGCGGTACAGGCAGGCACCAACCAGGCGGTGATCCAGAAGATCGAGAACGGCAAGTCGCTGCGTCCGCGCAAGATCGACGAAATCGCCTCGGTGTTGGACGTCAACCCGGCCTGGCTGATGTTCGGCGACGACAAGGCGTCGCCACTGCCGGACGAGGCACGGGGCATCGCCGAGCTCTGGCTGCGATTGTCCGAAGCGGATCGCGAGCGCCTGAAGGACGAGATCCAGCGCCTGGCGGGCCGACGGATCTGATACCCCCTGGCGGTCAGAAGGTCGGCAACACGCGCAGATAATAGGCCTTCAGATAGGCCGTTTCCACGATAGCAGGGTGAACCGGATGATCAGGACCTTGTTGGCCATATTCGAGCAGCTGCAGGCTGCGATCCACGTGCCGCGCCCCCTGCTGCAGCGTGCGCAGCAGCGTGTCCCTGTCCATATGGAACGAGCACGACGCCGACGCTAACAATCCGTCCCGGCCCAGCAGGGCCATCGCCACCTCGTTCAAGCGGCGGTAGGCCAAGTTTCCTTCCTTCATATCCTTCTTGCGTTTGATGAACGCAGGCGGGTCCACCACGATCACGTCGAAATGCTCACCCGCCTGGCGTAGCGCCTTGAGGGTCGCGAAGGCATCACCCTGGGCAATGCGCACCCGATCCGCAACGCCATTGAGCGCGGCATTTTCCTCGACCTGGTCCAACGCCTTGGCCGACACATCGACGCAGGTCACCTCCGCCGCGCCACCGAGGGCGGCACGCACCCCCCAGGCACCCACGTAGCTGCACACATCCAGCACCCGCTTGCCGGCAACGTATTTCATCAAGCGATCACGATTTGCCGCCTGATCGTAGAACCAGCCGGTCTTCTGCCCTTCCAGCAACGACACCTGGAAGCGCCCGCCCCCCTCCATCACCTGCGTCCGCTCCGGCACCGTCCCTTTGGCCTCCTTGATGACCTGTTCGAGGCCTTCGGTGGTACGGCTGGCGATATCATTGCGCAACAAGATCACCGTCGGATTCAGCACCTTGTCCAACGCGGCGACCACCTTCTCGCGCACCGCCTCCATGCCGGCGGTGGTCAGTTGCACCACCAGCTGGTCGTCGAAGCGATCCACGATCAGACCGGGCAGGCCGTCCGCCTCGCCGTACACCAGCCGGTAGTAAGGTGCCGGGTACAGCGCCTCGCGCAATCCCAAGGCGATCTTCAAACGATGCACCAGCAGCGACTGGTCCAGCCGGTGGGCCCGGTCCCGACTGACGATACGCGCGGCGATCAGGGTGTTCGGATTGGCATACCCGGAGCCGATCCATTTGCCCTGATCGGACACGATGTCCACCGCTTGACCCGGGTCCAGGCCCTTCAGTGGCGTGGCAGCGGTGTCGATCTCGTTCGAATACACCCAGCAATGGCCCGCCCGCAAGCGGCGGTCCTGGTGCTTTTTCAGCTTCAACGGGGCGGCTTCTGTCATGGTTTGGTCATCCGGTGGCATGCGCGCGAGTGTACCCGATTGTGCTCGCCTCAGGGCCACAGCCCAAAGCACCGGGTGGCGCCACCAAAATTCGGTCGCTGCAAGCGACTGATTTTGCAGCAAGTTGCAAACCGCGTTTGCAGCGCAGCGTGCGCTGGGAAGTCCAGGATGGACTTGTTCAGCGCTTCCCTAAGGCAGCTCTGAAAAATTCAGAGCTTCCGCGGCACAGGGAGGTGCCGCCTAAATCGGTCACGGCAAGTGACTGATTTTGCAGCAAGCTGCAAACCGTGTTTGCAGCGCAACGTGCGCTGGGAAGTCCAGGATGGACTTGTTCAGCGCTTCCCAAATGGATCCGGACAGCAATGGACCATACCCGGCCGCGGCACGCGGGCGCCAACACCGCCTGATCGGCTAGCATGTCGCCATGGATACCCCGCACAAGAACCGTCTCGCCGATACCACCAGCCCCTACCTGCAGCAGCACGCCGACAACCCGGTGGACTGGTGGCCCTGGTGCGACGAAGCCCTGCAACTGGCCCGCGCACGGGACAAACCCATCCTGCTGTCGGTGGGCTATTCCGCCTGCCATTGGTGCCATGTGATGGCCCACGAGTCGTTCGAGGACCCCGCCACCGCGGAGGTCATGAACCGTCTGTTCGTGAACATCAAAGTGGATAGGGAGGAACGGCCGGACCTGGACAAGATCTACCAAACCGCCCACCAACTGTTGTCGCAGCGTGCCGGCGGTTGGCCGCTGACGGTGTTCCTGACGCCCGACGATCTGGCGCCCTTCTTTGCCGGCACCTATTTCCCGCCCGAGCCCCGTCACGGACTGCCGTCCTTCGTGCAACTGCTCGAATCCGTGGAGCGAGCCTATCGTGAGCAACACGCAGCGATACGCGAACAGAACGCCAGCCTGCAACAGGCCCTGGAACGCACCAGCCCCAAGGTGAAGCCGTACGGGGTTGTACTCGATGACGGCCCGCTGACGCTGGCCACCGGCCAGTTGGCCCAGCATTTCGATGCCGAGCACGGCGGTTTCGGCTCGGCTCCCAAGTTCCCCCATCCCACGAACATCGAACTGTTGCTACGTGACTGGGCCAGGACCGGCAACCAACAGGCCGCACACATGGCGGGCTTCACCCTGGAACGCATGGCCCTGGGAGGAATGAACGATCTGCTCGGCGGCGGATTCTGTCGCTACTCGGTGGACGACTACTGGATGGTTCCCCACTTCGAGAAAATGCTTTACGACAATGGCCCGCTGTTGGCGCTGTACGCCGACGCCCATGCCGCCAGCGCCGAGCCCCTGTTCGCCCGGACCTGTGAGCAGACCGCCGCCTGGGTGATGCGCGAGATGCAATCGCCCGAAGGCGGCTACCATGCCAGCCTGGACGCCGACAGCGAGGGCGAGGAGGGCAGATTCTACGTCTGGACCCCCGATCAGGTCCGGGGCACGGTCAGTGCCGAGGAATACGCCGTGATCGCGCCGCTGTGGGGACTGAATCTGGCGGCCAATTTCGAAGGCCGTTGGCATCTGCACGGCTTCCGGCCGCTGGGCGAAGTAGCGGAAAAACTCGGCATCGACCGGGAAACCGCCCAGCAACGGGTGACCAGCGCCCAGGGCAAACTGCTGGCAGCCCGCACCACCCGTGTCCGCCCCGCCCGTGACGATAAGGTGCTGACCAGCTGGAACGCCCTGATGATCCACGGCATGGCCCGGGCCGGGCGCTTATTGGGCCGTGCCGATTGGATCGCCTCGGCAGAACGGGCGGTGGATTTTCTGCGCCTAAACATGTGGCAGGATGGTCGTCTGCTCGCCAGCTACAAGGACGGCCGGGCAAATCTGGCCGCCTACCTGGACGACCACGCCTACCTGATCCACGCCCTCTTGGAACTGTTGCAGGCACGCTGGCGCAGCGCCGACCTGAGCTGGGCCAGTGAGCTGGCCGAGCTGCTGCTGGCCCGGTTTGAAGACCGCCGACACGGTGGTTTCTACTTCACCGCCGACGACCACGAGCAGCTGCTGCACCGCCCCAAGCCGATGACCGACGACGCCATGCCGGCCGGCAACGGCATCGCCGCCTTCGCCTTGCAGCGGCTGGCACACCTGCTGGGCGAGCCACGCTACGAGGACGCCGCTCGACGCACCCTACAGACCGCTTGGCAGGGCGTCCGCGAGATGCCCTACGCCCACGCCAGCCTGCTGATTGCACTGCAGGAACAGCTAACGCCTCCAGATACCCTGGTCATCCGGGACCACGCCGACGCCCTGTCGGGCTGGCTGGCGGCGCTCCCCGGGGGCTATCATCCCCACCGGGCGGTGTACGCGATCCCCGCCGATGCCACCGACCTGCCCGGGCTGCTTGCCGAGCGGGGCGGGCAAAATGGGCCCAACGCCTTTCTGTGTCGCGGCACCCAATGCCTGCCGCCGATCACCGACATCGCCGCGTTACGCAACGCATTATGTGAGCCAGCCGTGGAAAATCCGCCCGCCACGGAATAAAGTTACCGGGCATGGCGTCGTTCATATAGGGAAGGCGCCGCGGGTGCGCCCCCTGGCCCAACCGTGACGGAAGGCCCGAGACAGAGCTTCAAACGCAGGAATCGACAGCATCATGAAGGACATCACGTCACACGAGCTCCATGCCCTGGTGGACGGCGAACTGCCGCCCGCGCAACAGGCCGAGCTGCTCGATGCCCTGCGTCATGATCCAGAATTGGCGCGCGAGGTCTGCGAGCTGCGCCAGCTCAAGGCCCTGGTGCAAGCCGCCTATCCCGCTGAAGAGCCGCCCAAGCCCGCCACCCCGTCCCGCGCCAGCCGCGGCCTGGCCGCCGCGAGCGTCGCGCTGGCACTGCTGGTCGGCGCCCTGTCAGGCTGGCAGCTGCGCCATGCCGCCGAGGCCGAACGCCTGGTGGTACTGGACAACAACGGCCGCGGGCAGGCACCTGCCAGCGCCGAATCCGATGAGACCCGCATCGTGGTCCATGTCACCGGCGACGACATGAACAACGCCAGTGATCTGCTCGACGAAGTGGAGGGTCTGCTCACCGCTTACCTTGAGGACGGCCGGCCGCTGCGGGTAGAGGTCATCAGCCACGGCAAGGGCCTGGCCTTGTTGCGCGAGGGTCTGTCGACACAGAAGGAGCGAATCCGTGAGCTGTCGCGCACCTTTGACAACCTGACCTTTGTCGCCTGCCTGAACACCATGGAGCGTCTGCGGGTCGAAAAAGGCATCGAGGTCCAGCTGGTGCCCGAAGCGGAGGTCACCCGCGCCGGCATCGCCCGGGTGGTCAAGCGCCGCCGCGAAGGCTGGACGTACATCAAGGCGTGACCACAACCGGCGCCACGATGATGTTGCATCGGCGCCATCTCCTGCGACTGCTCGCCTGCACCCTGCTGCTCGGCCTCCACGTCGCACGGGCATCCCAGCCGACGAAACTGGTTTTTCACGTCAACGACGACACGCCCGAACATCAGGAAGCGGTATTGCGCAACCTGCACAACCACCTCGCCTCGGTGGGCCCGGACAACACCGACGTCCGCGTGCTGTTGCAAGGTGGCGGCGTCACCATGCTGCTGTTGCCGGCAGCCCTGCCCAAGGTGAAAGGCCTGAGCCACGCCAACGCCACCCCGGCATTCCGCGAACGTATCGACGCGTTGCGTGCTGAGGGCGTGGTGTTCGAGGTATCCGGGCCGACGCTGCTCCGACACCGGATCAATTTCCGCCGGGATCTGTACGGCGTGCACGCAAGGGACGTGGTGACCAATTCGCTGTCACACCTGGCCGATCTGCAGCAGCGCGGCTACACCTACATAAAACCCTAAGCGAAGCCGGTTCCCGGCTTGCGTGGTCGGGCAATCAAACGCGCCAACATCCGGTCTACAGAGGCATGGGAGACACGAACCGGCAATTCGACGCCTTGATCAAGGCCACCTCCACCGAACTCTATCGCTACGCCATGGGGTTGTGCCACAACCCCCACGTCGCGGAGGATCTGGTGCAGGAGACCTTTATGCGGGCTTGGCGCGCACAGGAGAAGCTGCGCGACCCCAAGGCCGCCCGGGCCTGGCTGTACACCATTTTGCGCAACGAGCACGCGCGGCTGTACGAGCGTCAGCGACCGGAGGTCCGCGACCCCCACGAACTACCGCCGGTGCCCTCCCGCGGCTACGACACCAGTGCCGAGGCCTTTGCACTGCGTCGCGCCCTGGCCGATCTGGCACTGGAATACCGTGAACCCTTGATGCTGCAAGTCATCGGTGGCTTCAGCTGCAAGGAGATCGGCCAGATGCTCGATCTGAAAACCAATACCGTACTGACCCGTCTGTTCCGCGCCCGCCAAACCCTCCGGCGCATGCTCACAGACGACGATGATGCCGCCCTGGGCGGAGAAGGCTTGTGAAGATGGACTGCCTGACATTTCGCAGACAATTGCTCGAAGATCCCGGCCGACTCGACCGACACCTCGCCGAGCACCAGCGGCAGTGCCCGGCGTGCGCGGGCTTTGCGCGGTCCCTGCGCAGCGATGAAGACCGTTTGCGCGAAGCCCTGCATGTGACGCCCCCGGCGGCGCTGGCGGATCGCATTCAGTTGGCGGTCTCCCTGGACCTTCCCGCGGCCCGCGTCGGCAACCGTCGCTGGTTGGTGATCGCCGCCAGTGCCATCCTTGCGATCAGCGCGGCAACCCTGGGTTGGTTGCAGTTCAGCCATCCCTACAAGGACCTGAGCCTGGAACGTAGCGTGCTGCATCATGTGTCGGACGAAGCCGTGCATCTGCACGACCCGGGACCTGCGCCCGAGGGTGACCTGAAGCAGGTATTCGCCCGGTTCGGCGCCAGCGTCAGTACCGGCGACATCGGTCGGGTCAATTTTGCCGGTATCTGCGCCATGCGCGCCGGTAACGGGGTGCATCTGGTGCTACGCGGGCAACAAGGACCAGTGACGGTGTTTTTCATGCCGGGCGAACGCTCGCCGGGCATGTTGCGTCTGCAATCGGAGCGCTTTGCCGGGCTGATCGAACCGACCGACTGGGGCAGCATCGAGGTGGTGGGCGAACAGGGCGAGCAGTTGTTGCCGGTGCTAGAACGCGTCCGCCATGCGGTGCGCTGGCCCAGCGACCGCCTCAGCGGCCTGAGCAGCCTGGACGCGGGGCCGCTGGGCTGACCACGGTCAGGAGCAGGTCAGCCGTCGGTGCAGCGGTCGACAGCCGTCTCTGTCTGGTCGGCCTGGGCGCCCAACAGCAGCACCTTGCTCCTGCAATGGCGGCACACCAGAAACTGGCTGCCGGTAAACCAACGCATCCAGAACGACCGATGGCGGCGGGTGAAATCGATACCGCCACAGGTGGGACAGCGCTTGGATTTGATCAAACGGGTCACGAGCTGGCTCCTTCAGCAGCGTAGGCAAGGCGCCAGTTTAAGGCATTTGACGCATAGTATGGGCTGCAATGGCGGTCACGGCGTATTCCAGCGTGCTTCGGCCGTCTTGTCGCTATCGCGCGCCTCCACCCAGCGCTCACCCTGTGCGGTCTGCTCCTTCTTCCAAAACGGTGCACGGTTCTTCAGGTAATCGATGACGAATTCGCAGCCGCGAAACGCCGCGCCGCGATGACGGCTGGCCACCGCCACCAGTACGATCGGCTCCTCCGGGGTCAAGGTGCCCACCCGATGCACCACGTTGATGGCATCCAGCTCCCAGCGCCGCATGGCGGTTTCGGCAATCTGACGCAGGGCCTTTTCGGTCATGCCCGGATAGTGTTCCAGGGTCATGCGGGTGACATCGTCGCCGTCGTTCAGATCCCGCATCAGACCCAGGAAGGTGACCACCCCGCCGACACGGGGATTGCCCGCCCGTACCACGCGGGATTCGGCGTCGGGATCGAACGGCTCGGCTTGGACCTTGATGCTGATATTCACGGCGGCTCCGGGTTACAGGCGTCTTATTATGGCCCATATCCAGGTGTCGCATCCGGGACCGGTTGAGCGTGCTTGGCGTACATTACGCGATCAGGCGCGGGCGGCGCGACCCTCTGACGATCACCGCTTGCCGATGATGGATCCGAGAATCCCGCGCACGATCTGCCGACCCAAGCCTGAACCGATGGCCCGCATCACCGACTTGGTGAAGGCCTCGCCGACACTTTGACGACGGCTACCCCCACCGCCCCGCTTGGCCCGGCTCTCCACCTTCTCCTCGGCCGCCTGGCGTTCTGCCTGCTGGCGTTTCGCCTCCAGCTCGTCGGCGCGCTTTTGCAACAGCTCATGAGCGGATTCGCGGTCCACCGGGTTATCGTAGCTGCCTTTCAACGGTGAACGCTGGTAAAGCCGCTCCCGTGCCGTCGTGTCGATCGGTCCTATCTGGGACCGGGGCGGCGCCACCAGGGTCCGCTGCACCACTGACGGCACGCCTTTGGCGTCCAGGGTGGAGATCAGGGCTTCGCCCACCCCCAACTCGGTGATGGCGGTGACCGTGTCGAAATCCGGATTCTGGCGGAAGGTCTCGGCCGCCACCTTGACCGCCTTCTTGTCCCGCGGCGTGAACGCCCGCAAGGCATGCTGGATACGGTTGCCCAACTGACCGATCACCTCGTCCGGCACGTCATTGGGGTACTGGCTGATGAAGAATACCCCAACCCCCTTGGAGCGAATCAGCCGCACCACCTGGGTGATCTTCTCGATCAACGCCGGCGGTGCCTTGTCGAACAACAGATGCGCCTCGTCGAAAAAGAACACCAACTTGGGCAACGGCGCGTCACCGCGCTCGGGCAATTCCTCCATCAGTTCGGACAACAGCCACAGCAGAAAGGTGGCGTAGATGCGCGGATTCTGCGACAACCGGGTGGCGTCCAACAGGCTGATCACGCCGCGACCAGAAAAATCCGTTTGCATCAGGTGTTCGATGCGCAACGCCGGCTCACCGAAGAACACATCGCCGCCGGCCTGTTCGATCACCAGCAACCTGCGCACGATGGCCGCGACGCTCTGCTTGGTGACATTGCCATATTCGCGGCTGAGCTGATCGGCGTTGTCCGCCACCCAGTTGAGCATGCTGCGCAGATCCTTCAGATCCAGCAGCAGCAAACCCTGCTCGTCCGCGACCCGAAAGGCGATATGCAGAATTCCCTCCTGAGTGTCGTTGAGTTCGAACAGATTGGCCAGCAGCACCGGGCCCATCTCGGAAATAGTGGTCCGCACCGGATGACCGGTTTCGCCGTAGACGTCCCAAAACAATACCGGGCATGCCTCGAAGGCGTGGTCGCCGATGGCGATCTTTTCGATGCGCGCCGTGACCTTAGGGTGCGGTCGCCCGGCAGCGGCCACCCCGGACAGGTCGCCCTTGATGTCGGCGCTGAACACCGGCACTCCAAGGCGGGAAAAAGACTCCGCCAACAGCTGCAGGGTGACGGTCTTGCCGGTACCCGTCGCCCCGGTGATCAGACCATGGCGGTTGGCCATGCCGGCATCCAACCAAAGCTGACCTGAATCCGAACCGCCGAGCAATATGCCGTTTTCCATGAACGCCCTCCGTGCGTGACAGGATGGGGATAAGGTGAGGGGATATCTTACCCGACAGCAAAGCGGCTACGAGCGAACGCCACCCGTTGACTGACATCGGTCAAGCCCTCGACGGCGCGCTCGATGGCGTCCAGACGGGGCAGCAGGCCCGCCTGGTTGGCGATCTGGATGTTCAGCCCGGGGCGGGCATTGAGCTCCAGCACCAGTGGCCCCAGATCCCGGTCCAACACCATATCGACACCTTGGTACCCGAGTCCGGTCAGTTCATAGCAGCGCGCGGCGATGTCCAGCAACTTGTCCCAGGCCGGGATGACCACGCCGGTGACGGCATTGCCGGTATCCGGATGGTCTTCCACCACTTCGTTGTGCCACACCGCGCGCAAGGTGCGGCCGGTGGCCATGTCGATGCCGGAGCCGATGGCACCTTGATGCAGATTCGCCTTGCCGTCCGACTGGCGGGTGGGCAAGCGCACCATGGCCATCACCGGCACCCCGAGAAACACGATGATGCGCACATCCGGCACACCCTGGTAGCTGAGGCGCTCGAAAACCGGGTCGAACCGGACCCGATATTCGATGATCGCCTTGTCCGGCTGCCCACCCAGTGAATACATCCCGCTGAGGATGTTGGACAGGTGATGCTCCAGCGCATCATGGCTGACCAGATCGCCGCTGATCTTTCGATAATGGCCCTTGGCAGCGCCCGTGAAAACCTGAATACCGTCCCCACCGCTGCCCTGGGCGGGCTTGATGACGAAATCCGGATGCTCGGCCAACAATTCATGGACTGCCTTGATCTCATGCTCTTCCTCGATCACGCCGTAGCATTCCGGGACCGCGATACCCGCGGCATGGGCCAAGCGCTTGGTGGTCAGTTTGTCATCCACCAACGGCAGCAGGCGGCGGGGGTTAAACACCAGGTTGTAACGCGCGTTACGGGCGTTCAGGCCCAATACACCGGCCTGTGCGAGCCCCCGCCAACGGCGTAGCGCAGCGAACATTCAGCGCCCCCCCGCCAGGGCCTTGAAGCGCTTGAGTTCGAGCAACCGATAACCGGAATAGCGTCCCAACAACAGGATCGCCGCCAGCAACACAAGCAGCAGTTCGGGGAACACGAATACCAGGTGTTCGATATGCCGCTCGTTCATCACCAGGTACGCCAGCGACGCCACGGCAAGGCTGCCGCCGGCCTGGGTCAATGCCTCGGCCGCGCCACGTTCTTCCCAGACGATGGACATGCGTTCGATGGTCATGGTGATGATGACCATCGGGAACAGGGCGATGGACAACGCCTCCGGCAGTCCCATCCGCTGGCTGAGCAGCGAGATCAGGGTCATCAGCAACACCACGACCACCACCACGGCGGCCAATCGCGGCACCAGTAGCAGCTTCAGATGTTCCAGGTAGAAACGGATCGCCAGGCCCAGTGCGACGATGACGCAGAACAAGGTCACACCCCACAACAACTGGGTCTCGCGGAACGCCAACGCGATCAGCACCGGCATGAAGGTCCCGAAGGTCTTCACCCCGACGATATTGCGCAACAGCACCAGGATGAACACGCCCAAGGGCACGGTCAGCAGGATGCGGTAAACCACCTGGGTATCGATAGGCAGACTGAACAACGACAGCGCCGACAGCGCGGGCGCCTGAACCTGGGCGCGCGCCGTGGCACCCCGCAAGGCGGACTCGGTGTTGATGGCGGTGGCGATCTCCACGCTCAGTCGGCTGCCCCCTGACAGCTGCGCAATCGGTTCTTCTCCTCGCCACCAGGTGAAATAGCGATCCGGTACCCAGGCTTCGCCGGTCTTCGGATTGAACGACCGCCACAAATTGCCTTCATACACCTGGAACCAGCTGATGATCGGCACCTGACGGGTCAACTCCTTGAGTTCGACGCCGTGCGCGATGCGGGCCGGCACCCCCATGAACTGCAGCGCCTTGACGGCCACCTGCAACACCGGCTGTGCACCGCCCTCGTCGTGTAGCAACAAGGCAACGGCCTCGCCGGGGTTCTGCGCATTGAGCTTGGCAAGCAACAGACCGACCAACGTCGTGGTGTCCGCCGACTCGGCCTTGAGCTGGCCAGCCAGGGTCTGCATTGCGCTCTTTTGCAGCTCGGTCAGCTCAGGCGCCGTGACCTGCGGCCGGGCGCCGGTATCGGGCGGGGACCCGCCGGCGGTGAGTGATCGCACGGTAGCGCGGTAAAACAATACCTGCGGCCCCTTGGCGCGACGAATCGACCACGTGACCTGGCGGTTTGCATCGGGGCGGCTGGTAGCCAGCCCATAGCCGAGCGAAACGAAATTCTCGTCAACCAACTGAAAACGCCGCGTGTCGCGCGGGATGAACAAACTCAGCTTGGCGGGCGCACCATCGGCGCGGAACGTCAGCTTGACCTCCAGATCCCACAACCGCTGTTCCTGCTGGCCGGCCTGGAGCGGGAAGTCCAACCCCCACACCTTGTAGACGAACACCCCAAGCCCGATCAGGGCCAAGGTGCCGGCGAGCAGATACAGATGACGTTCAGTACGACGGCGCGGCATCAGGACAATCCGTTCCAAGCAGGTATTTTTCCGCGGGATCGATCAGAAAATCGCCGTTCAGAAACTCCCGGCCGATCAGCATCTGATAGTTGAAGCCGCTACGGTCGACCACGTTTACCGGCTTTTCCTTGACGACGCCGCCCATGCAGACCGGCAGACTGATCACCAGACGCTCCTGGCTGCGGCCGAAATGTCG
Organism: Gammaproteobacteria bacterium; assembly: GCA_030148485.1. Lineage (GTDB taxonomy): Bacteria > Pseudomonadota > Gammaproteobacteria > Chromatiales > Chromatiaceae > JANTHH01. The sequence goes on along the minus strand of JASBTJ010000069.1, from coordinate 16,093 downwards.
GCGGATCTGTGTGCGATCGATCACCGGACGTTCGATCACGGTGCTGTCGCCGCGCCAGTTGGTCAAGGTGAAGCGCACCCATTCACGGCCGTCACGCTCAAAGGTCTGGTCGCAGCTGCTGCAATGCAAAGAGGTATTCAGCGCACCGCTGTCGATCTTGGCCTTGATCTGGATCGCGCCGAGATAGATGACGACCTTCTCGATGTAACCGGATACCTGCTTGGCAATTGCCGCCGCAGGTGTGACACCCACGCAGAACAGCACCAGAAGGGGGCGCAACACGCGCCCACATGACACCGCAGACATGGACCTTTCCTCCTTGGGATGGCCGAACGATTTGTTACCGCTGGCTAGCGGCGGCGCGCAGTGTAGGTGTGCCCGCCTGCCCAGACCAGCGTTTGTTATCAGCCGCCGGTCACCGGCGGGAACAGCCCGACTTCGTCGCCTTCGGCGAGCGCCGCGTGGGGTTTGGCCATCTCCTGGTTGAGCGCCATCAGCACCGGTTGATCGCCGTCGAACACGTCACGCCAGACGCCGCCACGCGCCCTCAGCAGGGCGAGCAACCCGCTCAGATCACGGACATCGTGCGGAAGTTCCAGCTTCTCCCGATCGACACCCAGGCGCTCCAGCAGGCTGGCGAAATAGAGCACATCGATGTTCGCCATCACAGCAACTCCGCAAACGGCATGAAGTCCACCCTATCACCCTTGGCGATGGTCTGCCCCTCATGGATCACCACCAGACCGTTGGCCCAGGTGACCGAGCTGAGCACCCCGGACGAACGGCTCGGGTGCACGCTCAGGCGGGCATTCCCGGCGTCATCCCGCCACAGCCGGGCGCGATGGAATTCCCGCCGCTTGTCCGGGCGCGGCCAATCGAAGTCGGCAATCGCCTGGACGGTCATCGGCACGACATCGGTCACACCCTGTCGGCGTTGTATGAAAGGCCGCGCGAACAACAGAAAAGTCACAAACAATGAAACCGGGTTGCCCGGAGAGCCCAGAAAATGGGCCTTGCCGATCCGCCCGAAGGCCACCGGCTTGCCGGGGCGAATGGCGATCTTCCACATATCCAGACTGCCCAGGCGCTCCACCGCGGGCTTCACATGATCCTCTTCCCCCACGGACACACCCCCGGTGGCCAACACCAGATCGGCCTGTTCGCTGGCGCCTGCCATGGCGGCCACCGTGGACTCCAAGTCGTCTTCGACAATGCCCAGGTCGAGTACCTCGCAGCCCAACGCCTGCAGCAGGCCGGTGGCGGTGTAGCGATTGGAATTGTAGATCTTGCCTGGCGCCAGCGGCTCTCCCGGCGTGACCAGCTCGTCACCGCTGGTGAACAGCGCCACCTTGAGACGCCGATACACGGTCAGTTTGGCAACCCCCACCGACGCCGCCAGCCCCAGATGTTGCGGCAACAGGCGCGTACCGGCGGCAATGATCTCGTCACCCTGCGCGATATCCTCGCCGCGTCGGCGGATGTTCTGATCCGGCGCCACCGCGGACTCGATGACGACCTGGCCGTCACCAGCCGTGCAGACCTCCTGGATCACCACGGTATCGCAGCCGTCCGGCACCGGCGCTCCGGTAAAGATACGTGCCGCGGTGCCGGGCACGAGGGGGGCAGGGGCACTGCCGGCAGGAATGCGCTGAGACACCGGCAACACCGCCCCCGGCGCCGCGACATCGGCGGCACGCACGGCGTACCCATCCATCGCGCTGTAATCCCAGCCCGGCACGTCGATCAGGCTGCTGACCGGCATTGCGATGACACGACCCAGTGCCTGAGTCAGCGGCACCGTCTCGGTTTCCGCCAGCGGTTCGGCATGGGACAGCAGGGTGTCCAAGGCCGCTTCGTAGCTCTTCAAGTCGGCCAGGGTCGGCGTGCAACTGGGGGAATGGTCGTTACTGCCCATGATCACTTCTCGTTCAAGCGCGGAATCAACATGGCGAAGTTGCACGGCTTGGTGCGCAAATCCAGCTGCGGCTTGAGGATTTTGTCCCAGCCAGTTTTGCAGGCGCCGGTCGAACCGGGCAGACAAAACACGAACGTCGCGTTGGCCAAGCCGCCAATACAGCGCGACTGCAAGGTGGAGGCACCGATCTCGTCAAAGCTGAGCTGGCGGAACAGCTCGCCGAACCCTTCGATCTGCTTGTCCAGCAGCGGAATGATGGCCTCCGGCGTGCTGTCGCGCCCGGTGACGCCGGTGCCACCCGTGGTGAGAATCACCTGGATGGCCGGGTCCGCGATCCATTTGCCGACCACGGCACGCAGCTGATAGACATCGTCCCTGACGATGGTCTTTTCAGCGACCTGGTGGCCGGCGGCGGTGACGGCTTCCCGCAGCCAGTTGCCGGACTTGTCGTCCGCCTCGGTGCGGCTGTCCGATACCGTCAACAAGGCGCACGTCAGTGGCAGGAATTCGATTTCGCTCATCGGCATGCCCTCACAAGTCACGGCCGTAGGCCACCTTGAAGCGGGCCTCGAACTCGGCGCGGCTGAAACGATGGTTCTGGGTGCCGGCATGCTCGATCTTGATTGCGCCCATCAGTCCGGCCACCCGCCCGATGGTCTCCCAGTCCATGCCCTGCTGCAAACCATGGATCAGGCCGGCACGGTAGGCGTCGCCGCAGCCGGTGGGATCGGCAAGCCTCGTTACCGGCGCGGCGGGGATGCGGTACACCTTGTCGTCGGCATAGATATCCGAACCTTCCCCGACCCGGGTGACGATCACGGCGCGTACGCCTTTGGCCAGCTCCTCGATGGATTTGCCGGTACGCTCGGTCATCAGCTTGGCTTCGTAATCGTTGAACGCCAGATAGCTGGCCTGGTCGGCGAACCGATTCAGGTCGTCGCCATCGAACATGGGCATGCCCTGGCCGGGATCGAAGATGAACGGGATGCCGGCCTCGGCGAACTGTTCGGCATGCTCGATCATCCCCTGGCGGCCATCCGGCGACACCATGCCAAGGGTCACGCCAGCGGCATCATCGACCCGGCACCGATGGGCCTCGTTCATGGCACCCGGATGAAAGGCGGTGATCTGATTGTCGTCCTGGTCGGTGGTGATGTATGCCTGGGCGGTGAAAGCGTGCTCGACCGTCTGCAGATACGCGCGGCTGACGCCCTGCACGTCCATCCAATCCGCGTAAGGGGCGAAGTCGGCGCCGACGGTGCCCATCGGCGCCCCGTCGCCACCCAGCAGCTGCAGGTTATACGCGATATTGCCGGCGCAGCCGCCGAATTCCCGTCGCATATCCGGCACCAGGAAGGACACGTTCAGGATATGCACCTGTTCCGGCAGGATGTGATCCTTGAAACGGCCCTGAAAGACCATGATGTTGTCAAAGGCGAAGGAACCGCAGATCAGCGCAGACATAAATGGACTACCTTGTTCGAAATGAGAGGCCCGCCTACAACCAGCGGGGAATCAGTACCAACGCCCAGACACTGGACGCCATGACCAGACTGGAAAACACGGCGGCCGAAGCGATGTCCTTGGCCCGGGCGGACAGCTTGTGACGTTCCAGCCCGACCCGATCGACGTTGGCCTCGATGGCGGAATTGAGCAACTCGACGATGGGCACCATCAACCAGCTGCCCACCAGAAGCGCGCGTTCGATGCCATTATCCCCCAGCCAAATCGCCAGCGGGACCATGACCAGGGAAGCGAACACCTCCTGGCGGAACGCTTCTTCGTATTTGAAACATTTCCGAAAGCCTTCCATCGAGTAACGGAAGGCATTGATCAGTCGCGTCGCACCGCGTGCATTCTGGTAGGCCATGGGCTACGTGAAATCCGGTCAGATTGGCAATGCGCACGAATCAGGCGGCGGCCGTTTCGACGGTCGTCCATCCCGGCGGCAACGGGCCGAGGCGCTCGGCCAACGCGGCATTGTGCGGGGCATAGTATTCCGCCAACCAGACCCGGTCAGCGGCGTCCATGGGGGGAATGCCCTGGGTAAGCGACCCGCGCATCGCACGCAACAGGCCGTGGGGAACACATTTCTTTGCCATATCGATAACCCGCTGGATACCGCCGTGGTCGGACATCGCCCGATTCACGCGCTGCAGCAACGGGCCGTAGGTATAGGTCTCGTTGGTCCCCCGATCGAGCCGGAAACTCTCCACCGGCGTCAGACCGAGTAAGGTCACGCACTGGTTGGCAGTGTCTTCGGGGGCCTTGATGAAGTCTTCGAAGAACAGCAGCTGGAAGCGCTCACGGTCGAAGTGCGACAGGTATTCTTCCAGTTGCCGGTCATAGCAACCCATGCGCAGGTAATAATCATCGTGACGGATCACCTCCGCGAACGGACGCTGCTCGTAACCGCCGCGAACCGCGTGCCAGTAGGACGAATAGGCCCGCTTGACCGGGTCGCGCAGCAAGTAGATGAAACGGGCATCCGATACGGCGTCTCGGATACGTGCCGCCACACCCGCCATGGGCGTGTCCGCTACGTCATCGCCCAAAGGCGCGGCGCTGTAGCTGGTGGACGCATCCAGCAACCAGCGGGCCTCCGGGTGTTCGAAGCAGCTACGGTACCAATCCTTGCCGCGCCCCTGGTTGGCACTGAAATAATCCGGCTCCTTGGGTTCGGCCAGGCAGATATCGGGGTGCTGCCCCAACAGGCTCGCCAGATAGGTCGTGCCTGCCTTTTGGGCACCGATCAGAAACAGATTGGCTGAAAAGGACATGGTCCTGTGCGCCGCGCGCTCTTCGCTGTGGTGCGCGCCAGTATAACCGTCCCCCGCGACACAGGTCTGCCTACAGAAACACCGCCATGTCGATTCCGAAGTCCTTCGGCGAGCGCGCAGTGACGATGCGATCCTGCCGATCCCTGGCCAAGTCGATTTCGGTCACGCGGGCGTAACACTTGCGTTTGGCGTCGTACACGATGCGCAGCCTCGGCCGCAGCATGTCCGCACCCTGCTCCAGCACGATGCCGACGCGTCCCGACTCCAGCTCCACCAGCGAGCTGAGGGGATAGATACCCAGACACTTGATGAAACGTTGCACCAGGTCCCGGTTGAAATGGTGCGGACTCCATTCGAGCAACTTCTTCAGCGTGATACTCGGCTCCCAGGCATCCTTGTAGACCCGCACCGAGGTCAATGCGTCATACACATCGACGATGGCGGCCATCTGCCCGATCAGGCTGATCTGGTCCCCTTTCAGACCCAACGGATAACCGCTGCCGTCCATGCGCTCGTGATGCATCATGGTGACGTCGATGGCGGCCTGGCTCAGGCCCAGATGTTCCTTCAGCAGTTCACCGCTGAAATCCACGTGACGTTTCATCACCACAAACTCGTCGCCTTCCAGCTTGCCCGGTTTGTTGAGCACCTCATCCGGCACCAGGGTCTTACCGATGTCGTGCACCATTCCACCGACGGCGACCTGGTGCACGGTTTCGTCGTCCAGCCCCATTTCGATGGCGAAGGTGGTCATCAGACCGGCGACGCTCACGCAGTGCATGAAGGTGTACTCGTCCTTGGTCTTGATGCGGGTGATACCCGACAGGGCATGGGGGTTGCGAAAGGTCGACTGCACCATCCGCTCGGCCATGGGGTTCAGGCATTGCACGTCCACCTGCTTGCCCATGCGGGCGTCTTCCATCATGTTCTTGATGACGCTGGTGGCCTCGCGGAACAACACCGCGGCGCGAGCACCCTCGTCTGCAGCGGACGTCGGCGCCGGCCTGTCCGGGACGGACGCATCATTGGCCGGCTCCGGAACGACCACGTCCTCCACGTCGCGCCCCTTGTCGGTATCGATGAACAGCTCGCGGATGCCGGCACTGGCGATCTTCTGGATGGTCTGGGCGTCTTTGACGGCAAACGTGCTGACAGCAAACGGGTGCTGCAGCCAGCCGCACGCCAAGTCATGGACGTACATGCCGACCCGCAACTCGCTCGTGGAGATCTTTTTTATCATTGGCGCCTTGAAGCGTGACGAACGATCACTTCCTTATTTCGGCGCGGTCTACCTGAACTTGATGGCAGGAGAAGCGCTCAGGGAACCTCTGAAAGATTCAGGTGTTCCACGGCACAGGGAAGTGCCGCCAAAATCGGTAACTGTAAGTGACCGTTTGTGAGCCAAGCTGTAAACCGGGTTTGCAGCGCAGCATGCGCTGAGAAGTACAGGATGGCCTTATTCAGCGCTTCCTGAGGGAACCGCGATACCGCCAAAATAACCATCAAAAATCGAGGGTAACAGGCCAACGCCCGTAAGGCGCATGGATCGAAGCAAACCCCGCTCAAGCCTTGCGCCGCGCAACGCAGGTCTTGTACCTGCTACGCGGCGGATTGGATTCGGCGCAATCGCTTCGCGTATTGCGCCCTACGGCAGCTCACGGGAGGCGTGGAACGTGACGAGTCCCGTCAGGACGACGCCTGCCAGCGCAGGTCCAGTTCACGGGCCGCACGCACGTCATCCAGACGCCGCACCGGGAGACTGTGCGGCGCGCCCTTCACCAATTCCGGATTGGTCTGAGCCTCCTCACGGATGCTGCGCATGGCGGCGACGAACCCATCCAGGGCATCGGGGGCCTCGGTCTCGGTCGGCTCGATGAGAAAACATTCGGGTACCAGCAGCGGGAAGTAGGTGGTGGGGGCGTGCATGCCATAGTCGAGCAACCGCTTGGCAAAGTCCATGGCATTGCACCCCATCTCCTTCGCCTCCTTCTTCAAGGTCACGATGAATTCATGGGTCGCTCGACGACCCGGAAAGGCCAATTGAAATCCGGCCTCTTCGAGTTTCTTCATCAGATAATTGGCGTTGAGGGTGGAATACTCGGACACCCGCACCATGCCCTCCCGGCCCAGCATGCGGGCATAGACGTAGGCGCGGATCAGCACCCCGGCATTACCAGCAAAGGCGGTCAAGCGACCGATGGTCTCGGGGTGATCGTCCTCGGTGATCCAGTGGTATCGACTGCCGTCGAACCCGGCCATGGGTACCGGCAGGTAGGGGATCAGGCGTTCGCTCACACCCACCGGACCCGCACCTGGACCGCCGCCCCCATGAGGGGTGGAGAAGGTCTTGTGCAGGTTCATGTGGATCACGTCGAAGCCCATATCACCCGGACGCACCTTGCCCAGGATGGCGTTCAGGTTGGCGCCGTCGTAGTACAGCAGCCCGCCGGCCTCGTGGACGATGCGGGCGATCTCCTTGATCCTGCGCTCGAACACCCCCAGGGTGGACGGATTGGTAAGCATGATCCCGGCGGTCTGCGGGCCGACCGCGGCCTTCAGCGCCTCCAGGTCCACGTCGCCATCCTTGCGCGTCGGGATCTCCTTCACCTTGTAACCGCACATTACCGCCGTGGCCGGATTGGTGCCGTGCGCGGCATCCGGCACCAGCACCTCGGTGCGCGCGTCGTCGTTACGGCTATCGTGGTAGGCGCGGATCATCGCCATGCCGGCGAATTCGCCCTGGGCGCCAGCGGCCGGCTGCAAGGACACCGCCTTCATGCCGGTCACTTCCTTGAGCATCTCCTGCAGCTCGTACATGCAGGCCAGAAAGCCTTGGCTATGGGTATCCGGCGCATGAGGATGACGATCCACCAGCCCGGGCAGCAATGCCAGGCTGTTACAGGCACGCGGGTTGTATTTCATGGTGCAGGAACCGAGCGGGTAGAACTCGGTGTCGATGCTGAAGTTCTTCTGCGACAGCCGCGTGTAGTGGCGTACCGCCTGCATTTCCGAGACCTCGGGCAGACCTGGGACGTCGTCGCGACGCAAATGCGCCGGGATTCCGGCCAGATCGGCCTTGACCTTGGGCGCCTGGGCGGTAGCCCGACGACCGGCTTGGGACTGTTCGTGGATCAGCATCGTTCTGCTCTATGTGTAAAGACCGGACATGGAGGTCGCGGATATCGGTAGCGGGCGCGGTTACGTTAAGGATGCGCATCCGAACGCCGCAGGGTTCACCCTCTGCGCCCGGTGACCGACATCCACGCGTTGCGCGAATAACACGGACAAGAGACTGGACTCGCCGCAAGCAGCCGGGAGCGGCCACCGTTCAGACGTCGCCTTGGCGGACACCCACACCCGTGCTGCTGCCGTCGACCCCTCAACCAAGGGCGGCAATAGCCGCGTCGTAGTCGGGCTCCTGGGCGATTTCGGGTACCAGCTCGGCATGCAGGACCTTGTTGTCCGCGTCCAGCACCAACACCGCGCGGGCGGTAATGCCGGCCAGCGGACCGTCTTCGATCAACACGCCGTAGTCCTTGGCGAAATTACGCGACCGCATCATCGACAGCGTGGTCACGTCAGCGGTGGACTCGGCCTCGCAGAAGCGGCCCTGGGCAAACGGCAGGTCGGCGGACACGATGATCACGGCGACATCGTCACGGCCACCGAGCTTCTCGTTGAAGACCTTGGTGGATGCCGCGCACACCCCGGTGTCCAGGCTGGGCACGATACTGACCAGCTTCTTCTTGCCGGCAAAGTCCGCCAGGCCCTTGTCGCTGAGGTCGCCGGCCACCAGGTGGAAATCCGGGGCCGTGCTGCCGACGGCGGGCAGGTCGCCGTTGGTGTTGATGGCATTGCCTTGCAGGGTGATCTTGGCCATGGTCATGCTCCTTCGTTGGTGGTTTCGTCCGGTGTTTGCGGGCGGATCCGTTCGCAATACGCGAACGGGTGGTTTCGCGGTTCGGTCGCAGCCGGCGTCAAGCCGGCGGTGGATTGTGGATGACGGCCTTGAGCTTGGCGGCGTAATCGCTCATCTGCGCCTCGGTGCGCACCTCGGTGGCGCACACCAGTAGTGCATCGCCCAATTCCGGGTAATCCTGGGACAGGTCATAGCCGCCCAGTACATTGTTTGCCGATAGCGTGCGCAGCACCTGGGCCACCGGTGCCGGCAGGCGCAGCACCCGTTCGTGGAACACGGCGCCGTCGAACAATGGCTCGACGCCTTCCAACGCCGTCAGCTTACCGACCAGTTCGGCGGTATTGGCGTGGCAGGCCGCCGCGGCACGGGCCAGGCCTTCGCCGCCCAACAAGGCCATATGAATGGTGGCGGCGGTCACCAGCAGCCCCTGGTTGGTACAGATGTTGGAAGTCGCCTTGGAACGGCGGATATGTTGTTCACGGGCTTGCAGGGTGAGCGAATAACCCACCTTGCCGTCCAGGTCGACGGTCTTGCCGATGATACGACCCGGCATCTGCCGTACCAATGCCTGGGTGCAGCACATGAAACCGAAATAGGGACCACCGGACGACAGCGGCGCCCCAAGCGGCTGGCCCTCGCCACAGGCGATGTCCACGCCCGTCTTTCCCCAACGGCCGGGCGGTTTGAGCACACTCATGGCCAACGGATTGACCACCGCGACGGCCAGCATGCCGTTGTCGTGGGCGAAATCCGTCTGGGCGTCGATGTCTTCGAGCACGCCAAAGAAATTGGGCTGGCCGATGACCAACGCGGCGAAATCCTCTCCGGCATGGTCGGACAGGGCCTTCAGGTCGGTGGCGCCCGTGGTGGGGTCGAAGGGCAGTTCGACCAGCTCGATGCCCTGGTTCTTGACGATGTTGCGCGCCACACGGCGGTAGGCCGGATTCAGGCTGCGTGGCACCAGCACCTTTTTCGACTTGGACTTGCGATTGCCGCGCACCGCCATCAGCACCGCCTCGGCCAGTGCAGAGGCACCGTCGTAGAGCGAGGCATTGGACACGTCCATGGCCATCAGCGCGGTCATCATGGACTGGTATTCGTACAGCAGCTGCAGGGTGCCCTGGCTGGCCTCGGCCTGATAGGGCGTGTAGGCGCTGTAAAACTCCCCCCGGGTGGTGATCTGCCACACCGCCGCCGGGATATGGTGCTCATAGGCGCCGGCGCCGATGAAGCACACCGCCCGACTGTCGGCGAGCGCCCGCTCGGCCATCAGCGCAGTGATCTCCATTTCACTCATCCCGTCGGGGATTCGGGTCAGCTCGCCGCAACGCAGTTCGGCGGGAATCTCGTCGAACAAGGCATCGATGCTGTCGACACCAATGGCGTTCAGCATGTTGCGCACGTCGTCTTCGGTGTGCGGGATAAAGGGCATGTTCTGTCTCTACGCTTGTCGCGGTAGGCCGGCGGACCGGCTTGCGGCAGGGTCAGTGGTCATCGTTTTCCGCGTGCTCGGCATAGGCCTCGGCCCCCAGCAACGCCCCTAGCTCGCCGGCATCGGACAACTTCAGCTTGAACATCCAGCCGTCGCCGTAGGCATCGCTGTTGATCGTCTCGGGTGCGTCGACCAGTTCTTCGTTGATTTCCAGCACTTCGCCGCCAACCGGGGCATAGACGTCCGATGCCGCCTTGACCGACTCCACCACGGCGCAGTCGCCGCCTGCGTCCAGGCTGGCGCCCACTTCGGGCAGCTCCACAAACACCAGGTCACCCAGCAGCTCCTGGGCGTGATCGGTGATGCCGACGGTGACGATGCCGTCGCCTTCATCCCGCACCCATTCGTGGCTCTTGGTGTACTTGAGGTCGCTGGGGACGTTGCTCATGTGACTGTTCTCTCGCGTAGATGAATGTTCGGAGGTGGCTGTGCAACCCGCGCCCGAGATGATGCTGCTTACAGGTCGATACAGGCCTGGCCGTTTCGCACGAAGGGCGCCTTTACCCCGATCAGCGGCAGTCGCTTGCCGCGGATGTCCACGGTCAGGTGGTCGCCCGCCTCGCCGGCCACGCGGGCCAGGGCAATGGAGCGCTCCAGTGTCGGCGAAAAGCCGCCCGAGGTGATCTCGCCCACCTCGCGCTCGCCGTCGAAAATCTTCTGCTGGCCGCGCAGCACGCCGCGACCGTCCAACACCAGTGCGACGAAGCGACGCAGGCCGCCTTTGGCCTGTTGCGCGACCAACGCCGACTTGCCGATGAAGTCCCGCTGATCGTCCAGGGCCACGGTCCAGGCCAGACCGGATTCCAGCGGTCCGACCGATTCGTCCATGTCCTGGCCGTACAAGTTCATGCCGGCCTCCAGGCGCAGGGTGTCGCGCGCGCCCAGCCCGCAAGGTGCCACGCCATTGTCCGCCAACCCTCGCCACAGCGCGACCGCCTCGGACTCCGGCAACACGATCTCGAACCCGTCCTCGCCGGTGTACCCGGTACGGCCTACAAACCAACTGCCGGACGCGGCATTGAAGGGCTTCAGTGCCGCGGCGGCATCGCGCACGTCGTCGGGCAGCAGTGGCAGCGCCTTGAGGCGCGCGTTCGGCCCTTGCACGGCGATCATCGCCAGGTCGAAGCGCGGCTTGATGCGCACATCGAAGGCCGGGGCCTGCTGCTCCAGCCAGGCGATATCCTTTTCCGTGGTCCCGGCATTCACCACCATGCGGAACCAGTTGTCGCTCATGAAATACACGATCAGGTCGTCGATGACGCCGCCTGTGTCGGTCAACATGCAGGAATACAGGGCCTTCCCGGGGCTCTTGAGCTTGGCCACGTCGTTGGCCAACAGGTAGCGCAAAAATTCGCGGACCCGGTCGCCTTCCAGATCGACCACCGTCATATGACACACATCGAACATACCGGCGTCGCGGCGCACGGCGTGGTGTTCCTCGATCTGGGAACCGTAATTGACGGGCATATCCCAACCACCGAACGGCACCATGCGGGCGCCCATGTCGCGGTGGGTCTGGTTGAGGATGGTTTTCTTGTCCAAGCCGGCAACTCCCGTCGGAAACACAAAAGGGCGGCGCGGATTTCCCGCCCGGAAAACCCGCGCCGCCCCTCTGTCCTGAACCTGAGAGTTTGAAGCGGCAAACCGCTCCTGCCCCGTCGGTGGGCACCGCAAGCAATGCTCCACATCGCCGCGCGCCGCTCTCCAGAGTCGATCCGAGGGTCCCACCCTCCATCCCGCGGTCCTTTTGCCTGAGCGATTCCGGGCGGATTTGCGCCTTCGGCGCCGGCCTGCTGCGACAGCACACCGGTCTCTCCCGCGGGGTCTGGGATCGAGTGCGGACTATAGCCGTGACGGCGGCCATTGCCAACCCGCCGGCGTGGGTCGATGATGTGGCCATGAAGCTGATCGTCAAACTCGCCCTGAGCTACGCCGTGGTCACCAGTGTGGCAGCCCATGTGCTGGCGCTGGGCATTCTGCTGGCACGCCCCCAGTGGGTGGAGAAGGCCTTGGCGTCGCTTGCCCCGGACCGCGTCCACGGCATCGTCGCCGATGCCGAAGCAGCCGAGCGCGCCGCACCGCCGGTACCGCCGTGGCAACCGGACATGACCGGGGCGCTGCCGCCCGGCGAGATCCGACTGTCCGGACGGCCGATGCCGAACCTATACGCCGCGGCAAAACAGTTACGCGACGGCGACACCCTGAGCATCGGACCGGGCGTATACCGCAAAGGCTTTTTCATTCATGCGGACAATGTCACGCTCGAAGGCCGCGGGCACGTGGTTTTCCAGGGCGGCGCGGTGGGCGGCAAGGGCACCTTCGTCATCGCCGGCAACAACACCACCGTGCGTAACATCGAATGCCACGGCGTGGCGGTACGTGATCGCAACGGCGCCTGCGTCCGGCTGGAAGGTCAAAACCTGATCCTGGAACACGTCTACTTCCACGACAGTGAGCAAGGCCTTTTGACCGGTAACAAGCCTGGGTTGGTGCGCATCGGCGACAGCCGCTTCGACCGGCTGGGCAAGGACGGCCACGCCCACGGCATCTACGTCAACGGCGGCGACCTGGAGATCTACGACAGCCTGTTCCTACGCGGCCGCAACGAAGGCCACGAGATCAAGTCCCGCGCCCGTTCGACGCTGATCGAACGCACCACGGTGGCCTCGCTTTATGGCGTCGACAGCCGCTTGCTGGACATCTCGCAGGGCGGCAGCCTGACCGTGCGCCAGTCCGTCCTGGAAGAGGGCCCCCGTTCGGCCAACGGCGACATGATCGGCTTCGCGCTGGAGAAAAGGCCCTACGGCGCGCACCGTATCGAACTGACTGACAACGTCTTCATACTCGACAGCAAACGCGCCACCCGCATCCTGCACCAGGGCAAAAACACGCCGGAGCCGGTCGCCCGTGGCAATGTCATCATCGGTACCGAAAAAGCGCAATTCGCCGGGGTCAATCTGTGGCTGGAAACACGAGCCGACGCCAACCTGCCGCCATATCCCGCACTGCCCCCCGTGCCCGACGCGAAGCCCGGCTCAATGCGCTGACTTGCGCACCAACAGCACCACCGGTAACAGCCCCACCAACACCAGTGCGATGGCCGGCAGGGCGGCACGCTCCCATTCGCCTTCCGAGGTCAGTTCGTAGATGCGCACCGCCAGGGTGTCCCAGCCGAAGGGGCGCAACAGCAGGGTGGCCGGCATTTCCTTCATGGTATCCACCAGCACCAGCAGCGCCGCGGTGAACAGGCCGGGCCGCAACATGGGCAGATACACCCGACGGACCAGCTCCCACTGACCGGCGCCCAGGCTTCGCGCGGCATCGCGAATGCTTGGGCGAATCCGTTCCAGCGCCGCTTCCACCGGGCCGTACGCCACCGCCAAAAAGCGCGCGAAGTAAGCCAGCAATAAGCCGACCACGGTGCCGCCCAGCAGCAACCCCGGTTCCACCCCGGTAAGTGCCAGCCAGGCGTCCGCGATACGCTGATCCAGCCAGGTCAACGACAACATCACCCCGACGGCAAGCACCGAACCGGGCAACGCATAACCCAAGGTACCGACCCGCACGCTGAAGCGGGTGAACCGATCCGGGTAGTAGCGACGGCTGAAGGCCAGCACGAAGGCCCCGGCCACGGTGACCAGTGCCGCACCCACGCCGAGCGAAAAGGTATGGACCAACAAGGCCCAGTAGCGGCCATCGAGATGATCGATGCTCTCCCAGGCCCATGCCAGCAACTGGACCATCGGCGCAGCGAAGGCGAGCACGAAGATCAAGGTCGCGTAGCCGGCGGCGGCGGCGGCCTTCCAGCCGCGCAACTCGAAACGGTGCGCCCGGCCGCTGCGGCCGGTCTCGGCAAAACGCGCACGAGCACGAAAGTGGCGCTCGGCCAGCAATGCCAACAGCACCAGGCCCAACAGCAGGGAGGCCAGCTGGGCCGCCGAATTCAGGTCGAAGAAGCCGAACCATGCTTTATAGATCGCGGTGGTAAAGGTGTCGTAGTTGAATACCGCGACGGCACCGAAGTCGGCCAATGCCTCCATCAGCGCCAGGCTCAAGCCGGCAATGATCCCGGGGCGCGCCATCGGCAGGGAGACCCGTGCGAACGCCTGCCAGGGCGTCAGCCCCAGACTACGGGCGGCCTCGAACGTCGACTGCCCCTGACCCAGGAAAGCCACCCGGGCGAGCATGTAGACGTAGGGATACAGTACCAGGGTCATCACCAGGATCACCCCGAAGGTGTTGCGTACCTCGAAAGACCAGCTACCCGGCAGGCCGAACAGGTCGCGGATCGCCCCCTGGACGGGCCCGGCGAAATCGAGGGCACCGAGAAACACGAAAGCCAGCACATAGGTCGGTACCGCAAAGGGCAGCATCAGGGCCCAATCCAGCCAGCGCCGACCGGGAAACTCGCACAGGGTGGTCAGCCAGGCCAGGCTCACACCGATCAGCACGGTCCCGACCGACACACCGATCACCAGCCAGGCGGTATTACGCGCCAGATCCGGCAGGATCGTGCCGGTCAGGTGCGCCCAGATATCGGGGTCGACATTCAACCAGGCGGCCGCGATCACCAGCAACGGCACCAGGACGACAACCGCCAGCAGACGGGTGCTCCAACGCCAGAAGCCCGCCGCACCGTCGGCACGGTGGCGGGTGAGCTCGGAACGTATGTGAAGGCTGCTGGTGCTCATCGCTGTGGTCGGCCCCGGATGCACGAAACCGCCGACACCCGGGAGGTGTCGGCGGCGCGTCGTCGGGGCCGAACCGGGCCGATCAACGATACCCGGCGCGGTCCATCAACTTGATGGCGGTCGCCTGCAGGCGACCGGCTTCGGAGACGTTCAGATCGTCGGCCTTGAATGCCCCCCAGGCCTGCACGGCGGCATCCGGAGCGACGGCGGGGTTGGCCGGGTATTCCATGTTCAAGGCACCGAACATCTGTTGTGCCTGTGGCGACGACAACCACTCGAGCAGCCGTTGCGCGGCCGCCGGGTGTTTGGCATGGGCGGTGACGCCGGCGCCGGATACATTGACGTGCACACCACTGGTTTTTTGATTGGGCCAGAACAGCTTGACGTTCAGATCCGGCTGCTTCTTGGCCAGTCGGCCGTAATAGTAGGTGTTGACGATGGTCACGTCGCATTTGCCGGCGGCCACCGCCTGCAGCGCCTTGGTGTCGTTGGAGAACGGCGGCGCGGCCAGATTGGCCACCCAACCCTTGACGATCTGCTCGGCCTTGTCTTCACCGTGGCGCGCGATCAGCGTGGCCACCAGGGACTGGTTGTAGACTTTCTTGGAGGTGCGCAGACACACGCGGCCCTCCCACTTTGGATCAGCCAGGTCTTCGTAGGTGGTCAGCTCGGACGGCTTCACGCGGTCGGTGTTGTACGCGATGGTGCGCGCACGGACCGACAGGCCGTACCAGCGACCTTCCGGGTCGCGCAGGTTGGCAGGGATATTGGCAGCGAGCACCTTGGAGTCGATGTTTGCCAACACCCCGGCGTTGGCAGCCGTCCACAGGTTGCCGGCGTCCACCGTGATCAGCATGTCCGCCGGGGTGCGCTTGCCTTCGGCCTTCAGGCGCTGCAGCAGCGGACCGGCCTTGTCGGTGATGTAGCGGATGTTGACGCCGGTCTGTTCGGTGTACTTGTCGAACAACGGCTTGATCAGGTGCTCCTTGCGAGCGGAGTAGACCACCACTTCGTCGGCGGCAACGGTGGCCACCGGCATCGCCAGCGCGCCGGCGAGCATCAGGGTCATCAGCTTGCGCATGAGATAGCTTCCTTGTGTGAAACAGTCCGCCCCAGACGAACTGGAATAAGAATTATTCGCAATTTACTTGTCATTCAGAACGGATGTCAACCGCAGCATCCCTGCCGGCATCAGGGTATGGGATCGGCCATGGTTCTCGCCCTGCCGGCCTTGGCCGACCTCACCGTGCCAGCGGTGGCAAGTCGCCCAGCAAGGTGCCGGTGGCGGCTCGCGCG
>JASBTJ010000060.1 GCA_030148485.1 Gammaproteobacteria bacterium | reverse complement strand
GGGCTGGTCCCCTCCCTCCGGGGAGATGAGTGAAGCTCGACCGTGCGGCAGGATCGGGGCTGGCCCCCTCCCTCCGGGGAGATGAGTGAAGCTCGACCGTGCCCCAAGCTCCGGGCTGATCCCCTCTCCCTCCGGGAGAGGGTCAGGGTGAGGGGAAACAGGCGCCAATGTCGAACCCTGGCGGATCCGCTTGTGCCTCGCTCCCTCACCCCCCGGGGATCGGTGCAAAGGCTCGACCGCTCAGCGCCACTGTGCGCGCAGGCGTTCCCGATTAGCCGCAAACCACTGCACCAGGATGATCGGGCCGGTGGAGTCGATTCGATCAAACAGCGCGTCGATGGCCTGCTGCGCCGGCATCACCACCACGCGGATCTCTTCGCCCTCTTCGGCCACACCGTGCACCCCACCGGCTTTACTGCTGTCGACCCGTGCGCAGAACAGATCGATACGCTCACTGGAGATGCCGGGGCTGACATAGAAGCGCCCCACCGGTTCCAGTGCATCCAACCGTAATCCAGCCTCTTCCTTGGCTTCACGGTGGGCGACATCCTCCGGGGTCTCGCCCGGTTCACGGTAACCGCTGATCACCTCCAACAGCCAGGGTGACGGATTCTCCATGGCGCCGACGCGAAACTCCTCGATCAGCACCACCTCATCCCGTACCGGGTCGTACGGCAACACGGAAACCGCGGCCAGCCCCTCGATACGTTCGCGGAACACCGGCTCGCACCAACCACCGTGAAAGCTCGTATGCCGCAATTGGTAACGCTTGAGCGTGAGAAAGCCGTCATAGGCGACAGAGCGATGCAGTATTTCAACCTTCTTGGACATGGTTTCCCGTTTGATCAAGGGTGGTACTCGGTGGCTTGCTGGCGGACGGCACGCCGGTATCTGGGCCGGACCGGGCTGTATGAGCCGATCAGGCCCAACCGACGACTGAGGATAACGCTTACTGGAGCACGGTAACCAGTGCCCTAACGTGCGGCTATCGGCAGTCCGCGGCACTAACCCGTATGCGGGGTCCGAGTCCCAGCCGTCGCAGGAAATGCGCCGACACAGACATCGCACGATCTCAACAGGTTCCCGTGACAGGCCCATGAAAAAGGCCCGCACGAGGCGGGCCTGATCGGGAGCGGGTCCGGGCCGCGCTCAGTTCAGCGACTGATAGTAGTCGATCAGTATCTGGGCCACCTCGGGCCGCGAGAACTCCTTGGGCGGCGCGATACCCTTGCCGAGCATTTCACGCACCTTGGTCCCGGACAGCAGCACGAAATCCTCTTTCGCGTGATCGGGCGCCTCGCACATCATCACCACCTTGTTGAGCTTCTTCGACCAGGCCGTGTGGTCCGCCTTGAATATCTCGATGGCCAGCGCACCTTTCGGTACCTCGTCATCGAAAATGGTCTGTGCGTCGAAGGCGCCGTAGTAGTCGCCGACACCGGCATGGTCGCGGCCGATGATGAAATGCGTCGCCCCCATGTTCTGGCGGAAGTAGGCATGCAGCACGGCCTCGCGCGGACCGGCGTACAGCATGTCGAAACCATAGCCGGTAACCATGGCGCTGTTGGGCGGGAAGTAAAGCTCCACCATCTTGCGGATGGCCGCGTCACGCACCGGGGCCGGGATGTCACCCGGCTTGAGCTTGCCCAGCAGCATGTGGATCACCAAGCCGTCGCAACCCAGGCGCTCCATAGCCATGTGGCAGAGTTCTTCGTGCGCCAGGTGCATCGGATTGCGGGTCTGGAAAGCGACGATCTTTTTCCAGCCGCGCTCCTGGATCTCGTTGCGAATCTCCACCGCGGTGCGGAAGGTATCGGGGAAATCGGTCGCAAAATAGCTGAAGTTGAGCACCTGGATTGGCCCGGACAAGGCATATCGTCCCTGCCCGTTGAATGCAGCCACGCCAGGGTGCTCGGGGTCCATGGTGCGATAGACCTTTTCGGTCATCAGGGCCATCTGCTCGTCGCTCACCTCCTCGACGGACTCGACGTCCATGACCGCAAGCACCGGGTTGCCCTCCACGTTGGGATCACGCAAGGCGATGCGTTTGGCGTCGCCTACGGGGCTCAGGTCAGGCACCAGACACAGTACCGGGACCGGGAAGAAACTGCCGTCGGTCAAGGTCATGTTCTCGGCCGCGCCCAGCGCGTCGGCAAGACGCATGTACCCCTTGAGCGGGTTGAAGTAACCGGCACCCATCATCACCGCGTTGCCGGCTGCCTGGGAACTGATGACTACGGACGGCAGGCTTTCCGCCTCGTGCGCCAAGGCGTCACGTTGTGCGTCGTCGTAAACGAAACGGGGTTGCAGGGTATCGGAACCGACAGGCTTGATCATGGGGCCTCCTCGCGCGGCGCTCGGCGCCTTGGGGCGCTGAACATCGGCACAGCTGTATGGGTTAGAGAACCACTGAAAACGTCGTGGACCTCGAGCCTGGCGCCGAAATCCACCATGTCTTCGTTGCCAATCGCCGCAATAGCGGACTATTACGTGCGATTTGCGCCTCGAATTGCTGGATTCCGAGCACCCATCTGTTCGGCCCAGACTTTCCCAGCGGTTCTCTACCGGGTTGCTTTTGTTGAGTTATTGGTCGCGGTCGCAGCCACGAAACTGGCCCGTACGCTATCAGAACCTGCCCCAGGTACGCGCCAAGGGTTTTTTTATGCGCCCACTAGGGAAGCGCTGATCGGATCGCCCCGTATCGACCGTTGGCACGGCCGGCAAAGCGGTTTCCGCAGGGCGGATTGCGGTTGACGCTGGCGCAGCCGCCCGCCGGCACAGGCGTAATCAAACGCGCTGGACACCCGATGTCGAACGGTCCGGGGGGACCCGGAATCAATCGCTCAACGACGCCAGTGCCTGGGCGACATCGGCATTGATGGCGGTCAGGCTGGCCAACGGGTCCGCAGCGGCGGTGATGGGCCGCCCCACCACCAGATAGTCCGAGCCCGCGGCGATGGCGTCAGCAGGCGTCATTACCCGTTTTTGATCATCCAACGACGCGCTGGCCGGCCGCACCCCGGGGGTGACCAGACGGAACCCGGGGCCACACTGCGCCCGAATCGCCGCCGCCTCGCGCGGCGAACACACCACGCCGTCCAGCCCGGCGGATTCGGTCAAGGCTGCAAGCCTGAGCACCTGGGCTTCGGGCGATACCCCCAACCCCAACTCCGCCAGGTCTTCGGCGGCCATGCTGGTCAGGACCGTAACGGCAATCAGCAGCGGTCGCTGGGCGAAGCCTGCCAGCCGCTCCCTGGCGGCTTCCATCATCTTGCGCCCGCCCGAGGCATGGACATTGACCATCCACACCCCCAGGTCCGCGGCAACGGCACAAGCCGCTGCCACGGTGTTCGGGATATCGTGGTACTTCAGGTCCAGGAAGACATCGAAACCCTTGCCGATCAGCCGTTCCACCAGTGCCGGTCCTTCGCGGGTGAACATCTCCTTGCCGATCTTCAGCCGACAGGCAGCCGGGTTCAGACGCTCGACCAGGGCCAGCGCCTCGGCGCCACGCGGAAAATCCAGTGCGACAATGACCCGGGGGCCGGTTACTTGGGAATTCATTGGGTGATCTGTCTCGGTTCGTCGTTATCGGTTCGCGGTTTCACGGTGCCCCAACTACGGCAGCTGGGACACTGCCAGTGCAGCGTCTTGGCATCGAACCCACACTGGGTGCAGCGATAACCGGGACGCTTGTGCAACAGGTCCGTCAGGTGCCCACCAAGGGTCTTGAGCACGGCATCGGCGTTGTGGTCCGGCAACTCGGCATGCAATTCGGCAAGGCGTTTGAGCCCACGCAGGCTCGGATGCTGGCGAACCTCGTCGGTCAGGAAAGCAGCCGCCGCCGCTTCGCCGTCGGTCTCCATGATCAAGTCGGCCAGGTACAGCCCGGCACAGGACTCGGGATTCGTGGCCAGGGCCTCCTCCAGATAGCGCCTGAGCCCCTTGAGGTCGGCGGTACGCCGATGGCACTCGACCACCTGTGGCAGGACCTCGGTGAGGTAATCGGGCTGCAACTCGCCAGCCCGTTTGAGCAGCTTGGCCGCCTCTTTCCAATTGTCCTGGCGGATGGCGATATCCGCTTGCATGTGCAAGGCACGGACACACTGTTTGTGCGCGCTGAGCGCTTTGCGCAGCAAGGCATTGGCCCTGCCCAGATGGCCGGCCTGAATCAGCTTGGCGGCCATTTCGCAATAGAAATGCGCCCGCTCCAGCCACATCGGGTCGTCCGCCAGAGGCGCCAGTTCCTCGGCAATCTTCAGGCACGCCTCCCAGTCCCGTTCCTGTTGGTAGATCACCAGCAGGTTGCGCAGCGCCTGCGCATGGTACTGGCGGCTGTCGCGCAGTTCCTTGAACAGATTCTCGGCACGGTCGAACAGCCCGGCGCGCATGTAGTCCTGACCCAGCTCAAGCAATGCCTGGGCGCGCTGCTCGCGGGTCAGGGCCGGCCGCGCGATCAGGTTCTGGTGGACCCGGATGGCACGATCCACCTCGCCCCGACGGCGGAACAAATTGCCGAGTGCCAGATGGGTCTCGACTGTCTCGCTGTCCACCTTGAGCATTTCGACGAATACGTCGATCGCCTTGTCCGGTTCCTCGTTGAGCAGGTGATTGAGGCCGCGAAAGTAGGCCGGTCCGCGCTGGGTATCGTCCCGCACGGGCTTGCACCGCCCGGTACGGCGGGCGGCGAACCAGCCGGACGCGGCGGCGACCGGCAATAGCAACCACAACAATTCCAGCATGATGACTACTGCTGTTTCAGCGGGATGGCGCGCAGGTTGTTCACTTCCTCCTGGGCCAAGCGGGCGCGCCGGCGCAGCCGGGCCGCTTCGCCACGAGCCCTGACCCACAAGGTCAGGCCAGCGGCAAAGCCGAGCAGCAGGCCGACACCGAGAGAACCGAGCAGCGCCAGCGGCAAAGACGTGTCGAACCGGCCGAAATAATAATTGAGCGTCACCTGACCATCGTTGAGTGCCGCCAAGGCGGCGGCGAAGATCATGACGATCAGCACGATGAGCAGTTTGATGATGTTGAGCACGCGTCCCCTCCCCTGGCCCCCGCGGTCGTGGCGGGCGGCTTCACGGTAGCCTGAGCCGCCCATGATAGTGGGAGTACGGGTCCCAGGGCTACGCGCAATCAAGCATAGGCGTCGAACAACCCCCGACCGGCGCTGAGGGGGGCCAGTGTCGGGCTGTCCAGATCCGCCGTGTCAGGGTGCTGGCCACGCTCTCCATCGGCATGGCCGGCACCATGCCCATTCCCCTGGGCGCCGGCACTACCATCGCCCGGGGCTTGGCGGTAACCCACGTCCGCCTGGGCCAACTGGATGTTCTGTTGCCCTAGCATGTCACGCAAACGCGGCAACGCCTGTTCCAGGGCGTCGCGTACCGCGCCACTGCTGGCCAACAACGAAACACTGGCCTGATCGTGGTGCAGGGTAAGCTTCACTTCCAGCGGCCCCAGATTCGCCGGGTTGAGCTTCAGTTCGGCGACCTGCTTGTCCTGCCCCACCATCCAGACCACCCGTTGCGCCAACGCCTGGCCCCATTGGGGATCGCCGACCCGCTGCGGGATCAACAGTCCGTCCGGACCGTCCGTGGCCGCCGCCGGCAACGCGGTCATCGCCGACGGCAGCTCCAAGCCCCGCAGCGGTGTCGCCTGGGTGGTGTTCAGCGTCGCGCCGGCATTGTTGAGCAGGTCAACGGCCTGGACGCGTCCAGCCAGCGACACCTTGTGCTTGGCCAACAAGGCGTCGGCGCCACTGTCGTCGCCGGCCGCGGCGCGCTTCAGACCATCGGCCTCGCCGTCCGCCTTACCGTCGTCCGCCTGCGCCAGCATCCCGGCCAGGTCGTCGACACCCTTCGTCTTGGCGCCACCGAGCTTGCCGAGCTGGTCAGCGGCCTGGGGCGGCAACAGCATCTGCAGCACCGGCACCATGCCCGGCGCCAGCCCGATACCCGCCTCGTCCAGGCCATCCACCAGATTCGCCAGCACTTCGTCCAATGGCACGCCGTCGGCGATCTGCGCCTCCAATTCAGCGCGCAATTTCTTCGGTAGCGGACGATCGGCGACCTGCTCCAACAACTGGCCGAATCCGCCGCCGTCCGCGTCGGCAGCCTGCTGCGAGGTACGGCTCTCCCCGGCATCGGCGGAGCGGGTCGAGGGATTGGCAGGGAGTTGTGGTAGAGACAACATGGCGGTGACGGCTTCCAAAACAGGTTTACGACTGGAATAAAGCACGTCTCATGCCAGCAAGCCCCGCCCGGTTGGTCGTTTTTTGCCGACCGGCGATCGGTTAGGCTTGGCGCCTTCGCGCAAGCCAAAAAGGAAGCAGAATCATGAGCGAGTTCGCAGGCAAGGTGGTAGTCGTGACTGGTGCGGCCGGCAATCTTGGCCGGGCCGTGGCGGCAGCCTTTGCCGCCCAGGGAGCCAGCTTGGCGTTGGTGGACCTTGACGAGGATGGTCTGCGCGACGCCGCGGCCGCCCTGCCCGCGGATAGCGACGTCCTGCAAGTACCCACCAATCTGCTCGAACCCGAGTCGGTGGCGGCCTGCGTGGCCAAGGTACGCGACAAGCTCGGTGATATCGACGTGTTGGCCAACATCGCCGGGGGCTTCACCATGGGGCCACCGCTGCATGAGACCACGGACAGGGACTGGGACTTCATGATGAATCTGAACGCACGCTCGGTATTCAACATGGCCCGTGCCGTGGTGCCGGGGATGCTGGACAGCCAGGGGGGGCGGATCGTCAACGTCTCGGCCCGCGCCGCCCGCGAAGGCAAGGCCAAGATGGGCCCCTACTGTGCCTCCAAGGCTGCGGTGATCACCCTGACCGAAACCCTTGCGGCCGAACATAAGCACCACGGCATCAACGTCAACTGCATCCTGCCCGGCACCATCGACACCCCGCAGAACCGGGCCGACATGCCGGACGCGGATCACAGCAAATGGGTACCGACCGCCGCGCTGGCGGACGTGGTGGTGTTTTTGTCATCCCACGCCAGCCGTTGCGTGACCGGCGCGGCGGTGCCGGTATTCGGCCAGAGCTGAGCATGAAGAAACGCACCATCGGCATCCAGGCCGGGCCGCGTGGCCGGGCCATCCTGGCTGAAGCGATACGTTGTTTCGCCGAGGCGGCCTATCCGCCCGGCGGCAGCGATTGTGCCCAGGTGTCACGGGAGACACTGTTCACCAGCGCCGCGACGATTGCCGGCGATGCAGGGACGCCGCAGGTCAGCAGCCGACAGCGCGTCATGCTGCGCCAGGCAGCCCGCTGGTACTGCGACAATATCGAATCGTTGCCGACGGCGACCCGCGACGAACTGGCCGCCGCGCTCGAGCACCTGCTGAAAGGCGAGGCCGTGGACGACGCGGTGTTCCGTGACATCGAGCGGACCGGGAGCGGTGCCTGATGGCTGCGCCGATACCTGCGTTGCCATAAGGCAGCGCAGGTGCTCGAATCAAACCCTATGTAAATGGTCGGCGCGGTTACCCGGCCGGCGGATTCACAGCGGGGTCACGTTCTCTGCAGCCGGTCCCTTGGGGCCCTGTACCACCTCGAAGCTGACCTGCTGGCCATCCTTCAGGGTACGGTGACCTTCGCCGTTGATGGCACGGAAATGCACAAACACGTCCGGACCGCCCTCACGCTCCAGAAAGCCATAGCCCTTGGCATCGTTGAACCACTTAACGGTGCCGGTGATCGTCTGATCTGACATAACGCACACTCTCTTATCATTACCCGACTAATGTCGATGTTTTACCAAGCGTGGTCGATTTAAACAGCTTCCGGCGCGTGCGTCACCCATTAGGGAAGCTCTGAATAATCCAGAGCTTCCGCGGCACAGGGAGGTGCCGCCAAAATCGGTCGCTGCAAGTGACTGATTTTGAAGCAAGCTGCAAACCGTGTTTGCAGCGCCGCGTGCGCTGAAAAGTCCAGGATGGACTTATTCAGCGCTTCCACCGGCGTCATTATTGTCACCATCGACAAAACGATCGCGGGCCGCCTTCGCCCTGGAGAATATCGCCAAAAGATGCTCCCCATCCCCCTTGGCGATGGTCTGCGACAGGTCGTTCATCTCGTCGGCGAAAGTCGCCAGCATGGCGGACAGGGCTTGCTTGTTGGCAAGACAGATATCGCGCCACATCACCGGATTTGACGAGGCTATGCGCGTGAAATCGCGGAATCCGCCCGCCGCATAACGGAAGATCTTGTCGTTTTCCTTCATCCGCGCCAGCGCGTCCACCAGACCGAAGGCCAGCATATGCGGCAGGTGACTGGTGGCGGCCAGCACCTCGTCGTGGTGGGCGACGCTCATCTCGCTGACCTCGGCGCCGCAGGCTTCCCACATGGCACGCACCTGGGCGGTGGCATCCGGATCCGTCTCGGCCAACGGCGTAAGGATGACTCGACGGTCCTGGTAGAGCTCGGCGAAGGCCGCAGCGGCACCGTTTCTCTCGGTGCCGGCGATGGGGTGACCGGGCACGAAGCGCGCCGGCAACTCGCCGAAGACGGCCCGGGCATCGGCCACGACACTGGCCTTGGCGCTGCCGCCGTCGGTGACAATGGCGTCCGCCGCCAACCGGCCTCGCATGGCGGCAAAGGTTTCGCGCATGGCGCCCAGCGGTACCGCCACGAACACCATGTCCGCGTCCGTCACGGCTTCACCGACATCGTGACTGTAGCGGTCGATGATGCCCTGCGACACGGCAAGATCCAGATTGGCCTTGCTACGACCGCAACCGACCACCTCTTCGACCGCACCCGCGGCGCGCAGGGCCTTTGCCAGCGAGCCGCCGATCAGCCCCACCCCGATCACCGCCAGGCGACGCAGCTTCATGCCAGCACCTGCTTCAACGCCGCCAGACAGCGCGCGTTTTCTTCAGGGAGCCCGATACTGATGCGCAGATGATTGGGCAGGCCGTAATTGGCCACCGGGCGGGTGATGACGCCTTGCCGCAGCAGCGCCTTGTCGATGGATGCAGCCTCGCGACCGAGATCCACGGTGATGAAATTTCCCACCGAGGGGATGTAGTCCAGGCCAAGTTCGGCGAAACCGGTCTGATATTGCCGCAGGCCCGCGCGGTTGGCGCGAACCGATTCGGCCAGGTGGGCGGTGTCCTCCAATGCGGCCAGCGCCGCCGCTTGGGCAAAGCTATCGACGTTGAACGGCTGCCGCACCCGGTTCAGCAGATCGGCGACATCCGGATGCGACAAGCCGTAGCCCACCCGTAACGCCGCCAACCCGAACGCCTTGGAAAAGGTGCGGGTGACAATCAGGTTGGGGAAATCGGCCAGCCACCGTGACGCATCCGGGTAATCCGGATCGTCGACGTATTCCGCATAGGCCTCATCCACCACGCAGATCACGTCCGCCGGCAGCCCGGCGATGAAATCCCTGAGGGAAGCCGAGGTCAGGTGGGTACCGGTGGGATTGTTCGGATTGGCGATCCAGACCACACCGGTTTCCGGGGTAACCAGCGCCGCCATGGCATCCAGGTCATGACCGTAGTCCTGTGCCGGTGCGATCTTGATGGTCGCACCCACCGCCTGGGAACTGATGGGGTACACGGCAAAGGCATACTGGGAAAACAGGCTCTCCCGACCGGGGCCCAGAAACACCCGCGCGATCAGATCCACGACATCGTTGGAGCCGTTGCCCAGGGTCACGGCCGCCGCGTCGACACCATGCCGGGCGCCAATCGCCTGCCGCAGCGCGAAACCGCCGCCGTCCGGATAGCGGCTCAGCTGATCGATCCCGGCCACCAGGGCAGCACGTACCCGTGGCGATGGACCCAACGGGTTTTCATTGGATGCGAGCTTAATGGAGTCGCGAATGCCCAGTTCGCGCTCCAGCTCGGAGATCGGCTTGCCCGGCACATAGGGCTTGAGGTCGGCAATACCCGGCGCGGCCAGGTGGATGAATTGATTGGTCATAGCTACCAGAAAGTTGGGGAAACACGGGATCGGTGGTTCAAACCGGCTC
>JASBTJ010000058.1 GCA_030148485.1 Gammaproteobacteria bacterium | reverse complement strand
GGCCGCCACCTGGGCGTCACTCAGCTCGTTGAAGGACGGCATCAGCCGCCCCGGACGGCCCAGACGGATGGTGGACTTGAGGTAGTCGTCGGACAGCAAGCCCAGACGCCCCTGGTCCAACGGCAGACCGATCCCGCCGTGGCCTTCGGTCTGATGACAGACGGCGCATTGCTCGGCAAACAACACGGCGCCGTTGGGCGCGGCGTTCGACGTCAGCGGCCAGGCCAGCAACAGTCCCAAGGCGATAAACAGTCTCACAGGTCTTCCCCGCAGCATGATGTGGGTCAAGCATAGCGACAAGCCCGTGACACGTCCTTGACGCGGATCAGCCCTGACCGCCCGGATCGTCGCCGGTCAGGGGCACAAAGGCCACCTTGAGCACCACCCGGGAAGCGATGTGGCCGCTGACATCCTTGCTCAGCCGCACCAGTTCCTGAACATCCCGGGGCCCGCCCAGGGGAATCACCATGACGCCGCCGGGCTTGAGCTGTTCGATCAGCCGCGGCGGCACCGACCGCGCCGCCGCGGTGACGATCACGGCATCGTAGGGGGCGTGTTCCGGCCAGCCGTCGCGGCCATTGCCGCAGCGCACCTCGACATTGTCGCAACCCAATCGCGCCAGGCGGCCGGCGGCGTGTTCGGCCAGCGCGGGGATGA
The DNA here is from genome assembly GCA_030148485.1 of Gammaproteobacteria bacterium. GTDB lineage: Bacteria > Pseudomonadota > Gammaproteobacteria > Chromatiales > Chromatiaceae > JANTHH01. The sequence goes on along the minus strand of JASBTJ010000058.1, from coordinate 19,482 downwards.
TCTCCACGGAATAGACTCGATCGGCCAGACCACTGAGCACCGCCGCCTGATAACCGGAACCGCTGCCCACCTCCAGCACCCGCTCGCGCCCGGTCAAATCCAGCAGATCAGTCATCAACGCGACGATGAAAGGCTGCGAGATGGTCTGACCCGAGGCGATGGCCAGGGGGCGATTGGCGTAGGCCAGGGGATGATCGGCGGTCTCCACGAACGCGTGACGCGGCACCGTCCGCAAGGCATCGATCACCGCGGGCGCCAGTTCGGCCCGACCGGTATCGCCGGCCGTCGCACGCACCTCGGCGGCGATCTCGTTCAGCAGTGCTTCCCTGGCGCGGCTGTGCTTGTCGGTCATGGCAGTCGCTCCCTGCGGCAGGATGCGAACCCCGCCCGGCCGGTCGGCCATGCCCATAGTGAAGACCATGGAGCGGCCGACCGTGTTGACCACGGTCAGCGGGTTGATCTGCCCGACTACGGCTGCCCTCCGGGCGATCGGATGACCGGGCCGCGACTTCATATCTCGGCCAGATCGCCCTTCTGTTGCAGCCAGTCCTTGCGATCGCCGGAACGCTTCTTGGCCAGCAGCATGTCCATCACCTGATAGGCATTGTCGTCCGCCTGCAGGGTCAGTTGCACCAGACGACGGGTATCCGGGTGAATGGTGGTTTCACGCAACTGCAGGGGATTCATCTCACCCAGGCCCTTGAAGCGCTGGATACTCACCTTGCCCTTGAGTTTCTCGGCCGCTACGCGGTCCAGCACCCCCTGCTTTTCGTGCTCGTCCAGGGCGTAGAACACTTCCTTGCCCACATCGACGCGGTACAGCGGCGGCATGGCGACGAACACGTGACCTTCTTTGACCAGCTTGGGGAAATGCCGCACGAACAAGGCACACAGCAGGGTCGCGATGTGCAGCCCGTCGGAATCGGCATCGGCCAGGATACAGATCTTGCCGAAGCGCAGCTTGCCGAGGTCGTCGCTGCCCGGCTCGACGCCGATAGCCACCGAGATGTCGTGGACCTCCTGGGAGCCCAACACCTCGGCGGAGTCCACCTCCCAGGTGTTCAGGATCTTGCCGCGCAGCGGCATGATCGCCTGGAAATTCTTGTCCCGCGCCTGCTTGGCGGAACCGCCGGCCGAGTCACCCTCCACCAGGAACAATTCGGTGCGCGACGCATCGTCGGAGATGCAGTCAGCGAGTTTGCCGGGGAGCGCCGGCCCCTGGGTGACTTTTTTGCGTACCACCTTGCGACCGGCGCGCTGGCGCGCATGCGCCGCGCTGATTGCCAACTCGGCAATGCGCTCACCCGCCTCGGTATGCTGGTTCAACCACAGGCTGAAGGCGTCCTTGACCACGCCGGAGACAAAGGCCGCGCACTCGCGGGACGACAGGCGTTCCTTGGTCTGGCCGGAAAACTGCGGGTCGGCCAGCTTCACCGACAACACATAGCTGACGTTCGACCAGACATCGTCCGGGGTCAGCTTGACGCCGCGCGGCAGCAGGTTGCGAAACTCGCAGAACTCACGCACCGCGTCGGTCAAACCGGAGCGCAAACCGTTGACATGGGTACCGCCCTGAGCGGTGGGGATCAGGTTGACGTAGGACTCGGCCACCGCCTCGCCCCCTTCGGGCAACCACACCACGGCCCAGTCGGCCGCCTCGGCATTGGCTGCCATGCTACCCACGAAGGGGGCTTCCGGCAGCAAGGTGAAGCCGGACAGGGCATCCAGCAGGTAGTCGCGCAAGCCGTCTTCGTACAACCATTCCTCGGTGTCGCCGCCCTCCTGGCGGAAGACGATCCGCAACCCCGGGCACAGCACCGCCTTGGCACGCAGGTTGTGTTGCAGTTGCTTGACGCTGAACTTGGCCGAATCGAAGTATTTCGGGTCCGCCCAGAAGCGCACGCGGGTTCCGGTGTTGGCCTTGCCGACGGTGCCGATCTCTTCCAGGTCGGACACCTTGTTGCCGTCGGCGAAGGCGATCTTGTATTCCTTGCCACCACGTTTGACCCAGACATCCAAATGCCGGGACAAGGCATTCACCACCGACACACCCACGCCGTGCAAGCCACCGGAAAACTGGTAGTTCTTGTTGGAGAACTTGCCGCCCGCATGCAGTTTGGTGAGGATCACCTCGACACCGGGGATGCCCTGCTGCGGATGGATGTCCACCGGCATACCGCGACCGTCGTCGGCGACTTCGAGCGAGCCGTCCTTGTACAGGGTCACCTCGATCTTCTTGGCGTGACCGGCCATGGCCTCGTCGACACTGTTGTCGATGACTTCCTGGGCCAGGTGATTGGGTCGACTGGTGTCGGTGTACATGCCGGGGCGCTTGCGCACCGGCTCCAGGCCACTGAGGACCTCAATGGCGGAGGCGTCGTAATTAGTCATAGGAAAACGGCGTTAAAGTTCTTCGCTTTCAGCAACAGGGGCGTGGTAGCGTGCCAGCCCGCGCAGCACGTCGATAACCTGCTGGCGCGGCTCGGGTTTACCCCAGTGATCGCAAAGCAGCGTTTGCATCAGTTCCGCCCGATACGTGCCCTCGCGAGGCTTACCGACCGGTTGCCAACTGGGTTGATCTGCACGATGCACCGGAGGCGACCGCTGGGGATTGCCATAACCGTAGACCTTGAATTCCCGCGTTTCGCAGCGCAGCCCTTCGAAGCTGGCGTTGTAGCTCCCGCTCCGGGAACGGATCACCAGCCAGAACCGGTACACACCGTCGGCGGGATCCAGTTGCAGCGAACGGGTATCCATGAAGGCCGTCATGCCCGCCGGCAACCGGTCCAGCTTGACTTGCAACAGCCCATCTTCCCTGGGCAGCGGCGGCAGCTCGGCGGCGCTTTCGGACCACTTCTTATCATTGCTGTCATCGTACTCGAAATCCTTTTCGACAGGTCCGCCACGGTACTCGTCAAACGGATCACCGCCGCGCGCGGCGGCGGCCGAGCCGGTCGCCAGGACCAACGAGCCGGCAAGGAACAGGACGCTGAATATCGACATTGGTTTGCTCATGGCCCGGCAGTGTACAACGACCCAAGGCCGTCGGATATGCCGGGTTTGTGGCGCATTGCGACGCCGTGTGGCCTGCTGTAGGGTTAGCCGCGATCCGCCCGAGCACACGCGACATGAGCAAAAAAAGCCCTCAAGACCTGCCATTTGAAGACGCCCTCTCCCAGCTGGAGGCCTTGGTCGAACAAATGGAAAGCGGCGATCTCAGCCTGGAAGATTCGCTGGCCGCATTCGAGCGCGGCGTCGCCCTCACCCGCCGCTGCGAGACGGCGCTCAAGGCGGCGGAACAAAAGGTTGAAATCCTCAGCAAAAAGACCGACGACGCCCAACCGGAGCCGTTCGAGGGTGACTGATAACGATCTCGCCATCTACCTGGACAGCTGCCGCGGTCGGGTCGAGGCGGCCCTGGACCGTTTGTTGCCCTCGCCGCATGTCGCGCCGCAGCGTCTGCACGCTGCCATGCGCTATGCCTCGCTGGGCAGCGGCAAGCGGGTGCGACCCATGCTGGTGTACGCCGGTGGCCAGGCATTCGGCGTGGCACCGGAACAACTTGACGCAGCCGCCTGTGCAGTTGAGCTGATCCACGCTTATTCGCTGGTGCACGACGATCTGCCCGCCATGGACAATGACGAACTGCGTCGCGGCCAACCCACCTGTCACAAGGCGTACGACGAGGCCACTGCCATCCTGGCCGGCGACGCGTTACAGAGTCAGGCGTTTCAGATTCTTGCCCAGGCCGGCGAGCTACCACCACGGACCCGTCTGTCAATGATCGACACCCTCGCCGTCGCCAGCGGTTCCCACGGCATGGCCGGCGGCCAGGCACTGGACCTGGAGGCCACCGGCCAGGACATCGACCTGCCCCAGTTGGAAAACCTGCACATCCATAAAACCGGTGCACTGATCCGCGCGGCGGTACGACTGGGTACCCTCGCGGCGACGGATGCCCCTGAGGAGCAGGTCGAAAAGCTGGACCATTACGCCAAATGCATCGGCCTGGCCTTTCAGGTACATGACGACATCCTGGATGTCCTGGGCGAAACCGCCGTGATCGGCAAGACCCAAGGCAAGGACGCGGCCAACGGCAAGCCGACCTATCCGTCACTGTTGGGACTTGACGAGGCGCGGGAAAAGGCCGACGTGCTGGTGGCCGATGCGCTGGCCAGCCTGGCCGGCATGGGCGACGAGGTGGCACCGTTGCGCGCCCTGGCCCGCTACATCGTCGAACGGTCCCACTGAACCGGGCAGATCAAGGTGCGCCGGGCGTAGCGAAGCCCCGCAAACCGTACAGCGGCTTCCCAAACCCGTCCGTTGACGCTAAACCGCGCGCGCCCTCCGGTTGCCCGACAGAGGTGCCAGGGCTAGAATTCGCCCTCTTAAAATCAAGTATTTAGAGTAGCCTTCACGGCACCGAGGCAGCGCATGACCGCAGTGACCCAAGGCGCGGATACCGCCCCCGAAATCGAAGACGTGCAGGGTAGCGCCGACACCCGTCGCATCGCCATCAACAAGGTGGGCATCAAGGACATCCGCCACCCGGTGCGTGTCGGCGACCGCAGCGAGGGCGAGCAACACACCATCGCCACCTTCAACATGTACGTGTATCTGCCGCACAATTTCAAAGGCACGCACATGTCCCGGTTCGTCGCGATCCTGAACAATCACGAGCGCGAGATCACCGTCCAGTCCTTCAAGGAAATGCTCACCGAAATGGCTGATCGGCTGGAGTCCGAGGTCGGCCATATCGAGATGAGCTTTCCCTTCTTCGTCAACAAGGCGGCACCAGTGTCCGGTGTCCGGAGTCTGATGGACTACGAGGTGACGTTGATTGGGGAGATCCGTGACGGTATCCCCCAGATGTGGCAAAAGGTATTGGTGCCGGTGACCAGCCTATGCCCCTGTTCCAAGTCGATTTCCGCCTACGGGGCACACAACCAGCGCTCACACGTCACTGTCACGATCAAGACCCGCGACTTCATGTGGATCGAAGAGATCATCGACCTGGTGGAGCAGGAGGCCTCCTCGGAACTCTACGGCCTGCTCAAGCGCCCGGACGAAAAACTGGTCACCGAACGCGCCTACGACAATCCTAAATTCGTGGAAGACATGGTGCGTGACGTGGCGGGCCGTCTCAACCAAGACGACCGCGTTGCGGCGTACGTGGTGGAATCGGAAAACTTCGAGTCCATCCACAATCACTCGGCCTATGCGCTGATCGAGCACGACAAGGATGCCGACCAGTGAAGCGCTGAATAAGTCCATCTTGGACTTCTCAGCGCACGCTGTGCTGCAAACGCGGTTTGCAGCTTGCTTCAAAATCACTCACTTGCAGTTACCGATTTTGGCGGCACCTCCCAGTGCCGCAGAACCTCTGAATTTTTCAGAGGTTCTAGCTCCCCCGGTGCAATGCGGCTACGCCTTATTGCGCCGAACACCAGCCGCCGCGCGGCGGCACCACACCTTGCGTGTGGATAAGGTGATCGTGCCCATCAGCATGGATTGGTGCGACCACCCGGACTGCGCAATACCATGATGTTGCGGTTCTGGGTGATTTCCAGGCGATTGAGAAAGGTCATGCCCAACAACACGTGATGATTGGTCTGCGCGTCGATCACCACACCGCCGACGTCGGTCAATTCCAGCTCGCCGATCCGCACGCGGTCCAATGTCACGCGGTAACCGTCTACCGTGCCGCCAGCCGTCCCTACCGGGGTTGGGGTGCCCTCCAATTGGAAGGCGATACCCAGCGCACGGGCCTGCTCCACACTCATCGCCACGCCACTGGCACCGGTGTCCACCAGAAAGTCCACCGGCTGACCGTTGATGGTACCGCTGGTGGTGTAGCTGCCGCGGTTGTCGCGCACGATCCGCACCTCCCGACGCTGGGCCTTCGCGTAGTTGGCCCGGATACCGCCGCCGGGGTGCAGGGTACGCCGCTCGCCTTGCCAGGACACCACCGCTTCGCTGGCGGTGGCCGATAGCAATTGCACGCCTTCGGGACTGGTCTGGCCGGCCTTGAGCACACGTCGCTTGCCATCGATATCCAGCATCGCCTTGTCGGGAAACAGCGCCAGCACCCGCACCTGATCAACAGCCCAGGCCGGTCGGCTGACGGCTGCCAGCAGCAAAACCAGTATCGCAGCGATCTTCATACGCCCCCCCTTTCCGGTCACGACCATGGCAATAGCAGCGCCGCGCCCTGCAGGATCATCCAGGCGAACGCGCCGGCCACCAGATCGTCCAGCATGATGCCCAGTCCGCCATGCACCCGGCGATCCAGCCAGCTTATCGGCCAGGGCTTGAGGATATCGAACAAGCGGAACAGCAAAAAACCGGCGATGATCCAGCCCCAGCCGGACGGCGCGGCGACCATGGTCAACCAGAAGCCGGCGAATTCGTCCCACACGATACCACTGTGATCGCGCACCCCCAGGTCCCGCGAGGTGCGCCCACACAGCCAAACCCCGGCAACGATGGCAACGGCGAGCACGGCCAGGTACATAGGCAACGACAAGCCGGACAGCGGCACATACAGGGCCACGGCCATCAAGGTGCCGAAGGTCCCGGGCGCCTTGGGTGCGCAACCGGAGCCCAAGCCGAACGCCAGCAGGTGGACAGGGTTGATCAGATTGGGCCGGGGCGAAGGCTCAGTCACGGGCGAAGTGATCATAGCCGGATGGGATATTGTCGATCTGCCGACCGTCGGGCAACACCACCCGCATACCGGGACAGGCGTCCGTCGTGCCGATCCAGGTCAAGCCGCCGGGCAGCCGTGTCGCCAGGGCCTCGACCTCGCCTTGCCGGTGCGGCGGGACCGTGACGCACAGTTCGTAGTCATCGCCGGCCGCCAATGGCAAGGCCCAATCGCCGGTGTCCGCCACGTATTCGGCCACCCCCGGCGACATCGGCAGGCGGTCCGCGTACAAGGTGGCACCGACGCCGCTACGAGCACAGATATGTTGCAGGTCAGAGCCCAGACCATCGGACAGGTCGATTGCCGCATGGGCGATTCCCCGTAAGGCGCTACCGCTAGCCAGACGCGGGGTCGGTCGGTGCAAACGGCCCCGCAAGAAATCCAGCGTATCGGGATTCACGTACAGCCCTCGTTCGGCCAGCAGCGCCAGGCCCGCGTCACCCAGGGTGCCGCTGACATAGACCAGGTCGCCGGCCTGCGCCGCATCGCGCCGCATCGCGGTGCCCGCCTCAAGTTGACCGTGCACCTGCACGGTAATGCTCAGGGGGCCTTTGGTGGTATCACCACCGACCAGCTGCACGCCGTGGGTGCGCGCCAAAGCGCCGAAACCTTCGGCAAACCCGGCGAGCCAATCCTCATCCGGGGTCGGGATCGTCAGGGCCAAGGTCACCCAAGCCGGCGCGGCACCCATGGCTGCCAGGTCGCTCAGATTCACCGCCAGGCACTTGTGGCCGAGGCCAACCGGATCGGCACCGGGGGCGAAATGCCGGCCCGCCACCAAGGTATCCATGCTCACGGCCAATTGCTGGCCGGGGGACGGTTGCAGCAAGGCGCAATCATCACCGACACCCAGCACCACGTCCGCACGCACCGGGGTCAGGGCACTGAAAAAACGATCGATCAGCGCGAATTCGGAAAGCGCCATACGGCTGAGCCCCCGTGAAATGCAGGAATTAAAGACCTATATGCGACTCCCCAACGGGGAGTCCGAAGGTTAACATGAGCGTTCGCTTCAGGCCTTGGCCAGCCGCTGGTTTGCTTGCCGGGAAAACAACATAACGAACAAGGCTGAGACGACACACGATACCGTGCGTCGCTATTGAATACTGCACCGCGCCCAGTGCGCGCCGCAGTGTCGGCTCACCGGAAGGTCCATGTCGAGATCGCGGTACCGCAGGCACGCCAATTCCCCGCCCCAACCACTCGTGTTGATCATCACCGCATTGGCGCTGGTCACCGGCGTGGTGGTGTGGAACGAGCTTGGCGCGGTGCGCAACCTCGCGGCCCAACAGCGGCAGTTATCGCAACTCGCGGTTACCTTGGTCGGCGAACAACTGGCCCAAACGTTGTTACACACAGCACGCATGAACGAGTTGTTGCTCGAAGGGCGATTTGGACCGGTCACCCCGCTTGCCCCCCCGGAAGATCCCCGGTCCGGCCGCCTGGGAGAACTGCTGGACGCCGTGCATCCGGATTATCTCGGTTTTGTGCTGGCCGACAACCAAGGTGGAATTCTCCACCAGGAACCCGCGGACACCCTGGCCGACCAGTTGGCGCCCCGTCTGTCCCGCTTCGCCGCCGGAAAACCGCACCTGGTTATCCGGCTACAGGCCCATCGAGCGCAATTGGAGATGTTGCAACGGGTCGCCCTGCCCGGCGGGGATATCCGCATACTCATGAGCCGGTTCAAGGTGGCTGCAGTGGCCGAACTGCTCGCACGGGGTACCGTCACCGGCACACAGTTGCTGCTGATCGTCCCCGAACAGCCGGTTCAAGTCCCGGCCGCTACCGGGAAAGGCCCAGCCACCATCCAGCAACGGCCCGCACTGTCTGCGGACGAACGCGATCTGGTAAGCCGACGCGGCGCAACCGGCCCTGTCCCTAACACCGATTGGCAGTTGATGGCGCTACCGGATGCCGAGACGGTCAAGAGAACCGTGCGCGCCGCCTGGTTGCATATCAGCGCGATGGTGGCGACCGCATTGCTGTTCACCTTTTTCGCCATGTGGCGCATGCGCGAAGAAGCCAAGCGGCGTGAACAAGCCGAGGCGGAGCTGTTGCGTGCCCAGGCGGACCTGGAACGCAAGGTAAAAAAGCGCACCCTGGCATTGACCAATGCAAATCGTGCCCTGGCCGCGCAGATAGAACGCCGCCAGAAAGCCGAGAAACGCATGACCATGCTGTCACGTGCCGTGGAGCATACCGGCGACAGCATCATCGTTACCGATCGTGACGGCACCATCGCATATGCCAACCCGGCCTTCGCCAGACTGACCGGGCGACACACCAACGAGGTCATCGGCACCTCGCTGGCGGACCTGCAAACGGCCCATCAGCCGTCGGAATTCATGCGCCGACTGTGGGCGCACCTGGACAGCGAGAACGGCTTTCGCGAGATCTTCTGCATCCGCGATGCCAATGGCGAGCCCTGCTACACCGAGCAAACCATCACGCCGTTACGCAACCGGCGTGGCGAGATCACCCGCCTGATCGCCACCGGGAAAGACATCACCGAACGCATGGACAGCGAAAAACGGCTGTCCTTCCTGGCCCACCACGACACCCTGACCGGGCTGCCCAACCGCGCCTTGATGTTCGACCGCCTCGATCACGCACTGGCGCGGGCCAATCGCAAAGGCACCATGGTGGCGTTGCTGTTCATGGATATCGACCGCTTCAAGACCATCAACGACAGCCTCGGCCACCAGGCCGGCGACGAATTGCTGATCGCGGTATCCGAGCGCCTTGGCAATAGCGTGCGACGCAGCGACTCCATCGCGCGTCTGGGCGGCGACGAGTTTGTCGCCATCCTGGAGGACATCCGCCATACCGATGAACCGGTGCATGTCGCCAACACCATCCTGACGGCCATTGCCCAGCCGCTGACACTGACCGGCAACGAGGTCTCGGTCACCTCCAGCATGGGGATCGCGCTGTTTCCGGAGGACGGCGGCGACGCGAACGTGCTGCTGCAATGCGCGGACGCCGCCATGTACAAGGCCAAGGCCCAGGGCGGCAATACCTACAACTTCTACACCGCCGACATGACCGAAGAGGCGCAACGCCGCCTGAACATGGAAAACCGCTTGCGCAACGCGCTGGAAAAAGACGAATTCCGCCTGCTGTATCAGCCCCGATTGGATCTCTCATCAAACCGGGTCACCGCGGTTGAAGCCCTGTTGCGCTGGCAACCGGCGGATGCGCAAATGCAGACACCGGCCGACTTCATGACGGTACTGGAGGAAACCGGCCTGATCCGCAAGGTGGGCGAATGGGTGCTGCAACAGGTGTGCAACGACTTCGTTCGCATCCAGTCGGCCGGGCATCACGTGCGCATGGCCTGCAATCTGTCCGCCAAGCAATTCGGCGACCAGGAACTGGTGGACATGATCGACCGCACCGTGCTCAACCAGGCGATGCGCCCGGAAGACCTGGAACTGGAACTGACCGAAAGCCTGCTGGCCAAGGACGCCGACCACGCGGCTGATGTGCTGGCGGCCTTGCATGACCGCGGCGTGCGCATCTCGGTGGACGACTTCGGCACCGGCTATTCGTCGCTGACGTACCTCAAGCGCTTCCCCATCGACGACCTGAAGGTGGACAGCTCGTTCATTCAGCACCTGAACGACAACAAGGACGATGCCACCATCGTGTCGGCGATCATCTCGCTGGCCCACAGCCTGGGACTCGGCGCCGTCGCCGAGGGCGTGGAGACCCAGGCACAGTTGCAGACCCTGGCGCTGCTGGGCTGCGATGAGATCCAAGGCATGCTGGTCTCAGAACCCCTGAACATCGGCGCCTTGCTGGACTGGCTGGACGCCCGCGACCGCTGACCGCTTCAGCGCCCGGCGGCTTTGACCTCCATCGCCCGGGTCTGCTGGGCCACTTTGTCGAGCACGCCGTTGACGTACTTATGGCTTTGCTCCGCCCCGTAGACTTTCGCCAGTTCGACGGCTTCGTTGATCACCACCTTGTACGGGATCTCCGGTTTGTCCGCCAGCTCATAAGTGCCGAGCCGCAACAGGCCGCGCTCCACCAGATCGAGACTGTTTATGGAACGATCGAGGTGCGGCGACAACAGCGCGTCCAGGCGCGTCAGGTTGCCGGTGACCCCGGACAGCAGTTCCTGGAAGTAGGCGTGGTCGTAACCATCGCCGGGGTTGGCTTCCCTGAACTGTTTTACGATAGCCGCGACATTGCCGTCGGTCATCTGCCATTGATAGAGGGCCTGAACCGCATGGCTGCGGGCCTGGCTGCGTTTACGGCTCATACAACGTCTCTTGGCGGCCGGCTTACAGCTGGCGCAACAGGTTGACCATCTCGATGGCGGAGGCCGCGGCCTCGCCACCCTTGTTGCCGGCCTTGGTGCCGGCACGCTCGATGGCCTGTTCAATGGTGTCCACGGTCAGTACGCCGAAGGCGATCGGTACGCCGTGCTTGAGCGTCACCTGCGCCATGCCCTTGACGCATTCGCCGGCGACATACTCGAAATGCGGCGTGCCGCCGCGAATCACCGCGCCCAATGCGACGATGGCGTCGTACTCGCCCTTGGCGGCGATCTTTTCCAGCACCAACGGCATCTCGAAGGCGCCGGGCAGGCGCACCACAGTGATGTCCTCCTGCTTGGCGCCATGGCGCTTGAGGGTATCAATGGCACCGGCTTCCAGGCTATCCACCACAAAGCTGTTCCAACGGGCCACCACCACGCAGAAGCGGGCGTTGGTGACGGTCAGGGCGCCTTCGATGGTCTTGATGCTCATGGGGTATGTCCTCGTATGTCCCGCTGGGGATATGCCTTGCAGTTATTCGATGTCCAGGTCGACGAATTCGGTGACTTCCAGGTCGAAGCCGGCCAACGCGTGCAGATGCTTGGGCGCACTCATGACCCGCATCTTGCGCACGTGCAGATCGTTCAGGATCTGGGCGCCGACCCCGAAGGTGCGCAGTTCCTTGTCCTGGATCTTGCCCCGCGCCGGGACCGGTTCGCCGGCATTGTGCCATTTCAGGTCCTGGATGCGCTGCACGATCTCCCGCGCGGTGTCGTGGTTGCGTAGCACCACGATCACGCCCTCACCCGCCTCGGCGACCTGCTTGATCGCCGGGCGCAATGGCCAACCGCACTCCGCGCGCGTGCTGCCGAACAGATCGCATAGGGAATTCTGGACATGAACCCGCACCAGGCAAGATTTGTCCTCGCGAGGTTCACCTTTGATCAACGCGAGATGAATCTCGTTGTCCACCACGTCCTGATAGGCCACCAGGCGGAAGTCGCCGTATTCGGTGGGCAGGGCGCACTCGCTGACCCGCTCGACGGTCTTTTCGTTGCGCACCCGATATTGGATCAGGTCGGCGATGGTACCCATCTTCAGGCCGTGTTCCGCCGCAAACACCTCGAGATCCGGACGGCGGGCCATGGTGCCGTCCTCGTTGAGGATCTCGACGATCACCGACGACGGATCCAAGCCGGCCAGGCGGGCAAGATCACAACCCGCCTCCGTATGGCCGGCACGCACCAGCACGCCCCCGGGTTGGGCCATCAGCGGGAAGATATGTCCTGGCTGAACCAGATCCTGCGGTTGAGCACCCGACTTTACCGCCGCCAGCACGGTAGTGGCACGATCCGCGGCCGAGATCCCGGTGGTCACGCCTTCAGCCGCCTCGATGGAGACGGTGAAGTTGGTGGACTCGAGTTGATCGTCCACGTTCACCATCAACGGCAACCGCAGTTGCTGGCAACGCTCGCGGGTCAGGGTCAGGCAGATCAGGCCGCGACCGTACTTGGCCATGAAGTTGATCGCTTGGGGGGTGATCTTTTCCGCCGCGATGACCAGATCGCCTTCATTTTCCCGGTCTTCGTCGTCCATGATGACCACCATGCGCCCGGCGCGCAGGTCCGCGATGATCTCTTCGGTACTGTTCAGTGGCATGAAACGGCCTGACCCGGCGTTGGATAAAGACCGAAGTGTACCAGAGCAGGCCCGACCCGGGGCCGGGCCGGTCACCACAAATTCATCCGTCGGTCATGTGCCGACGCCGCCACAGCGGTAGACTGGCGCGCGACGGGGCAGTCCAACGGAGCCGACAGTGAAGCGCAGAAACGTCAAGGAAATCTCCCTGGTCCTGGGTAGCGGCGGCGCCCGGGGCTTGGCCCACATCGGCGTGATCCGGGCGCTGGAGGCGCACGGCTGGGAGATCGCCACCATCGCCGGCAGTTCCATGGGCGCATTGATCGGCGGGTTCTACGCCGCCGGCAAGCTCGACGAGTACGAAAAATGGGTGCGCGAACTGACCGAATTCAACGTGCTGCGCTTTTTGGATCTGGGCTGGGGCAAGGCCGGCCTGATCAAGGGCGACATGCTGATGAAGACCCTGAAGGGGTTCATCGGCGAACACCGTATCGAGGAACTGCCCATCCCGCTCACGTTGGTCGCCACGGACGTGCTGACCCGCCAGGAGGTCTGGCTCAGTCGCGGCGACCTGTTCGACGCCATCCGCGCATCCATCGCCGTGCCGACGATTTTTGCGCCTTATCCCATCAAGGGGCGCAACCTGCTCGATGGCGGCATCCTCAACCCCGTCCCCATCGCACCGACGCTCAGGGACCCGACCGACGCCATCGTCGCCGTCAGCCTGAGTGGCGAGCCCCGCGGCGAGCATCGCCGCAGCGACCACCCGTCCGCCGACACGGTGGCCAAGAAAACCCCGAGGTATCGCGACAAGATCGATGCATTCATCGATCTGGTGCAAGACAAGCTCGGCCTGGACACGGAACTGGACGAAGACCGGGAGCGGCTATCCATCACCGACGCCGGGCTGCTCTCCCTGGATGCCATGCAGGCGAGCATCGCCCGCTGCAAACTGGCGGCCTATCCGCCGGATCTGTTGATCGAAATCCCCATCGACACCTGCGGTGCGCATGAATTCTACCATGCCGACGAAGCCATCGACGCCGGCGAGTACTGGGCGACCAAGGCGATCAGGACGTTCACCGCCGGCCATGACGACTGAGCCCGCTGCCGAAGGAGTGATCAAGTTCCGCCTGGACTTCTCCGTCGGCGCCCCCCTGGACGACGCGATCACCGCAGACCTGCGGCGCTGGCATCGGCGGCTGCGCGGTGCCGGTCTGATCGGGCGCGACCCCAACCGCTACGGCGGGTTGGCATACGGCAACCTGAGCCACCGCCTGCCCGACGCCGGCTTCATCGTCAGCGCCAGCCAGACCGCGGACGTCGCCGACCCCACCCCCGCGCAGTTCACCCAAGTACACGCCTGGGATTGCCAGGACAATCGGCTACGGGCCACCGGGCCTGCACCGCCGTCGTCGGAAAGCCTCAGCCATGCCGCGCTGTACGACGCCGACGCCGATATCGCGTGGGTATTCCACGTCCATAGTCCGTTGCTGTGGCAGCAACGGCACGCCTTGCGACTGCCCACCTCGGACCCTGACATCGCCTATGGCACACCGGCAATGGCACAGGCACTGGCCGCCTTGCGCCGCACACACCCCGATCACTCCCTGTACGCGATGGGCGGCCACGCCGACGGTCTGATCAGCGTCGGCCGGGACGCGGACGCGACCGGCATGGCACTACTGGGGATGCTCGAACGAGTCGCCGACTCCGGAGCGGGAGACGAACCGCTCCACCGCGGCGGCACACCGGTGGACCGGGCCTGATGCACCCAAGCGGAGAACGGTGAAACGCCAGCTTGGCGCCAAAGCCGTGACGGGTGCTTTTTTGCCAGCCGTCGCCACAGCGGGTCGTCATAGAGGGGCGGCGCGCTGGATGCCGACCACCGCCTGTTGAACCCGGGCTTTCTCGAATGCGCCCTAGTCGAGAAACCGCGCGTAAGGCGTATCCGTCAGCGCCGCGACCAGCTCGTCGTAGTTGGATACCGAATCCCGCAGCAAGGCCGGCGAGACCTTACGATAAGCCGTTTCGCCGGGCAGATAGTCGATACCCAGAAATGCACAAACCGCCCTCAGAGTAGCCGGGTGGTCTGCCGCATCGGCCAAGGCCCGTTCGTAGGTCAGGGGCAGATGCGGTACGCCGGCCAATAACTTGGCCTCGTAGGCGTCCAGTTGTTCGCTGCTCTTGATCCATTGCATGAGCTGCCAGACGTCCACCTCGAGCTTGCGGTGCGCCGCGGTGCCACCCTCCCCTTTGCGGCCATGAAAGCCGAAGGTACGGGCACGGATATTGGACAGGGCGTGGTAGATCAGATTGTCGCGCTTCAGGTAGATGATCTTGAAGCCGTCCTCATGCAGCGTGCGCACAAACCCGTCCCGGTCCCGAAACGGCTGCACATCGGCGATCTGGTAGCTGAGGATCTTGCAGCCGTAGACCCGGGCTTGCGCGCCGGCACAGCAGGCGAGCACATGTTGATGAGGAAACAGCACGCGTTGGTTCAATATCTCGCCGTCGCAGGTCACCTGCGGGTGGGAATCGAGCAGACTGACCAAGGCGGTGCTGCCGGAGCGCCCGCGACCGAAGATGACAAAGCGGATCGGGCTCAGGACGCCGTCCCCGAGCTGGTAACGGGCGACCTGCCCAAGGTGGGACTGATAGCGCCGTAGCGAGGCGCGATAGCGGTGCAACATCTCGACACATCCTTGGTCTTGGCGGCGCGTGGTGCCGGCATGCGCCGACATCCGGTCGACGCTGATCCTGTATCAGCCGGTCAATCTTTGACGAAACCGGCCTTCCTGAGCAGCGTAACATCAATTTCCCGGCCGGGTGCGGGGTTCGCATCCCCGCCCAACAGCAGGCGTTCCAGGTAGCGGGCCACCAGATCGACTTCCAGGTTGACCGCCGTTCCCGGTTGGTACGCTGACATGATGGTCTCGGCGAGTGTGTGCGGTACGATGTTCAGCTCAAACTGTGCCGCACTTACCGCATTCACCGTGAGGCTGGTCCCGTCCACAGTGATCGAGCCCTTGTGCGCGATATAACGCGCCAGTTCCGCCGGCGCCTCAAGGGTGAAGCGCACCGAGCGCGCATCGTCGTGCCGTGTCACGACCCGGCCGATCCCATCGACGTGTCCGCTGACCAGATGCCCGCCCAGACGGGCCGACAAGGTCAGGGCCTTTTCCAGATTCACCGGGCTGCCGGGCAACAAATCGCCCAAGGTGGTCAGCGCCAAGCTTTCCCGGGACACGTCCGCGACAAAGCCGTCGCCGGGCAGCTCGACGGCGGTCAGGCACACGCCGTTCACCGCGATGCTGTCACCCAGACAAACGTCCCCCAGGTCGAGCTTGCCGGTATGGACATGCAGGCGGGCATCGCCGCCCTTGGATTCCCGTCGGGTGATCTGGCCGATGGCCTGGATGATGCCGGTGAACATAACGGTCTAGAGTCCCTTGGCGTCAGCGGTGGGCATTGCGGTGATGCGCCAATCGTCACCGACGGCGCGGATATCGGCAATCCGCAGGCCGATGCGCTCCGCCATCCGCCCCAGCCCCGGCAGATGGAACAAGCCGCGTGCCTGGTCGCCCATCAAATGCGGTGCCATGTAGATGATCAGTTCGTCAACGATCCCGGCGGTCAGCGCGGCACCGGCCAAGGTGGGGCCGGCCTCGATCAGCACTTCGTTGATCTGTCGTGCCCCAAGGTAATCCAGCAAGGTGTCCAGCGCCACCTGCCCGGTGTCGGACGGCAATTCCGCCACCCGTGCGCCCGCCTGCATCAACGATTCCACCCGATGCATGTCCGCCTGCGGGGTGACCACCAGGGTGGAGCCCTTCAGGCCCAGCATGCGGGCATGGAGCGGCATGCGCAGCTGGCTGTCGAGCACCACCCGCAACGGCTGGGACAAATGCGCCGCATGTACCAGACCCGGCAGCTCGTCCACGCCGAGGCGCACATTCAGCGACGGATCGTCCGCCAGAACGGTGCCGATCCCGGTAACGATGGCGTCGCTCATGGCGCGCAGCCGCTGCACGTCCCGACGGGCGTCCTCGCCGCTGATCCAGGTGCTTTCGCCGTCCGCCATCGCCGTACGACCGTCCAGACTCATGGCCAGCTTGCAGCGCACATAGGGGCGCCCCACGGTCATGCGCTTGATATACCCCGGATTGAGGCCTGCCGCCTGTTCCGCCAGCAGGCCCGTTGCGGTATCGATGCCGGCGTCGGCCAACCGCGCCATACCCTGTCCGGCCACCTGCGGATTGGGGTCCAACATGGCGGCAACCACACGGCGCACACCCGCCTCGATCAAGCCGTCCGCGCAAGGCGGCGTGCGGCCATGGTGGCTACAGGGTTCGAGGGTGACATAGGCGGTGGCACCGCGCGCCTGTTCGCCGGCTGCCGCCAGGGCATGGCGCTCGGCATGGGCCTCGCCGGCCTTCTGGTGCCAGCCCTCGCCCACCACATCACCATTCTTGACCAGCACGCAGCCGACCCGGGGGTTGGGGTGGGTACTGAAACGGCCGCGGCGGGCCAGTTGGATCGCCCGCGCCATGTAGCCAAGATCGTCATGCATGGGGACCGCCCGCCGGATCGTCGCCGGTCCGCGCAGCCGCCCCGCCCCGCAGGGGCAGCCGGTCAATCATCGTCTTCGCCGAGCAGGTCGAGCTGCTGCTTGCGCGCCTCCGGCGACGGCTGGGCCTTCAGGCGATCGATCTCCTCACGAAAGGCGTCCACGTCCTCGAACTGACGGTACACGGACGCAAAGCGCACATAAGCCACCTGATCCAGACGCTTGAGCTCGTCCATCACCAGTTCGCCGATATCGCGGGATTCCACCTCGCTGTCGCCCGACGCCATCAGTTTGCGGGTGATGCGATTGACCGCGGCATCGATGGCCTCGGTCTTCACCGGCCGCTTTTCCAAGGCCCGGCGCATTCCCGCCGACAGCTTGTGTCCGTCGAAGGCCACCCGGCGACCGTCGGATTTTTTCACCCGTGGCAGCGACAGTTCCGCGGTTTCGTAGGTGGTGAAACGCTCCTTGCAGGCGGTGCATTCGCGGCGGCGGCGCACCTGGTCTCCTTCGCCGGACAGGCGTGAATCGATGACCTTGGTGTCGTTGGCTCCGCAGAAGGGGCAGCGCATGGCGGTATCCGTAGAGAGGCGACCCGTAGGCCGCCTGCAGCATGGTCAGCCGGCGTAGACCGGAAACTTGGCGCACACCGCCGCGACCTTTTGCTTCACCGCGTCGATCACGGCCTGGTCGCCCTTGGCGTCGATGATGTCGCACATCCAGCCGGCCAGCTCACGGCACTCGGCCTCGCCGAAGCCACGGGTGGTACAGGCCGGGGTGCCGACACGGATGCCGGAGGTGACGAACGGCGACTGCGGGTCATTCGGCACGGCGTTCATGTTGACGGTGATGTGGGCGCTGCCCAGCCAGGCGTCGACTGCTTTACCGGTCAGGCCGGCCTCGATGAAGGACACCAGGAACAAGTGGTCCTTAGTGCCCTTGGAGATCACGTCGTAGCCGCGATCCATGAATACCTGGGCCATGGTCTGGGCGTTCTTGATGACCTGCTGTTGGTAGCTCTTGAAGCCGGGCTCCATGGCCTCCTTGAAGGCCACCGCCTTGGCGGCGATCACGTGCATCAGCGGGCCACCCTGGGTGCCGGGGAACACCAGCGACTGCAGCTTTTTCTCGATCTCGGGATTGGACTTGGCCAGGATCAGGCCACCGCGTGGACCGCGCAGGGTCTTGTGGGTGGTGGTGGTGGTCACGTCGGCGATCTGCACCGGGCTGGGGTACTCGCCAGCGGCGATCAGGCCGGCCACATGGGCCATGTCCACGAACAGGTAGGCGCCCATCTCGTCGGCGATGGCGCGGAAGCGCTGCCAGTCGACGACCTGGGAGTAGGCGGAGAAGCCGGCCACGATCATCTTCGGCTTGTGCTCACGGGCCAGTTGCTCGACCTGCTCGTAGTCGATCTCGCCGGTCTCGGGATTCAATCCGTACTGAACCGCGTTGTAGATCTTGCCGGAAAAGTTGGGTTTGGCGCCGTGGGTCAGGTGCCCGCCGTGGGCCAGGCTCATGCCCAGCACGGTATCGCCCGGCTGAACCAGAGCCATGTACACCGCCGCATTCGCTTGAGACCCGGAGTGTTGCTGCACGTTGGCGTAGTCGGCACCGAACAACTGTTTGGCGCGGTCGATGGCCAGCTGCTCGGCGATATCCACGAATTCACAACCGCCATAGTAGCGCTTGCCGGGATAGCCCTCGGCGTACTTGTTGGTCAGCACGCTGCCCTGGGCCTCCATGACGCGGGGGCTGGTGTAGTTTTCCGACGCGATCAGCTCGATATGATCTTCCTGACGCTGCTCTTCGGCCTTGATCGCATTGAACAGTTCATCGTCATAGCCCTGAAGCTGCATGGATTTGTCGAACATGGGGGAAAACTCCGGCATCTGGCGAGAAAGCGCACATTCTAACCCGCCGTCGCGTCGGCGTCAGACCCTTTAATACGTTCCGGTCGATGGCGTGTCGTTCCGCGGCACGGGGAGGTGTCGCCAAAATCGGTCACTGCAAGTGACTGATTTTGCAGCAAGCCGCAAACCACGTTTGCAGCGCAGCGTGCGCTGAGAAGTCCAGGGTGGACTTGTTCAGCGCTTCCTTAGGCCACCGCTGAAAAATTCAGCGGTTCCGCGGCACAGGGAGGTGCCGCCAAAATCGGTCACTGCAAGTGACTGATTTTGCAGCAAGCTGCAAACCTCGTTTGCAGCGCAGCGTGCGCTGAGAAGTCCAGGGTGGACTTGTTCAGCGCTTCCTTAGGCCACCGCTGAAAAATTCAGCGGTTCCGCGGCACAGGGAGGTGC
>JASBTJ010000055.1 GCA_030148485.1 Gammaproteobacteria bacterium | reverse complement strand
CCGGGTGGCTGACCACAGTGCCGCGGCTTTTCGGGCAGCGACCGAGCAGGCCTTGTGCTGGGTGCCCGGTGCGTTGCGTAAAACGCTGACGTTGGACAACGGCACGGAGATGGCGGAATACCGCTGGACGCGTTGCGCGGGGGGCGGCACATGCAAAGGGGCGCGCAGGATGTTGCTACTGAAGACCGGCGACGCCCTGCCGGACAGCCGGGCGATCGTCAAAAAGATTCTGGCCGACCGCCTGGTGGTGGAAGAAACCGTGGCCGGTTCACCGCCACGGCAACAGACGGTGTGGATCCACCAGGCGAGCGGGGCAAGCCGTGGGTGCAGCTATCGTAGGGCGGAATAAGCGCAGTGATTGCGCCGAATCCAGTCCGCCGCGCAGTGGCACAAGGCCTCGCGTTGTGCGGCTCAACGCTTGAGTCGGGTTTGATTCGATGCATTCGGCGCAATGCGGCTTTGCCTTGTTGCGCCCTACGTGAGTTGACCCCTTTCCCTGTTGGTAAGGATTGCGCCGTACAATGACGGGTGTCGAAGGGACTTGTCGCGGCCCAATCTCGGGGTGGATATGGATACGGTAAAAATCAGCATTCTCTATCCGAACCAAGCGGATGCGCGGTTCGACTTTGATTTCTACACTCGGCGGCACATGCCCAGGTCGATTGAGTTGTTGAGCATGCATCCCGGCTATCTGGGGGTGTCGGTAGAGCGCGGTGCCGGTGGCGCTGAGCCGGATTCGCCGCCGACTTATATCGCAATGTGCCACTTCACGTTTACGTCGGTCGAGGCGTTTTTGGAAGCCTTTTTGCCGCATGCCGACGAGTTACAGGGCGATATGTCGAATTACACGGATATCGTGCCGGTGATCCAGTTCAACGAGGTCCTGATGTCTGCAACAACAGGGGTGGCGCGACCGTCGTCTGCATAGGGCGCCATAAGGCAAAGCCGCATTGCGCCGGATGCATTGGGGGTGAGGGTGCAACAGGCCACGCTATTTCGGCTGGGCTCGGCAGCCTGCGCCTGTTCCCCCTCACCTTGGTCCTCTCCCGGAGGGAGAGGGGACGGATCCGTGGGGGCCGGGAGGTTTGGAGGTCAGTCCGCGTAGGGCGCAATAAGGCGAAGCCGCATTGCGCCGGATGCATTGGGGGCGAGGGTGCAAAGGCCGATCTCTTTCGGCTGGGCTCGGCAGCCTGCGCCTGTTCCCCCTCACCCTGGCCCTCTCCCGGGGGGAGAGGGGACGGATCCGTGGGGGCCGAGAGGTTTGGAGGTCAGTCCGCGTAGGGCGCAATAAGGCAAAGCCGCATGGCGCCGGATGCACTTACCGCTTGGGCAGGTGCGCGTAGGGGGGCAGGGTCTGTAGTCGGTCATCCGTGAGCGGGCCCCCGACGGTGAAGTGATACAGGCTTTGAAAGCTCCGGTCGGACAGCGCCAGCAGATCGTGCACGCCGTCGTCGAAATAACAGCCGATACCGGTGCCACGCAGGCCGGCGGCTTCGGCTTCCAGGTACAGCACGTGTCCCAGCATGCCGGCTTCCCAGAACAGGTGGCGGTAGCGCCACGGGGATGTCTGCAATGCGTTGCCGTACTCGGCGAGCATGGCCAGACTGAAGGCGCCGTCCGCGGCGATCTCTTGATGACAGGACAGGGTTTGCGCCGCCTCCCGGGCGTCTGCGCTGAGCAGTCGGGTCAGTTCCAGGTGCGCGGGTGCATCGTTCACCGGTTGCCAGCTGAATTCCCGTCCCATGGTGCTTTTGAGCTGGTTCGTCGCACTGGCCGAGCGTGGCAGCAGGTACAACCCCGGTGGCAGTGCTTCGACGCGATGGACGAACAGCAGCAGATGGGTGCGCGGCGTCCAGCGGATGGCGTCCCAGGGCGCGACGGCAGGGCGCGGTAGCGTCATGTCCAGCAGGCGGAAGAAGTCACGGCTGCGCATGGTGGTCGAGCCGTCGAAGGCCTGCGCGCTGCGGCGTTGGCGAATCAGCGCGGCGGCCGATAGATTGCATTGACTGGCGACCGGCGCGGGCCGCACCGGCGTTGGTGCATCCAACGCCGCTGTGCACGGCTTGCGGCAGGCATCGGCGACGCGGTCGATCAGCGGCCAATGATGGCCGTGTCGGCCCGACAGGCGATTGGCTCGGCCCCGCCATTGGCCCGCGCGGGCGGCTGCCAGTAGGGCGTCCGGGTCCAGGTCGGCGCCCGTTGCGCCGGTGTCGATGCGTATCAGCAGGTCGGGATGCTCCGGCTCGGCGTCGCCGAAGTCACCGGCGCGGTCGCAGCCGAGCAGGGCGGAGATGGCGTCGTCGGCCCAGTGTTCCAGCAATTGGGCCCGCCAACCCAGGCTTGCCGCGGCATAGCGCAGTGCCGCGACGGCATGGCCGACGTCGTGCTGGCAGTAGCGGTAGGCGCGCTCGCCGTATTTCCAGGCCTCGCGCCAATGGATGGAGGTGAGTCCGACGAGCAAGGTGCCCGGCGGTAGGCCCAGGTCGTCGTGCGCTGTGGTGAAAGCGCAGCGTTGTTCCAGCAGGTGTTCGCGGCTCCGGTAGTGATGGATGCCGGCCGGTAGTGCGTTGCTCCCGGCGCTCACCACATAGGCCTCGGTGGGATGCAGGTTGCCGCTGGATGGGTTGCAGCGCAGCGCCCAGCGCGAATCGCCATACTGCTTCCAGGCCGACAGGCCGTAGGCCAGTTCCAGCAGCGTGGCCAAGTGCGGCAGCGTCAGTGGGCGGGGCGCGATGTTGTGCGGCACATAGAGGTCTGAAAAGGCCGGTTCGCTCTGCTCGCCAAGCAGCGGCAGCAAGACCTGAGGGCAGCCGTCGAACACCCGGAACGGGTACGGCTGATTGGCCCAATCCAGTCCGCCCGGGCCAGCTGCGTAGCGGTCGAAACGATGTTTGGTACGTTGGTGATAGTCCAGCACCGTGTCTAAAGCCTTGCTCATGCTTGGGTCTCTGTGCGGATGCATTCAGGTGGGTCATAACACAGGCCTTCGCCGGCACCCAGCCGCCGACGGGCGGCGGTTGCCCGCTCCTGGGGATCGACAACCCTGGTTTGGTATCATGCGCCACCGGCCAATGTCGCGGCGCTTCGCCAGGCGTCGACAGTTAATGAGTAGCCCATGAGCAGCCACAAGATCCCTCGTCATTCCACCGTCGCCGTCCAGGTCGGCCAGGTCACCATCGGCGGCGATGCGCCGGTGGTGGTGCAGTCGATGACCAATACCGACACCGCCGACGTGGCGGCCACCGTCAAGCAGGTACATGACCTGGCGCGGGCGGGCTCGGAGCTGGTGCGCATCACGGTGAACAACGAGGCGTCGGCGGCCGCGGTGCCGCGGATCCGGGAACAGTTGGATGCCCTGGGTTGCGACGTGCCACTGGTGGGTGATTTCCATTTCAACGGCCATCGTCTGTTGGCCGACTATCCGGATTGTGCCCGGACGTTGGCCAAGTATCGCATCAACCCGGGGAACGTCGGGGCAGGGCAGAATCGTGACGCCCAATTCGCGGCCATGATCGAGACCGCCATCAAATACGACAAGGCGGTGCGGATCGGGGTGAACTGGGGGTCGCTGGACAAGGCGCTGGTGGCGCGCATGATGGACGAGAACGTCCGGCGTGCCGAGCCGCTGAACTCGGACCTGATGACTCGCGAGATCATGGTGGCCTCGGCACTGGAGTCCGCCGCCATGGCCGAGCAGCTCGGCCTGCCGCGGAACAAGATCGTGTTGTCGTGCAAGATGAGCGGCGTGCAGGATCTGATCGGCGTGTACCAGATGCTGGCGTCGCGTTGCGACTACGCCTTGCATCTGGGCCTGACCGAGGCGGGCATGGGCTCGAAGGGCATTGTCGCCTCCACCGCCGCACTGGCGGTGCTGCTGCAGGGCGGTATCGGCGACACCATCCGTATCTCGCTGACCCCGGAGCCGGGTGGCGACCGTACCCAGGAGGTACGGGTCGGCCAGGAGATCCTGCAAACCATGGGGCTGCGGGCCTTCATGCCCATGGTGATCGCCTGCCCGGGCTGTGGGCGGACCACCAGTACCACCTTCCAGAGCTTGGCGCAGGATATCCAGTCCTACCTGCGCGAGCAGATGCCGCTATGGCGCGCGCAGTACCCGGGTGTCGAAGAGATGGACGTGGCGGTGATGGGCTGCGTGGTCAACGGTCCCGGCGAGAGCAAGCACGCCAACATCGGCATCAGTCTGCCCGGGACCGGTGAGCGACCGGCGGCGCCGGTGTATGTGGACGGCGCCAAGTTTGCCACCCTAAAGGGCGACCGCATCGCCGACGAATTCAAGGCCATTGTCGACGATTACGTGCGCAGCCGGTACGGCTAATCGGCGGCGCGACACAGGCGATCGACGGCGTCGGACCAGGGGGAGCTTAGTGCCGCCTGCCACGCGCCTTCATGCAGCGCCCGCAACGCGGGTGCGTCTTCGGCCAGCCAGGTTTTTTCCGCCGCGCTCAGCCCGGCCGGTCCTTGGTCCAGACAGCGCCGTACCAGTTCGCTGCGTCGTTGCTGTCGTGCCGGCGTTTCCTTGCGGCGTCTTGCCAGCTGTACTTGCAGGCGATGTATCTGAGGGTCCAGCACCGCCGTCTCGAAACCGCTCAGGGACGGGGCGCGGGTCAGGGCGGGACTGTGTTGCAGGTCGGCGACCACGCTCGGCGGCTGGTGTTCCTCCGCGGTGAGCAGCAGCCCGTCGGCGCGCCAACGTCGACCCACCGAGAAGCGGCTCAACCCTACCGAGATGGGCGCGGCGAACACCAGCGGCAGGGCCACCGGCAGGGACCAATAGAAGAACAAAGGATCCAGCCAGTAGGCAAAGGCGCTCCAGGCCAGTGCCAGCACACTGCCGGGGGCATGGTGCAACAAGGCAGTGGTCCAGCCGATCTCGGCGGTACGGTTCTGCCCGGCCCAGCGCACATCCAGATTCAGCAGCGAGATCACGATGGAACGGGTATGGCTGAGCATGCGGATCGGCGCCAGCAGCATCGAGGTCACCGATTCCAACAACACGCCGGCAGTGGTCTTCAGCAGGCCGCCCATGGCGCGCAGCCGGGGTGGGTCGAGCAGTGCGTCGATCAACCCCAGGAACTTGGGTGCGAACAGCAGGAACAGGGTGCTGAGCAGCAGCTGGACCACCCATTCAGGTTGCCAGCGCGGCCACACCGGGAACGGACTGTGGGGGTCGGGGAAGTATTCGATGGGCCACAGTGTGAACTGTGCCAGTTCGATGGTGATCAGTGCCAGATAGGTAAACCACAGGCCGGATGCAAGATAGGACATGATGCCGTTGGCAAAGGCAAGGCGATGGGCGAAGGCCATGCCGCGACGAAACAGGAAGTAGACATGCTGCAGGTTGCCGTGGGTCCAGCGTCGGTCGCGTTCCAGTTCGTCCACCAGCGTCGGTGGTGCTTCCTCGTAACTGCCGGTCAGGCCTGGGTCCAGCCAGACCTCGTAGCCGGCACGTCGGATGAACGCGGCCTCGACAAAATCGTGGCTGAGCACAGATCCGCTGAGCAGCCCGCGTCCCGGTAGCCGACGTAGCCCGCAGTGCGCCATGAACGCCTCGGTGCGGATCAGGGCGTTGTGCCCCCAGAAGGCCGCCTCGCCCAATTGCAGGGCCGCCAGGCCGTCGGTAAACATCGGGCCGTACAACCGGTTGGCGAACTGCTGTAGGCGCGCATGGGCGGATGCCGCGTTGACGATGCCCGGGCTCGACTGCAGGATGCCGATCTGCTTGGCTGCCTCCATCAGGCGGGCCATCTGCACTATGGTGGCGCCGCTCATCACGCTGTCCGCATCCATCACCAGCATGTAACGGTAGCGGCGTCCCCAGCGGCGCAGAAAATCGGCGATGTTGCCGGTCTTGCGGTTCAGGTTAACGCCCCGGCGTCGGTAGTGGACACGCGCCTCGGGGCCGAGGGATTCACGCAGTCGGTGGCAGGCCTCGCGTTCGCGCAGCCAGATGTCGGGATTGCGGCTGTCGGACAAGACAAACACGTCAAAGGCGGCCTCCTCGCCGGTGCGTTGGATGTCTCGATAGCAACTGCGCACGCCGGACAGGGTGCGCTGCACGTCTTCGTGATAGATGGGGAACACGATGGCGGTAGGTGGGACGGGCAGTTCAGCGGCGACCCGGGCATAGCGCCGACTGGGCCGTAACGCATCACCGCCACGCCGCCGTACCACAAACCCGACTAATGCGATCCAGAAGCCGGACGAGATCCACGCGAACAGCAGCGCGAACACCGCGACGATGGCGCGCTCCAGCCAGGTGCTGCCGTTGTAGGGCAGCACCGTCAGCATGGCGTAGCTGGCCGCCACGGTCTGGATCAGGATTGCCGATCCGACGCATGATCGCCGCCATAGCGCGGCGCGGCGCCATGCGGGTTTCAGTTTCTGCATGGGCGGCAGGTGGTGCGGGGCGGGGACGGCACCGGTCATGGTTTAGCGTTGCCGCTCGGGATAGCGGATCGTGCCGCGCAGGATATCGGGGGATGGCGGCGTTTGTACCACTGTTTGCCGATCCACCCAGTGGCGGACCTGCTGCCAAACCCACTGGCCGGCGTCGCCCGCCGTTTGATTGTCGTCCAGGCCGTCTATCAAGGTGCGCAGCCGCTTGCAGGTGTCGTCGCTGTCCAAACCGCCCAGGCGCAGGTAGCAGTAGCTGCGTTGCAGTAATTGCAGACAGGGCTCGGTTGCCGGCTTCATGGTGCATGCTCGCTGAAGCTGTTGTCCTGCGGCAGCGTGTAGGTCCAGGTCTCGGTCAGTGCTTGATCGTCCTGCCTGAGCGCCGCACGCAGCGCGAGGGGTTTGTCCTTGGCCGGGCGGGCCAGGATGGACAGCCGCCAAACCTTGGACGGGGCGACATAGGTGACGAATTGCTCAATGATCTGGCCGCCCTCTTGAGCGGTGACCGCGGTGCCGACGGCAGCATCCGCGGGTAATTTGTCCAACTTGCCACCCTGAAAGTCGATCAGCACCCGGTAGCTGCCGGCGGCATTGCCGCCGCCGACCAGATCGCCGCGGCCGATGTGGGTGTCGACGGCTCGACCCAGGGTCTTGTCCTTTGCGTGGTCCAAGGCGTCGGCGCCGCCGAAGTCCAACCGGTATGCGAAGCGCAGTTGTTGGCCCGCGGGCACCGCCTCTGGCGGCGACCAGAAGGCCACGATGTTGTCGTTGGTCTCGCTGTTGGTGGGGATCTGGATCAGCATGACCCGTCCCTTGCCCCAATTACCCTCGGTATGCACCCAGGTACTGGGGCGGTTGTCGTAACGGGCTTCGGGGTCCTGGTAGCTGGCAAAGCGCCGGTCCCGCTGCAGCAGGCCGAAGCCCTTGACGTTGTCGACGTTGAATCCCTGGGTGCTCAGCACCGATGGGTTGAGTAGGGGGTTCCACAGCCATTCGCCGGTGCCGTTGTGAATGGCCAGGCCATCGGAGTCATGCACCTCCGGTCGCCAATGGCCGTTGGGGCGCGCGGTGTTTTCACCGTAATAGAACATGCTGGTCAAGGGCGCGATGCCCAACAGCGGGATCTGATCGCGTGTGAACAGCACGGCCTGCACGTCCACCCGGGTGGCAGCACCGGGGCGCACGGTGAAACGATAAGCGCCGGTCAGCCGCTTGCTATTCATCAGCGCATAGATGCGCATGGCGTCGGCCTTGGCCGAAGGCCGTTCGAGCCAGTATTCGATGAAGTCGGGGAACTCCTCGCCGGACAACAGCCCGGTGTCCAGTGCCGCACCGCGGGCCGAAATGCCGAAGTTGTCGCCGGCGCCGACGGCGCGGAAATAACTGGCGCCGGCAAACGACAGAAACTGGTCATGCACCTTGGGTGTGTTGAGCGGGAACGTCAGCTTGAACCCGGCGTAACCGAGGTCCGCCGGCAGCTTTTTCATCAGGGCGTCGTCGTTGCTCTGGAAATAACCCTTGTTGAAGGCCAGGGATTTTACCCCGGTGCTGTCGACGATGTTGATCTTGACCGAGTGGGTGAAGAACAGCCCCGGCACCATCAGCATCACGCCAAAGCGCGAGCCGGAACCAGCCCACAGTTGCTGGTCGGGGTCGAAGCGGATACCGCGGAACTGGTCGTAGCTGAGTTCGCGCATGAAGTCCGGGATTTTCTTCGGTGCTTCGTAGGGTTGCTTGGCCAACGCCTGTGCCTTGTCGATCACCGTCTTCAGGTCAAAGGCCGCAGCGGGCGCGGCGGCTGTGACCAAGAAGGCGAAGGCGACGGGCAAGGGGATCCATGCCGTAAAACGGTCTCTCATGGCGGATCGAGAGAACGGGTTGCGGGCAGTGGCGGTCATGTCCATCAAACTCCAGGCGGCTGAGCGGCGCGCCGGACGGCGCGGGTTGTCGGGTGGTGACGGGACGGCCAATTATGCCTTTAAGTCCCATATGGCGGCCGGGTGGGGCGCCGTAGTGTCGACCAGGGCACGAATTGCGGGGACGTCATGGGCGGGGCTGATCGCCGTCCGTGGCCCGTATCCAACCCCTTAGTCTGTGCTACCCGGTCCCGGGTTCACCAGCGCCATCACAAAAGCGCATCCGGCCAAGGCCCAGACGATGACCGGCCCGGCCGGCAGGTCGAACACCGCCGATGCCGCCAAGCCCAGCATGTAGCCGGCGATCCCGACGCCGTAGGCGCGTAGCAGGCCGCTGCGACCGGCAGCGGTGCGGCTGGCCAGTGCCGGCAGAATCAGGCTGGCGAACACCAGGTAGACGCCGACCAGTTGTACCGACGCGGTCACCGCCACCGCGAACAGCAGATAGAACCCGAGCGAGCGTCGGGTGGCGGCGACCCCGAACCACAGCAGCAGCAGCACGGCGGCGCTCAACCAGGCCATCGGCCATAGCTGTGACCCGGAGACCCACAGCACCTGCCCCACCAGCAGGTCCTTGAGGTGTTCCCCGCCCTGCGGGTCGCCCGCCAGCAACAGGATCGCCCCGCTGGCGGCCAGCACGAACACGCTGCCGATGATGGCCTCCTGGATTCGTGGCCAACGGCGTTCGCACAGATACAGCCCGCCGGCGCCGAGCAAGGCGGCGCCAAAAGCGGCGAACTGCACTACCGGGCCGGCGACATGGCCGCCGACCACTTGGGCCAGCACAACGCCAAGGCCGGCGAACTGCGCCACCGCCAGGTCGATGAAGATGATGCCGCGCGCCAGCACTTGGCGCCCCAGCGGCACATGGGTGCTGAGTACCAATAGACCCGCCAGCAGCGGCGGGCCCAGGATGGTCCAGTCCAGTGCCGCCAGGTTCATCGGCGCGCGGCCAGTGCGACCAGCCGGCCGATCAGCTCGTCGAACAAGGCGAACAGGCCCGCCGGTCCGGCGTCCGCTTCCACCGTGTGCGGCAGGATCAGTACGGGAATTCCGATGTGCTCCGACAGCCATTGTGCCGGCCGGGGATCATTGTCCGGCGCTCGCACGATGGCCATGGCGGCATCCTTGTCGAGTCGTTGGGTGAGCGACGCCAGGTGGGCCGCCGAGGGCGGCAGTCCCGGCTTGGGTTCCAGGGCAGCCACCCGGTACATCCCGAGCCAGTCCAGCATATAAACCCATTCGGTGTGTTGCACCACCAACCCTTGACCGCGCAGCGGTGCGGCGCGGTCGGTCCAGCCGGTCACGGCGGTTTGCCAGCGGGTGGAAAAAGCCGCCAGATTGGCCGCGTAGTTGGCCGCATGGGCCGGGTCGATGGCGCTGAGCCGTTGTGCCAGCACCTGGGCGACGGTCATCAGCCGGCGCGGGTCCAGCTGGATATGCGGATTGCCCTGGGCGTGAACGTCGCCGTCGCTGCGGTCGAGTCGGGTGGGGATTTCCAACCGTTCCACCTGCTCGGCGGCCATCAGGTAGCCCGGCTGTCCCGGCTGTACCGCGGGATTGTTCGCACGGCGTAGCAGGAGCGGCAGCCAGGCCGTTTCCAGCTCGGCGCCTGTGCACACCAGCAGGTCTGCCCGCCGCAGCTTGGCGATCAACGACGGCCGGGCCTGGACGTGATGGGCATCGTCTTCGGCGGTTGTCGCCGACCAGGCATCCACATGGTCGCCGCCGACCGCCTGGATCAGCGCCTGCCACTCCGGTTCACAAGCGAACACCCGTAACTGCGCGCTGGCGGTGTTGGTCAAGCCGGCCAGCAGCAGGCCGATCAAGGTCAGTACATGGAAGCGTTTCATGGTGGACACCTCAGTACTGGTGCGCGCCGTGGGCGCCCAAGGTCATGATGTACTGCAGCTGGAACTGGTCGTCGGCGGCGCCCGGGCGGGAGTAGTCACGGGCGTATTGCAGGCGGATGCGGCTGAAGTCGCTGCGGCTGTAGTCGGTCATCAGGGTCCAGCGGTATGGATCGTGGTCGCCGAGCAGATTGGATTCGTCGAGCAGCGTGGCACCGCTTTCACCGCTGGTGTTGTTGCGTACGGCCAGACGGTTGTCGCTCCATAGACGGTCGTATCTCAGGCCTACTCGCCAGCGCGGTTGCAGCGCCAGCACGCCTTGTACGTAGAAGCCTTGTTGGGTACCGGCGTAGGGCAACAGGGCGCCGCCAATAGCGTTGCTGAAGTTGATCACGCCATCCTCGTCACGGTGGAAATATTCCCCCTGCAGGACAAAACCGCGCCGATTGCTGGGCTGGTATTTGTAGACCAGGTCGATTGCGGTCAGCTTGGAATCCCCATCGAAGCTGAAGATCTCGTTGCCACCCTCGGCGTGCGGGTCGCCGCTGCGTCGATCCGTCGGCGAGCCGCGCAGATGGGACAGCCCGATACGCACGCTCTGGTGACGGCCGATGTCGCTGCCCACGCGCACGAACAGGTTGCGGTTGTCGCCGAGCAAGCGCCGGTTGTCGCCGCCGCCGGGAAACTTCTTGCCGGCCAGCAGTTCGGCGCCGAGCTGAATATAAGTGTCGGTGGGCGCGAGCCAGGTCAGGCGCACACCGTCGTCACCGTATTGTTTGCCCAGGAAGGCCTGGCTGGTGAGCGGGGCGTCGGCAAAGTCCCAAACGTGAGGATGGCGGGTGTTCAGATAGCCGGTTTCCGAAAAGAAGCGCCCCATACGCATGGCCAACCCGGCGGGTAGCGAGAGGGTGTCGAGATAGGCCTCCTCCACCTCGATGACACTGGTCCCGTCCTCTTCGTGCAGGCCGAGAGTGGATTGACCGTAGAACCAGTCATCCACGTTGGCCGACAGGGTGAGTTCGGTTTCCGTGAGGCTAAAGCCCTCTTGTTTGAGGCCAGATTCCCTGCCCATCTGAAAGCCGGGCAGGGTCCAGGCAGCCGGATCGCGCCGGTAGCTGCTGACCGCGCCCTGCAGCACCAGGGAGACAGCGGGGTTGAAGGCGTTGTTGGACGGCGTCGGCGCCATCGGTGTGGGCGTGGTGTGATGACCCAGGGACGCTGGTGGGGGTGTGTCGGCAGCCTTTATCCTGGCCTCAAGGGCGCCGATGCGCGCCTCGTAGCTGGCCTTCAGTGCGGCGAGTTCACGTTTCAGGGTTTGCAGGTCATCGGGCGTGTCGGCGCCGGCCGTCATCGGCAGCGCCAGCCAGCCGGCCGCCAGGCCGGTGAGCAGGGATCTTTTCATGGGTTGTCTCCACAAGCATTCGCGACCCGTCGCACGGCGACGGGTCGAACAGGGGTGTCATGCGTTGTGAAGGGTGCCGGGTGGGCCGCGCTGATGGGGCGTCAGTCCGATGTGGGTGTGGGCACTGGCGGTGGAATCGGCGACGGGAAGGAAGCTGGCCAAGCCCAGGGGCGTGGCGGTGCTGCTGTCGAGGGTGCCCGCCCCCATGCCGTGACCGATCAGGCAGACATCGCAGTGGCTGCCTGGGGCATCGTCCAGATGGCCCACCAGATGGACCGGCAACAACAATTCGGCGAGAACCAGCACCGCCACAAGCACCCAGTAGTGCCTGCGGCTTGTTCGATTGTCGTCAAAGGGGGTAGGGGACATGTAGTCGATTGGGTCGGCGGCGCCTCGCCGGACGCAACCGTGCCAGTTTAACCCAGACCTTCGCGGGTGCGAAACCATCCGGTCAAACTCAGGCGTTCGCGGGTCGCCGGGAGTACCTCATGGGGGAAATGGTCGCTCAGAAACGTCACCAGGGTACCGCCGACCGGTGGGACATCCAGGGGCTGTGCTGCAGTCCCAGGGATATTGTAAAGGCGCAATTGTCCGCCGTCGGCGACCTGCCAGTCGTCGTTCAGATACAGCACGGCGGATACGGTGCGCCGACTGTTGTCCGCAAAACGGTCGACGTGTTTGCGGTAGAAGCTGCCGGGCGGGTAGATGGCCAGATGTCCTTCAAAGTCGAACAGCCCCAGGTACAGGGCGCGGTTGATGGCCACGCGCAGGGTCTCGATGTGCCTCAGGTAGGCTGTTTGTGCAACGCTACACGCGGCGGGATCGATCCACAGCACCCGGTCCGAGCGGATCTCGGGGCGCACCGTGAGCGTCTTGCCCCGGCCCACGCCGGCGTGCCTGAACGTGCCACGTTGCCAATGCTCGCGCGTCTCCGCTGCTAATGCGTCGCGCAGCGACATGTCGATGAAGTCAGGGTGAACGCACCAGCCGTGTTCGGCGAGTTGGGCAGCGACGTGGGCGCAGACGCGGACGGTGGACATGGTCTACCTCGATGAGGGGCGCGCATTGTCCGCGTGTCGGCGCTCCCGGTCCAGCGCCATGTGCGGTCCGGCGGGCTTCGCTGCTGTGCTAAGCCACAGCAGGGGACAGCTTGATACTGGCAGACTGATCCGGCCGCACGCAGCATCTGGCGGTTTGTAGAGACAGCCCCTGGGTTGTTTCAATAGCTTGTCCGGTAGCGTCTATTGAGGATATCGCTATGACACGTCGTTTGGTTCTTTCCTGCATGAGCGGTTTGTTTGCCGTCGCCTCGGTGGCTTCGGCTGAAGAAAGCCTGACCGTATCCGTGAAGCGGCTGACCGCCGATACCGCCTTGCGTATCGCACAAAGCGCCGTGCTCGCCTGTCGCAAGCAGGGTATCCAGGTGGCGGCGACGGTGGTGGATCGTGACGGTGTGGTGCAGGCGACGCTGCGCGACACCATCGCGGCACCGCTGACGGTGATGATCAGTCAGCGCAAGGCGTATACCGCGGCCAACTTCAACGCCGACCTCGGGTCCGAGGGCATGGCGGCCCGCGCCAATGGCCCGGTGGGTCGGGTGCCGGGGATCACCATGGCGGCCGGCGGGCTGCCCATCCAGGTGGGCGGCGCGCTGCTGGGCGCGGTGGGTGTGTCCGGCGCGCCTTCGGGTAAAACGGATGCGGAATGCGCACAGGCCGGTATCGATGCCGTCAAGGACGATCTCGAGATGGCGATGTGATGAGCGCAGCGGACTCCCAGGTGCGCCAACGTGATTGGGAAGGCCGTTATCGCAGCGGCGAAACCGGGTGGGATCGTGGGCAGGCAAGTCCGGCCCTGGGTCACTGGCTGGCCGCTGGCGCGGTGCCGCCGGGGCGGGTGCTGGTGCCCGGTTGCGGCAACGGCTACGAAGTCCTGGAACTGGCCCGCGGCGGCCACTCTGTGACCGCGGTGGATATCGCCTCGACCCCGGTGATGCAACTGATGGGCGCGCTTGCCGAACACCGCCTGCACGCCAAGGTGATCCAGGCGGACCTGTTGGACTGGACGCCGGCCGAGCCGTTCGATGCGGTGTACGAGCAGACCTGTCTCTGTGCGTTGGATCCGGCGCGTTGGTCCGATTACGCCGATCGCCTGGCCGGTTGGCTGGTGCCCGGCGGGAAATTATTCGCCTTGTTCATGCAGACCGGCCGCGAAGGCGGACCGCCGTTCCATTGCGATCCAGCCCGCATGCGCGGGTTGTTTCCCGACGCACACTGGCACTGGGAGGCCGCGCCGCAGCGGCGGGTGGATCACCCCACCGGCTTGCATGAGCTGGCCTATGTGTTGACCCGTCGGGGTGTGCAGCAAGACCCCGTCAGCTGAAGCAGGGATGTCGCCGAGGCTGCTTAGCGATCCGTTGACGTATCGTCGTCGGAGGATTCGCCGCGCTCGCTACCGATGCGGGTCTCGACGCCGCTGAGCAGATTGCGGATATTGCTGCGATGACGCCAGATCAGCAGGAGGCTCATCAGCGCCTGCATGATCACCAGTTCGGGCGCCGGCCAGATCAGCCAGACGAACAGTGGTGCCAGTGCCATCGACACCAGCGCCGCCAGCGATGAGATTTTCAGGCCCTTGGCGATGAACAGCCAGACGCCGGCCACTGCCAGCCCGAGTGGAACGATCAGGCCGAATTGGACGCCCAGCGCGGTGGCCACGCCCTTGCCGCCCTTGAAACCGAAGAACAGCGGGTACAGATGACCCAGAAAGGCGGCCAGGCCGGTCAGCGCCAGGGTGGTCACGGAAACGTCCAGCGCGTGGCCGACCAGCATCGGCAACACGCCTTTGATGCTGTCGCCGAACAGGGTCAGCGCGGCAGCCTTTTTCCCGCCGATGCGCAGCACATTGGTGGCCCCCGGATTGTTGGAACCCTGGGTACGCGGGTCGGGCAGGCCCATCAGGCGGCAGACGATGATGGCGCTGGAGATCGAGCCGAGCAGGTAGGCGCCCAGCACGAGCAGGCTGTCGGTTGGCATGAGGAATTCCGCGGAAATGGCCGTGCATTGTCCGTGGCCGATCCGACCAGGGTCAAGCCGCGTGCTTGGTGGCGGGCAGCGGCTGGATTACCATGCTCCGACTTTCGGCTCTTCTGGACCCCTGTTGCACCCCATGGACATCGTTTACCTGCGCGATCTGCGCATCGACACCGTCATCGGCATCTTCGATTGGGAGCGCCGCACCACCCAGACCGTCATTCTGGATCTGGAAATGAGTGCGGACATTGCCCGTGCGGCCGCCAGTGACGACATCAAGGATACGCTGAACTACAAGGCGGTCGCCAAGCGGCTGATCCAATTCGTCGGCGACAGCGATTTCCAGCTGGTGGAAACCCTGGCGGAACGTTGTGCCCAGATCATCCGCCAGGAGTTCGATGTGCGCTGGGTGAAACTCACGCTGAACAAGAAGGGCG
Source organism: Gammaproteobacteria bacterium (assembly GCA_030148485.1). Taxonomy (GTDB): domain Bacteria; phylum Pseudomonadota; class Gammaproteobacteria; order Chromatiales; family Chromatiaceae; genus JANTHH01. The sequence goes on along the minus strand of JASBTJ010000055.1, from coordinate 40,825 downwards.
CAGTGCGGGGTGCCGACGACGTGGGCGTCATGATCGAGCGTGGTGAGCGATTCTGATGCCTTGGGTCTGGGTCAGCATCGGTTCCAACATCCACCGCGAGCACAATGTCCGCGGCGCCGTGGCGGCGTTGACCCGGCGCTTCGGCGAGTTGACCCTGTCGTCGGTGTACGAGACACCGTCCGAAGGCTTCGACGGCGACCCGTTCTACAATCTGGTGGCCGGGTTTGCCACGGACCTGCCGCCCGAGCAATTGCACCCGGCGCTGCGGGAGATCGAGGACGCCTTCGGACGGGTGCGCGCCGGACCCAAGTTCAGTGCCCGTACCCTGGATATCGATCTGCTGACCTATGGCGATGCGGTAACCGATCGCGGCGGCAAGGCGTTGCCCCGGGACGAGATCGAAAAGTACGCCTTTGTACTGGGGCCCTTGGCCGAGGTGGCCCCGGAGGAGCGGCATCCGGTCACCGGGCAAAGCTATCGGCAGATGTGGGACCGTTTCCCTCCGGCACAGCGGGATGCGCTGCGACCTTTGGCGTTCGATTGGGGTAGTCCCTGACCCGTTGGGCGGAGCGCCGGGGACGGTGACCGCTTGAGCTGCATGCCGACAGATTACTGCTGGACGCTGCGACCGCCGTCCACGGCGAGTATCTGCCCGGTGATATAACCCGACTGGGCCAGGAACAACACGGTGTCGGCGATATCCTGGGTGGTGCCGGGCCGGTTCAGCGGAATACGTTCCAGTATCGCCAGCCGGTCGGCGTCCTCGAAGAAATTCTCCGGCCACAGGATGGCGCCGGGGGCGACGCCGTTGACACGTACCGCCGGCGCCAACTCGCGCGCCAGGGTCTTCACCATCATGGCGTTGGCGGCCTTGGCCATCGAATAGATGGGATGGGCGCGGTGGGGGCGTTCGGCATGGATATCCACCAGATTGACGATGCATCCTTGGCGTTTGGTCAGCTCGGATGCCGCCGCTTGTGCCAGGAAGAACGGCGCCTTGGCGTTGGTCCCCATCAGGTCCTGCCAATGGGCCTCGGTGGCTTCGCCGATGGGCGTGGGGTAGAAGGTCGAGGCGTTGTTGACCAGTACATCCAGCCGGCCGCTCGCGGCGATCACCCGGGCGATCAGATCCGGCAGTGTCGCGGTCTCCAGCAGATCCCCTTGTACCAGCGTTACCGAGCCGGGGCGGTGTTGCTCCAACTCGGCCTGCAACGCCTCGGCGTGTTCGGCCGAGCGTCGGTAGTGAATGACCAGATGCGCACCTGCCGCGTGCAGCGTCCGACCGATGGCGGCCCCTACGCGGGTGGCGCCGCCGGTGACCAGGGCGGTACGCCCGGCCAGGGGACGGGTTGTTTGATGGGTTTCAGGCAAGAGGCCACTCCGCTGTTGTTAGAATCCGTGTTCGGCTCGCGCACGCTAGCCCAACTGGATAGCCGGAGACAACCCGATGCCCCACAGTTTGTCGGTGCCCAAGGCGACCGAATTGGACGCGCCCAGTCTGCACCACGTTGAAGCGATGTCCACCGCGCTGCGCGAAGCCATACGGGAGGCCGGTGGCTGCTTGGCTTTCGATCGTTTCATGGAATTGGCGTTGTACGCTCCGGGGTTGGGGTACTACGTTGCCGGCAACCGCAAGTTCGGTGTCGAAGGCGATTTCGTCACCGCGCCGGAGGTCAGCCCACTGTTCGGCCGAGCGCTGGCGCGCCAGTGCCGGCAGGTGTTGGCGATCTGTGGGGGAGACATCCTGGAGTTCGGCGCTGGTACCGGGGCCATGGCGGCGCAGATACTCACCCAACTCGCGCAGGACGATGGCCTGCCGGATCGCTATTTGATTCTGGAACTCAGTCCCGAGTTGCGTGCGCGTCAGCAGGCCCGGCTGGCCGAGGCGCTGTCCGCCGATCTGTTCGGCCGGGTGCACTGGCTCGACGGGATGCCGACCGCTTTTACCGGTGTCATGCTCGGTAACGAGGTGCTCGATGCCATGCCGGTGCATCGCTTCCGTCTCGGCGACAGCGGCGTTGAAGAGGCCTATGTCACCGACTCGGGGCAGGGCTTTGGTTGGCGCTGGCAGTTGTCGCAGACCACGGCGCTGAGCGAAGCGGTGGCCGGGCTGCGCCGTACCTTGCCGGCCGGCTACGTGTCGGAGGTCAACCTTCGTCTGTCACCCTGGATGCAGGCCGTTTCCGACGCCCTGGTGCAGGGGGCGTTGCTGTTGCTCGATTACGGCTACCCAGGTGCCGAGTATTACCAACCGGCACGGCATGGCGGTACCTTGCGTTGTCATTTTCGTCATCGTGCCCACGACGATCCCCTGCTGCTGCCGGGGTTGCAGGACATTACCGCCAATGTCGATTTCACCGCGGTTGCCCAGGCGGCGACCCGCGCCGGACTGGCGCTCGCCGGTTACAGCACCCAGGCACATTTTCTCATCGGCTGCGGGCTGGACGCCTTGTTGGCCGAATTCGATCCGGACGATGTGGCCGGTCACATGGCGGCGATGCAGGGCGTCAAGCAGCTGACCTTGCCCAATGCCATGGGTGAGCGCTTCAAGGCCATCGGCCTGACCCGGGGGCTGGGTGGCGCGCAACTACGCGGCTTCACGGTTCGGGACCTGCGCGATCGGCTGTGATCGGCCCATGGCGGCCAGTGGCACGGTGGCTCAAGATGAGCAGCAGGCGTTGTCGCGCTGCCACGGACATGGCGCCTCACCGAGCCCGCCCTGTCCGATACGCTGGCCGATCGACTCAAATCTGGTTGCGCGGACCTTTCAGCGCGCGGGGTGCGAGATAACCGGGCACCACCGCGTCCATCGGCGTCGGGTCGAGTCCGAGCTCCTCCAACTGGTTGCAAGCGCACACGCTGGGCGTTTGCAGCGACAGATAGTTGTCCGGGGTGAAGGGTTTGCCGGGAACGAATTGCAGCAGTCGCGCCTGCAAGCGGGAGGCCCAGTCCGGTAACGGGATGATCAGCTTGTCCCGCTGCAGTTGGCCGGCCACGTAGGCGACGATGCCGGCCAAAGTCAGTTCGTCCAGACCGCACAGGTCGTAGCGTCTGCCGATGGTATCCGCGTCCTGCAGGGCATGCTCGAACGCCGCCACGACATCGCCGACGAAGACAGGCGCAAAACGAGCCTTCGGACAAGCCAGCGGCAGCGGGCCCGGCAGCTTCAATAGACTGGCGAAACGGTTGATGAAACTGTCGTCGCGGCCGAAGATCACCGACGGGCGGAAGCTGGTTACTGCCATGCCGGCGGCACGCCCCAGGTTGTGCGCCACATTCTCTCCCATACCCTTGCTTCGCAGGTAGACCGAGCTGCCATCGATCTCGTCCGCATGCAGCGCGCTCATGTGCAGCAGGCGTGGCACCTTGGCCGCGCTTGCACCGGCCACCAGAGCCTCGACCAGTTGCACGTGGGCGCGGTTGAAACTGTGGCGCCGACTGGCATTGAGGATGCCCACCAGGTTGATCACCGCGTCGCAGCCACGCAAGGCCGCGGCGAGGGAATTGCGGTCATACGGATCCACCTGGCGCAAGGTCACATGGGGACTGGTCTTGAGTTCGCGATGACGGTGCGGGCGACGGGTCAACACCAGACAGCTGATACCGCGTCCGGCCAGGCGGTTGACCAGGTGGCGGCCGACGAAGCCGGTGCCGCCCAGTAAGGCGACGCGCTGGATACGCATGGTAGTAGATTCCTATGGTGTCGCGGGATAACGCCCGGCTGGCGCGCGAATATAGCCCCCGGCACGGGGCTGGCTCAAGGCGGACAGGCATGCCGTTCCGCTGTACGTGGCGGCTGGCGGTGTCGACTTGTGCGGGTCCGAGCCAATGGGGTTAAGATGGCCCGGACACTCGTCATCAATCAGCCACATAGGGCGTCTCCCATGAGTCTTGCGGGAACACAGGCCGGTGAACGTCGCACCGGGACACAGGATATCGTCGATAAATTGCTGGCCGAGCGCCAAGAGGTGTTGGTCCTTTTTTGCCGCCTGGCGGGGCTGCAAAACCCCTACGACAAGGTTGGACAATCCTCCAAGGACCTGCTGCAGGAATTCTGTCAGGTGCTGGTGGACTACTCCGCATTCAGTCACTTCGAGATATATCAGCGAATCGTCGCCGGCGAAGAGCGCCGCGCGCAAGTCATACAGACCGCGGAAGAGGTCTATAGTCGTATTGCCGAGGCGTCCGAAGTCGCGGTCGCCTTCAACGACAAATATGACGCAGCTGACCACCTGCTGAACCTTGATCATCTCAGTCAGGATTTGTCCCTGCTGGGCGAGGAATTGGCGATGCGCATCGAGATGGAAGATCGCATCATCGCCGCGCTTACCGCTCGCTGATCCGGCTTTCCGGATATGGTCGGGATTCGATGTGTCGGCGAGCACTAGACAAAGCCCGGTATGTCCATGGCCTTAGGTTTATTTCGCCGCTGGAAGCCTGACCGCGATTTTGTCGCCGCTCCGCTGCGCGCGACGCGTATTCCGCCGCTGCGTCTGGATCGTTTCCCATTGGGCGTGGATAACGCCCATATCGACGTCCTGATCCCGGTCGACCTGCAGGAAGCGGTGCGTGCCTGGGTCGCTGGCTTGGTGCGCGAAGAGGTCCACCGGGGCTTCTGGCACGACGGTGAAGCGCGGCCGGATCGGGAGGCCGCCGAATTGTTGCGTAGCCGCTATCTGGCCGCCGGACGCACCGTGGTGCAGGAGACCCGTCGCCGCGCCCGTCAGGAATGGGTGCAACTGTACATGCTCGCCATGCTCAAGTCGTTGCTGGCGGAGGTGGATCGCGCCCTGGGTGAATTGCGTGAGGCCGTGGAGCACGAGCGCAGCGAGGCCGGGGCGCGTGTCAGCGGTCGCGCATTGACACTGCACGAACGTCTGGTCAGCCTGTCCCGCCACCATGGCCTGGTGCGCTACCGCTGTGCCCAACAGGTGTTGCGGCAGTGGGCGCGACTGGAGCAAACCAGCCTGCGCAAGCTGCGTGAGACAGTGCTGGGCGTGGCTTGGCCGGTGTCCGAGACCCTGCTTTTCAATCCCTTGTTTGCGCTGGGCGGACTCGGGGTGGACGAATCCTTTCTGCAGCACTATGCCCTGGTATTGCGTGACCCGGCGTCCTGCGATCAGGTGCAGCAGGTGATTCTGGAGACCCTGGGCGACTGGCTGCCCGATGGCGTGGTGGCGGGGCGAGGCATCGAAACGTCGAATGAACCGACACCCCGGGGGCGTGTCGAGCAGGGCAGCTTGCCCGGTTATGTCGATGTGGAGCGGCGGCTGCGGCAACTGGTCGGTACCAGTGAACTTTCATCCAAGGTGCAGAACTGGTTCGACGACCCGGACAATCTGGCGGTGCTGCTTGGTGGCCGCGATACCGGTGCACCGGTCGCCGGGCCCTGGCGGCATGCCCAGTGGCAGCGTCAACAGGCCCGTATGATCGGTGCCCTGATAAGCCGTTTGCGCCGCACCGGTTTATTGCACCGGGCAGCGGCATCGTATGTGCTCGTCGAGACGTTTCCGGCCACCGGGCTGAAGGACAGCGCCGCCACACTGTTGGATTTTCTCGCCGGCGATCTGAATCGGCACCAGTTGCAGCGGCGTCTCGAAAGTGCCGCCGGCGGTCTGGACAGTGCTCGCCTGGTCAAACAGGCGCAGCTCGCCGCGCGTCAGGTAAAGCGCGCGCTGTCCGGGGACGGCGCCCGTCAGGTGGCGTTGCGGCTGGCGTGCGACCTGGCAAGGCTGCGCCGCGATCTGAAACTCTCTTGGCTCGGTTATCGGGCGATGGACGCCATGCGTTTGCTGGGCGATCCCCAGGAGATCACCCTGTCCCGCGCCAACGGCCTGTTGCAGAATTTCGAACAGGGTGCGGTGCAGACCGGCGATGCGGACATCATCGGCCACGTGATCCTCAAGGCCGATGTACGCGGCTCCACCGGGATAACCGCGCTGATGCGCGACCGCAATCTCAACCCGGCGGCCTACTTCAGTCGCAACCTGTATGGGCCGATCAATGCGCTGCTCAAGCGCTACGGCGCCAGCAAGGTGTTCGTCGAGGGCGATGCCGTCATCCTGATGTTGCTCGAACGCCACGACATGCAGTTGGCCGTGGCCCGTGCCTGTGGCCTGGCGCGCAAGATCCTCGGCGTGATCCAGGCGAAGAACGCCGAAAGCCGTCGTCACGGCCTGCCGGAACTGGAGATCGGCCTGGGTATCGCCTACTCAGACGAACCGCCAACCTACCTCTACGACGAAGGGCACCGCATCACCATTTCGCCGGCCATCAATCGCGCCGACCAGCTGTCGTCCTGCCATCCCACCACCAAGGCGCTGGATAGCCCGGTGCTGCGCGCCAGTCTGGGGCTGGAGGTGATCCATCCGGTCAGCCAGGGGCGTCAGCCCACCAAGGACATGGAAGACCTGCTGCGCTACAACGCCAACGGCATCGAGCTGGATGCCCCGGCATTCCAGCGCCTCAAGGGGGAACTGACGCTGGAGGAGCGCACCCCGGGCGAGGACGCGCCGCCGGGGCGCTACCATGTGGGGCGGTTTCACGACGCCGCCGGGACGGCGCATTGGCTGGTGGTAAGGGAAACGCCGCTCTGGTTGTTGGTCGGCAACGAGCTGATTCCGGGCGACGAACAAGGGCGATGTTTCTACGAAGTGGTCAGCAATCCCGAGCTGATCCAGCGGGTATTGCTCGCCACCAGCAGCGAGCTGGCGCAACTACCCTGAGCGGTGCGGGTCTGACCGCGGCCCAGGCTCGGGTTACACTGGCGCCCTTTTTCCCCAACAGCCAATCCGTCATGACCGAGTCACCTGAACAGAACGCCCCGGACCCCAAGCTGCAGGTCGCCATCAAGGCCCTGCACCAAGCCGTCAAGAAGGGCAATCCGGAAGCCCGGTTCCGGCTCGGCATGCTGTATGCGAATGGTGAGGGTGTCGCACTCGATCACGCCAAGGCGGCGGAGCTGATCCAGGCCGCCGCCAAGCAGAAACACGCCCAGGCCCAGACCACCTTGGGTTGGTTGTACGCCAACGGCTATGGCGTCGAGCAGAATGACGAGCGCGCTCGCACCTGGTATCAGCGGGCCGCGGAACTCGGCGATCTGAAGGCCCAGTACACCATGGGCACCCTCTACCGGTTTGGACAACTGAGTACCGCCAAGGACGGTGCCCAGGCGGTGCACTGGTACCTGCAGGCGGCCAACCGTGGATTGGCGGCGGCACAGTTCGCTTTGGGGCGCCTGCTGATGGACGGCAAACTGGTGGACAAGGACGAGGCCACGGCGCTGCAGTGGCTGACCGTCGCCCACCTGAACGGCAGCACCAAGGCCGAAGAAACCATCGAGACCCTGATTCGCCGCATGGATCCGGAGCTGGTCAAGCAGGTGCGCGACAATATGCTGTCCGAGGCCCAGGCCCGTGCCGCTCAGGACGGCGCGGACCAACCGGGCTGATCAGCTCGCCCCGGCCTTGGCGGCCAGGTTGCGGGCATAGTTTTCCGCCGGTTGGATGGGCGGCATGTAATCGCTCAGCCGCGTCGGCGGGCGCTGGCCCAGCCTGGCCTGGTATATGGCGGTGTAGCTGAGCACCCGTTTCAGGTATTTGCGGGTTTCGCCATAGGGCACCAGTTCCACCCACAGATCGGCCGCCATCGGCCGTTCCGGCAGCCAGCGCTGCACCCGATGGGGGCCGGCGTTGTAGGCGGCGGTGGCCAGCACCCGGTTGTCGTACAGGCCGTCCAGCACCTCGCGCAGATAGGCCGACCCCAGGGTGATATTCAGGTCGGGCTTGCGCAAGGCATTGCTGCTGACCCGGATCTGTTCCGGTAGCCGGCGCGCCACCTTGCGCGCGGTGGCGGGCATCAGCTGCATCAGGCCGGTGGCCCCGACCCGCGAACGGACGTCGTGCATGAAGGCGCTCTCCTGGCGCATCACGGCATAGACCCAGGCGGGATCGAGCTCCTGGCGTTGCGCCTGTTGCTCGACGGTGTCGCGGTAGGCCAGCGGGAAACGCAGTTCCAGATCGTCCCAGTAACGTCCTTGGGCGATGGTGATGATCGCCTGGTCGTGCCAGCCCCAGGATTCGGCCAGTTTGGCCGCGCCGACCAGTCGTTCCTGGCTGAGTCCCGCGTTGCCCAAACGCCATTCCCGCCGTGCGTCGGTATAACGACTGAGGACGTACAGCTCGTGGCTGCGTCGCAGCGCCGGGATGGCGGCAAGTTCCGCAAGTACCGCATCGCTGGCGGGGGCGTCATTGTGCAACAGGTGGTAGGGCACATCGAGCCGATCCGCCGCCAGAAAGCCATGGTAGCCGCGGTCACCGGCCAGTCGTTGGTAGATTGGTCGTGCCGCCTCGTCGTGACCGAGTTCGCCCAGCGCCCGTGCCTGCCAGTAGCGGGCGCGGGCGGTGTTGCGAACTGCCGGTGGCAGTTGTGCCAATTGGTCGAGATAATCCTGCCAGTCCAGCCGGGACAGCGCCGCGCGCAGCTTCAGCTCCTGCATGCGGGTATCGCCGGCACCGGGTTTCAGGTCGATGAAAAACTGCCGGGCCTCCGGTTGTGGTTCGTTGAACAGATTCACCGCCAGTCGCCACGTCACCCGTCGTTGATCCGATGCGCCGAAGGCGTGATTTCCCTGCCAGGTCTGCCATTGCTGTAACGCCGCTATCGGATCCTGGCGCGCCCAGCGTTCGATGGCGTGCGCCTGCATGCGGCGCAGGTACGGGTGATTACGACCGGGCGCCTGGAAGGTGGCGACCTTGTCCGGGTTTCGATACAGGGCGATCCAGTGATCCACCCAGGGTTGGTCGGTGCCCGGCAAATAACGGCGCAGATAATTGACCAGTTGCAGATTGCCGGCCCGCATGGCCAGGTTGATGCGTTTCCAGGCCAGCGCCTTGGAGGGATTGCCGGCCTGCTGCCAACGGGCGAACGCGGTGTCGCAGGCATCCGGGCGGGACGCGCCATGGAGCCAAAGCGCTTCGGTCTTGGGCAGCGCCTTGTCCGCCTGGCCGGTCGCGATGAGGGCCCGCAGCTGCTGGCATTGCAGCGTGATGTCCGAGGTGGGGCGGTAATCCTTGAGAAAATCGGACCACTGTTCGCGTTTGGCCAACTGTTGCAGCCAGCGCCGTCGCAGTTGCCAGTCCAGTGGTGTCGCGCGCAATTGTTTGAGGAGCGTCCGTACCTCGCCAGGTCGGGCTTGGTCCAGGTTCCGTGTCAGCTCGTCGTAGCGCAGATACGGGTACAAGGGATAATCATGCAGCCCCTCGGCCAGTTGCGCAAAGTCGTCGCTGCGCCCATCCGCCAGCGCGGTCTCGGCCGCCACGAAACGTTCGCGCTGGGCGGCCAGATCATCGGCCGCGACGGCGCCGACGGTCAGCCACAAGGCCAGTCCGACAAGCCAGTTCCTATTCATACTGCTACAACTCCCTGCCAATGGGCCTAGCTTAGCAATCGCGCAGTAAAGCTCAATCGGGAAATAACCCAGTAGGGCTTCCGCTTTGGTCGGCCTGTGGTTAGGCTGCGTGCCCCATGAATCCACACATCGACATGAACACCTTGTGCACCTTGGTGACCGAGATCGCCGACGAGCTGCTGTTGCCCCGCTTTCGCCAGGTAAAGGCCACGGCCAAGGCGGATGGTTCCCTGCTGACCGAGGCCGATCTGGCCATGCAGCGCAGCCTGATCGCGGCATTGACGGCCCGCTGGCCGAATTACCGGGTGCTGGGCGAGGAAATGCCCGCGGCCGAGCAGCAGGCCCTGTTGGCTGACGGCGATGGCGGTCTGTGGGTTGTGGATCCGCTGGACGGCACCAGCAACTTTGCCGCCGGGTTGCCGTTTTTCGGCGTGTCGGTGGCCCTGGTGGCGCAGGGGCGGGTGGTGCTGGGGGTGGTCTACGATCCGGTCGCCCGCGAGTGCTTCAGTGCGGTGGCGGGGCAGGGTGCGCAATTGAACGGCGCACCGTTGCGGCTCGATTGTCGGCGCGACCGGCTGGACGATTGCATCGGGCTGGTGGATTTCAAACGCCTGCCCAGCGACCTCGCCTGCCGCTTGGCCAGCGACGCGCCTTATCGGTCACAGCGCAGTCTGGGCTCCGTCGCGCTGGACTGGTGTTGGCTGGCGGCAGGTCGGGTGCAGCTGTATCTGCATGGCGCCCAGCGGCTGTGGGACTATGGCGCAGGTGGCCTGGTGTTCGCCGAGGCGGGCGGTGCCGGCGGCCGCCTGGATCGCCTGGACGGTGACTGGCAGTCCGCGCTGTCGCTACAAAAACGCATCGGCATGGCGGCGACCAATGCCGACCTACTGGCGCAATGGCGCCACTGGATCGACCACGCCTGAGGCTCAGCGTCCCCGGCGGGCCAGATCGGCATCGAGCATTTGTAGCCAGTGGACAACGGGCACGTCGTCGTCCGCGTCCAGTTGCAACAAGCAACCGATGTTGGCGCTGGCGATCAGAGTCGGTTTGCCGCTCAGCAGGGCTGCGCGCTTGTTGTCGCGCAAGCGGCCGGACAAGGCCGGTTGCAACAGCGAATAGGTGCCGGCGGAGCCGCAGCATAGATGGCTGTCCGGCACCGGCGTCAGGCGATAGCCGAGCCGGGTCAGCAAGGCCTCCACCCGCCCGTGCAACTGCTGGCCGTGCTGCAAGGTGCAGGGACTGTGGAAGGCGATCTTCGGTCCCTTGCCGGTCCAGGGCTTTTCGATGTCCAGCGGTTCGATCACTTCAACGGGATCCTTGGCCGCCCGTGCGATCCTTTCCGCCTTGGCGGCATAGTTCGGGTCGGACTGCAGCAGATGAGCATACTCCTTGACTTGCACGCCGCAGCCGCTGGCGGTGACCAGGATCGCTTCCACCCCGTCATCCAACAGCGGCAGCCAGGCGTCGATATTGGCGCGCGCCATCTGCCGGGCGCGCTCGCTGTCGCTGAGGTGGCCGGGCAGGGCGCCGCAGCAACCGGCTTGGGGTGCGCGGATCAGGCTGATCCCCAAGCGGTCCAGCAGGCGTGCGGCGGCGGCGTTGATGTCTGGCAGCGCGGCCGGTTGTACGCAGCCGTCGAGCACCAGCATGCGCCTGTCGTGGCGGGGCGTGGGCCAATGCCCGGCACGCTGGCGCTTGGGGACCTTGGCGCGCAGCCGGGCGGGCAACAGCGGCCGCAGCAGCTGGCCGACGCGCAGGAGGGGGGTGAGTCGCCGGCGCTCCGACAGCAAGGCGATCAGGAGTCGCCGGCCGAGGCGCTCGCGCGCCGGTCGCGGGGCCTGGCGTTCCACCAGTTCGCGACCGATCTCCAGTAATTGTCCGTACTGCACGCCGGACGGGCAGGTGGTCTCGCAGGCACGGCAGGTCAGGCAGCGATCCAGGTGGACCCGGGCGATGGCGGTAGCCGGGGCGCCCTCCAGCATGTCCTTGATCTGGTAGATGCGCCCGCGCGGGCCGTCCAGCTCGTCGCCCAGCAATTGATAAGTAGGGCAGGTTGCGGTGCAAAAGCCGCAGTGCACGCAGCTGCGCAGGATGGTTTCGGCGCGGCGTCCGTCGGCGGTGTCTCGGTAGGCGGGGGCAAGGGCTGTTTGCATGGCCGGCTGATTCTATAATGGCGCGGCCCGCTTTGCCGGGTCGATTGCCGTGCGGTCATTTCCGCGCAATTCCCATAGGGGTTCCCCGGACCCGAGGTGATATAAGTGCTGCCGCCGTTGTGTTGGATGATGCCCAGGCGTTGGTTGGGTGCCGAGGCCAGACTGGCCTGCTACCCGGCGTTCCGGCCATTGCGTATCCGGGTGACGGAACTGGGCGACGATTGGCGGCAGGTACGTATCCGCTTGCCGCTGATCCGGGCCAACCGCAACCCCGGTGGCGGCATGTTCGGAGGTGCCATCGCCGCGCTGGCCGATCCCATTCCGGCCTTGGCCTGCAACCGGGTTTTCCCCGGTCACGCGGTGTGGACCCGGGCGATGAGCCTGGATTTTCGGCGCGAAGGTCGTAGCGATCTGGAATTGCGTTTTACGCTGGATCCGGCACAGGAAGCCGCCGTCCGCGACGAATTGGCGCGGCGCGGCCGTGCCACACCGAGCTTTGAATTTGGTTTCTGGGACACTGCCGATCGGTTGTGCGTCCAGGTGAAGAACACGGTCGCCATCCGGCCGGGCGGGTATGTACCGCCGGCGCGACGACCCGACGAGGACACGTGATGAGCAATGAACAAGACAATATGGACATGGATCTGGCCAGTGGTATCTCGGCCTTCGAGTCCAAGCATTTTTCCCAGGCGGCGCCCTTGCTGCGACCGTTGGCGGAGGCCGGCAATCCCGAGGCCCAGTACCGTATGGCCATCATGGCGCAGAACGGGCTGGGCATGGTCGAGAACGAACTGCTGGCCTTCAAGTACATGAAGGAGGCCGCCGAATCCGGTCTGGGGCTGGCGCAGCACGGCCTGGGCTTCATGTACATGGAAGGGGAATGCGTGGAGCAGAACGGCGAAAAGGCCATCGAATGGTTCATGAAGGCCGCCGACCAGGGACTGCAGGGCGCCATGACCACCATCGGCATCATGTACCAGCAGGGCAAAGGCGTGGAGCCGGATGCCGACAAGGCCCGCGAGTGGTTCAAGAAGGCCGGCTTTGACGACGTGATGTGAGGCGAGGACAAGCACGGGGCGGAGTCCGCATGACTTCGCCCCATTGCTGCTCTATTTCCCTCACCCTAGCCCTCTCCCGGCGGGAGAGGGGCCGGGGGTGAGGGGGCGGCGCATTCGCTGTGTTTCTGGGTTCAGCCTTTGCGGCGTTCACGCACCGCGGCGGCCAGTTCGTCCAGTAGCGGGACACTGTCGTCCCAGTCGATACAGGCGTCGGTGATGCTCTGCCCGTATTGCAACACCTGGCCGGGTTTCAGGTCCTGGCGACCGGCCACCAAGTGGCTTTCGATCATCAGGCCCATGATGCGGTGATCGCCGGCGGCAACCTGACGTGCCACGTCCTGCCCGACGTCGATCTGCTTGTCGTGCTGCTTGCGGCTGTTGGCGTGACTGCAATCCACCATCAGCTTGGGCACCAGCCCGGCGGCCTCCATCTCTTCGGCCGCTTCGTTGACGGATTCGGCGTCGTAGTTGGGACGCTTGCCGCCACGCAGGATGATGTGGGTGTCGTTGTTGCCGGTGGTACTGAAGATGGCCGACCGTCCCGACTTGGTCAGTGACATGAACACGTGGGGGCGTGCGGCGGCGCGGATGGCGTCCACGGCGATGCGCATGGTGCCGTCGGTACCGTTCTTGAAGCCCACCGGGCAGGATAGGCCGGAGGCCAGCTCGCGGTGGCCTTGGGACTCGGTGGTGCGCGCCCCGATGGCGCCCCAGCTGACCAGGTCGGCGATGTATTGCGGGCTGATCAGGTCAAGGAACTCGGTGCCGGCAGGCAGTCCCATGTCGTTGATATCGAGCAGCAGGCTGCGCGCCAGTTGCAGACCTTTGTTGATATGGAAGGATTCATCCAGGTCCGGGTCGTTGATCAGGCCCTTCCAGCCCACCGTGGTGCGCGGCTTCTCGAAATACACGCGCATGACGATCATCAGGTCGTCCTTGAGGCGATCACGGGTTTTCACCAGCTTACGGGCGTATTCCTTGGCGGCCTCCGGGTCGTGCACCGAGCAGGGGCCGATCACCACCAGCAGTCGGTCGTCCTCGCCATGCAGGATGCGATGAATGGCACTACGGGCGTCGTGCACCGTGGTGGTGGCGGCGTCGCTGATGGGAAACTGGGCATGCAGGTCCTGGGGGGCGATGACCTCCTTGATGTCCCGGATGCGCAGATCGTCGGTTTCGTAGTGCATGTTCGCTATCGCTGGTGCGAGTCCAAAGGGGCGCCATTATAGCCAGCCGCCGCAGCCCGGTCATCGACGCTGCGGCTATCTGGTCCATAGCGCGCTGCTATGAGGTGATTGCCGCGACCTTGGCGCGGCGCTTGAGCCAGATATGCAGGCCCTGGGCGTTCAGATCAATGTCCAGGGCCAGCAGTCGGGCGGCGTCGGCGCGGCCGGTGGCGGGCCGGTGGCGTGCTGCCGCGTCCAGCAGCAGGTCGGCCACCGCCTGACGCAGGCGCTTGGCGCGGCCGTGTTCGCCCTGGGCCTCGTCCGCCAGCGCGATGGCGGCATGTTGCTCGATGCTGCGGCGCAGGGCGGCGCAGGCTGCGGCGGGATCGTTCACCCGGCCGAAATGGGTGACGCACATGCCGGCGGGAGCGGTGGCCATCAGCTTGTCCAGACTGGCCTGCCAGGCGTCGGGGTCGAAGGCCACCGGCGTGGTGGTGGCCAGGATCAGCGGGCCGTCGTCGTTATCGAATTCCCGATAGGACAGGCCGAAGGCATCGCCAGTGAACCATAACCGGGTGGCCTCATCGAAAAAACAGCCGTGATGATTGGCGTGACCTGGGGTATCGGCGAAGCGCAGCCGGCGGCTGCCCAGCTCGAAGCACTCGCCGTCGGCGGCGGCATATGCCCGTGCGGGCGGCACCGGCACCAGGTTGCCGAAGCGTTGCGCGAACCCTTCCTCGCCGTAGACCGTCGTGGCGCCGGCCTGCAGTTTGCCCGGATCGATCAGGTGCGGCACCCCGCGCGGGTGGGTTACCAGCGTGGCATTGGGACAGGCGGCCATCAGGGCGCCAGCGCCGCCGGCGTGGTCCAGATGCACGTGGGTGGGCATCACATACCGGAGTTGATCGGGCGAGTAGCCAAGGTCTGCCAGGGCCGTGATCAGCTCGGGGATGTTGTTGCTGGAACCGCAGTCGATCAGTGCCAGCTCGCCGCCGCCGTCAATCAGATAGCAGGCGGTGTGGCGGGGGCGATACAGGCCGGTGTCGATGCACCAGACGCCGTCGTCGATGGCCTCGTGCGCCAGCGCGGGCATCGCTCAGTCGAAGGCCGGGTTGCTGGCGACCTTCTCCAACACCATGGCCTCAAGGCCGGCCTTGTAGGCGGCGATGCGATCGAGCAGGGCGTCGTCCCCGGTGGCCAGGATCTGCGCGGCGAGAATGCCGGCATTCTTCGCACCGTTGATCGCGACGGTGGCGACGGGCACGCCGCCGGGCATCTGCACGATGGACAGCAGCGAGTCCTGCCCGCCCAGGGCGGAGGTCTTGACCTGCACGCCGATCACCGGCAGTTCGGTGATGGCGGCTGCCATGCCCGGCAGATGTGCCGCCCCGCCGGCGCCGGCAACGATCACCTTGAGGCCGCGGCCCCGGGCGTCACGGGCATAGTCGTAGAGCCGGCCGGGGGTGCGGTGGGCGGACACGATGGTCATCTCATAGGGCACGCCCAGTTCCTGGAGTATGTCCGCTGCATCCTGCATGACGGGCAGGTCGGAATCGCTGCCCATGATGATGCCTACCTTGGGCTGGCTCATAGTGTCTCTTCCCCGGTGATCTTGATGAGTGCGCGTACCTGCTCGGCCTTGGCGCGCGCGCTGTCGATGTCATGGTCGAGTACGGTGACATGGCCCATCTTGCGATGGGGCTTGGTGGTGTCCTTGCCGTACAGGTGCAGGCACACCCCGTCGATGGCCAGTGCCTGGCGCATGCCGCTGATACGGGCGGCGCCCTGGGATGCGGGATCGCCCAACAGGTTGATCATGGCCGCGGGACGCAACTGCTCGGTGGACCCCAGCGGCAATCCCAGTACCGCACGCAGATGCTGTTCGAACTGGTCGGTGACGCAGGCCTCGATGGTGTGATGGCCTGAATTGTGGGTGCGCGGCGCGACCTCGTTGACCAGTACGTCGCCATCGTCGGTCAGGAACATCTCCACGCCGAACACCCCGACACCGTTCAGTGCCTGCACCGTCTTGAGCGCGATATCGCGGGCACGCTCCGCGGCTGCCGCGTCGATGGCGGCCGGCGCCAACAGCAGGTCCAGCACGTTCTGGTCGCTGAAACCCATCTCCACCGGTGGATAGCAACGGCAGGTGCCGTCGGCACCGCGTGCCACGATCACCGCAATCTCCTTGCTGGCGGCGACGAAGCGTTCCAGCAACGAAGGTACCGGCAGGTGCCTGTCAAAGTCCTCGGGACCGCGCATCACCGCCACGCCGCGGCCGTCGTATCCGCCGCGCCGCGCCTTTTGCACCAGCGGAAAACCGAATGCGGCGAAGGCCTCCGGGGTGAGGGAGTCCGCGGCGGTGAAATCGGCCGTGGGAATGCCATGTTGAGCGAAAAAGCGCTTCTGGGTCAGCTTGTCCTGGACCAGGGCCAGCAGTTCGGGCGCCGGCTGGATACGCACGCCGCCGGAAGCCAACGCCATCAACGGCTCGGTGGCGATGTGTTCCAGGTCGTAGGTGATCACATCGGTGGCGGCGGCCAGTTCACGCAGCTTGTCGGCGTCGTGATAGCCGCCGACGATCTGTCGCCCCGCCACCTGACCGGCAGGCGAGTCCGGGGTCGGGTCGAGTACCACGCAGGTGCAACCCAGGCGCTTGGCCGCCTTGACCATCATGCGTGCCAGTTGTCCGCCGCCAATGATGCCGACCCGGGCGATCGGGAAAGGGAGACTGTCCGCCATCGGATACGTATGCCCGCACGGCGCCAAGCGCCATGCCTTATTCAAGGAAGCCGAGCATCTTAACCAAGAGGCTCCCCGGGTGCCAGCGCGATAGCTGACTGAATCCCGGGGATTTTTCACACGGCACCGTGCGCCGGGCGGGCGTGGCGGCCGATGCTGGCGTACAATCCGGCCGGTTTGCTGCCTTCAGAGAAGATTGACCATGAGCCGAGAAGCTACCTACATCGGGATAGACAAGGATCCCACGGGCGCCATGAACCCCACCGGCAACCTGATCCGGGATGCCTGGGTGTTCGGTTTTCTGGACGAGAGCGAAACCTGTGAAGGCTGGTCCCGGGGCCGCGTCGAAGCGCTCTACGACCAGGTCCACAACGAGTGGCAGAAGTACGGCATGCTGGCCTCCAATCTGCCCGACGAGCTGCGCGAGAAGCATCACCGGATCTACCAGGAAGCCATTCGCAACGCCCGTGAGAAGGGCTGGGACCCGGAAAAGGACTACCCGGACTGAAGCGGTGCCAATCTGGGCCCCGTCGCGTGGCGACGGCGGATGCGGTCAGGGCCGCCAGTAGCGATAGCCGAGGGTCTGCAGGCGGATCATTTCGGTGGCGCCGGCGGGCACGAATTCGGCCTCCAGCGCGAATTCCTCTTCGGTCAATCCCCAGGCGGCCGTACTGATCCGGCAGGCGCGGAATTGGACCCCGCGATTGGCCAGTTTGGTGACCAGTTGGCTGGTTTCCTTGTTGTCGGCGAGCAAGGCATGGATGCCGTTCTCGTACGCCACCACAACGATCTTCACCCGGTTTTCCCCCAGGTCGTTCAACACCCGATCGATCTGCAACAGGGCGCGGCGGTGCCCATAATTGTCGGCTGACCGGGTCAACTGCATCACGAAGGGTATCGGCTCGGCCGCCAGCGCGGGCAACGCGGACAGGGACAGGGTGCATAACAGCAGGGCAAGGACGGTACGGCGTTGCATGGTAGGACCTCAGCGCGGTTTGCCGGCCAGGTACAATACCGGACCGGGCGATGGAATGGTTTCGACCTGCATGCCGGCGGCTGTGTGTGCCTGCAGCCAAGCGAGCACGGCGTCCGCTTCATGTTGACCGCCGTGGTGGCCGCGGTAGACCAATAGGGAGATCACACCGCCGGGTCGCAGCCAGCCCAGACTGGCGTCCAGGGCGGCGATGGTCGTCACCGGTTGGGTGGTGATCCGCTTGTCGCTGCCGGGCAGATAACCCAGGTTGAACATCACGGCTGCCAGCCGGCCGTCGAGACTGGCCGGCAGGGACCGGGCAAGGTCCTGGTGCCCGGTGTTGAGCAGCCGCACGGATGCCGCGAGCCCGTGGGTCTGCAGCAGCTCGCGCGTCGCGGCCAGGGCCCGGGCCTGTACGTCGAAGCCCCAGACCTGTCCCGTGGCGCCGACCTGTCGGGCAAGAAACAGGGTGTCGTGGCCATTGCCCACGGTGGCGTCCACGACGGCATCGCCGGGCTTTATCACGGCCGCCAGTCGCTGCTGGGCAATGGTGGTGAGTGGGGTGTGGCGGTTCATTGGCGATTCAGCCGCCGGATGTCGGCGTGCGACGGCAGCTCGCCTGTGCCGTCCAGCCAGTCGGCCAAGCGCGCCGCGTGCCAGGGGATGGTCAACGAGCCACGCCCGCCGAAACCGTTGAATACCACCAGTTGCGGATGCTGTGGATGCGCGCCCAGCAGCGGTTGCCGGTCCCGGGTGTTGGGACGCACTCCGGCCTGGTGGTTGAACACGGTCGGCGCCGACGCCGTGGGCAGCAGGCGCCGGTAGTCGGCGAGCAATTCGTTGCGCGCGGCGGCGGTGGGCGTGGTATCGAGCGGGTCGTGGCACACGGTGGCGCCGAGTTTGCGCCGGCCGTCCGCCACCGGCAACAGCCAGCGTCCACCGACCACGGCACGATCCGGCTGCGCCGGATCTTCGGCGAGGGTCAGGATCTCGCCCTTGGCCGGGGTCAGTGGCAACCAGTCGAACCACGGGTTGTCGCGCATCCGCCAGCCTTCGCAGAACACCACCCGGCGGGCCTGCACATCGCCGATCCGCACCTGGTCGCCGACAAAGTGCAGCTGGTGGGGATCGACCGGCCCCTGGCGCAAGGCGCCATGGGCGGACAACCACCGGGCCAGGCCGTCCAGCAGGGCATGGGTGTCGAGGTAGCCGGTGCGGCGCTGATGGAAGCCGCCATGGGGATCCCCCAGGTCGTACCCGCTACCACCCGCGTCGAAGTCACCGGCCAGATAGGGAGCGCTGGCCGGATCGTCCGCCTGGCGCTGGTAGAAACGTCGTTGTTCGGCTGACCGCAGCAGCCGGATCATCGGCACGTCGTGGAGCAGGGGGTGAGCCAAGGCGTGTTCCAGATGGCGGTATAGCACCGTGGCCTCGGCCAGCCAGGCATCGACCCCGGCCGGTCGGGTGAAGCGCATGCCGGCCAAGGGGTTGATCATGCCGGCAGCCACCCGCGACGCGCTGCCTTGTTGGTGATCGTCCATCACCAGGACCTGGTTACCGCGCTGGTGCAATGTAAAGGCGAGCAGGCTGCCGGCCAGGCCCTGGCCGACGATCAGGGTATCGATTGAAGTGACGGACATGGCGCCATTGTACCGGCGCGGCGGCCGTTTAGCCGTGGGCGGTGCGCGGTGGTCCTACGGCGGCGTCATGGTTGCCCATGATGTCGCGCAGGCGCCCTTGCAGGTCGGCGATCAGGTGTGGCCAGGCGTGGCGCAAGGCCTGCTCGCGGGCGGCTCGTCCCAGCCGCCGGCGGTGGTCCCGGTCGTTCGCCAGGTCCATGGCACTGGTGATGAAATCCAGCCGATTGTCGCGGGCCACTGTGCGACCGTTGTCGCCACTGCGGATCAACTCGGCGGCGGCCGCGTCGCGATAGGCCAGTACCGCCAGTCCGCTGGACATGGCCTCCAGCACCACGTTGCCGAAGGTTTCGGTCAGACTGGGAAAAAGAAACAGATCGCCGCTGGCGTAGTGGGCCGCCAGGTCTTCGCCAGTTCGCGCTCCGGCGAAATGACCGTCGGGGCAGGCCTGCTCCAGGCGCTTGCGCGCCGGGCCGTCACCTACCCAAACCATGCGTGCGCTGGGGATCTCCGCCTTGATGGCGAGGTAGCTTTGCAGGGCCAGCTCGACATTCTTTTCCGGCGCGATACGCCCCACGTAAAGCAGCGCCAGCTGATTGGGGTCCAATCCCCACTCGGCCCGCAAGGCATCGCTGCGGCGGGCCGGGCTGAACAGTTCGGCATCGACGCCGCGCGGCCAGACCTGGACCCGTTCGAAACCCTGCCTTGCGATCTGTTCCGCCATGGCGTGGGTGGGTACCAGGGTGCCTTGGCAGCGGTTGTGGAAGCCGCGCATATAGCGGGTCACCAGCGGTGCGACCAGTCCCAGCCGATAGTGACGGCTGTAGCGATCAAAATGGGTATGCATGCCGGACAACGTGGGCACGCCCAGTCGACGCGCCGCGCTCAGCGCCGAGCGACCGAGCGGGCCTTCGGTTGCGATATAGACCACGTCCGGTCGCTGCGCCTGCCATAGCCGGTGTAGCCGGCCGCCGGCAGGTAGGCCGAAGCGCAGCCCCGGATACCCTGGGATCGGCAGCCCTTGGGTAAGCACGGTGCCGGTGTCCTCCTGGTCGTGGCCCTGGCGCGGGCGGACCAGTTGGAGTTCGCAGCCCGCTTCGGCCAGACCGTCGTGCATCTGCCGCAGGGTGTTGGCGACGCCGTTGATCTCCGGCGGGTAGGTCTCGGTGACTAGGCTGATACGCAGCGGTGGTGCACTCTGGTGGGCGGTGCTGGGCATGGATCAACGCGCCTGGTGTCGTTGTGGCGTGGCGGCAGGCGTCAGCGGCGTGTCGCGCAGTGCCTGGACAATCTGGCGTCGTGCCAGCTCGGCCGCGACCTTGCGTTCCACGCCATTGATCTTCAGTGCCGGGGTGAAGGTGACCTGCACCTGGGTACGGGGACGTTTGATGATGGCCCAGAGGTTGCCCGCGAGGGTTTGATCGTTGATATACGGCGCGACGGTATCGGGCTCACCGTTGACGTGATAGCGCAAGGCCACCGGGACCAGTGGCGCACCGGTGGCGATGGCCGCGGCGAACAGCCGCGGGAAGAACGGGCGGACATCGGTCCCGTCCGTGGTGGTGCCTTCGGGAAACAGGGTCAACAGGCCATCCGCGTCCAGGTGAGCGCCGATCTGCCCGGCGACACTCGTGGCGTCGCCGGCCCCGCGACGGATGAACAGGGTGCCGCTGGCGGCGGCGAGCCAGCCGATCACCGGCCAGCGGCGGACCTCGTCCTTGGACAGGAAGTTGGTCTGGGTCAGACTGCCCAGCACCGGCACGTCCAACCAGGAGATATGGTTGGAGACCAGCAGCGCCGGCGGCAGCGGGGTCTTGCCGCCCCGGCTCACCTGGACGGCCAGGATATGCAGCAGGCGGTCGTGCCACCAGGACACCACGCCGCGGTGGTAACGATAGCCCCCCTGGCCGTCGCGGCGCGCGGTGAGCACGGTGAGCAATGCGCCCAGCATGACGTGCAGCACCAGCCGCACGCCACGCCAGATAACCCGCGCCGCGACCCGCATCCGCTCAGTCCCGCGCCGCTCGATCGAGAAAGTGGCGGGAGTAAGCCGGGTTCAGTTCGTCCACATCCAACAGCATCAGCACATCGGCTACCTTGAAGTCCGGGTCCCAACAGGGCTCGCCACAGGCCTTGGCGCCCAGTCGCACATAGGCCTTGAGCAAGGGCGGCATCGGCGCCGCCAGTTTGTCGTCCGCCGGCAGGTCCGCCTCCGGGATCGGCAATCGCGGGCAGACGTGCAGGGCGGCATCCGCCATGGCGTGGTGGCGCAGGCGCTGCATGATGGCGCCCGCGCGGGTGCCGCCGTCGTCCAACTCGATGCTGGCGCACCCGAACAGATAATCGATGTCGTTCAGGTGGATGAAACCGGCCAGTCCCGACCATAGCACGGCAATGGCCGCGCCTTGGCGGAATTCCGGTGCGATACAGGTACGGCCGACCTCCAGTCGTCGACCGGGTAGCGCCAGGATCGGGTCCAGATTGAATTCGCCAGCGGAATAAAAGCCACCGGCGGCGGTAGCGCCGTCATCGGTCAGCAGGCGGGTACTGCCGATCACCCGCCGCGTGGCCGTCTCCCGCACCAGCAGGTGGTGGCAGTGGGGGTCGAAACGGTCCGTATCCAGGCCGGCCTCCGTGCCTTTGAGTGTCGCGCCCAGTTCGGTGGCGAAGATGCGGTGGCGCAGGCGCTGGGCCTCGCGGACCTCGTCGGCGCTGGTCGCCAGTTCGACATACAGTTTCGGATTGGCCGGAGCCAGCTGGGGGATGGCACTCATGTCACGCCTCTCAACGGTGGGTACGAGGCGATGCTATGGCCGGCTTGTGTCAGGAAGGCGTCAGGGGGGTGACAGCTTTGTGGCGGTTGTCGCTGTTTCGGCTTGCTGTCGACGTGCGTACTCATAGAGCACGATGGAGGCGGCCACCGCCACGTTCAGGCTGTCCACCGGGCCGAAATGCGGTATGGCCAGTCCCTGCAGGTCGGGGTAGTCGGCGGGATCGAAGCTCAAGCCGAATTCCTCATGCCCGAGCACGAAGGCGCAGCGTTCGGGCAGCTCGGCGGACCACAGCTGTCGCTCGGTATGCGGGGTCAGATGGAAGATGGCATAACCGGCTTCGCGTAGCTCCCGGTGGCAGTCGGCAAAATTGTCGTGGAATCGCGCCGGGACATGTTTGAAGCCGCCTTTTGCCGGTGCCGGGTCGAACGGGCCGATATTGACCAGATGCACCGCAGCGGCACCGAAGGCGTGGGCGCTGCGGAAGATCTTGGGCACGTTGTAGCCGGCCTTGAGGTTGTCCAGTACCAGCGCGATCTGGTGCACGCCGGGCTGCGCCAGGACATTGCGTTGCCGATGCTTGCGGTAGCGTTGTTGGGCCAGCGAGCGCTTTTCGCGCAGTTGCTGGCGACGGCTCGGGGCTGGGGACGGGTCGGACATGGTGTTCGGACGGCGGGTTTCGCGCCAGTGACGCGGGGTGCGTTACCATAGCAGCTCTTTCAGCAGTCCGGGCCCGACATGGCCGAGCCGTCTTCCATCGCCGATTATCCCCTGCTGGCCGGGATCGCCTCGCCGGCCGACCTGCGTGCGCTCCCGGACAATCGCCTGGGGGCCGTGGCCGCCGAGCTGCGGGCCTTCCTGCTCGACACGGTGTCGCGCACCGGCGGGCACCTGGCCGCCGGCCTGGGCGTGGTGGAACTGACCGTGGCGCTGCATCATGTGTTCAACACCCCGGACGATCGGCTGGTGTGGGACGTGGGGCATCAAGCCTATCCGCACAAGATCCTCACCGGCCGGGCCGGGCGTATGGCCTCGTTGCGCCAGAAGGATGGTCTGTCCGGATTTCTCAAGCGCGAAGAGTCCGAATACGACGCCTTCGGCGCCGGGCATTCGAGTACCTCCATCAGCGCCGCGTTGGGTATGGCCATCGCCGCCAAGGCACGCGGCGAGCACCGTGAGCATATTGCGGTGATCGGCGATGGCGCCTTGTCGGCCGGCATGGCCTTCGAGGCACTCAATCACGCCGGTTCGCTGGATGCCGATCTGCTGGTGGTCCTGAACGACAACGACATGTCGATTTCGTCGCCCGTCGGTGCCGTCAGCAACTATCTGGCCCGGGTGCTGTCCAGCCGTTTCTACAATTCCGTGCGCGAAGGCGGCAAGACGGTGCTGTCGCCGCTGCCGGGCATGAAGGACCTGGTGCATCGCTGGGAAGAGCACATGAAGGGCATGGTGACCCCTGGCACCTTGTTCGAGGAACTGGGCTTCAATTACATCGGCCCCATCGACGGGCACGACCTGCCGTTGCTCACCCGTACCCTGCGCAACATGAAGCGCCTGCGCGGCCCGCGTTTTCTGCACGTGGTTACCAAAAAGGGTCGGGGCTATGCGCCGGCCGAGGGCGACCCCTGCGTCTACCATGGCGTCACGCCGTTCGATCAGGACACCGGCGAGATGGCGCGCAAGGGCGGCGGCAAGAGCTACACCGGTGTGTTTTCCGACTGGGTCTGCGACGCCGCCGCTGCGGACGAGCGTTTGGTGGCCATCACCCCGGCCATGTGCGAGGGGTCGGGGCTGGTGCGTTTCGCGCAGACGTATCCCCAGCGTTATTTCGATGTCGCCATTGCCGAGCAGCATGCGGTCACGTTGGCGGCCGGCATGGCCTGCGAAGGGCTCAAGCCGGTGGTGGCGATCTATTCGACCTTCCTGCAGCGCGGTTACGATCAGTTGCTGCACGATGTTGCGCTGCAGAACCTGGATGTCACCTTTGCCGTCGATCGCGCCGGTCTGGTGGGCGCGGACGGTGCCACCCATGCGGGCAGTTTCGACGTGTCCTATGCCCGCTGCATCCCGAATCTGGCCGTGGCCGCACCCGCTGACGAGGCCGAATGTCGCGCGTTGTTGCAGACCGCCTACGAACATCCCGGTCCGGCCCTGGTGCGTTATCCGCGCGGTGCCGGTGTCGGTGCCCAGCCGGCACAAGGTCTGGCGACACTGCCCTGGGGCAAGGGTGAGTGGCGGCGACAGGGGCGGGACGTGGCTATTCTTGCCTTCGGCACCCAGGTGGCCTTGGCCGAACAGGTGGCCGAGCAATTGAACGCCAGCGTCGCCAATATGCGCTTCATCAAACCGCTCGACGATGAACTGGTGTTGCAGGCCGCGGCGGACCACCGGCTGTTGGTGACGCTGGAGGAGAACGTGGTCATGGGCGGTGCCGGTTCGGCGGTCGCCGAATGTCTGTCGGCCCATGACTGCACGGTTCCGTTGGTGCAACTGGGGTTGCCTGATCGTTATCAGGCCCACGGTACCCAGGCCGAACAGTTGGCCGATGCGGGTCTTACCCTCGAGGACGTGGTAGCCCGCATCCGTCGCGCGCTGCAGGCGAACCCGTCCGGGCACCAGCATCTGGCGTAGTGGGTGCGCGGCGGTGCCACCTGGCGTCGACAAGCCGCCTCTGTCGCAATTCGGGGCCGACCCGTTTGATCTCAGTGACGTCAGTCCCTACATTGGACACCGCCTGAACACGGCCTTGCCGATGCGGTCATACTGGCCAGTCGTGTACCGGCCAGGGTGAGCCAAGAACAAGAGGGTGATCATGATCGAGGTGGACAATCTGGGTCGCCGTTATGGCGATTTCCAGGCGGTGGCTGGCGTCAGCTTCGCCATCACGCGCGGCGAAGTGGTCGGCCTGCTCGGCCACAATGGCGCCGGCAAGACGACCATCATGAAAATGCTCACCGGCTATCTCGAACCGTCGGCCGGCAGGGCGCGGGTCGAAGGCCTGGACGTGGTCGCAGAGCGTCAGGCGGTGCAGGCGCTGATCGGTTATCTGCCGGAAAACTGTCCGCTTTATCCCGAGATGACGGTGGTCGACTACCTGAACTACCAGGGCGGCCTGCATGGCGTCAAGGACGCGGACCGCCCGGCGGCCATCCGCGACGCGATCGAGCGCACCTGGTTGGGCGACCGGGCACTGCAACCCATTGCCACCCTGTCCCGCGGCTATCGACAGCGCGTAGGGGTCGCCCAGGCAATCCTGCATCGGCCGCGCATCCTGATCCTCGACGAACCCACCAACGGTCTGGATCCCACCCAGATCCAACAGATGCGTGAGCTGATCCGCGAACTGGCGCGAACCACCACGGTGATTCTCTCAACGCACATCCTGCAGGAGGTGCAGGCGGTGTGTGATCGCGTGCTGATCATGCGCAGCGGCCAGTTGGTGCTCGATGCCTGGCTGGAGGACCTCAACCGCGACCGGCGTTTGCAGGTCACCGTCGGCGGCGCCCCCGACCGGGCCCGCACGGTGCTCAAGGGCCTGCCGGGTATCGCCGAGGTCCGACCGCTGCTGGAGGCGGAAGGGCGCTGCCGCTATGGGCTGACCCTGGGTGCCGGGGATGCCGACGAGATCGCCCAGAGTGTCGCCCGGGCGGTGCTCGACAATGACCTGGCATTGTACGAGATGCGTGTGGTGTCCCGTGACCTGGAGGCGTTGTTCAGGGAACTGAATCAGGACCTGCAACTGCCCGCGACCCGCCCGGAGGTGGCCCATGGCTAAGGCCGGCATGGCGGCGCAATTGTGGCGCGTGGCACGCAAGGAGTTCGACGCCTTCTTCGCGTCGCCGGCCGCCTGGTTGTTCCTGGCAGCCTTTCTGGGTGTATCGCTGTTCCTGTTCTTCTGGGTTGAGGCGTTTTTTGCCCGCAACATCGCCGATGTACGGCCGTTGTTCGAATGGATTCCGTTGCTGCTGATCTTCCTGGTCGCGGCGCTCACCATGCGGGCGTGGTCCGAGGAGCGTCGCGCCGGCACCTTGGAAATGCTGCTGACGCTGCCGGTTTCGCCCACCACCCTGGTGTTGGGCAAGGCGCTGGCGGCTTGGGCCTTGGTGGCGTTGGCGTTGCTGCTGACGGTGCCGTTGCCGGTGACGGTGTCCTTGATCGGTCCACTCGACTGGGGGCCGGTGGTTGGCGGTTATATCGCCGCGTTGTTGTTGGCCTTGGCTTATATCGCCATGGGGTTGTGGGTGTCGGCGCGTACCGACAACCCCATCGTCAGCCTGATCGGCACCGTGGCGCTGGCCGGTGGGTTCTGGCTGGTCGGTGCCGATGCGTTGACCCAGCTCGCCGGCAATCGGGTGGGGGAATGGTTGGCGCTGTTGGGTACCGGCACCCGTTTCGATGCCATCACCCGGGGCGTCATCGACCTCCGGGATCTGCTGTACTACCTGACACTGGCGGGCGTGTTCCTGGCCTTGAACGTGTTCAGTCTGGAGCATCTGCGCTGGGCGGTGGATGGCGACCGGGTGACGCACCGGCGCTGGTTCTGGCTGACCGGTCTGTTGATGCTCAACCTGGTGCTCGTGAATGTCTGGCTGGAGCGTCTGAACGGGGCGCGGATTGATCTGACCCGGGGGCACTTGTACACCTTGTCCGACACCACCCGGCAATATCTGAAAGGTCTACAGGAACCACTGACCGTCCGCGCCTACTTCAGCGCCCAGACCCATCCGCTGCTGGCCCCATTGGTGCCGCAACTGCGCGATCTGCTACGCGAGTATGAGTTGGCGGGCGCAGGCAAGGTGAAGGTGCAGGTGATCGATCCACAGACCGATCCCGAGGCCGAGGCCGAGGCCGGCGAACGCTTCGGCGTGAAACCGGTGCCTTTCCAGGTGGCCAGCAAGTACCAGTCCGCTGTGGTGAACAGCTATTTCGATATCGTGGTGCAGTACGGCGATCAGTTTGAAAAGCTGGGATTTTCCGATCTCATCGAGGTCAAACTGCGTGGTATCGACGATGTCGACGTGCGGTTGAAGAACCCCGAGTACGATCTTACCCGGACCATCAAGAAGGTGCTGTACGCCTATCAGGCCGGCGGCGATCTGTTTGCCGGTTTGGACGGCCCGGTGGTGTTCCACGGCTATATCAGCGAGGGTGCGACCGGCAAGCTGCCGCCGGCGGTGGCCGAGCTGAATCAGGCACTGCGCGATGCGGTGCAGGCGATCAAGGCGAAGGCGGGTGACAGACTGGTGGTGGATATCCGCGATCCGTCCGCCGGCGACGGCAGCTTGGGCAAGGAGCTGGCGGCCCGATACGGTATCAAGCCGCTGCTGTTGGGGCTGGACGGATTGGACCAGTTTTACTTCCATATCCTGTTGGAACACGACGGACGCACCGAGATCGTGCCGACCCCACAAACCGTCGATACCGCTGGTTTCCAGCAGGCCATTGAGGCGGGTATCAAGCGGTTCGGTGGCGGGTTGCTGCACACCATCGCCTTGTATGCACCCAAAGCCGTCACCCGCTTTGGCACGCCGCGGGACGACTACACTCAGCTGGTCGCTCGGCTGAGCCAGAATGCTGCGGTCAGACGCACGGACTTGGCCGATGGACAGGTTCCCGCACAGGCGGATCTGTTGGTCGTGGCCGACCCCAAGGGCCTTGGTACCAAGCAGGTATTCGCCATCGACCAGTTCCTGATGCGCGGTGGCAGCGTGATCCTGGGGGCCTCGCCTTTCGCCACCGACCTGAGCGGCGAAGGCGGCATCGGCATCGCGCCGCAAGCCACGGGTCTGGCCGACTGGCTGGCCGGATTCGGGTTGCGGCTGGTCGACAGCCTGGTGATGGATCCCAACAACACGCCCTTCCCGGTGCCGATCAAGCGGCAGGTGGGCAGCTATGTGATCCAGGAGGTTCGCAGTCTGCCGTATCCTTTCTTTCCAGATATACGCGAGGACGGCATGGCGGACGCCGGCGTCACCGCGGGTCTGGGGCAGCTGACCTTGACCTGGCCGTCGCCTATCGAAACCGCCCCCGCCGGCGCCGGCTCCCGCACCTTGACGCGGTTGCTGTGGTCTTCGCCGGGTAGCGGGGTGCTCGAATCGCCCGATATCCAGCCGGACTTCGTGCGCTACCCGGACAGTGGCTTTCCCCCGCCCCGGGGTGAAGGCAACCAGGCGCTGGCGGTGATGCTCGAAGGCCGATTCGATTCGGCGTTCGCCGGTGCGCCGTCGCCGTTGTTGGTCGCTGGGCGGGACACGCAAGAGACCACGAAGGGAGGCCCGAAGGCCGACGCGGACAACCCCGGATCGCCGGTCGCGGGCTCGGTGATCGAGCGGTCGCCGCCCGGATCGCGGCTGGTGCTGATCGGCTCGGCCAGTTTGTTGACAGACCCGGTGCTGGATCTGGTCAGCGAGGCGACCGGGACCCGCTACGACAAGCCGTTGCAATTGATGGAGAACCTGGTGGATTGGTCGCTGGAAGACCGCGGTCTGCTGGCCCTACGGGGGCGCGGTGAGTATTCGCGCATGCTGGCGCCGATGGCGCCCGAGCGACGTGTTTACTGGGAGTACGTGAACTACGGCTTGGCGTTGTTGGGGCTTGTGCTGGTGGGTCTCTGGCGCCAGGTGGCGCGCCGTCGTCGCCGGGCGTCCCAAGCAGCCTTGTTGGCAGGAGACACAGCATGAGGTCCAGCCGTGCGATACCGCTATTGCTGTTGTTGCTGATCGCCCAAGTGGCGCTGACAGTGTGGTTATGGCGCGGGTCCGCCGCCGCACCGCCGCTACCGACCATGCCATTGCTGCAACTCGATCGGTCCGCGGTGACCCGCATCGAAATCAATGGTGCTGGGCAAACACTCGATATCCTGCGCCAAGCGGACCAATGGGTATTGCCCGCCAAGGGCGGCTTCCCGGCCGGCGCTGCCCAGGTCGATCATCTGCTGCAGTCCTTGAAAAACCTGCAACCCGGTTTTGCCGTAGCCACCAGCGCTGACGCCGCGACCCGCTTTCGGGTGGCAGAGGACCGCTATGAGCGACGCATCCGCTTGTTCAGCGACGACCGCGAACTGGTGACCTTGTATCTGGGCGATGCTGCCGGTCCGCGGCGCGTATTCGGTCGCGTCAAGGGACGACAGGCGATCTACCCGCTGACCTTCGATGCGTACCAGGCAGAGCCCCGGGTGGAGGCATGGACAGACAAAACCTGGTTGCACCGGGACCCGGCGGACATCAAAAGCGTGAAACTGGGGGATATCGTGCTCGCCCGTGACGGGGACGGCTGGCAGCTGGCCGGCTTGGCGGACGGCGAACGAACGGACCAGGACAAGGCGTGGGCGCTGGTGTCCCGGTTGACTGATCTGAATTTCATGGCGGTGGTCGGGAAAGTCGACAAGGTGCCCGAGGGGGCATCACTGTTTGATGCGCAACTGACCTTGACCGGGGACATCATTGTGACCTACCGATTTACCGACCCAGGACAGGGGGGGGACCCTTTGCTGCGCCTGTCGGACCGCGACTTCGTGCTACGCATTGCCAGTTTCACGGTCAAGCCATTACAGGAAACGACCCGGGCGCAATTGGTGGTGGCCGCACCGGTGCCACCGTTGGTGCCGGACCCAAAGACACATCAAACGCCCTTTACACCAACGGCGCCGCCCCCTGTCGGCGCAGCCCCGGAAGTGCACCCAAGGTCGTCAGTGCCCGCTGGTCGGGGTCAGTAGCCGAAACGCCCGTTCCACTTGCCCTGTTGGTAGCTGATCTCCAGCCACTTGGGGCTGAAGCGCTCACCCTGCACGATGGGGAAGTCAGTGAGCGGCGGGCCGGCCAGATTGCCGGCAACGGAACAGACCTGGCTCATGACTGGGTGAAAACGCACTGTCAACTTGTCGGTCACGGCGACCCCCTCGGGGACGCGGTTGTCGTGGAAATGCACCTGTTTGCGGATCAAGCAGCTGAAGTATAGTTCCATCTCCGCCAACAGTGGCGCTTGACGAGCAGTCAACGCGCGCTCGGCGTCGTCGCTCAAGGTCACGCGCAGAGGTTTACCGTTCAACTGGACTTCGGTGTGCATGGTCGGCGTTCCGGTGATTGGTTGGTTTGAGTATAGCGCCCTGCCGGGTCCAATCGGCCGAGGTGTTCAATCCTTCGTTGTGGCGGCCGATACGTTGAGCGATCCGCAATCGTGCGGGATGACCATTCACCCTACCCAGGGAGTGCTCAGTGAAGACGTCGGGGCCAATCCCGGTCCACAGCAACAAGCGCGGCGAAGGCCGGATCGCCCGTGCCGGGTCCGCCGGCCTGATCGGCATGGCAGCTCTCATCATCGGTCTGCTTACCCTCGGTACGGCCGGGTTGGTGTACTGGCAACTCGATCACTCGCTTAACGGGGTCCAGTCTGAAGGGCAACGACATCGACTGCGGGTGGTGGCCGAGGTGGTGGAACAGCGCGTGGTGTTCTACCGCAACCTGGTGCACCGCTATGCCGAAGATCCGCGGATACGGGATTTGATCGCCTTTGCCGACGACACGGGCGCTATCGCCTGGTCGCAACAGGTACGGCGCCTGTTGCCGAACGTGGTGGGCGCGGCGTTGTACGACGGCGACGAGGGGGTGTATGGCGAACCCGGCGCGCTGCGCCTTGGCGCACAGTGTGTGCGCGACCTGCATGACCGGGTGGTGGGCAATCCGGTTCCCATGTTGCCGGTCCATGATGCAATACCAGCCTTGGCACATTTCGACGTGGTGGCGCCGGTTCACGATCAATCCGGTGACGTGATCGGCGCGGTGTTCGTCAGCTTCAGCATAGACGAGCTTTTCGAGATGTTGGCGCGGGTCGCGTCCGACCGCAGTGGCGTGGCACTGATCGACACCATCAGCGGGCGCGTCATTGCCAGCAGCCCCAACTGGCGAGCGTTGCGCGGCGCCCCCATGCGGTCAGCGGGCTTTGACGGCAGCAATTGGGAGCTGCAAGTGCGTTTTGCCGAAGACACCGTTCCCGAAATGATGTCGATACTGGCTTGGCAGGGGGTGGGTGCAGTCCTGTTGATCGTCATCGTGCTGGTGGTGGGTGTGGGCCCATATACGGCGACGCCAACGGGAGGAGATAGGGCGCCTGTGCAGGTTCATCGACGACCTTCGGGCTGACGAACAGGCGGCACCAGCGCGGTTGGCCGCTTGCTGTGCCTTTTTTCCCGACGGCGACCGGTTGCGTGACACCTTGCACGATCTGGCAGCCGCATGCCCCGGACTTCAGGCCGACGGGTGTGCGGCTCCGGTCGCCGGCTTGGTGGCTCGCTCGAGTTTTCGACAGCGCGTCGACGACCTGCTGACGCGCAACCGGCAAGGTTCCGGCGGGGACGGATTCAGCTTGGTATTGCTGCAGCTCGACGACCTGGCCGGGCTGAAAGATGTCGCCGGCGGCAAGGTCGCGGACCGGATGGCACAGGCGCTGGCAGACGCCGTGTTGGCCAGTGTGCGCGGCAGTGATGTGGCGACGCAATGGCGGGATGATCAGTTCGCCGTGCTGTTGCCGCGGATGACCGCCGCACAGCTGGCGCTTTGGATGGACAGGATGCGTTTCGCGTTTGCCGAACGCCAGACCCCGTTGTCGGTGGAGATCGCGCAGGCATTCGATTGCCGTATCGGATTTGCCCAGGTCCAAGTCGGCGCGGATGACGACCGTGACGCGGACACCCTGCTGGGCGAAGCCGATCACCAGCTGGCGCGGTATCGATGCGGGGCTGGCGCGCACTGACGGTCAATTGCCGAGGCTTCGGTCGAGCAGTCGGTCCAGGATCAGCTGGTCGGCGTCACTGATGGCGATGATTTCGCAGCCGGTCCAGTGACCTCCGCCCGGTCCCTCGTTGCACCATAATACGTGCAGTCCAAGCGGCAGCGAATGGCGCGCGCCGTTGGCGTCTAGCCAGCACAGACGGGCCTGGTAGGTGGTCCGTTCGGGCAGCGGTTCGGCTGTGTTGAGCATCAGCCCGCTTGATGACAGGTTTGCCAGCACCCCCAGCGGCGTATCGCGTTCGGCGTGTAGTACCTGCCAACTGTCGTGCGTGACTGCGGTACGGGGCTCGGCGCGTTTTTCATGCCAGTTGGTCATCGCGGCGCTCCCGGGGTGAGCCAGCGGTTGTTCTCCAGGTATTCACGCAGGCGATGCAGTGCGCGGCTGACGAAGGGCGGCCGCGCCTCGCTTTCGTCCACTGCATAGGCCATGTCCTGGTGGATCAGTCGGGCGAGCCGTTGCACCGAAAGCAGATCCGCTTTAGCGCCGCGTTGATCCACAAACATCAGTCGGTCCGTATTGGGGTTGAACCAGGTCACCGTGAGCAAGCGAGCGGGCTGATGATTCGTGGTATGAAAACGGAATGCCGAACCCGCGGACAGCTCGCGCAATTTGTCGACCAAGGCTAGTTCGTCGGGAATCAGTGGTGGCGTGAGTTGCTCGCCCTTTCCGCCGGGTGTCGGCATCCGCCGCGCCGGCGGCGCGGTGTCCTGTGGCCGCTGGGGCGTCGTCGCGGTCGTAGCACGCCAGGCGCGCAAGGCCGTTATCAATGTGTCGATGTCCGCGCGGTAATGCGGTATCAGGTGCCCGAGGCTGTTGGTCAGGTGTCGATGTAACGCGTCCAGCGTTTGGGGGGGTGGCGCGGTGTCCTTGGTGGCGCCCGACAACCGCGCGATCTGTGCGCCCAGCGCCTGACTGGTGGACCAGCCATTGCCGCCCGGCTGGCCGTCGTTTCGTACCAGCAGCAGCGTCAGATAGTCGTGCCACGGGCCGCGCAGGAATTCCCGGCAGGGCGCACAGAGCGACGCCTCGCCAATCAATTCTTGTACGTGCTCGTCGGCGATGGTCTTGGCTTCGGCCAATTTCGCCCTGCCGATCTCCGCTTCGGTCGCGCGCTCACCGCGTTGATCCCGGCGACGGCGTAGCTCGCCGGTATGTCTGATCAGCTGGGCGCGCAGTTTCTCCAAGTGAGGACGGCTGAGGGTTTGCGCGCCACGCAGCTGTGCCACCAACTCCTTGAGCATCGGAAAAACGCCCTGGCCGAGATGGTTGCCATCCCCCCACAGCTCGCCGGCGCGCACCATCTCATCCAGCAGTTGTCGTGCCGGGTGGCCGGTGTTGGTGAGCAGATCCGGCTCACGCATTGCCAGCTTCAGATAGGGCGTATGCAGGTGACTCAACAGGGCTTTGATGGGTGCGCACAGATCCGATTCGTTCAACATGGCGTCGAACAGCGCGCCGATGATGTCGATGGTGGATTCGTCATGGCGACTGAGTTGATCCGGGCCGATCTGCTGTTTGATGACGACGCGCTGTGCCTGCATAGCCCGTTGGCTGAGCTGCAACTGGTCGGCATCGATGTCGCCAATGCCCAAGCCACCATCGAACAAGCCGTGATCCGGTAATAGCGCCAACAGATGAGTTTGACTGTTTTCGATCAACTCGGCGATGTCGGCCGCCTGCATGCGACCGGTTTCGCTGACAGATGGGCTGGTGTGCCCATGACTCATGAGCGCCCGGATATGCGCGATATCGCGTGTTGGATCGACCGGTGTCGAAGGAGGCGCGGTCGGTTTCCGCGCTTGAGGTGGCCCCTCTGTCGCGGTTTCGGGGTTGCGTATGGCGGTAGGTTTCAGGTTCGGTAACACACCCGCGTTACGCAATGCGTCGTTGAGCATGTCGTAGTCCGATTGCAGGGTGCGCAACAGCGTCACGTCGAAGACCGCAGCCAGTACTTGCCAGGCGTGTTGTTCGATGTCGAGTTTGTAGGTGGCGTCGTCGAAACTGTCGAGTAGCTGTTTGGGTGCCGCCGGAATGTGGTTTGGTGTTACCACCGCGCCCCGGTAGAGCACGCTCAACCGATGGCCCAGCTCATGCAGCACCGTGTGGTAACGCTGCTCGGCCCGTTCGCCGAGCGTCTCCAGCACCACCAGGCGTTCAAAGGTGTCGGGATTGACCAGCTTCAGCTCGCCGGCGGACTGCGCAGGCTTGCCCTGATCGGGGCTGGGTTCCGCCTTGATACGAGACGCCAGGGTTTCGTCGAACCGCTGCTGCACGGCGTCGCGGTTATGTCGTAGCTCCTGCTGAGCGTGAAAATAACTCGCCTGCTGATTGTTGTTTTGCGCCTTCTCGGCACGGTCCATCAATGCGGTCAGGGCCTTGTCCAACGTCACGGCGAAACGGTGACTGACCGCGGTTGCGGTCGCGGAGCGCCAAGCGGCAACCGCGTGGCGCAAAGGGTTGGGGTTCGCCATGTGGACTGTTTCCTTGTCGTGCCAAGGGCGTTGGGCTCGCGCTGGGGTGCTCGCCACGGCGCGACATCCTTACCTTAGTCTTATCGGTTGGCCCAGTCGACGCCTAAGGACCCCCTGGGGAAGCGCTGAATAAGTCCATCCTGGACTTCCCAGCACACGTTGCGCTGCAAACGCGGTTTGCAGCTTGCTTCAAAATCAGTCACTTGCCGTGACCGATTTTGGCGGCACCTCCCTGTGCCGCGGAAGAGGGTGAAAGGAATCTGGCGATGCGAGGGGGAAATCGCACGTGGTGGCTGGTTGTTGTGAAAATCAGCGGCGAACAAGTGATGGACTCCGGTGCCGATCTTTGGCTCCATGACGCTATCTCGATGTTCCCTGGGCGCGCGCGTCTGTGGCACCCAGCGCGTCTATCCAATCGTCCAGTGCCGTCGCCTCCCGCGTCAGCATGGTGCGATCCTGATACACGCTGGCCACCAGACTGATCCCCTGACCGACGGTGATCAAGTGCAGCGCGCACGTTTCGATGTCCGGTTCCGTCATGCCCAAGGCGGCAAGCTGTTCGGCGATCCAATCGCGGAACAAGTCGAGCATGGCTCTGGCCTGGGACTGCAGTGGACGTTGTGTCTTGCCCAACTCGCTGCTGAGCGACCCGATGGGACAGCCGAGGCGCATGAGCTCATCGGCGCTGTTGCGTAGCATCTGCACGAAGCGTTTCAGGCGTTCGCGCGGGTCTTGCCAAGTGGTGTTCCAGTCATTCAGAAGGACGCGAATATGCTGTAGTCGATGGTCGATGACCGCCGCCAGAATCTCTTCCTTGCTGCGGAAATAGTAGTAGAAGTTGCCGCGCGGTAGGCCTGCGGCTTCGGCGATGTCGCTGAATGAAGTGAGGTTGTAGCCCTGCTCGTAGAACAGGGTGTCGGCCGCTGCAATGATGCGGTTGCGCTTCGCGCTGCCTTTTTCGCCCATGGGATCGTGGAGGGTGAGGAACCGACCGTCATTATAGCGATGCAAGTTGCTCAGTTGACCGGCCTGGTCATAGCCATGGGTGCGGTCTGGCGTATCTGCATCTCGGCCAGCTGTGTACGGACCGCGGTCCGCCAGGAGTAACGCGGTCGATAACCGAGCGCCTCGATCGCGTCGTGATTGGTCACGCCGGTTTCTTCCAGCAGGTGGATGATACTGCGTGTGACCAAGGGGTCCCACGGTGAGATGGGATCGAGTCTTTCCATCAGCCAGGCAAACGGATAGGCGATGGAGAAGGGCACGTTAAAATGCGGCATGGGGTATTGGTATTCTTCGTGTAGAAAGGTAATCACCTCGCGCACGCTCGGGATCGTGGGTCCGACAACGTTGAAGGCGTTGAATCCCGACAGACCGGGCACGGTGGCGGCAAGTCCCAGCGCTTGCCCGACGTCGCGCCCATCGATGATGGGCATGCCGGTGCGACCGCCGGCCACCCAGGGAACCAGATGCGTCTTGAGTCGCGGCAGTAGGATCGGCAACAAGCCCAAGCCGTAGCGCGCGCCAGCAAACAGTCCCAGGCGGAGGTTGGCGATGGCCAGTTTCGGCCCCGCCATGTCGCGCAGTCGATCCTCTATACGCACCAGATTGCACAGATGCGGCCACAGTGGGCGGATAATCCCGGGTGCGCGGGCGTGGCGGCTATGCTCCGGCGCGGCGGCTGAGGTGGTGCTGATGTTGACGATGCGCTTCACGCCGGCAAGCTGAGCGGCTTCCAAGGTCGCCAGGGTGGGGGTCAAGTACAAGGCCGCCGACTCGTCCGCGTGACTCCATAGTGATGACCAGCTTGCGGCGTGGATGAGTACATCGACGCCGTCGAATAATCGTGCCCGGTAGCCGGGGTCCCGCAAGTCCCCACAACGGACCTCGCCTTGAAAGGTGTCGGGCAGTTTTCGCGCATCCCGGCACGCAGCGATCAGCTGAGCGTTGCCGCCGCTCAGATGGTCGAGCGCATGGCTGCCGCAGAAACCGGTCGCGCCGGTAATCAAAATGGTGGTCATGGTCGGTCCCTCCCCGTGTGGTAGAAAAATAATATGTCCGTATTACTTTTGAGTTAGAGATGTAATACGATCATCTGACTTTTTCAAGGGGATTATTTTGCGCCGGGCCTCGCGCGGTGGTCGGCGGCAGGTAGAATGCGCGCCCATGGCATTACTCACCCTGCGCGATATCCAACTGGGCTTCGGCGGTCCGCTGCTGCTCGATCATGTGAACCTGTCTGTCGATGGCGGCGAGCGCATCTGCGTGTTGGGCCGAAACGGCGAGGGCAAGTCCACTTTATTGAAGTTGATCGCCGGTGACTTGCCGGCCGACGACGGCGAGCGGGTGCTGTCGTCCGGCACGCGCGTCGCGCGCCTGACCCAGGAGGTGCCGGAGGGCATGTCCGGCTCGGTGTTCGAAATCGTGGCCGATGGTCTGGGTGACATGGCGGCCAAGGTCAAGGCCTATCACGCCGCCAGCCAGGCGGTGATCGAGGATCACAGCCAGCAGGCGTTGGACCGCCTTGCCCGGGCCCAACAGGCCATGGAGGCAGCGGATGGTTGGCAGTTGGAGCAGCAGGCGGAAAAGATCATCTCGCGCATGCAGCTGGACCCGGATGCGCGCTTTGAGGCCCTGTCCGGCGGCATGAAACGACGTGTGCTGCTCGCCCGTGCCCTGGCCAGCGAGCCGCAGATTCTGCTGCTGGATGAGCCGACCAACCACCTGGATATGGCCGCCATCGCCTGGCTGGAGGAATTCCTGCTCGGCTGGAACGGCACCCTGATCTTCATCACCCACGACCGCCGCTTCCTGCGCAGCCTGGCCACCCGCATTGTGGAACTGGATCGCGGCAAGGCCAGCGATTGGCCGGGCGATTACGACAACTACCTGCGCCGCCGCGAAGAGCGTGACAACGCCGAGGCACTGGAGAACGCGCGCTTCGACAAGAAGCTGGCACAGGAGGAGGTGTGGATTCGTCAGGGCATCAAGGCCCGGCGAACCCGCAACGAGGGTCGCGTACGGGCGCTCAAGGCCCTGCGTGAGGAATTCAGTCAGCGCCGCACCAAGCAGGGCACCGCTAAGATCGCGGTCAACACGGCCGATCGCTCTGGCAAGTTGGTGTGCGAGGCCGTGGACGTGGACTATGCGTGGGGCGACCGGCCGATGGTCGCCAAACTGTTCACCACCATCGTGCGCGGTGACCGTATCGGCATCATCGGTCCGAACGGTTGCGGCAAGACGACCTTGCTGAATCTGCTGCTGGGCAAGCTGAAGCCGGATGGCGGCAGCATCAGCCTGGGTAGCAAGCTGGAGATTGCCTATTTCGATCAACTGCGTGGCCAACTCGACGAGGATGCCACGGTGATCGACAACGTCGCCGAAGGCAGCGACAAAGTGGAGATCAACGGCCAGTCCAAGCACATCATCGGCTACCTGCAGGATTTTCTGTTCTCGCCCCAGCGCGCCCGCCAGCCGGTGCGCGCCTTGTCCGGCGGCGAGCGCAATCGGTTGCTGCTGGCCAAGCTGTTCACCAAGCCGGCCAACGTGCTGGTGATGGACGAGCCCACCAACGACCTGGACGTGGAAACCCTTGAGCTGCTCGAAGAGCTGCTGATGAACTATCAGGGGACGCTGTTGCTGGTCAGTCATGATCGGGATTTTCTGGACAATGTCGTCACCTCCACGCTGGTGTCCGAGGGCGAGGGTCGCTGGGGTGAGTACGTGGGCGGCTATCAGGATTGGCTGCGTCAGCGCGCCGTGCCGACGACATCGGTGAAGCCGTCAGCCAAAGCGAAGACCGTCGCGCCAGCCCCGGAGCGGCCGGCGGCCAAAGCGAAAAAACTCAGCTATAACGATCAACGGGAGCTGGACGCACTGCCCAAACGCATCGAGGAACTCGAAACCGCCGTGGCGGCCGCGGAGCAGGCCTTGGCGGACCCCGAGCTCTACAAGGAGGGTGGTGAGCGCATGACGGCGCTGAACCGGGAGTTGTCCGAACGCCAGTCCGACCTGGAGCGTGCCTATGCCCGTTGGGAGATGCTGGAGACCCTGCGGGACGGCTGAGGGAAGCGCTGAATAAGTCCATACTGGACTACTCAGCGCACGCGGCGCGGCAAACACGGTTTGCAGCTTGCTTCAAAATCAGTCACTTGCAGCGACCGATTTTGGCGGCACCTCCCTGTGCCGCGGAAGCTCTGAATTATTCAGAGCTTCCTGAGGCGGTTCAAGAAACGTCCGGGCGCACCGATAGAGGCGACATGCCTCGTCTACCGCTATATGTCTTTGCCGCGCTGGCGGCGACCGCCGTTGCACCTGTCGTGACCGCAGGGGCGGCCTGTGTGATGGCCAAATGGCAGGGCAATACGCTTGATTACGCCATGGTTGCCGACGGGCGCCATGTGGCGGATGCTCAGCAGGCCGCGCGCGAGGCGTTGTACGCCAAAGGCTATGACGACTTCGGCGCCGGCGTCGATGTCACGCACCCGCAGGCCATCAGCGAACTGGAGCACGGCTATGCGGTGGTGTTGCGTAGCAACTTCAAGACCCTGCGTGGAAAGGATCGCACCAGTTACGGTTGCGGCTTCAGTGCCGTGTCCTATGAGGACGCCCTGTGGGGCGCGGTGCGTGATCTGCAACGGTTTTCATGGGGCTGGAAGCCGGATCGGGACGGCTATCAGGTGATGGATAAGCGCCGTTTCTGAAAAGACCGATCGGGTCGTTTCGCCAATTCACACATTTTTCAAAAGGCTTTGAATCCGGCGTCCGTCACAGCCTCGGCTTTACTAGGGCACAACCGCTGCAAGTACCGGAAAACGGGCGGGAATACCCCTTTTGGGAGGGGCTAATCGGTTTGCGTTAAGCAAGACCCGAATATTAGAATGTACCGTTATTGCTGATTAAAGCGTCATCAACCAAAGGCTTAGGCGAATGCTGGATCCTGTCATTCATAACGACCGCGACATGGGTCGGGTGGAGACCAAAAACACCACCTGTTACATGTGCGCTTGCCGTTGCGGCATCCGAGTCACCCTGCGTGACGGCGAAGTCCGTCATATCGAGGGTAACCCCGACCACCCGCTGAACAAGGGCATTATTTGTGCGAAAGGTGCCTCCGGCATCATGAAGCAGTATTCGCCGGCCCGTCTGACCAAGCCGCTGCTGCGTAAGGAAGGCAGCGAGCGTGGCGCTTCCGAATTCGAGGAGATCTCCTGGGACCGCGCCTTCGAAATCATGGAAGAGCGTCTGGGTCACCTGCGTGCTACAGACCCGGCTAAGTTCGCTTTGTTCACCGGTCGTGACCAGATGCAGGCGCTGACCGGCATGTTCGCCAAGCAGTTCGGTACCCCGAACTACGCTGCCCACGGCGGCTTCTGCTCGGTGAACATGGCTGCCGGCATGATCTACTCCATCGGCGGTTCCTTCTGGGAATTCGGTGGTCCGGACCTGGAGCGTTCCAAGCTGCTGATCATGATCGGCACTGCCGAGGATCACCACTCCAACCCGATGAAGATGGAGCTGTCGAAGTTCAAGCGTCACGGCGGCCGCTTCATCACCATCAACCCGGTACGCACCGGTTACTCGGCCATCGCCGACGAGTGGGTGCCCATCAAACCGGGTACCGACGGTGCCATGCTGATGGCCATCTGCAACGAGCTGCTCAAGCAGGGTTTGTTCGATCGCGACTTCCTGGTGCAGTACACCAATGCGGCCGAGCTGGTTATCCAGGACGAGTCCCGTGACGACCACGGCATGTTCTACCGCAGCGATGCGGAGATCGATGAGGCCTGTCACGATCCTGAGAACAAGATGTGGTGGGACCGTGAGATCAACGGCCCGACCGGCGCCCGTACCCCGGGTTCCGATCCCTACCTGCTGGGTGGTTTCACCCTGCCGGATGGCACCAAGGTGAAGCCGTCCTTCCAGCTGTTGAAGGATCGTATCGACGAGTACACGCCTGAGTGGGCCGAGGGCATCACCGGCATCCCCGCCGCGACCATCAAGCGCCTGGCGCACGAGATGGGTGTCACCGCCCGTGACCAGAAGATCGAACTGCCGATCAAGTGGACCGACTGCTGGGGCAATGACCACGACAAGGTGGTCGGTGGACCGGTTTCGTTCCACGCCATGCGGGGTCTGGCCGCCCACTCCAACGGCTTCCAGACCATCCGCGCGCTGTCCGTGCTGATGACCCTGCTGGGCACCATCGACACCCCGGGAGGCTTCCGCCACAAGGCGCCGTTCCCGCGTCCGATTCCCCCGTGCCCCAAGCCGCCAAAAGGCCCCGAGGCGGTGCAACCGAACACCCCGCTGGACGGCATGCCGCTGGGTTGGCCGAAGGACCCGGACGACCTGTTCGTCGACAGCGACGGCGAGGCGGTGCGTCTGGACAAGGCCTTCTCCTGGGAATTCCCGCTGTCCGTGCACGGCATGATGCAGAACGTCATCACCAACGCCTGGCGTGGCGACCCGTACAAGATCGACACCCTGTTCCTGTTCATGGCCAACATGGCCTGGAACAGCTCCATGAACACCGCCAAGGTGCGGGACATGCTGGTGGACAAGGACGAGAACGGCGAATACAAGATCCCGTTCATCATCGTTGCCGATGCGTTCCAGTCCGAGACCGTGGCCTTCGGTGACCTGATCCTGCCGGA
>JASBTJ010000050.1 GCA_030148485.1 Gammaproteobacteria bacterium | reverse complement strand
CACAACTGAGGTTTCTCCACGATCTAAAATGCGATGTCGCACAGGGCTATCACATTAGCCATGCGTTGCCGCGCAGCGAATTACTGCAATGGTTGCGCAAGCGCATGAACTGAAATCCCCATTAGTACGCATAATGTATAGACTGGTCATATTGCCCTCCCTTGAGGCAAAAAATTTTGAGTCCGTGGATTACGGTTTTGCAGGTGGCGGCCGTGGAAGGATTAAACGGCACTGCCGCTCGTAAATCCCGGTGCCCCGATCCGATACAGCGGTTAAAAGCACGGCAGGCCTTCAGCCTGCCGGTTACGCCGGCCAGGTGGCCGGCTTCATCCGTCCTTGGATTTTGCGGCGTGCTACGCCGAAGGTAAGGCGCGCTGCGCGCTCCCAGCGCGCAGGAGCAGGGCATAAGCGTTCCCCGCACACGGGCTGCGCCCATGTCCGGGGAACGCCTTAAACCCCACCTATGGCCATTAAGGGCTACATCCGCTGTTTTCATGGTGTACCCTCCAGCGGCATCGTATGGCGGAGAAAGTCGGGCACCCGGACTTCGACCCAGCGATGTTCCGGTGGTAATAACTTGTCATCATGGTGTTCCAGCATTACACGCCAACCCACCGCAACCTCGAACAGCACCGCACACACGACCCCGTGAGTACCGACCGGCCAGGCGGCCAACGCCTGGCGACCCGTAGTCGTCCACACTCCGAGATCCTTCCAGGCACGGCAAACGCGGAAATGTCGATTCACCAGCTCGACCAACCGGCCCGGTTCGACTTTCAAGGTGCCCATCACCTCGGCTTCCGCGGTGACATCGAACCAGTGTGTGAGCCCCGAAGTGTGCAATTGAACCACCTGTGCCCCCTCAGTCATGACTCACCTCCAGGCCATTTTCCGCGGTTAATCACACACTAAAAAGAAGGTGGAAAAGACCCAAATCAGCATCGGTTGTGCCACCCATGGCACAAAGTGGCGGTGTTACAGGGACCGCCACTGGTCCGGCCCCCTGGTTTCGGTGTCCACATCCTCGGGGGAGCGATCGCCGTGTTGTGCCAGTTCCCATTCCAGTTGGTTGATCTTCTGCTCGTAAGCGCCCAGCAACTGCAACCGAAACGGCACGGCCAAGACATCGCCTGGCGAGATTCCGTAGCGGGTGTAACCAGGCGGGTACAGGCGTCCATCGTGCATCTCCCAGTGCGACCAACCGGGCCAAGGAACGTAACCGGCCAACACCGACAGCAATCGAACGGCCATCAGGTTCGGCTGCCGATCCGAACGCCAACGCCGATACGTGTGCGGCGAGACGAAACAAAGCGAGGCGGCTTGTTCGTCGTTCAACTGGCTCAGCAATTGAATCTGACGCAAAGTGGTCACATCGCCCATCCAGCCGGAGTGCAGCAGTTCGGTTACATACTGCATGGCGCAAGGCCCTTGGCGGTTTCGATGCTAACTTGATAGTGCGCATAATGTATATTATGTTAAATAACATTCATTGGGCCAATTATCCATCTAAGCGACTGGATGGACGACTACAGAAAGTACTAAAGTTTTTGCCATAAAAGACTAAATTTTTTCAATAAATATTAAAGTAATTAACCACACAAGTGTCGAGCGCCTCAGTAGGTAGGCGCAACGCGACATCACAGTCAGCCCTTGCACCTTCGGGTTTGCCCGACAACTTTTCTTTTCGTCCGGTTCGGCCCTGCGGCTGGAAAACGCCACAGTGACTCGACGGTGCTAAAGGACTGGGCTGCTTCGCCCGCCAGCCCCGCGCCTACCGCGGGCTCTTCGGCTTCTTAGAGGTTTGGAGGCGCATAATGCCCAACGGCAACACAACCCTGAAGATACGCTCTAGAAGTCGGATGATGTACGTGCTGCCATCTGCGCACTACTCTACTCGGCCTCCCTTAGC
The DNA here is from genome assembly GCA_030148485.1 of Gammaproteobacteria bacterium. GTDB lineage: Bacteria > Pseudomonadota > Gammaproteobacteria > Chromatiales > Chromatiaceae > JANTHH01. The sequence continues at coordinate 5,454 of JASBTJ010000050.1, read as the reverse complement.
CCAAAAAGTGAGCAAATGAACCATCCATCTGGCACACCTAGGGATGGATGGTCGGGCGGCCGATGAAGTCAGTCGTAATGGTCCAGAGTGGCCGCCGGTTCGCCATCGAGGACAGCTGGATAATCTCATCTCCGTATCAAGGGCAGCCGAACACCGCCCATTTCTGATAGGCCGCCGCACCGACCGATGTAGATTACGCCCGGCCGCATTGCTTCCGGCACGGGGTGATCGGAGACCAGCAAGCTGACCAGTTCGGGCCGGCGGATGAATCCGAGTCTAACCGTAACATGCTGTTGACTGCCTCCATGGGCGTCGTGCACGCCGCGCAAGTGGCAGGATTGCTCTGCGTCGGGAGCAACGTGGTGCAGGTCGGGCTGTCGTATCCGATCGGCGCAGCGGCCGGTCGCTTGGGGCATGTGCCGATTATGAATAGAACTGATCATCGCGGCGTCGCATTGGATACGTTTGACCGTTACGGGCGAAAGGCTTATCCTCCCCGCTCCCTTGGGGAGTAGCCGCCTTCGTATTCAGAAGGGGTGGCGTCAACACACTCGGCTTCGGCCGTGGCGCCACCGGTCATTCGACTTGGCAAGACCATTGGTATCGGCGTTCGTCCGTGGGTCGGGCGAGAGCGCCGACGCCATTGGCTTGCGCCCGACCCCGAGGCTCCTTCATGAACACACTGTCGGTGACTGTCGCGTTGCTCTTGGGCTCCGCGATCCTGATCTATTTCGCCTGCGAATACTTCGTCAACGGCGTCGAATGGGTCGGACGAAAATTTGCCGTGGGGCAGCAGGCCACCGGATCCATTCTTGCGGCCTTCGGCACGGCGCTGCCTGAGAGTGTGATCACGTTTATCGCTGTGGTCTTCGGCGCCAATGCTGCTCAAAAAGAAATCGGCGTCGGTGCGGCCTTGGGCGGCCCACTGGTGCTATCCACCATCGCCTACGCCGTCGTGGGACTGACCTTACTGGTCTGCCGTCAGGAGTTACCGAAGACGACAGCCATTCGCGGCCAGTTCAAACGCCTCAGCCGCGATCAAGGCTGGTTCTTGGTGATCTTCTCGGTGAAGATCGCGCTGGGCTTGATCGCGTTTGCCTACAAACCGTGGCTTGGCGTGCTGTTCTTGGCCGCTTATGCAGCTTATTTCTGGAAGGAGATGCTCGGCGAACATGGCGAGGAAGGAGGCGAATTGGAGCCGCTCAAACTTACGCCGAAAGCGCCTACACCTGCCACGTGGGCAGCCGTTACGCAAACGTTGATCGCCTTGGTCGTAATCTTCGCCGCCTCCCGTTTCTTTGTGGGCCGACTGGACGCGCTTGGCCCTATGCTCGGCATCAAGCCGCAATTGTTAGCGCTCCTATTGAGTCCCATCGCGACCGAACTACCGGAAACGCTCAACGCGATTATCTGGGTGCGTCAAGGCAAACATCGCTTGGCACTCGCCAACATCAGCGGCGCTATGATGATCCAGGCTACCGTGCCTACAGCTCTGGGGCTCTTCTTTACGCCTTGGCTGTTTGACCAATCACTTGTTCTCGCGGCGGCGGTCACCGTGGTTGCCGTGGGAATCATGTTTTTTTCCTTCCGACGGGGGCTCATCTCGCGAACACTTCTGGCATCCATGGCGCTGTTGTACGTCGTATTCGCTGTGCTGCTTGTCGCACTGCATGTCGACACGCCCGAGGGTGAGCGCATGCGGCTGACCGTCACGCAACACATCGAAGATCTGAGCGCGCAGGTTACTATTCGCCGGCCGGACGATACGGTCGAGACACTGGCGTTGCTGCCTTCCACCGAGGCCCATCACAGCGTTCAGAGTACTGCTGCGCCCGCCGAGCCGCATGAGTTCGATGCCGAGCTTCGACTGACCGCCAATGATTGCGATGAAGTCCGGCCGTTTTGGATGGAAGAACCCCCGGATCATCACCACGCCGGCGACCCCGAGAATCAACAGCATCAATACCGCGTTTGGTCGTATCGTCGAATGCGGTTACGGGATTGGCAGGTGTCCTCGGTCGCCTCTCAGCCCTTCACTTGGGCAGCCGTCGCGTCTGCAACATAAGGCACTACCGAATCCGGGAACGGCGCGACGCTGCTCACGTTGATCTCGCACAGCACATACGTGTCCTCGCCCCGCTCGTCCTTTGGGCCGAGCAGGAAATCGCAGTCCCATAACACAGGCAGGCGGCCCGTCTCAATGTCGAGCAGTTGCTGCATTTCAGGCACCCATTTCTGTTCGAGGTGGTGCTTGAGCCCCTGAAACGCAGGCAGCGTGGGCGGATAGTACAAGCGCGGCCCCGGCTGCGGCACATCTGCCGGGTCCGTGTCCGATGGAGCCGGGTACAGCGCATTAATCGCCTGATGCCCGAAGCCGGCCACCTGGTCATGCACCAGATAGCAGCGAACCATACCCTCGGGAAGCCGCTCCTGATACGCCTGATCGATCATATGACCTTCGGCCTCGAAGTATGATTCGCACCGTTCGAGGAATGCCCCCAACGCCATCTGCTCCTCGACGCTTCCGCGCTTGGCGTGGCGGACGCTGACAGGCGCGTCCGATTCAGGCAAATCGACGCCACTCTTCTCACTGGTCTTATCCGATACCTTTGCAGCGAGTTGGATCTTCCACACGCCATCGCCACCGTTGCCCCGGTATTGCTTGAGCACGCGCGCCTTGCCGGATGCGAGTTGCGCAGGCAGTTCCTGGCCCATCTGCTCCAACGACAGGTAGCGGTGTGTGTCGCAACCCCAGCCCATGTTCCTGGTTTGGTAGAGCACATCCTTGGTCCCGATTTTCTGAATAATGTCGGGGTGGGTGCTCACAAAGACACCTGCGGCAGCAACCTCGCGAAGCATGGCATCGAGTATGGATCGCCCCTGGCCCTCCTGGAGCGGATTGACCCAGACCAGGACCGCATCCACCAACATAAGCTGCTGCCGGACCTCGTCGCTGAACGCGTCGTCGTACACGGCAGGATCGGCCGTTATGCCGCGCTCGGCCAATGCACGAAAAATCGGAGAAAGCCGATTGTTGTCTGTCGTCGCCTCTCGTCTTGCCTGCACGTCTCCAGGGTACAGCAGGGCGACACGGCCCCTATTGGTGTGTGTCATCAGGAGCGATCCTCGGTGTGAACGTTATCGTTTCTCTAGGCGCATTGAAGCCGATGTGCTGCCAAGATTGGGATGGCTTCAAATCGGGCCATCACGATTTCAGCGATCGCCGTGACGCCAAAGAGCAGTAGAACGCGCAGCAGCGGTAACGCCGTCGACAGGCCGGTAGAACCAAACGCTGCCCGGAACATTTCTTAAGATTTTTCCAGAGCGTTGCCACTGTCTAACCAGTCTTGTTTGCCCCCCACGTAGTGGTAAACGTGGCGATAACCCAGTGAGATCAAACGTTCGGCTGATAAGCGAGCTCGCTGGCAGGCAGGGCTTGCGCAATAAACCACTGCGGTCGCGGCTCGGTTCGCAAGCACTTCAGGCGCGCGGTCCAGAATCTCGTCGGAGACGATGTTGACGGCCCCAGGTAGGTGGCCCGCTTTGAATGCGGAACGCGGCAGCGTATCGATCAGGACGAAGTCCCGCGCCTCGTCCTGCCACCGGGCGAGCGTCGCCGTATCGATGGTTTCCATGCGTTATCCTCCACGTGAGTCAATCATACCGCCGCCCCCCCTTTGGGAGGTAACGATCGAGCGCCCAGAGGAACAGCCCAAAGAGCACATGGGGTAGTAACGACGCCGGAATCAGCTTGGCGCTGACCTGTAAACCAGCGATGCCCCACCCAAGTATCGGGAAAAACACGATCAGGATTGCTACCCACAGGACGAAAGCCAGCGCAAATGCGGTCGAAAGCGAGCGGCGCGGAAAGTAGCGCACAAAGACCACCGACCAGAACGTCACATAGCTCACATGGAATAGCAGTCCGACGGGCAACGGCAACGAACGGCCCAGAATGACCTCAGCAAAGGCTAAGGACGGTGGTTTGGGCAGAGGCGACACCCCGGCCTTTAGCAAACTGACCATAACCGCAGCGGTCAACAGGGCCACCCCGACACCAATACCAATTGCACGGAACCAGCCGCGTCCCTCGTTTTGCATGTCCTTCATCGCCCTCTCCTTCGCGCCTCGTCGATTTTGTTTACAGTCGAGCGGTCATCGCTACCGGATGGGCAACGCTCACCGCATTTCTCAGTGGAATCGGAACAACAGGCGCCAACCAAGCTCTCGGTTATATCTAGCAAGGCATCGAACTTGGCGCTGTATACGATGAACTGTCCTTCACGACAGCTTTCGATCAACCCGGCGTGGGTCAGTTTTTGCAGGTGAAATGTGACAGCGTTTGGAGCCAAGCCGCAGGACGCACCGAGTTTCCCGGCGGCAACGCCTCCGGGACCTGCCTGGACCAGGAGGCGGACCATCTTCAGCCGCGCGGGGTGTGCGAGCGCTGCGAGTTTTTGAGCAATGACCGTGTCCATATCCATAATTCAATATTACAGCATTAGTTGAAATAATCAAGTATCCAGCCTCGCCGTCGTGTTTCGTTGGTCCGCTTCGTTTTAATTATGCACCCCATAATCCGGGGCAAACGGAGACTGGGTAGTTCAACAATGATCGTGCGATTTCAGCGGAAGCGAGTGGGCACTAGGCGTTGCGCATCGATGCTTTCGCGCCCGGAGAGCGCATCCTGTCTTGTTCAGCGGGTGCTTCGCGGAGTACCCGGTATCGCGAAGGAAATTACGCAGACATCCAGGCAACCTCAATCCCGGCCTCGCCGACAACAAAGACCTGGTATTCGATATTCCGGCCCTATTTCAGGCCGATGGGGAAATGGCGGGAGCAGCTGACACGACGGTCGCGGTTTTCGGTGCCTTCCGGAGATTGAACTGACCGCGACGCCGCCCTCATTGCAGCGAGCCGCTCAAATCGATCAGTGCGGGGTTGCCGCGCCCAATTTTGGGCACGTTTTGATCGCCTGCTCGTGTATCCCGATAACAAACCTGAGAAACCAACCAGCCCGCTTTCGTAAGGGACAGCGGGCGGTACGTGTATTACACTTCAAAAACAAAGAGACAACGCAGGCCTGCGGCGGCCGCCTTTTTGCAACAATAAAATCGTCCAATCGTTAGGAGGCGTATCATGCTCAGAATGTCTGCCTTGGCAGTTACCCTGACCTGCGCCGTGCTGTTGACGGCGCCTTTCGCTCAAGCTAAGACCCTTACCATCGGTTTCACGACCTCCGAGACCGGCAAACTCAACGCCGACTCCAAACCCCAACTGCTTGGCTTCGAGTTATGGCGTGACCAGGTCAACGCTGCGGGCGGCATCAAAGTAGGCAGTAAGCACTACAAGGTCGCGCTCAAATATTACGATGATCAGTCTTCCGCCGGTCGCGTGCAGCAACTCTACAGCCGGCTGATTCTGCAGGATAACGCGGACTTCTTGTTCAGCCCC
>JASBTJ010000037.1 GCA_030148485.1 Gammaproteobacteria bacterium | reverse complement strand
GGCCTCAATAGGGCTCATGCGTGAGGCGCCTCAGACAAACCAACGTCAGGTGCCGTGGCGGCAGCAATCAGACCAAACGGGCTTTCACCAACCCCAATTACGCCATCCACCACGGCAAAACGGTTACCCGAAGGCCTTGTTGACAGCAGTGGGACAGACCACGTTTTTCGCTTTCCCTCCCCGCGTGACCGCCGCCCCGGCGCCCGGCGCACCGCGCGCCGCTTCACCACCGCCGCCATCTCCCGCTGCAAGCGCTCGCTACCCAGCGCGAAACCGCTATTGGTCGCGTCCCGGATCTCGTCGATCAGACCGGGATCCAGGTGATGAGTCAACAATCCCCGATAGCGGGATTGCCGTTGTTCTGGTGAATCGCCCAACGCTTGGTACAAGGGGTGAGGCGTGAGGAATCCGCATCGACCGCCCTGGCCGTTGGCCGCATAGCTGGACCACGGATAGTCCGCCGGATGCTCCACCATGCAGGCACGCACCGGATTGAGCTCCACACAGCGGTAGCATGCCAGCACATAGCCTTCTTCCTGGGCGAGACAGGAGCGGAACCTCCCCTCCCACAGGGTGCCGCTACGGCGATATGGACGGTTGGACAACAGTGGGGCAGTACCCTTTACCAATGATACATCCGGCGCAATGCGGCTGCGCCTTATTGCGCCCTACGCGGACGGGATGGCTGACTCAGTCAGCACTCGCAGGCTCCCCAGTGCCTGCAACTGCGGCATGATGTCGGCACTGTTGGTCAACACGGCGGACCCGCGGCGGGCGCCGGTCTCTTCCTCGCTAGGCAGCCTGGGGAACAGCAAGCCGTTGTGCAGATGGGCGATCGGGGCGAGATACTCGGGGGTCAGGTTTTTGTCCACGCCGTAGTCGTCATAGCCATAGCCGGTGTCGTCAGGGACGGCAAAGTCGTCAATCATCAGTACCCACGGGCGCGAACTGGTCAACAGTATTTCGCATTCTTCCCGCAGCGGCAGATCGTCGTACCAGTGCGCATCGAGGTAAGCGAACGCGGGTGTGTTCTCATTGGCATGCCGGACGACCAGGTCACGGAGAAAGGTTCGGCTATCGCCTAGTTCCGTGGTGACGTTGCGGTTGGGCCAGAAACGCGCGCGACTGAACCCGAAATTCCGTGGCACCGCCTCCACCGTATGTACGGGCAGGCCGGACTCACGGGCCATAAACTCTGTGGTTGTGCAGCGGAACGTGCCTGTTTCGTAGATGCGCTGGAAAGGGATAGCCGAGATGATGTCCTTGAACATCGTCTGGCGGAATGATTGGTCATTGAAAGCGCTGCCCCGATAGGAGCGCATTTCGGGCCGTAGAAAGTATTCGATACTGCCGGTGTTGGTATCCCCGATCAGGCGTCTGACGGTTTTTTTGATCATCTCGATAGTTCCTTTTCTACTGGGACGAGGGCCACAGTGGTGCGGCTATCCGGGCCGCCCGGACGCAATTGACGCTTTATATCACGGTCGCTGCAAAGACGTTATTAGACAGGAACCAAAGGGGGCAACACCCTTTTTGATGATACATCCGGCGCAATGCGGCCGCGCCTTATTGCGCCCTACGCGGGCTGATCCATCACGGTATCCGGGATTCACATATGTCTCCATTCGCTACAGCGAGCGGCTTGTCGAGGCTGACATGTGCCATCGGTTGGCAGCAAGAGCGATAACTACGACAACGCCTTGGCCGACACCATCAATGGACCGTACCAGGCCGCACTGATCCATCGCCGGGGGCCGTGGAAGACGTGTGAATCCGTGGAGCTGGCGACCTTGGAATGGTGTCGTGGTTTAACCACCAATGCCTGATGGGGCCGCTGGGCCATATACCGCCGGCGGCACAATGTGGGCACAGCCCCAAACGAAAACGGCCTACGCCGAAACGTAAGCCGTTGATATATGGTGCCCAGGGACAGAATCGAACTGCCGACACGGGGATTTTCAATCCCCTGCTCTACCGACTGAGCTACCTGGGCTTGGCGTTTTTCGGCTGTGGCCGGCGCCAAAGAGCGCGTATTTAAGCGGCATGGGCGCGCGGAGTCAAGCCGCGCGCAGCCATTGGCGCGACGCGTTTACTCGGGCTTGAAGTCGGGCGGGGCCTCGGCGCCTTCGCCGAAGAAGAACTTGTCCATCTGTTCTTCCAGAAACTTGCGAGCCTTGGGGTCGATGGGGCTCAGGCGGTATTCGTTCAGCAACATGGTCTGGTGTTTGAGCCATTCCGCCCAGGCCTCCTTGGACACGTTGTCGAACACCCGCTGACCCAGATCGCCCGGGTAGGGCATGCGGTCCAGGCCCTCGGCCTCTTTTTTCAGACGAACACAGTTGACCATGCGGCTCATGGTGATACCTCGGTTTGTAGGACGGAATTTTCGTCGAGCAGACGCGACACCGGCGCGGCCAGGCCACGCGCGTCGGGCTGGGCCGGGTTATACCAGACGCAGTCCGGCCCCTCCAAGGCGAGCAAACCCGGCTGCGGCAGCAGGATTTGACGCGGTGTGATGTCCAGATGGAAGTGGCTGAAGGTATGGCGGCGCGTCGGCAGCTCTGGGCACGCGTGCACCGATTGACCGAAACGTTCCCGTACCCAGGCGACGGGATCGGCATCCCGCGCCAGTTCCGGCAGCCCCCACAGCCCGCCCCAGATACCGCTGGGCGGGCGCTGCTCGAGCAACACCTGACCGACCGGGTCACTCACCAACAGCATTTGCACTTGCCGCACGGGCAATGCCTTACGCGGTTTTTTGCCCGGGTAGGCCGACGGATCGCCCTGTGCCGCCGCCAGGCAGTCGGTTTGCACCGGGCAGGCCCCGCAGGCCGGCCGTGTTCGGCGACACACGGTAGCCCCCAGGTCCATCATGGCCTGGTTGAAGTCCCGTGTACGCGCGCTCGGCGTGAGTCTTTCGCTTAGTGCCCAGAGCCGCTTCAACACCGCGGTCTGCCCCGGCCAGCCGGCCTCGGCGTGGCACCTGGCGAGGACCCGTTTGACGTTACCGTCGAGGATCGGGTGATGCTGACCCAGGGACAGGGACAGGATCGCGCCGGCGGTGGAACGCCCCACGCCGGGCAGGGCAGCGACAGCCTCGAAGGTCTCGGGGAAACGGCCACCATGGACATCGCGGACCTGCTGCGCGGCCTTGTGAAGGTTGCGTGCCCGAGCGTAGTACCCCAGCCCGGACCACAAGTGCAGCACGTCGTCGATGGGCGCGTCGGCCAGCGCGCACACATCGGGGAACCGCGCGGTGAAACGGCTGTAATAAGGGATCACCGTGGCCACCTGGGTCTGCTGCAGCATGATCTCCGAGACCCACACCCGATACGGCGTGGCATCCTGCTGCCAGGGCAGGTCCTTGCGCCCATGGACATCGAACCAGTCCAGCACTCGGCGGGAAAACGTCTGGGCGGACGCAGTCATGTGTTCTCCTCCGTCGGTCTGGTCCCGCCACATTGCCAGCACAGCGCGAAGTCGCCCTCCACCTGGGCACCACATACCGGGCAGGTCCAGTCGGCCGCCGCCGCTTGCGGCGCCAGAAATTCGCTCAACAGTTGACGTGCCCGGGGCAGGTCGCCCTCTTCCACCAGCCAGACCACCGGAAAATTGATGGCGGACAATTCACCGGCCGCGCCACTGAGATAGTCTCCCAACACCACGGATGCAATCTGATTCACTGCCAGGTGATCGCGCAACATGACCGCCTGCAAGCGGTCTCTGGCTTCGTAGAATTTCTGCATGGCTATCCGATCACTTCTGGCCCGCGCTCATGCCGGGTATGATGGCCCAGCCCGGCACCCTGAGGAAACGTCGGGTTTACGCGGCCGCCCTTACGAGGACTTCACATGCGTCACACCTATCTCTCGCCTCTGACGATCCTGCTCGCCCTTGCCGCACCGCTGGCACACGCGGCGGTCACGGTCAGCGACACCGTGGTGCGCGCCATGCCCAAGGTCGCGCCCGCCAGCGCCGCCTTTTTGACCCTGCACAACAGCGGCGGCGCACCGGTCGCGCTGGTCGGCGGCGCCACGCCCGCAGCACGTAGCGTGGAACTGCACACCCACACCATGAAGGACGGCATGATGGCGATGCGTCGGGTGGACAGCGTGACCATCCCGGCCGGCGAATCGGTGGTCTTTCAGCCCGGCGGGCTGCACATCATGCTGATCGGGCTCCAGCGGGATCTGGTGGCCGGCCAGCAGATCCCCCTGACGCTGAATTTCGACGACGGCTCGGTTGTGGATCTGGAGGCGCCCATCGGCAACCCGTCCGCCGGCAAAAGCGGCGATCACGCCCACCACCAGATGCACTGAAAGGGGAAACGCCGTGGCGAAGACCTTCGGCATCATCCTGCTGGGCCTGGCGGCGATACTCGGCGGTATCTGGCTGGCGGGCAGCAACCAACAACCCGGCCCCAAGCCGATAACCAGCCCGGCGGGGCTGGGCGGCGATTTCACCTTGCAAGGCGCAGACGGTCCGGTGTCGTTGAGTGACTTCCGGGGCAAGGTGGTGATCCTTGCATACGGCTACACCAGTTGTCCCGATGTCTGTCCGCTGACCCTCAGCAACATCACCCTGGCACTCAACAGCCTGACGCCCGCGCAACAGGCCCAGGTGGCTGCCCTGTTCGTCACCCTGGACCCGGAGCGCGACACGCCCGCCAAGACGGCGGAGTATGCCAGCCACTTCCATCCGAACATCGTCGGGTTGTCGGGCACCCCGGCGCAAATTGCCCAGGTGGCCAAGCAATATCTGGTGATCTATCGCAAGGTGCCGATGCCCGAATCGGCACTGGGTTACGTGCTCGATCACAGCTCGCGCATGTATGTGCTGGACAAGCAGGGCAACTACAGCGACTCGGCCAGCCACACATCCAGCCCGCAGGAACTGGCAGCGATGATCGTCACCGCGCTGTCACGCTAAGGAAACTCTGAACAAGTTCATCCTGGCCCTCTCAGAGCACCCTGCGCTGCAAACGTAGCCTGGCTCAAAACCAGTCACTTGCAGTGACCGATTTTGGTGGCACCTCCCTGTGCCGTGGAACCCCTGAATTTTTCAGAGCTTCCCTAAGGCGACTCTGCCCAAATCGGGACCGAACCGGCGGTCACGTCTGGCGCCCGCCCGGCAAGCTGATAGAATCGGCCGGGCCTGCGCCGCGTCCCGGCGTGCCAACGGACCGGCCGGCCGAACCCTTTGTGATGTCCATTCGCGTTTATCGCTCGATTACCGATCTGCCCCCGGCGGTCGCCACCGCTTGGCGATACCCGGCGCAAGCCGACCTGTTCCTCAGCCTGGATTGGTTCGAGTGCCTGTACCACGGCGCACTGGCAGGCGAGGTCACGCCGCGCATCTATGTACTCAGCGACGCGCACCAAGCCGTGGCCGCGCTGTTCTGCGCGGTCGGCCCGGACCCACGGCATCTGCAAGGGCTGAGCAACTACTACACCATGAGTTTCGGGCTGTCGCCGCTGGCCGCCGATGTCGATCTACCCGGCGCGGCGCTGGCATTGGCACGGCACATCGGCGACGAGCGACCACGTTGGCACAGCATCGACCTGCGGCTGCTGCCCGCGGATGCAATCGAACACATGAATCTGGCCGGCGCCTTCCATGCCTGCGGCTTGTCCAGCAAGGTCTACGATCAATACGACAACTGGTATCTGCCAACCCAAGGACAGGGTTTCGACGACTACTACGCCGCCCGCTCGTCGCGGTTGCGCAACACCATCGCACGCAAGGAGAAGAAGCTGCGCAAGGCGCATCAGGTGACCATCCGCATCTTCAGTGAGGACAACGACGCGCTGACCACGGCAGTTGACGATTATGTCGCCATCTACAACAGCAGTTGGAAGCGCCCGGAGCCCTACCCCGAGTTCATTCCCACGCTGTGTCGTACCTGTACCCGACTGGGCTTGCTGCGTCTGGGCGTACTGTATGTGGACGACCAGGCCGCTGCCGCGCAACTGTGGATCACCACGCCGCACAAGGCGTTGATCTACAAGCTGGCGTATCGGGAGGAGTTCGCGAACCTTTCCGTCGGCTCCATCCTGTCCCGCGAACTGTTCCGCCAGGCCCTGGACGACGATCGTGTCAGCGAGATCGACTATGGCGTGGGCAACGAGGCATACAAGCGTGACTGGATGAGCGAGGTACGCAAGCTGCAAGGCCTGCAGGCGCGCAATCCGCGCACCGTCAAAGGCGCCGCCACCCTTGCGGCGGACGCCGCCAAGGCCCTGCTCAAGCGCGCCAAGCGCGCATGAACGAGGGCGGGCGGGCGCCGGAAGTTGGAGCGGGTGATGGGAATCGAACCCACGTAGTCAGCTTGGGAAGCTGAAGTTCTACCATTGAACTACACCCGCGCTGGCGCCGATTGTAGGCAGTGCACCCGGTCGCTGACAACCGACCGTTGCTTACGAGCCTCGATACATGTCCGCAACCTGCTCCGCGTAGCGCTCCAGCACCTTGGCCCGCTTCACCTTCATGGTCGGCGTCAATAGCCCGTCGTCCACCGTCCAGGGTTCGAGCATGACGGTCACCCGCCGGATCTTGGCATAGCCGGGGAAATCCTTGAGCGCGACACGCAAGCGCTTGATCACCGCGTGTTCCACCCGGTCGTCACTCAGGGACGACGCCTTGAGCGGGTCGACACCCTGATCCTGGGCGAAGCCCGGCCACTTGTCGCCGTCGAGCACCACCAACGCGGACAGGAACGACTTGCCCTCCCCGACCACCATGGCCTGCTCGATCAAGGGGTCCAGGGTGATGGCCCCCTCCATGTCCGCCGGCGGGATCTTCTCGCCATTGGATAGCACCAGGATGTCCTTGATACGACCGGTGATATGGACAAAACCCTGATCGTCGATGCGCGCCTGATCGCCGGTGTGCAGCCAGCCGTCGTTGTCGATGATTTCAGCGGTTGCCTGGTGATTGTTCCAATAGCCCTTCATCACCCCGGGGCCGCGCACCTGCAGCTCGTCGTGCTTGCCAATCCGCACTTCCAGGTTACGCAGCGGGCGGCCCACGCTGGCCGGCAGGTTGGTTTCCAGGCAGTTGGCGCTGATCACCGGGCTGGTTTCGGTCAGGCCATAACCCTGCACCAGAGGCACGCCCAGGCCGATGAAAAAGCGTGCGATCTCCGGCGAGATCGGCGCGCCGCCGGTCACAGCCAGACGCACCCGGCCGCCCAGGCGCTCCTGCACCTTGCGCGCGACCAGTCGCTCCAGCAACGGCCACAGCGCCAGCTTCGGCTGCCAGCCGCGGCGCCCTTGCTGATACTCGAACCGCGCCCAGCCAACGTCGATGGTGGCGGCAAACAATTTGCGTTTGACCGGCGACTGGCTGCGCAAGGTCTCCTGGATGCGGCCGTGCACACGCTCGAACACCCGCGGCACGGCGATCATCGCGGTCGGCTTGACCGTCGCCAGGTCCTCGGCCAACTGACTTACGGAGCGCGCGTACACCACGGTCACGCTGCCCATGACCGCGTAGTAATACCCGACAGTGCGCTCAAAGGTGTGCGACAACGGCAGGAACGACAGCAGCACATCCTCCTGGTACACCGGCACGCGCATGGACACGCTATGGGCCACCGACAACATGTTGTGGTGGCTGAGCATCACTCCCTTGGGGCGCCCGGTGGTACCCGAGGTGTAGACGATGGAGGCCAGGGCATGAGGATCCGCGCCATGGCGAACGCGCAAGGTGGAGGCACTGCCGGGCAGCCAGTCGGGCACATAGCGCAGCCGCGGCTCCGCAGCGGCGGCAGTCCGGGCGTTATCGCCCCCCTCCAGCAGCAGCACCACGATGTCGTGGTTCTCCGGCAACGATGGCTCCAGTCGCTGCCAGCGGCCAAGGTCCTGAATCAGCAATAGTTTCAGCCCCGCATCCTTGGCGATGTAGGCGACATTGTCCGGGCGGTCGTCGGTGTACAACGGCACCACCACCAGCCCCAGGCTCAGCGCGGCCTGATCGAACATCACCCACTCGGGACAATTGCGCAGCAATACCCCGATCCGGTCGCCGGGCTGCAGATCCTCGCCGATCAACGCCTGCTGCCAACGACTCACCTGGTCGGCCATCGCCTGCCAGGTGTAGCTCTGCCATTCCTTGCGGCGGCGATCGAAGGTGCGGTAAGCCTCGCGCTCGGGCGAACGCTTGACCCGACGCGCGAACAACCCGTCCAGGGTGATCGCCTGCTCCGGGGTAATCAGATTTTCGTGGAGTTGTGTCACCGGCCCTCCCCTGGCGGCATCTTGTAATAATGTGCACCTGCTTGGCGGAATCGCTGAGACAGCCGGGGCCTTGGGCTTGGCGCTGAAATCCGTCGTTTGTCCCAGGCCGATCTTTGCAATCGCCGACCACCACCTGGGATTCGCGCCGCGCATTGCCCGATTCCGATCCCCCTCTCATGGGCTCGGACTTTCTCAGAGGCTCCTTAGCAGGCGGCCCAGTTTAGTGTAAAATTTCGCCGAATTTCACCCGTTTGGCTTCCCATGAACATCGTTATCAATGGTCAGGCCGAGGTCGTGCCCGAGCCACTGTCCCTTGCGGCCCTGGTCGCACACCTGGATCTGACCGATAAACGCATCGCCGTCGAGGTCAACGAAGCGCTCGTGCCGCGCAGCGAGCACGCCAGCCATATGTTGCGATCGGGCGACCGCGTCGAGATCGTCCAGGCGATCGGCGGCGGCTGAACCGCTTGCCGTGCCCTCAACCGGAACCCCAATCAGCATGACCGACACCCGCGAAGACAGCTGGACCATCGCCGGCAAGACCTACCAGTCCCGCCTGCTGGTGGGCAGCGGCAAGTACGCCGACCTGCATCAGGCCAAGGCCGCCATCGATGCCAGCGGCGCGCAGATCATCACCATGGCGGTGCGCCGCACCAACATCGGCCAGGAAAAGGATCAACCCAACCTGCTGGATATCCTGCCGCCGTCGGACTACACCTACTTGCCCAACACCGCCGGCTGCTACAGCGCCAAGGACGCGGTGCGCACCTGCAAGCTGGCCCGCGAGCTGCTGGACGGACACGACCTGGTCAAGCTGGAGGTGCTGGGCGACGAGAAGACCCTGTTCCCGGACGTGGTGGAGACCATGGTCGCTGCCGAGGCACTGATCAAGGACGGCTTCAAGATCATGGTCTACACCAACGACGACCCGGTGATCGCCAAGCGCCTGGAGGACATGGGCTGCGTGGCGGTGATGCCGCTGGCCGCACCCATCGGTTCGGGCCTGGGCATTCGCAACCCGCTGAACATCCGCACCATCGTGGAAGAGGCCAAGGTGCCGGTCCTGGTGGACGCCGGGGTGGGCACCGCGTCCGACGCGGCCGTCGCCATGGAACTGGGCTGTGACGGCATCCTGATGCAGACCGCCATCGCCGGGGCCAAGGACCCGATCCTGATGGCCTCGGCGATGAAAAAGGCCGTCGAAGCCGGCCGTGAGGCCTATCTGGCCGGCCGTATCCCACGCAAACGCTTCGCCACCGCCTCCTCGCCGGTGGACGGCCTGTTCTTCTGAACCGGCCCCGGCGGCGGGCGAAATGAACGACGGCCTGGGCAAACGCCTGCGCACCATCCGCAGCTTCGTGCTGCGTGAAGGCCGCCTGACACCGGGGCAACAACGGGCCTTCGACGACCTGTGGCCGCGTTTCGGCCTGGGCGGTGCTGCCGACGACGACCTGGACTGGCAGGGCGGGCCACTGGATCTGTCCGAGGTATTCGGCAACGATCACCCGGTGACCCTGGAGATCGGCTTCGGCAACGGTGACTCGCTGGCCGAGATGGCCGCGGCCGCACCCCAGCGCAACTTCATCGGTGTTGAGGTGCATCGTCCCGGCGTCGGCCACCTGCTGCTCAAGATCGAGGAACTGGGCTTGACCAATCTGCGCGTGATGCGCAAGGACGCGGTACAAGTGCTCGAACGTGCGCTGCCGGCGGCCAGTCTGGACCGGGTGCAGCTTTTTTTCCCCGACCCCTGGCACAAGAAACGTCACCACAAACGTCGCATCCTGCAGGCGGAACTGATCGCGCGGCTGGCGCGGGTGATCCGCCCGGGCGGCCACTTTCATGCCGCGACCGACTGGGAAAACTATGCCGAACACATGCTGGCCGTGCTCACTGCCGCCAGCGGGTCGTTCGTCAACACCGCCGGGACCGGACAGTACACACCCCGCCCGGCGGATCGCCCGCTGACCAAGTTCGAACAGCGGGGGCAGCGGCTGGGGCACGGCGTTTGGGATCTGGTATTCCGCCGCCGATGAGCCCGCCGCGCCTGCAGTTGCTCGATCTGCGTCCGGCACGCCTGCAACCGGTCAACCTGAGTCTCGCCGCCGGCGACACCTTGGCGCTGCACGGCCCTTCCGGCGCCGGCAAGAGCCTGTTGCTAAGGGCCATCGCCGACCTCGACCCCAACAGCGGGGAGGTGTTGCTGGATGGAACCCCACGCAGCGTCTTCAAGCCACCGGAGTGGCGCCGCGCGGTCATGCTGGTGCCGGCGGAAAGCCACTGGTGGCATCCTACAGTGCGGGACCACGCCGACACCTGGCCGGCCGATCTGCTGCACGCGCTGGGCTTTGACACCGACGTGCTGGCTTGGGAGACGCGACGACTCTCCAGCGGCGAACGACAGCGCCTGGCGCTGATCCGCGCACTGGCGCGGCAACCGAAGGTATTGCTACTGGACGAAGTGACCGCCAACCTGGACAACGACAACACGGCACGGGTGGAGCAGATCATCGCCGCTTACCAGCGGGCCCAGCAGGCCGCGATCCTGTGGGTCAGCCACGATCCTGCGCAACGACGCCGCGTCGCCCGCCGGGAGGCCGAGGTCCGGGCGGGGCACGTCACCGAGCGCGACCTTGCCGAGGCGAAACCATGAGCGTGATCCCGTTATCACCCTGGGATCTGGCTTTATCCGCCAGTCTGGTGATGATGCTGGCCCTGCTGTCCTGGCAACTGAGGCTGGGGGTCGGGCGGCAAATGCTGGTCGCCGCCGCGCGCAGCCTGGTGCAGTTGATCCTGTTGGGACTGGTGCTGCGGGTGTTGTTCGATCAGACGCATCCGGCCCTGGTGGCCGGCCTGACCCTGGTGATGCTGGGCGTGGCGGGCTACGAGGTCATGGCCCGCCAGGGGCGCCGCTTTATCGGCATCTGGGGCTATGGCGTGGGCACCCTGTCCATGTTCCTGTCATCTTTTTCCATCACCGTATTGGCGCTGACCGTGATCGTCGGCCCAACGCCCTGGTACCAACCGCAGTACCTGATCCCCCTGCTGGGCATGCTGCTGGGCAACACCATGACCGGCGTCGCCGTGGCGCTGGACAACCTGACCCGTGGGGCACATGACAAGCAGGGACAGATCGAGGGGCGACTGATGCTCGGGGACACCTGTCAGCAAGCCATCGGGGACATCCGCCGCGACGCGCTCAGGGCCGGCCTGATCCCGATCATCAACAGCATGACCACCGCCGGCATCGTCAGCCTGCCGGGCATGATGACCGGACAGATCCTCGCCGGCAGCCCGCCCATGGAGGCGGCCAACTATCAGATCATGATCCTGTTCCTGATCGCCGCCGGCACCGGACTGGGCAGTATCGCGGCGGTGTGGCTGGGATCCGGACGACTATTTGATGAGCGAGGCCGGCTCAGGTTGGATAGACTGCGTCACGCATAACCGTTCACCAAGGCTCGCTCACCACCACCCGTCGACGGATTCGCTAAGGCCCAGCAAACCTGATGTCCAGCATCGCCACCTTGATTCCGGCTTACAACGCCGCCGCGCACATTCAACAGGCACTGGACAGTATCGCTGCGCAAACCCGTCTGCCGGACGAAATCGTGGTGGTGGACGACGGTTCCACCGACGACACGGCCGCCATCGTCACGGCCTGGTCGTCGCGACACCGACAGCTACGCCTGCAGCTGCTGCGGCAAGCCAATCAGGGCGCTTCGGCGGCGCGGAACGCCGCGATCCACGCGGCCCACAGCGACCACGTCGCCTTTTTGGACGCTGACGACCTGCTGGAACCCGATCACCATGCACGCTTGGCACAGGCCCTGGGCAGGAGCGATGCGGTGGTCTGCGTGTTCGGGCAGCAATCGGTGTTCACCGAGGCGGGTGAGCACTGTGCCAACTTCCTGCTCGGCAAACCCATCGAGCAGGTGGCCTACGAGGTACGCGACGACGGCCTGCGACTGCTGGGCGAGGGCCTTTGGGCGGCACTGGTCCAGGGTAACTTCATCCCCACCAGCGGCAGCATGGCAAGACGCCAGGTCCTGGTGGCTGCCGGCGCCTTCGACACCGACCTGAAGACATCCGAGGACCGCGACCTGTGGCTGCGGGTATCCCGTCTCGGCACCCTGGGGTACCTGCCGACCCGCGTCGCTCGCAAACGGGAACACGACACCAACCTGACCGGCAACGCCAACCAGATGCTGGTGCGCCGACACGCGCTGGCGGTCATCGCCAAACAACTTGCCGAACAGCACCGACTGGGCCTGAGCAGCGCCGAAGTCGACGCCACCCGTCAGGCGCTGGATGCCGCCGTACGGACCTTGCTGTATGCCGCCTCGCGGCGGGGTATCGGTGCGTTGCGTGGCGCCCTCGACGAGGTACGCGCAACCGCCCCTGACGCCGCTCAGGCCAGCCCCCGCGACTGGCTACGCGCACTGGCGGCGTCGGCCTCGGGCAGGGCCCGCACATGATCTCCGCCCGCCAGGCGATGGCCCTGTCCTTCACGTCCCAGTACCTGGTACTGCTGGTGAATATCGGCTCGACCATCGTCATCGCGCGACTGCTGACCCCCGAGGAGGTCGGCATCTATTCCATCGGCGCCGCCTTCGTAGCGCTCGGCCAGGTGCTGCGCGACTTCGGCTCCGGCCAGTACATCATCCAGGAAAAGTCGCTGACGCCGGATCGCATCCGCGCCGCCTTCACGGTGACCCTCGGATTCGGCTGGATCACGGCCCTCATCGTGCTGTTGCTGGCACCGATCGCGGCGCGTTTTTATGGTCAGCCCGGCGTGGAAGACGTGTTGCATCTACTGGCGCTCAATTTCGCCCTGCTGCCCTTCGGCTCCATCACCATGGCCTATCTGCAGCGGGATATGGCGTTCCACAAGACCGTGACGATCTCGTTCACGGGGACATTGCTGGGCGCCATCACCGCCATCGGCTGCGCCTACAATGGCCTCAGCTATATGAGCATGGCGTGGGGTGCCCTGGCAGGCACCAGCGGCACGGTGGTCATGGCGGCGCTGTTCCGCCCGAAGGTGCTGCCGGTCCTGCCGGGGCTACGACAACTTCGCCACGTGTTGAAGTTCAGCGGCCAGATGAGCGCCAGTACCATATTGGCCCAGGTCGGCAAATCCGCCCCCGAACTGATCATCGGCAAGCTGCAGGGCGCCGCCGGCGTCGGCCTGTACTCCCGCGGGCGCGGCATCATCGACCTGTTTCAAATGCTGGTGCTGCGCGGCTTGAACCCGGTGTTGATGCCACTGTTCGCGCGCCAGGACCGCGCCGGCAAGGCACTCGGACCACCTTACCTTTACGGCATCAGTTGCATCACCGCCCTGGCCTGGGGTTTCTACGCTGGTCTAGGCGCCCTGGCCCCCGAGTTCGTGGTGGTGGTGTTTGGTGACCACTGGGCGCCGGCCGTGCCGCTGGTGGAGATCTGGTGCGGCGCAGCGGTCATTTCGCTGTCGGTGCAAACCGCAGGCAACGTGCTCATTGCCACCGGCAACATCAGCGCGCTGCTACGGCGCCAAGTGCTGATGCTGCCGGTCGGCATCATCCTGGTACTCATCGGCGCAAACATCAGCCTGGAGGCGCTCGCCTGGCTGGGCCTACTCAGTTCGTCACTGTGGGTCGCGCTATTGCTACCAAAAACCATGTCGGTGGCACGTTTCAGCCTACGTGACTATCTGCGCGCGATCCTGCCCTCCGCACCGCCGGCACTGGCGACGCTGGCTACCGCCTACGCCACCAAATACTGGCTGAAACAGGTAGTGGGCGTCGGTGACGTGACCGTGCTGGCAGTAGCGACAGTGGTCGGCGCACTGACTTGGCTGCTGGTGCTGTACGCTATACGGCATCCGCTCACCCAGGAAGTCGACCGGGCGGTACGCATGCTCATCGGCCGCCTGCGCCGGCGCAACAATGACAAATCCGTCGAAAAGGACTCCGACACCGACCATGACGACCCCCATGCCTAAGAACCTGCTGTCCCGAATCAAGCACGCCGCAGGCCTGAACGAAGCAGCCATCGCCCTTGCCAGCCGGCTTTACGTCCCCGCTGGCATCCATGGTGACAAACGCGACTACCAGCGTTTCATGGTGCTCAGTTACAAGCGCAGCGGGTCCACCATGCTGACCAGCGCACTGAAAAAACACTCCCGAGCACATTGTTTCGGTGAAGTATTCAACCGGGCCCATGCCATGGCATGGACTGAGGGATACGACAACACCAACAGCTGGCTCAACGCGATCCGTAATCACCGGCCCGAACAATTCCTGTCGCAATTCATTTTTCGCGGCTATGCGCCCACTGTGGATGCGGTCGGATTCAAGATTTTCCCGGAGCACGCGCAGGATGCGAGATTCCGTGCAACCTTTGACGAACTGCTCGCCGATCCGGACGTGAAAGTGATCCATCTGGTCCGGCAAAACAAATTGGCGATGTACCTGTCACTGGTCCAGGCGCAGCGGTCCGGGGTATGGGCGGTTTCCCGCGGGGACACCGCGCAACCCAGTGCCGTGACCATCGACCCCACACAATGCGCTCAAGGTTTCTCGGCGCTGGAAGCGGAGGAGGATTTCTTCCGTGAACGCCTGGCCTCGCGGGACCATTTCGCCGTTTCCTACGAACAACTGGTGCAGGACCCGGACACGTATTTCGGCGGCATACAACAACACCTGGGGCTGCCCGTCGAACCGATGCAGCGCGCCACCGGCCGCCAACGTACCGTGCCGTTACGGGATGCCATCGCCAATTTCGCCGAACTGGAAATGCATTTCACCGGCACGCCGGCATCCGCCTATTTCAGCGACGAGTCGAACCGCGACACTTAAGGTCAAGGACTGGTATAGCCGCACCTATGAGCAGGATTCTCATCGTCAGCCCCTGCGGGACCCATCCACCCACGGAAGGCAATCGTCAACGCATTCTCGCCCTGGCGGACGCCCTGGACGCAGCGGGACATACGGTGCATTTGGCGGTATTGCCAAACGCGAAATTCGACCTGGGTTCACCTAAGCTGATGCGCGACCACTGGGGTGACAGGTTCCACCTGTTGTCCCCGTTCGAGCGTTGGACATTGGGCTTTCGGGTCCGGCGCCAACTGGGCATCGCCCTGGCACCGCTGGTATGTCGCCTGACCGGGGCGCGTGGCAGCAATGATGACCGGATTGCCACCATTGACGATCACTACCACGACTGGTGGACCTGTCAGCTTGCGCTGCTACAGCACAAACACCAATTCGACGTCGTGCTCGCCGAGTACATCTTCGTCAGCCGTGCCCTATCGGCCTTCCCCGACACAGCACATACGATCATCGACACCCACGACATCTTCAGCGATCGGCAACAGGCCATCGAGAGCCGCATCAGCATAGCCACCAGCTGGCTGAGCACCAACGCGGACGCCGAGTCGCAGGCGCTGGCACGGGCTGACCACATACTGGGCATCCAGTCCGAGGAGTCGGACAAGTTACGGACCTTGACGGACAGGCCCGTCACCACGGTCGGGCACTTCATCGACCTGCCGGACAACCAGACGGGCACACCGGTTCGCAATCGTTTGCTGTTCGTCGGCTCGGCCAACCCCATCAATGCTGATGGCTGCATCTGGTTCATCGATCAGGTACTGACCGCCATCGCCGCCGCCATACCGGATGTGCAGCTGCGGGTGGTCGGCGGCGTCGGCGAAGCCCTCGCGGCACGGTATCCGTCACATCCGCATCTGGCGATCGCGGGTCGTGTGGACGATCTGGGCGCCGAATATGCCAACGCCAGCGCGGTGATCAACACGGTCCAGTTCGGCACAGGCTTGGCGATCAAGTCCATCGAGGCGCTGGCATACGGGAAGCCCCTGATATGTACCAGCAGTGGCGCACGGGGCCTGTCCCTCGGCGACGGCTCCTCGCTCCCTTGCCTGGTAGCCGACGACCCCGCCGGGCTGGCTGAAGCAACCCGGGGCCTGCTGTGCGACGCAGCGTTGCAGGCGCAGCTTGTTGAGCGCGCAACACGCTTTGTCGCCAGCTGGAATCGCGCCCAATCGCACCAGCTCATGTCCGCCGTCGCCGGCCCCTCGCAACCCGTAAACGAAGGATCATCAGTATGACCGCGGACTTGCGGGTCGACGCCATACTCGCCACCCACAACCGTGCCGACCGCTTGCGTGACGCGCTGCGTGCGCATGCACGCATGACGCAACCTGCCGGCTGCCGTTATCGACTGATCGTCGTCGACAACAACTCGACAGACGATACCCGCGCGGTGGTCGAGAGTTTTGCTCACGACAGTGCATTCGAATGCCGCTATGTCTTCGAGTCGCGCCAGGGACTTAGCCACGCGCGCAACGCCGGGCTCGCGCATGTCGATAGCGACGTCGTTGCCTATATAGACGACGATTGTTATCCCGAGGCGGATTGGCTCACCGTGCTCGTGGAAAACATGACCGCGGACAACGCACCGACTCTGATGGGCGGATCCGCGTTTTTGTTCGACGACGCTGATCTGCCCATCACCATCGTGACCGATCCGGTGCGAAAACCACAGACGGTCGCCAATCTGTTCAACGGCATCGCCGGGTTGAACTTTTGCTTTGATCTTTCGTTGCTCGAACGTATCGGCAACTTCGATACCTGCCTGGGCGCCGGGAGCGCCGCCAAGGCCGGCGAGGACATCGACTTCGTCTACCGGGCACTGAAAGCCGGCTTCGCCGTGGAGTATGTGCCCACTTGGAAGGTCTACCACCACCACGGACGGCAGGACCCGGCCGTCATCGACTCGCTCATGGCCGGTTATTA
The DNA here is from genome assembly GCA_030148485.1 of Gammaproteobacteria bacterium. Lineage (GTDB taxonomy): Bacteria > Pseudomonadota > Gammaproteobacteria > Chromatiales > Chromatiaceae > JANTHH01. The sequence continues at coordinate 35,513 of JASBTJ010000037.1, read as the reverse complement.
CATCGGCCGCGGGGCCTTTTACGCCAAGCACCTGTGGCGCAGGGACAAGGCCATCGTAAAGATGGCGTATTGGGAATTCCGACGCCTGCTCAGCGACGTGTTCAGCCAACGGGACAAACAAAGCTTGCGCTACATCACCAAGTTGCTCACCGGAATGTGGATCATGGGAGTCTGCAGTTCGAGGCGGGCCATGCGGCGGCTGTCATGACGACACGCGGCAGCGGCCAGGGATGCCACCTTGTGCACGGCCGACGGATGAGGGTCGCGGCATGCTAAAAGTCTTTGTCGTCGGCTGCCCACGCTCGGGCACGACCTTGATTCAATCAATGCTCGCCGCGCACCCGGCGCTTTTCTCGACACCAGAGTCACACGCATTCAATCTGGCGCGGGAACGCAGACTCTACCACACACCTCGCTCCCCGGAGCTTTACGAGGCGTTCCGCGCGCATCTTGCCCATAGGAAAGGTGCCGACGAACTCCCTCCCAGCAATCTTGCCGACGAGATCTTTGCACCCGCCTTCATTGCGGCGATGGACGCCATAGCACGCGGCGCGGGGGCGGACGGCTGGGTGGAAAAAACCCCGGATCACCTGTTCGGCATCGCAGAAATACGGCGCACGGCGCCGGACGCGAAGTTCATCCATATCCTACGCGATCCCCGCAGTACGGCAGCGTCCCTGCTGGATGCCGCCTGGCGAAACCCCGACGCCTGGGGCGGCGCCAAGTCCATCTCGTGGGCCGCGCAAAAGTGGAATGAGGCCATGATCGAACACGCCAAATGGTCCGACACCCCCGGCCATTGCCAGATCACGTATGAAGCGCTTTGCATCAATCCACGGGAAGTTGTCGATCACGTGTGCGATTTTCTCGGCATCACCCATGTTCGGGAGCTCTCCTCGCAGGCGGGGGACCTGATCCTGCCCGTCGAGCAGTGGAAAGCAAAAAACCACCAAGCCATTGCGTTCGAGGGTCTGCGCAAATACGACCGTATCTTCGGCACCTTCGAGCGGGGCCTGTTCCGCACCCTGCTTGCGCCGGACGCCGCACGTTATTATCGGCGGCACGTGCAGCCTAATTTGAATTTGCGACACCTGACAGCCTGGTTGCCCGCGATTCCACCGGCCTGGCTCGAACCCCTTGCGAAGCGGGCGACATGGCGAGCGCGGGGACGATTTCTCGGTGCGTCGACCCATGAATATTGAGTACGCCGGGGTTCAGGTCGGCGCGGACCGGCATGCACCCGACGGTTCGCTCCGGCCATGGCGCGGTATCCCACACCGATCGACCGCGTTAAGCTATCGTAGCCGGGGCGGCGCATGAGGACCTGTACGGGATTCTCCGCATCTCCCGGTCGATGCAACACCGCCGGCCGGCCTGCACCTCGACTGCCGTCGTCCTTGCACAGGACGGGCGCCGTAGTACCCACTGCCACTACCAGCCCATGGATTCGGAAAACATCGTGAGCAAAGGAATCCTCTACATCAATTCGTCCCATGACGACTGCAGATATGTCCATGAAGCGGAATCGTCCGCGCTGAGTTTCCGGCGCTTCATCCCGGACGCTGAATCGATCCTGCATACGCGCGTATACGCCGCGTGACGCCCGACAAGCGTCCGTCGCCACAAGCCTACAAGCAACTGGCGTCGTCAAAATAGAACAGAACCCAACCATACCCGGACCGCATTCCGCCCAACAGGGAACGAGATGAAGATCTGCCACCTGATCAACCCGCTCATACCTCCAACCGGATCCGATCTGATCGTGGCTCAACCGATCACTTTTGCAGCCATGAGCTTCGCCAAACAGGTAGCCGGCGATTCAGTTCAGGTCGAGTTGCTCGCCGCATGCTATCCGGAAGACGCTTCGGTGGTACCGGCCGGTTTTCTTCAGACGCAGGCATTGGACCGTTCAGTGCTGGACTGCAATCACTTCGATGTACAACGCAAACTACCTCTATTGAAGGATTTGTTGGAACGCGCATACCGGGCTAGTGATGCCGATTACATAATCTATACCAACGTCGACATTGCACCTCTGCCGCATTTCTACACTGCCGTCGCCACTTGGCTGACAGCAGGCTTCGATGCCTTGGTGATCAACCGACGCACCATCAGTGACACCTGGCAGTCGCCCGAGCAACTTCCGTTGATCCTGTCGGATCCCGGCAAGCCACACCCCGGGTTCGACTGCTTCGTATTTCCCAGGCGCTGGATTCCCGATCTGGATGTGGGCGATATCTGCATCGGCGTTGATCGCATCGGCCTGGTTCTGCTGGCGGCAATGCATCACCGCGCCACCAAGTTCCTGTTAGCGGACGATGTACACCTCACCTGCCATATTGGTGACGACCAACATTGGCGAAATCCGGCGCTGAGCGACTACTACACTTACAACACGGCACAAGCCAAAGCCGTGTTCGAACGTATCGCCAGGGAAGACCCAGGATTCGAGGCCAGACTGCCTTCCTGGGCGTCCACCGCGGCTGCCAAGGTGATGTACGGCGCTGTGGCACAAGACACGGACATCCCAGCCAAGCAAGGCTTTGCGGTACGCGCGGCGAAGCGCCTGCTACGCCCCATACGACGTTCCATCTGCTCGCGTCTCTGCTGAACGCCATGAGCACCTATCTGGCCATGCTGATCGTACTGGGGCTGGGGATCTACACCTGGCTAAACGGCGCTCGCGCCCGCGAATTCGCCAGTTCCGTGGTCGATGAACTGTGCCGGCGGCGAGGCTATCAATTGCTCGACGAAACGGTCAGCCTTAGGCGTTTCGGACTGGTGCGGACCGCCAACGGGCTACACCTGAAGCGCCTGTTCCAGTTCGACTACAGCGTTGAGGGGGTTGGCCGTTCGCGGGGCCATATCCTGCTACACGGCACGCGGGTGATGCAGGTGGATATCGTCGAGCCCGACGCAGAGCTGCAGACACCAACTGTCGAGCAACCAGACAGCCCGGCACCCAGCGGCAAGGTCGTACCTTTTCGTCGCCGCGATTGAGCTTACTTGACCACCTTTAGGGCCGGCCGCTTGCCGCCCTCACCCCGGGGAGAAGGCGAGCCATCCGGATCATCGTCGGTTTCCACCTCGGGAAACAGCATGCCTTTGCCGTTTTCCCTGGCGAATACACCCAGCACCGCATCCGGCGACATGCGGATATCCCGCGCTACGCCCCCGAAACGGGCCGAAAACCCTACCAGGTCGTTTTCCATCACCAGGCCGCTGACCGCGGTGGGGCTGGCATTCAATACGATACGGCCGTCCTCGACGTACTCGGGTGGGACCTCGGCACTCGGGTGGTTTGCGTCCACCATGAAATGCGGTGTCATGCCATTGTCGACAATCCACTCGTACAGCGCACGGATCAGGTAAGGGCGGTTGGAGGTCATGATCGGCCTTACAGACGCATCTCGCGCTCGGCCTCGGTCAGGCTGCCAATGAAGCCATCGCGCTTGAACACACGGGCGGCATAGGTATTGAGTGACTTGGCCGCCGCGCCCTGCAGTTCGACGCCCAGCAACGGCAGGCGCCACAACAACGGGGCGATGCTCGCGTCCACCAGAGTGTACTCGTCGCTCATGAAGAACGGCTTGGCAGTGAAGATGGGTGCCGCCGTGGTCAACGCCTCTTTCAGCTCCTTGCGCGCCTTGGTGGCCGGTTTGCCGCCACCGAGGATCACGTTCGCCAATCCGTACCAGTCCTTTTCCACCCGGTACATATACAGCCGGGACTGGGCACGGGAGACCGGGTCCACCGGCAACAACGGCGGGTGGGGGAAACGCTCGTCCAGGTATTCGGCGATGATGCGCGAATCGTAGAGCGCCAACTCCCGGTCTACCAGCGTCGGTGCATCGCCATACGGATTGAGGTCCATTACGTCCTCGGGGAGATTCAGCGGATCGACATCCACGATGTCACAGGTGACGTTCTTTTCCGCCAGCACCACGCGCACGCGGTGGCTGTGCAGATCAGCCGGATCGGAAAACAAGGTCATCACGGAACGTTTGGTTGCCACAACCGCCATGCGGGTCTCTCCAGGGGGTAGCCGGGGCAGCCGCCGACAGCAGGCAGCCGCATAAACAAAAAGGGCGCACAGTATATCAAACTGTGCGCCCTTTCGGGGAATTTGACTGATAAAAATCAATTACATCAATGCGTTACAAGTCGCGACGCGAAGATCAATGCACGTATTTACACCATTCCTTCTTCATCATATAAGCCAGCACGAACAGCACCACGAGGAACAGCATCACCCAGATACCCAGGCGCTGACGCTCCAGTTGCACAGGCTCGGACACGTACGCCATGAAGGTGACAAGGTCGCGCACCATGGCGTCATATTCGGCCGGAGTCAGTTCGCCGGGTTGGCCGGGCTCGACGCCCATCACCACCTGACGAACATTGCCTTCGTGTTCGATTTCCTCGTACACGGGCTTCTGCAGGCCCTGCAGGCCCTGTAGGACATGCGGCATGCCGACGCTGGGGAACACCACGTTGTTCACACCGAAGGGACGCGAATCGTCCTTGTAGAAGGAACGCAGGTAGGTATAGATCCAATCGACGCCACGGATGCGGGCCACCAGCGTCAGGTCGGGCGGCGGCGCACCGAACCACTTGGCGGCATCGGCGGGCTTCATGGCGATGGTCATCTTGTCACCGATCTTGCCGCCGGCGAACATCAGGTTTTCCTTGATCTGATCTTCACTCAATCCCACCTTGGTCAACTGCTTGAAACGCACGTACTGCGCCGAATGGCAGCCCATGCAGTAGTTGACGAAGGTCTTGGCGCCACGCTGGATCGCGGCATCGTTGGCCACATCGATGTTGGCCGGGTCCAGGTGGACATCGCCGCCGCTGGCCATGCCCGTCATCGGGACCAGGGCAAAAGCGATCAATGCAAATAGCTTTTTCATTTGGTCACCCTCTCAGGAACGGGCTTGGTGGAGTCGATCTTGCTGTAGATCGGCATCAGCGCGAAGAACAGGAAGTACAGCGCTGTACAGATCTGCGCCCACTGGGTTGCGGTAAGACCCAGGATGATCTTGCTCGACGGGACCACACCCAAGTAGCCCAGGAACACGAAGGTGATCACGAAGATGGTGATCGCGATCTTGGTCAGCGGCCCCTTGTAGCGGATCGATTTTACCGGGCTGCGATCCAGCCAAGGCAAGACGAAAAACACTGCGATGGCTGCAAACATCACCAGCACGCCGGGGAATTGCGACCCGAACAACGGCGGAATCGCCCGCAGAATCGCGTAGAACGGCGTGAAGTACCACACCGGTGCGATGTGCTCTGGGGTCTTCAGCGGGTTTGCCGGCTCGAAGTTGGGCGACTCAAGGAAGAACCCACCCATGGCCGGAGCGAAGAACACCACCGCCAGGAATACGATCAGGAAACCGACCACACCCACGACGTCCTTCACGGTGAAGTACGGATGGAACGGGATGCCGTCCTTGGGGATGCCGTTCTCATCCTTGTTCTTCTTGATCTCGATACCGTCCGGGTTGTTCGAGCCCACTTTGTGCAGCGCAACGATGTGCAGGAACACCAGCGCGGCCAGGATGAACGGCAGCGCAAAGTGGAAGGCGAAGAAGCGGTTCAGGGTGGCGTCGGAAATGACGTAGTCGCCGCGAATCCACTCGGACAACGGCTCACCGATACCGAACGGCACAGCGGCGAACAGGTTCACGATGACCTGGGCACCCCAGTAGGACATCTGGCCCCAGGGCAGCAGGTAACCCATGAAGGCCGTCGCCATCATGACCAGGTAGATCACCACACCGAAGATCCACACCAATTCGCGGGGCTTGCGGTAGGACCCGTAGATCAGGCCGCGGAACATGTGCAGATAGATCACCACGAAGAACGCCGAGGCGCCGGTGGAGTGCAGGTAACGGATCAGCCAGCCCCACTCCACATCGCGCATGATGTATTCGACGGAGGCGAATGCCAGCTCGGCGTCGGGCTTGTAGTTCATCGCCAGCCAGATACCGGTGACGATCTGGTTGACCAGCACCAGCATGGCGAGGGAGCCGAAGAAGTACCAGAAGTTGAAGTTCTTCGGCGTGTAGTATTGGGCGAGATGCTCGTTCCAGACCTTGGTGGCCGGGAAGCGCTCATCGATCCAGTTCATGAAGCTCATGCCTTACCTCCGTCCTGACCGATCAGGATCACGTCGTCAGACAGATACTGGTGCGGCGGAATCACCAGGTTGGTGGGCGCCGGAGAACCCTTGAACACCCGTGCCGCCAGATCGAATCGGGACCCGTGGCAAGGACAGAAGAAGCCACCCTTCCACTCGTCGCCCAGGTCGGCCGGAGCGATCTCGGGGCGGTAGGTGGGGGAGCAACCAAGGTGGGTACAGATACCCACGGCCACCAAGTACTCGGGCTTGATGGAACGGGTCGGGTTCTTGCAGTACGCCGGCTGCTGGGGGACTTCGGAGTTGGGGTCGGTCAGCATCGGGTCCAAGGTCGGGAGGTCCTTCAGGTTCTCCTCGGTGCGATGCACCACCCAACAGACCTTGCCGCGCCATTTGACACGCAGCAACGCGCCGGGCTCGAGCTTGCTGATGTCCGCTTCCTCGGGCGCGCCCAGGGCCTTGGCCCGCTCGGACGGTTGCCAGGAAGCAAGGAAGGGCACGGCCGCGAAGCCGGCACCCACCGCACCTACCACCGCGGTCGCGGCGGTCAGGAAGCGGCGTTTCTTGAGGTCAACGCCTTCTGCGCTCATGGATGATTCTCCTGGTGAGCTCTATTTCGAAACTTGCAGCAAGGGGCTTCTTACTTTTTTGTAGGCATCCGGCCCATAAGAATATGCTGATTTGCCCCACAAATGACCGGGCATTCTCTACCAAGCCCCATTTTCGGTCAAGGCAATGGGGGCTTTTGCCGGCTACCGACCGCGTCCGGCGCGGCCAACGGGCCCTTCGCCGGGATATGACCGCCTGTGCCCCGGTCGATACCTGGGAACCAAAGCCCCACCTCAGACCGGGTTGGGAATATCGATAAAACGATGACTGCAACCGAACTGGGCGGCCAACGCGCGCCCCAGCGCCTGGACGCCGTAGCGCTCCGTGGCGTGGTGGCCGGCAGCAAAATAATGCATGCCCAATTCAGCCGCCTGATGCGCGGTCTGTTCGGAGACCTCGCCGGAAATGAAGGCGTCGCAGCCAGCTGCGGCGGCCTGTTCGATGCAGCCTTGGGCCGCGCCGGTGCACCAGGCGATATGACGAATGCGATCCGGCCCACCCGCCAACAACAGCGGCTGACGTCCCAAGGCATCGGCAATGCGGGCGGCAAGGCTGGCCGGCGCGTCGCCGTTCAGCTCGGCCTGCCAGATTAGACTGTCCTCAGCCAACGGCTGGCCGGCCAGTCCCAACACCTCGCCCAACTGCCGGTTGTTGCCCCATTCCGGATGCGCATCCAACGGCAGGTGATAGGCGATCAGGCTGATGCCGTGGCGCATCAAACTGGCGATACGTCGCCCCTTGATGCCGGTGAGCGGCTGGGCCTCCCCTTTCCAGAAATATCCGTGATGCACCAACAGCGTATCCGCGCCGGCCTCGGCGGCCGCGTCGATCAACGCCTGACTGGCGGTCACGCCGCTGACTAGGTTTGTCATCTGGATTCCGGCTTCGACCTGCAACCCGTTGGGACAGTAGTCGGAAAAACCGGCGGCGTTCAGTTCACGGTCGCACCAGGCGACCGCTTCGTGCAAAGGTGTCATCGCACAGACCGTATCTGACAAGGCGGAGGACCGATGTTAGGGTAACGCCGCTATGAACTTCTACCGCCGCGTGCGCTACGTCATCAGTTCCATCATCACCGGGCTGGCTGTCGCCTTCATCGTGGTGCTGTTCAACCCCCAATTGTTGCAGCCCAACGGCAACGGCACCGCCAGCTATGCCGGCGCAGCGGCCGCGGCATCACCCGCGGTGGTATACGTCTTCGCCACCAAGATCACCCTGGAAGGCCCGCCGGTACCGTTCGAGGAACCGGGGCTCCCGCGCGGGCGGGAGCCCAAGGTACGACGCGACCACAGCCTGGGTTCCGGGGTATTGGTGGACACCACGGGTCTGGTGCTGACCAACAACCACGTCATCCAGGGGGCGGACGAGATCAACGTGGTACTGGCGGATGGCCGCGCCATGCCCGCTACCGTGGTCGGCACCGATGCCGAAACGGATCTGGCGGTACTGCGCATCCAGGGCGACAACCTGCCCGCCGCCCGGATCGGCGATTCGGCCAAGCTGCGGGTGGGCGATGTGGTGCTGGCCATCGGCAACCCCTTTGGCGTGGGCCAGGCGGTCACCATGGGAATCGTCAGCGCCACCGGCCGCAGTCAGCTGGGGCTGACCACCTACGAGGATTTCATCCAGACCGATGCGGCCATCAATCCGGGCAATTCCGGCGGCGCCCTGGTCAACGCGGCCGGCGAACTGGTGGGGATCAACACCGCCATCTTCTCCCGTACCGGGGGCAATCAAGGCATCGGTTTCGCCATTCCGGTCAATCTGGCGATGGCCGTGGCCAAGCAGATCCTGGCCCACGGTCATGTGGTGCGCGGCTGGGTGGGCGTATCCGGTCAGGACCTGACGCCGGCATTGGCGGAATCGCTGCAGCTGAACAGCCCCAATGGCGTGCTGGTTGCCGGGGTGCAGCGTCAGGGCCCAGCGGCCGCTGCGGGCCTCAAGCCCGGCGACGTGATCGTCTCCGTGGACGACGTACCGGCGATCAATTCCGTGCAGGTGATGAACCTGATCGCCAAGCGGCGGCCGGGCGATCAGGTGGTGATGGGCATCGATCGCCAGGGGCAGACCCTGAAACTACCGGTCGACGTCCTGGAACGACCACCCCAGGCAACGCACTAGGAACGCTTCGCCAAAGGCCCAGCCCCCTGTTGCGCCCCAATCAGCGTTACAAAAGCGTTTCGAGGGCCCGCAACAGGGCGTCGTTCTCCTCCGCGGTGCCGACGGTCAGCCGCAAGGTATCGGCAAGCAACGGGTGGCCGCCGTCGAGCTTCTTGATCAGCACGCCGGCCGCCTTCAGCCCATCGAACAGGGCTTCGGCACGGCCGACCGGCACCCGCACCAGCACTAAGTTGGCGTCCGACGGAAACACCGTCAGCCCCGGTAGCCGGACCAAGGCGTCGGTCAAGCGGGCGCGTTCGGCACGGATCGCCTCGGTCTGCCGATCGAACACCGCCTGGTGGCGCAGCGCGAACTCCGCGCTGACCTGGGTCAGCACGTTGATGTTGTACGGCAGCCGCACCTTGTCGAACTCGTCCAACCAGCGTCGTGGGCCGGCCAGCAGCCCCAGGCGCAGGCCGGCCAGCCCCATCTTGGACACCGTGCGCATCACCACCAGATTGTCATACCGGCCCAATTCGCCCATGAAGGTCGCATCGGTGAACGGCACATAGGCTTCGTCGACGACCACCAGACCGGGCGCCGATTCGATGATGTCGACGATCTGGTCCCGGTCGAACAGGTTGCCGGTGGGGTTGTTGGGATAGGCCAGGAACACCACCGCCGGCTCGGTTTCGTCGATGGCTTGGCGCAGCGCCGGCATATCCAGACTGAAATCGTCGCCCTTGAGCGACACGCCGCAGTACTTCATGCCGCAGAAGCCGGCAATCATCTTGTACATGACAAAGCCCGGCTCCACCGACAGCAAGGTGCGGCCGGGGCCGGCCAGCGCCATGGCGATGATCTGGATGATCTCGTCCGAGCCGTTGCCCAGCATCACGCCCATGTGGTCGGGAATGCCCATGCTCTGGCGCAGCTGCGGTACCAGCCCGCTGGCCAGGGGGTCAGGGTAACGATTGACGTCGATGTCGCGCAGCATCGCCGCCCATTCGTCGCGTAATTGGTCGGGCCAGGTGTAGGGGTTTTCCATGGCGTCCAGCTTGATCAGGCCAGCGGCATCCGCCACGTGATAGGCGGCCAGGGAACGGATCTCGGGCCGCACCCAATGTTGGACGAGTTGTTCCAGGTCGTTGGTTGGCATGCTTTCACCACAGAGGCGCAATGACGCAACAAGGATTCATCGAGCGCATACGCCGGGCTTGTTCCAGCACAATAGCGCCCTCCATGCCCCGATGACGATACGGTCAGTCATCTTCAAGCCGGTATTCGGCCGCCCGCGCATGGGCCGTCAGTCCCTCGCCGCGAGCCAGCACGGAGGCTGTCCGCCCCAGGGCCTGCGCGCCAGGGCCGGACACCATGATCAGACTCGAGCGCTTTTGGAAATCGTACACCCCCAGCGGCGAACTGAATCGTGCGGTGCGCGACGTGGGCAACACGTGATTGGGCCCGGCACAGTAGTCGCCCAGCGGTTCCGAGGTATAGCGCCCCATGAAGATGGCACCGGCATGCTTGATACGCGCCGCCATGGCCTGAGGATCCGCCACCGACAGCTCCAGGTGCTCGGGGGCGATGAAATTGGCGACCGCCACCGCCTCGTCCAAGTCCGCACAGGTCACCAGCGCGCCACGATCCTTAAGCGCGGTGGCGATGATATCGGCGCGCTCCATGGTGGGTAGCAGTTTGTCGATACTCGCCTCGACAGCGGCCACGAAGGCGGCATCCGGGCACAGCAGGATCGACTGGGCGTCCTGGTCGTGCTCGGCCTGACTAAACAGGTCCATCGCAATCCAGTCCGGATCGGTGCCACCGTCACAGATCACCAGGATCTCCGACGGACCGGCCACCATGTCGATCCCCACCTGGCCGAACACCGCCCGCTTGGCAGTGGCCACATAGATGTTGCCCGGACCGACGATCTTGTCCACCGGCGGTACCGACTCGGTACCGTAGGCCAGCGCGGCGACAGCTTGCGAGCCACCCACCGCGAACACCTTGTCGACACCGGCGATGTGTGCCGCCGCCAGCACCAGTTCGTTCACCGCCCCCTTGGGGGTCGGCACCACCATGATCAGTTCGGCGACTCCGGCCACCTTTGCCGGAATGGCGTTCATCAGCACGGACGACGGGTAGGCCGCCTTGCCACCGGGCACGTACAGGCCGACCCGGTCGAGCGGCGTGACCTGCTGCCCTAGCACGGTGCCATCGTCTTCGGTGTAGCTCCAACCGGACATCTTCTGGTGTTCGGCATAGGCGCGAATCCGTTGCGCGGCGTGCTCCAGCGCCTCGCGGCGCTCCACGGGGATGGCGGCATGGGCAGCGGCGAGCCGATGCAGCGGGATCTCCAGGTCGGCAGCGGAGCCTGCCTGCCAACCATCGAAGCGATTGGTGTACTCCACCAGCGCCGCATCACCGCGGCTGCGGATGTCGGCGATCACTTGCTCGACCGTGTCGTTGACCGCTTTGTCGGATACCGAGTCCCAGGCCAACAGGGCATCGAGCTGCGCCTGGAAATCGGCATCGGTGGTCTTCAGTTTGCGGATATCTGCCATGGATAGCTCACCTGATTTGACGGGTCGGCCCGTGTCAGCCGACGGCGGTACGCAGGGTTTCCACCAGCGCGTGCAGGTCCTTGTGCTTCATCTTCCAGGACGCCTTGTTGACCACCAGGCGCGAGCTGATATCGCACATGTGTTCCAGCTTGACCAACCCGTTCGCCTTGAGGGTGTTGCCGGTCTCCACCAGGTCGACGATCAGGTCGGACAACCCCACCAGCGGCGCCAGTTCCATGGAGCCGTACAACTTGATGATCTCCACCTGCTGACCACGTTCGGCAAAGTAGTCCTTGGCCGCGCGCACGTACTTGGTGGCGATACGCAACCGGCGCGCGGTCAGATCCGCGCCGGGCTTGCCGGCCACCCACATGCCGCACTTGGCGATCTGTAGGTCCAGCGGCTCGTACAGCCCTTCGCCCCCATGTTCCATCAAGGTGTCCTTGCCGGTGACACCCAGATCAGCGGCGCCCCATTGCACATAGGTGGGCACGTCCGTGGCACGGATCAATACCAGTTTGACGTTATCGTGATTGGTATCCAGGATCAGCTTGCGGGTAGTGCTCGGGTCATCCTGCGGTTCGATACCGGCGGCGGCCAGCAGCGGCAGGGTGTCCTTCATGATCCGCCCCTTGGACAGGGCGATGGTGATGGGGCTATCGAAATTCATAGTGTTGGCATGCTAACGCAGTAAGGGTCCGGGCGCGCCTTCAGCGCGGCACCCGACGGATCTTGCCGCCGAGACCGGCGAGTTTTTCTTCGATGTCCTGGTAACCACGATCGATATGATAAATGCGATCCACCAGGGTCTCACCGTCCGCCACCAGGCCGGCCAGCACCAGACTGGCGGACGCGCGCAGATCGGTGGCCATCACCGGCGCGCCTTTCAACCGTTCGACACCGGTGACGATGGCGGTGTTGCCCTCCAGGCGGATCCTGGCGCCCATGCGCTGCATCTCCTGGACGTGCATGAAGCGGTTCTCGAATACGGTTTCGGTGATGGTGCCAACCCCCTCCGCGACCGCATTCAGGGCGGTGAACTGAGCCTGCATGTCGGTGGGAAAAGCCGGATAAGGCGCGGTATGCACGTCCACCGCCTGTGGGCGACGACCTTGCATATCGAGCACGATCCAGTCCTCACCGCATTCGATTTCGGCGCCGGCGTCGCGCAACTTTTGCAGCACCGCATCAAGCTGTGCCGGGTCCGTGTCACGAACGCGCACGCGCCCCCGAGTCATGGCCCCGGCGACCAGAAAGGTGCCGGTCTCGATGCGATCTGGCAGCACGTTGTAGGCACAGCCGTTCAGGCGCTCGACCCCTTCGACCGTGATGGTCGCTGTCCCGGCGCCTTGGATTCGGGCGCCCATGGCGATCAGGCAGTTGGCCAGATCGACCACCTCCGGCTCGCGGGCCGCGTTCTCGATCACCGTCACACCGTCGGCCAAGGTGGCGGCCATCAACAGGTTCTCGGTACCGGTCACGGTCACCACGTCGAGCACCAGCCGGGCGCCCTTGAGTCGCTTGGCGCGGGCGCGGATGTAGCCACCCTCCACTTCGATATCCGCACCCATCGCGCGCAACCCGTCGATATGCAGATTCACCGGCCGGGAGCCGATGGCGCAGCCACCGGGCAAGGACACATTGGCCTCGCCGAAGCGCGCCAGCAGGGGCCCGAGCACCAGGATGGACGCCCGCATGGTCTTCACCAACTCATACGGTGCTGTCAGGTCGGTGACATTGGAGGCATCGACCTCCACCGTCATCTTTTCACCCACGGTCAGCCGCACGCCCATTCTGCCGAGCAGCTCCATGGTGGTGGTGATGTCCTGCAGATGCGGGATGTTGCCCACCGACATGGGGCCGTCGGCCAGCAGGGTCGCGGCCAGGATCGGCAGCGCGGCGTTCTTGGCGCCAGAGATGCGCACGTCGCCGTCGAGGGGCGCGCCGCCTTGGATAATCAGCTTGTCCATCGGGTCCTGTTCGGGGCGATCAGATAAGGTTGCTTGTGCCGAATCAGGGCCACAAGACCCCGAAAGACCCGGCATGATAAAGAAAATCGCCGCTCCGAGGGAGCCCGCAAGCCAAATCAGGCTCTCAATTCGTCCAACAAGGGGGTCAGGCCGCTGATTGCACCCAACTGGGCCAGGCTATCCGGCAATCCCAGCACCTTCAGCCGACCCTGCCGGCGGACCGCTTCGCCATGGGCCTCCAGCAACAACGCCAGCCCGGCACTGTTGGCGCCGTCCACGGCCGAAAGATCGAGCACGTTGTCACCGCCGCCCATCCGACCGGCCAGACCCGACCACAAGCCCGGCACGCTGTGATAGTCGAGGCGGCCGGAGATCACCCAACGATGGTCGCCGTCCACCGTCAGGCTGGCGCTACTCCCCATGCGCTTCATCCACGCAGCTGCTGGTTGCGATCAGACAACTGTTTGATCAGGCCGTCGATGCCCTGGCTGCGCACCGTGCTGGCAAAGGTGCTGCGGTAATTGGTCACCAGGCTGATGCCGTCAATGACCACGTCGTACACCAGCCACTGTCCGGCCACCTGGTGCATACGGTAATTGATGGGCACCGGCGGACCGCCCGTCCCGGTGGGAATCCGCGTCGGGATCAGCACGTCGGTATCGCCGGCATTCAGTCGGACCGGCAGATATTCGATCTGCTGGCCCGAATAGCCGAGCAACGCAACCGCATAGGTGCGCACCAGCAGCTCCTTGAATTGGTCGGTCAGCTCGGTGCGCTGCTGCTCGGTGGCACGAGGCCAGTAACGCCCCACGGCCGCCTGGGTCATGGTGGTGAAATCGAAGCGCGGCACTACGGTCTGTTCCACCAACTTGTATATCCCGGCCGGATTTTGATCCAGTTCGGTTTTCTTGGCGGTGACTTCGCTGAGCACCTGATCGGCGGTGGTGCGCAACACGTCCTGGGGCGACGCGGCGTCCATGCTGGCCGCCGCGGTCAGAGACCAGGCGCCGAACAGCGGTGCGGCGACAGACTTGAATAATTTCATTTAGAAGCGCCCTCCTGGGCATGGGCCTTGCCAAAGATGAACTGCCCAATCACATCTTCCAATACCAATGCGGACTGGGTCAGGCGGATATCGCTGCCTTCGGTGAGATTGCGCAAACTACCGCCAGGTTCCAGGCCAATGTACTGCTCACCCAGCAGGCCCGCGGTAAGGATCTTGGCAAAGGTATCGTCAGGAATTTCGCTATAGCGCTTGTCGATCCCTAGGGTCACCACGGCCTGGAAGCCTTTCGGGTCGTAGCCTATCGATTTCACCCGCCCGACTTCCACGCCCGCCATGGTCACCGGCGCCTTGACCTTCAGGCCGCCGACGTTCTCGAATCGGGCCGTGACGTGGTACACGTCGCCGGTGGTGAAGCTTCCGAGATTGCTCACCTTCATGGCGAGAAAAAACAGCGCCAGCACACCCGCGACCATGAACAGGCCGACCATGAGTTCCGTCCGTGTTGCTTTGTTCATCGTGTCTTCAGTTCCCAAACATCAACGCGGTCAGCACCACGTTCAAACCCAGCACGGCCAATGCCGAATGAACCACGGTACGCGTGGTGGCGCGACTCACGCCCTCCGACGTGGGCACACAATCATAGCCCTGGTAGACAGCGATCCAGGTGCAGGCGAAACCGAATACCGCCGCCTTGATCAAACCATTGATCACGTCGTCGTACCAATCCACCTTGGCCTGCATCTGCGCCCAGAAGGTGCCGTCGTCAACGCCCAACAAACCGACACCAACATACCATCCGCCCAACACCCCCAGGGCGCTGAACAGCGCCGCCAGTAAAGGCAGCGCGATCACGCCCGCCAGCAGGCGCGGCGTCAGCACCCGGCGTATCGGATTGACCGCCATCATTTCCAGACCGGCCAGCTGTTCGGTCGCTTTCATCAGGCCGATCTCGGCGGTCAACGCCGAACCCGCGCGCCCGGCAAACAGCAGGGCGGTGAGCACCGGGCCCAGCTCCCGTACCAGCGAGGCCGACACCATCACCCCCAACGTCGCCTCGGCACCGAATTGGGACAGGATATAAAACCCCTGCAACCCCAGGGCCATGCCGACGAACAAACCGGACACGGCAATGATGACCATGGTCAGCGTGCCCACGCTGTAGACCTGCTCGACCAACAGCAGCGGTCGCTTGAGCAGTTCCCACAATCCGGCGAACATCGCCACCAACAACACGCCGGCACGCCCGACACCGCCGACGGCACCGATGCCGGCCCGACCAAGACTGGCCAGGACGCGAATCACGCGGTGCGCTCCAGCAGATCGTCCACCAACGGCCGTGCCTGGTAATGGAACGGCACTGGCCCGTCGGGCGACCCTTTCAGGAACTGCCGCGTCCAATCGCTGCCATGTTGCGCCAGATCCGCGGCCAGCCCCTGATCGACCACCTTGCCGCCGGAGAGGATATAGACATGATCGGCGATGCTGCCGGCCTCGGCCACGTCGTGGGACACCATGACGCTGGTCAGGCGTGCCGCGTCGTTGAGTTGCCGGATCAGTTTCACCAGTACGCCCATGGAGATTGGATCCTGCCCGGTGAAGGGCTCGTCGTACATGATCATCATAGGATCCAGGGCCACGGCCCGCGCCAGCGCCACCCGCCGCGCCATGCCACCGGACAATTCCGCCGGCATCAGCTCGCGGGCACCGCGCAGCCCGACCGCCTCCAGTTTGAGCAGCACCAGTTTTCGAATCATCGATTCGGTCAGTCCGGTGTGTTCGCGTAGCGGAAACGCGACGTTGTCGAAAACCGACAGATCGGTAAGCAGGGCACCGCTTTGAAACAACATGCCCATGCGCATGCGCAGCGCATAGAGGGCATCGGTGGACAGCTTGTGCACGTCCTGACCGTCCACCTCCACGGTGCCGGCGTCCGGCCGCAACTGTCCGCCGATCAGCTTGAGCAAGGTGGTCTTGCCGGTACCGCTGGGGCCCATGATGGCCGTGACCTTGCCGCGCGGGATATCCATATCCACACCGTCGAAAATGACCCGGGACCCGCGCAAAAAGCGCAGGCCGCGAATGCGGACCAGGACCTCATCGGGAGCTGTGCTCATGGCGGCAGGAACCCGTCAGACGACGGGTGTCGTGTTGCTATTTGGCAACATTGTCCGGGCTGCGCGGCAACAGCGTCAAGCCAGACCCATCAGCTCCGCGACAGTTTGCAGCTCCCGCGCCATCGCCGGGGTCACGGCATCACCGGTCAGGATCAACGCGGCTGTGCGGTCGGCATCGAGCAAAGGCTTGATTCTCTCCAACACACTGCGCTGCGCGCGCAGGTCCAACCCCTCCACGTGCAGCAAGGCGACCCGTAGGCCCTCGGCGTCACCCCAGCCGCTGACCCGATCGGGCATATCCTCCAACGGCGCCAGCCAACCCTCGGGCGCCGGCGATTGCGGCCACAGCAAACCGCCCAACCGGGCACCCAGTACGGAGGCCAGGGTCTGCTGGGTGTCGGCGTCGTAGGCTGCATCCCCCAGCAAATACCAGCGGAAGTCCTCCGGGGTCTCATCCGCCCAGCCGCCCAGCTCGGCGGGCGGGCGGCCGGCCCAACTGGCCGCCGGCAACATGATTGCCGCCTGCTCATTGGCGTAGTAGCCGAGCTGCCAGTCTTCGGGCAGATCCTCCGGATAATAGCTTTCGGCCCAACCCGCGTTGCGCCACCCCAGGGTGCCGAAACGCAGGGGGCGGTCTGCGGTGTTATTCTGCGTGTCCGTCATTTTCCTTCGTTCTCCGGGATGGTGCAGCGTGGCCGAGATTCTACCCTTCCGACGCCCCAAGGCATCCGAAAAACACAAAGGAAAGACCCTGTGCCGCGAGGGTCATCATAAGTGGTGCGTCGATCAGGCCCAGGTATTCGACACCAAGCAGGGGCGTTTGGTCACACGCTATCGTTGCGAACGCTGCGACAAGACACGAATCGAAGCGCACTGAGCCGAAGCGTTTGGACTTCGCCCGCCGGCTCTGAAAAAATGCCCGCGCTCAAGCTTCATCTCACCTGAAACGCATTTCGGACTCTGCATGCTGTCATCTTCTCTCGCCGTGCTCGCGGGCTTCGGCTTGCTGATCTGGGGCGCCGACCGCTTCGTCCTCGGCGCCGCCGCGCTGGCGCGCAACCTCGGCGTGTCGTCACTGCTCATCGGGCTGACCATCGTCGGTTTCGGCACCTCGGCGCCGGAGATGCTGGTGTCCGGCACCGCGGCACTGGATGGCAGTCCGGCCCTGGCCGTGGGCAATGCCATCGGCTCAAATATCGCCAATATCGCGCTGATCCTGGGCATCACCACCCTGGTGGTGCCCTTGACCCTGCATTCGCAGAGCCTGAAACGGGAATATCCGCTGCTGCTAGCCGCATCCCTGCTGGCGACGGGCCTGCTGCTGGACGGTGAGATCAGCCGTACCGATGGCATCGTACTGACCGCAGCGCTGGTGGTCGCCGTGGTGTTGGTGGTGCGGATTGGCCTGGCACGCGGACCCGCCGATCCGCTGGCCGAAGAGTTCGCTGCCGAGATCCCTGCGCACATGCCCACCGTCAAGGCTGTCGGCCTGTTTCTACTGGGCTTGGCGGTGTTGCTGGCCGGATCGAAACTGCTGGTTTGGGGCGCGGTGGACATCGCCCTGGCGCTGGGCGTGAGCGAAATGATCGTTGGCTTGACCATCGTCGCCGTCGGCACCAGCCTGCCGGAGATGGCGGCCAGCATCGCCAGCGCACTGAAGAACGAACACGATATCGCCATCGGCAACGTCATCGGCTCCAATATCTACAACCTGCTCGGCGTGCTCGCACTGCCCGGCCTGCTGGCGCCGACCGTGGTGGACCCGGAAGTGGTCAGCCGCGACCTGCCGACCATGCTGGCGCTGACGCTAGCCCTGCCGCTGCTGGCGCTGCTGGGCCGCAATTGCCTGCAACGCTGGGCCGGGGCACTGTTGACCGGCAGTTTTGTCGCATACCTTGCCTGGGTAGCGCTAGACGCCCTGGGCTGAACGCTTCACTCGGAAAATCCACATGAGCGAACAACAAAAACTGCTGGACCTGGGTATGGCCGTGTTGCGCACCGAGGCCGACGCGGTGCAGCGCTTGGCCGATCGACTGAACGGCGACTTCACCAATGCCTGCGGACACCTGCTGGCCTGCAAAGGACGGGTGGTGGTGGTGGGCATGGGCAAGTCCGGGCATATCGGCAACAAGATCGCCGCCACCCTGGCCAGCACCGGGACCCCGGCGTTCTTCGTCCACCCCGGCGAGGCCAGCCACGGCGACCTGGGCATGATCTGCCCGGGCGACGTGGTCATCGCATTGTCGAACTCGGGTGAAACCGGCGAGATCACCGCCATTCTGCCCTTGATCAAACGGATGGGTGTACCTTTGATCAGCCTCACCGGCAATCCGCGATCGACCTTGGCCACCGAGGCGAACGTGAACATCGACGTCGGCGTCGACAAGGAGGCGTGCCCCCTCGGGCTGGCACCAACCGCCAGCACCACCGCCGCCTTGGCCATGGGGGACGCCCTGGCCATCGCCCTGCTCGAGGCCCGCGGCTTTACCGCCGAGGACTTCGCCATGTCCCACCCTGGCGGCAGCCTGGGCCGCCGCCTGCTGCTGCATGTCGCCGATGTCATGCACAAGGGGACGGCTGTCCCCCGGGTGAACCAGGACGCCAGCCTGCGCGACGCCCTGATGGAGATGACCGCCAAGGGGCTGGGCATGACCGCGGTGGTGGACGGCCAGGGCCGCATCGCCGGCATCTACACGGACGGCGATCTGCGGCGCAGCCTCGACCAGGGCGTCGATGTCCATGACGCCAGAGTCGGCGAGGTCATGACCGCCGGCGGCGTCACGATCATGCAGGACAGTCTGGCCGCCGAGGCCGTGCAGTTGATGGATGAACGCAAGATCAATGCCCTGCTGGTGACCGACACCGATCAACAGCTGGTGGGCGCGCTGAACATGCACGACCTGCTGCGCGCCGGCGTGGTTTAAGGAGAAAAGATGCAAGACCTGCAAACCAAGGCCGCCGCCATCCGGTTGGTCATTTTCGATGTCGACGGCGTACTGACCGACAGCAGCCTGTTCCTCGGCGACGACGGCCAGGAGTACAAGGCCTTCAATTCAAAGGACGGGCATGGCATGAAGATGCTGCAAGCCGCCGGGGTGCCCATCGGCATCATCACCGGCCGCACCTCGCAGGTGGTGCGTATCCGCATGCAGAGCCTCGGCGTGGAACACGTCTACCAGGGCAAGCTGGACAAGCTGCCCGCTTACGAGGAATTGCGCGACAAGCTCAACCTCAACGACGACCAGGTCGCCTATGTCGGGGACGACGTGGTGGACCTGCCGGTGATGACCCGGGTCGGCCTGGCCATCGCCGTGCAGGACGCCCATCCGCTGACCAAGCAGCACGCCCATCACGTCACCTCCGCAGCCGGTGGCCGGGGCGCCGCGCGCGAGGTGTGTGAACTGCTGATGGATGCCCAGGGCACGCTCGACGCGGCGCTGGCGCCCTACCTGCGCTGAGGGGCGAGTGGGCCGCGCGTTGCTCCTGCTGCTGGTGGTCGTGCTCCTGGGCACCGGCTGGCTGGCGTGGCTACGGCCCCCTGCCGCGGTGGTCCCCATCGACCGCAGCGGCGGGCCGCTACCCGACTACACCCTATCCGGGCTGACCCTACGCCAGTATGGCGATACGGGAGAGCTGGATCGGGTGCTCAAGGCGACCGAGGTGATCCATATCGCCGACGACGGCACCCGCCTGACCGCGCCACGGGTGACCCTATTGGCCCGCGACGGCGGCGCACCCTGGGAGATCAGCGGTGCCACTGGCCGGATGGACGCCGACGGCAACACCCTGACATTGCCGAACGACGCGCTGATCACCCGCTCGGCTACGCCCGCCAACCGCCCGTTGCAGTTGCAGACACGCAAGCTGAGCTACCGGCTGGATCGGGGCTATGCCGAAACGGACGAAGCCGTTACCGTTACCAGCGACCGTGACCGCATCACCGCCGTCGGCCTCCAGGCCTGGCTGCAGACCCCCGGTCGAATCCATTTCAAATCCCAGGTGAGAGGCCACTATGAACCCTGACTGCCGCACCCTGCCGCTGCTGGTCGGCCTGCTGTTCAGCCTCGGCGCACCGGCTGCGTCGGCACTGACCAGCGACAAGGATCAACCCATCAACATCGTCGCCGACAGTGTCGACATCGACGAGGGGCGTGGCACCAGCACCTATACGGGTAACGTTGAAATCAACCAGGGCACGATACGCGTGAACGCCGACAAGGTGGTGGTACTGCATAAACCCGGGCAGCCCCGGGCCATAGACGCCACCGGCAAGCCGGCACGTTTCCGCCAGCTCCCGGACAACAGCAAGCAGTACGTCAAAGGGAGCGCCCACACGCTGCACTACCGACTCGATAGCGAGGAACTGGTGCTGACCGGCGACGCCAGGCTCAACCAGGGCAAGGATCGCTTTGCCAGCGACCGCATCGTCTACGACCGCAGCCGTGCGGTGGTCAAGGCCGGCGCCGCCGCCCAAGGCAAGGACCGCGTTCGCGTCACCATACAGCCCGGCCAGCGATGAGCGGTCTCTACGCCGACCAGCTGGTCAAACGCTATAGCGGGCGCGCCGTGGCCGATGGCGTCAGTTTCGACATACAACCCGGCGAAGTGGTCGGCCTGCTCGGCCCCAACGGTGCCGGCAAGACCACCTCGTTCTACATGTTGGTGGGCCTGATCCATGGCGACGGGGGCAGCGTGCGCCTGGACGACGAGGATCTGACCCCGCTGCCGATGCACGCACGGGCGCGCCGCGGCATCGGCTATCTGGCCCAGGAACCCTCCATCTTTCGCGGCCTGAAGGTGGCGGACAATCTGCTAGCGGTGCTGGAAACCCGCACCGACCTGACCCGCTCGGAACACCAGATCCGCTGCGAACGGCTGTTACACGAGTTTGCCCTGGGCCACCTGGCCGACCAGCCGGCCTCGAGCCTGTCGGGTGGCGAGCGCCGGCGCCTGGAGATCGCCCGTGCCCTGGCCATGGAGCCGCGCTACATCCTGCTGGACGAACCCTTCGCCGGCGTGGACCCCTTGTCGGTCATGGACATCCAGCAGATCATCCGTCAGTTGGCCGAGTCGGGCATCGGCATCCTGATCACCGATCACAATGTGCGCGAAACCCTGGGGATCTGTGATCGGGCATTCATCATCAACGCCGGCAAGGTTCTGGCCGAAGGCAGCCCGTCAGCGATCCTCGACGACCCGCAAGTGCGAGCCGTCTATCTGGGCGAGAACTTCCGTCTGTGAAGCGTGCATGATGCGCATCAAGGCAGGCTAAAATCGAACTGCCGTCCACACCGCGAATTAGGCTAGAATCACCTTCAGGGAAGAACATTCAATTTATGTACCAAACCGGCAATAAGTCTGTATGAAGCCGTCCATCCAGCTCCGGCTGGGGCAACACCTGACCATGACGCCCCAACTGCAACAGGCGATCCGCCTGCTGCAGCTGTCCACGCTCGACCTGAAGCAGGAGATCCAGGACGCCCTGGATTCCAACCTGATGCTCGAAACGGAGGAGGAAGGCCGGCAACGGGACGGTGAAGGCGAGGCCCCGCCCGTCGAAGAGCAGCGTGCCGAGGCCACGAGCAACGACATCAACAACGAGTCTTCCGTGAATATCGAAGCGGAGGCCATGCCCGACGAATTGCCCGTGGACACCGCCTGGGAAGAGCTCTACGACAGCGCCGCGCCCAGCGGCGGCCTGTCCGCCGTCGGCGGCGACGACAACAGCGACTATCTGGCCCAGCAGGCGCCGGGCCAGAGCCTGCACGACCACCTGATCTGGCAGATGACCTTGACGCCTTTCAGTGATCGCGACCTGGGCATCGCCGCCGCCATCATCGACTCGATCAACGACGACGGCTATCTCAAGATCGACATCGACGACGTGCTGGCCACTATCGACGATCCCGAAGTGGAAGCCGACGAGGTTGAAGCCGTGCTGCACCGGGTACAAAGCTTCGACCCGCCCGGCGTCGGCGCACGGGACGCCCGGGAATGCCTGCTGATCCAACTGCGCCAGCTGGCCCCGGACACCCCGAGTCTGGAGCCCGCCATACGTTTGGTGCAGGACCACTTCGACGTGTTGGCCGCCCAGGACGAGGCCCAGCTCAAGCGCAAGCTCAAGCTCAGTGGCGACGATCTGCACAGCGTGATCCGCCTGATCCGCTCGCTGAACCCCCGCCCCGGCACGGCGATCGCCGGCGAGGAGCCCCGTTACGTCGAACCCGATGTCTTTGTGTACAAACGCAACAACCAGTGGCGCGTCGAACTGAACCCTGACGCCGCGCCTCGGCTGCGCATCAATGCCGGCTATGCCGGCCTGATTCGCCGCGCCGACAACAGCAGCGACAACACCACGCTGAAAAACCACCTGCAGGAGGCCCGCTGGTTCATCAAGAGCCTGCAGAGCCGCAACGACACCCTGCTGCGGGTGGCCAGCAAGATCGTGGAGTTTCAGCGCGGATTCTTCGAGCACGGCGAGGAAGCCATGAAGCCCCTGGTGCTGCGGGACATTGCCGAGGCACTGGAAATGCACGAATCCACCATCTCGCGGGTAACCACGCAGAAATACATGTACACCCCCCGAGGCACCTTGGAATTCAAGTACTTTTTCTCCAGCCACGTCGGCACCGACAGCGGCGGCGAGGCGTCGGCCACGGCGATCCGTGCGCTGATCAAGAAGCTGGTTGCTGCAGAAAAACCGGCCAAACCCTTGTCGGACAACAAGATCGCAACCATCCTCGCAGATCAGGGGATACAAGTTGCCCGTCGAACGGTCGCAAAATATAGAGAGTCGATGGCGATCCCGCCGTCGAACGAGCGTAAGCGCCTGGCCTGAGCCAGACCCGCAAGGGAGGTACCGCCCGAACCCCACGGATCCCGACCCGCGCCCTGCAACACCCAGGCAGGGCCCGACGAGCCGATCCCGACGGCCAGGGCGCTACCGGTTCAGCAGGCGTCAACAACAGGAGGCTAACCTATGCAACTCAGCCTGACCGGTCATCATCTGGATATCACCGACGCACTGCGCAGTTACGTGCAGGACAAACTGGAACGTTTGGAGCGCCATTTCGATCACGTGACCAATGTGCACGTCATCCTCAGCCCCGAGAAAAAACAGCAAAAGGCCGAGGCCACCGTACACATCAGCGGTGCCGACGTGTTCGCCGATGCGACCCACGACGACATGTACGCTGCCATCGACGCCTTGATCGACAAGCTCGACCGCCAGGTCCTTAAGCACAAGGAAAAGTTGCAGAGCCGCCGCGGCGCCAGCGCGCCCGTGGTAGACGAGGAATCCTGACCCAGCCTGCCAAGGCACACAGGATCATGCTGTTATCTGAACTCATCGACCAACGCTGCATCGGCCTGGACATCCAGGCCAGCAGCAAGAAACGAGCCCTGGAAGAGGCGGCGCGCCAGCTCGGCGCCTGCCCCTCCTCGCCCGAACCCGAACAGATCTTCGAGCGCCTGCTCGAGCGCGAACGCCTGGGCAGTACCGGACTGGCCAACGGCGTGGCGCTGCCTCATGCACGGGTACCCGACCTGGACCGCGCCTACGGCGTGTTCCTGCGCCTGGACGCACCGGTGGATTTCGACGCCCTCGACGGCCAGCCGGTGGACCTGCTGTTCGCGCTGCTTGTGCCGGAGCAGGCAACGGACGAACATTTGCAGCTTCTGGCCGAACTTGCCAAGCTGTTCTCGGACGCCCAATTGTGCGAGCTGCTGCGCCGCGCCAGCACGCCGGAAGACGCCGCCCGACTGATCACTGGGAAGGACCATGCCCCACCGGGTGAAGATCCAACATCTGTACGACGCCCTGCGTGAACGCCTGCAACTGCAATGGCTGGCCGGTCAGGCCGGGGCCACACGCAGCCTACTCAAACCCAATGAAAGCGGCGCCTTTTCCCGCATCATCGCGGGCCCCCTGAATTTCATCCATCCCAACCGCGTGCAGGTGGTGGGGCCGGACGAACTCGCCTACCTGGAAGGCCTGGCGGTCGACGCCCGCGACCACGCCATCGACGAACTCTTTGCCGCCGGCCCCGCCGCTGTGGTGCTGGTGGAATCGATTACGCCGCCGACGGACCTGGTGCAAGCGGCCGACGCCAATCGGGTGGCACTGCTCAGTTCGCCGCTGACCGATAGCCAGGTGCTCGATCACCTGCAGTACTACGGCTCGTTGGCGCTGGCACAAAAGACCACCATCCACGGCGTGTTCATGGAGGTGCTGGGCATGGGCGTGTTGATCGTCGGCGACCCGGCCGTGGGTAAAAGCGAACTGGCCCTTGAGCTGGTATCGCGCGGCAACCGCCTGGTGGCGGACGACGCGCCCGAATTCACCCGCGTCGCCCCCGACATCATCAGCGGCACCTGCCCGCCGTTGCTGCGCGAGTTCCTGGAGGTACGCGGCCTCGGCATCCTCAACATCAAGTCGATGTTCGGCGACAGCGCCATCAAGCGCAGCAAATACCTCCGGCTCATCGTGCAGCTGAAACGGCTCAATCACCAGCAACTGGCCGAACTCGACCGGCTGACCGGCTCCTACACCACCCGCGACGTGCTCGGGGTCGGCATTCCCGAGGTCACCATCCCGGTGGCGCCGGGGCGGAACCTGGCCATCCTGGTGGAAGCGGCGGCCCGCAACCATGTACTCAAGACCCAGGGCTACGACGCGAGCACGGCGTTCATCGAACGCCAGCAACAGGCAATTCGCGGCGACGCCTGAGGGCGCACCTGCCGTATAATCCATGCCACCCGGCCCCATGGTGGGCGAGGCATACAAACATATGGCGGCACAAGGGAAGAAACTGGTCGTGGTGACCGGCCTGTCCGGCTCGGGCAAGAGCGTCGCGCTCAATGCCCTCGAGGATCAGGGCTACTATTGCATCGACAACCTTCCGGTAGGCCTGTTGCGCAGCTTCGGCCAGCAACTGGTGAGCCAGGACGAGCGCCAGTATCGGCGGGTCGCGGTCGGCGTGGACGCACGCAGCGAATCGGCGGAACTATCGCTGCTGCCAAGCTTGTTCGCCCAGTTGCGCCAAGCCGGCCTGAATGTGGAGATCCTGTTCCTTGAGGCCCAGGACGACATCCTGCTGCAACGGTTTTCCGAGACCCGCCGCCGACATCCGCTCAGCAGTCCGGAGCGCACCCTGGCCGACGCCATCGCGCTGGAGCGCGAGCTGCTCGAGCCCTTGCAACAGTCCGCCGACCTGCAACTGGACACCACCCGCACCAACGTCCACCAGCTTCGCGACCTGGTGCGGGAACGGGTCGGCGAGCGCGCCCCCGGCCAGCTGTCACTGCTAGTGCAAAGTTTCGGCTTCAAACACGGCCTGCCGCGGGACGCCAACTTCGTTTACGACGCCCGCTGCCTGCCCAACCCCCATTGGCAACCGGAGCTGCGCCCGTTTACCGGCCGCGATGCATCCGTGGCCCGCTATCTGGAAGGCGAAGCCAAGGTCGGGCAACTGCTGGACCACATCATTGCCTTTCTCGAAGACTGGATTCCCTGCTTCGAGGCGGACGGCCGCAGCTATCTGACGGTCGCCATCGGCTGCACCGGCGGCCAGCACCGCTCGGTCTATCTGGCGGAACAGATCGCCGCCCACTTCAGCGCCCATGGGCGCAACGTCATCACCCGTCACCGCGAGTTGTCATGAGCGTCGGCATACTGATACTGACTCACCCGGGCGTGGGCAGCAGCCTGCTGCATACCGCCACCCGCATCCTGGGCGAGACGTCCCTGGCGACACGCTGCCTGGAGGTCCCCCCAGGCAGCGATGTAGCCACCGCGATCGCCAACGCCCGGACGTTGATGCACGACATCGACGACGGCGACGGCGTGCTCATCCTCACCGATGTCTACGGCGCCACGCCGAGCAACGTCGCCTGCGCATTGCACGGCGATGGCGGCAGTACCGTGGTGGCGGGGCTGAACCTGCCGATGCTGATTCGTGCCTTCAATTACCCCGGCGACGACCTGGACCATCTGGCTGAACGGGCCAGCGAGGGCGGCGCACGCGGCATCCACCGACACGACCCTTGCTGAGAGCCTGTCCATGATCGAGCAGTCCATCACCATCACCAACAAGCTCGGCCTGCACGCACGGGCAGCCGCAAAACTGGTAAAGACCGCCAGCGCGCACGCCGCCGAGGTATCGGTGCAGAAGGACGGTCAACGCATCAATGCCAAGAGCATCATGGGCGTCATGATGCTAGCGGCCAGCCGGGGCACCGAGCTGACGCTATATGCGGACGGACCGGACGAGCAAGCGGCCATGGACGATCTGGTGGCGCTGATCGAAGACAAATTCGGGGAAGGCGAGTGACACTGGCCTGCACCGGCATCGGCATCGGTGACGGGGTCGCCATCGGCGACGCCTGGTTGCTGCGCCAGGGCCGCGTGCAGCTCGCGCCCGACCAGCGCCATGTCGGCGATGTCGCGTCGGAGGTTGCGCGCTATCGCGCCGCGGTCACCGTGGCCGCCGAACAACTCAAGGCCGCGCGGGGAGAGATCAGCGGCGACATGCCAGAGGACATCGCCGAATTCATCGACACCCACCTGTTGATGCTTCAGGACAAGGTGATTACCGACGGGCCGATAAAGCTGATCCGCCAGCAGGGCATTCGCGCCGAACTCGCGCTGCAGGCCCGGCGGGACGCCTTGGTGGATGTGTTCGACCGCATGGAAGACCCTTATCTGCGCACCCGCAAGGATGATCTCGACCACGTCGTGCAACGCATCCAGCGGGTACTGGCCGGCGAACACCCGGAGCAGGTGCCCAATCTGGCCGGGCGGATCGTCCTGGCCGACGACATCACGCCCGCCGACGCGGTGCTGCTCAAGCAGCGCGGCGTGGCCGGCTTTGTCACCGAGTACGGCAGCCCCATGTCCCACACGGCCATCCTGGCGCGCAGCCTCAACATCCCTGCCGTGGTCGGCGCCCATGGTGCCGTGGCGTGCCTCAGGCACGGCGAGACCCTGATGCTCGACGCCGCGCAAGGCATCGTGCTGGCCGACTGCGACGCGCGTACGCGGGCTCATTTCGAGCGCCGCCTGGGCGACCAACAGCACCGTCGTACCGCGCTGCGTAGTCTGCGTGACGAACCGGCGCAAAGCCGTGACGGCGAATGCTTCGAACTGCTTGCCAACATCGAGCTGCCTGACGACGTCGCCGAGGCACGCCGCAACGGCGCCCAAGGGGTTGGCCTGTTCCGCACCGAATTCCTCTACATGAACCGCGACCAACCGCCCGGAGAGGAAGAGCAGTACCAGGCCTATCGCGATGCCTTGCTCGGCATGGACGGACTGCCCGTGACCCTGCGCACCCTGGATCTGGGGGCGGACAAAACGGTCACTGGCGCCAGCCAGGGGGGCAACCCGGCCCTAGGCTTGCGCGGCATCCGGCTATGCCTGCAGGAACCGACCCTGTTCCGCCCGCAACTACGCGCCATTCTCCGTGCCGCGGTACACGGCCCACTCAACGTCATGGTGCCCATGGTGACTACCGTCTGGGAGACGCTGCACGTACGCGCCTTGATCGAAGATGTCAGCCGTGAACTGGCCGCGGAAGGTGTCGAGCACCGCGCGGATTTCCCCCTCGGCGCGAT
Organism: Gammaproteobacteria bacterium; assembly: GCA_030148485.1. GTDB lineage: Bacteria > Pseudomonadota > Gammaproteobacteria > Chromatiales > Chromatiaceae > JANTHH01. The sequence goes on along the minus strand of JASBTJ010000037.1, from coordinate 7,389 downwards.
GATCGAGGTCCCGGCCGCGGCCTTGGCCGCACCGGCCCTGGCAGCGGAGTTGGACTTCCTGTCCATCGGCACCAACGACCTGATCCAGTACACCCTGGCCATCGACCGGGTGGACGATGCCGTGGCCTATCTGTACGACCCGCTGCACCCGGCCGTACTGCAACTGTTGCAACGGGTTATCGATGCCGGGCGCGCGGCGGACATCCCGGTATCCATGTGCGGCGAGATGGCCGGCGAGCCGACCCATGTGGCACTACTGGCCGGCCTCGGCCTGCGACGATTTTCGATGCAACCGGGCGCACTGCTCGCGGTCAAGGAGCGAATACGCGACCTCGACACCCGCCGCGCCCAGGAGTACGCCTGCCAGGCGTTGGCCGGACAAGCCCTGCCCATTGCCTAGCGAAGCGCCAACGAGGCCTGAACCGGGCAGTTGGTCGATCAACGTCCCGCCATTCAAGCAACAATCGCGCTTGACGGCCGGCTATAGCGTAGTTTGGCAATGAACAAGCAGTGCCCCCCGCGCCGAACACAAGCTCCAGAGCTTTCCGGAGATTCCCTAGACCACGTCTCACAAAAAACTCGCAAACCGCTGAATAACAGCTAATTTCCCCGTGCACGCCGGACGGCCGGACTGCTACACTGTGGGCACGTCACGCCCGCTCGCGGGCCCGCCAGCGGATAACGCCGACCCGGAAAGTCCCCCATGAGCGTCGCCACGGACAGCAATCAGGAAAATCGCCTGCTGCGCCTCCAGGCCATCCTGGACTCCGGCGCATTGAAGGAAGCGGGGCGCCTGCTCAACGGCTTGGCACCCGCCGAGATCGCTCACCTGCTGGAGGCCCTACCGCCGACCGAACGGGAATTGCTTTGGGGCCTGGTGGACGAAAGCCAGGACGGCGAGATCCTGCTGCTGGTCACCGACGAGGTACGCGCCGACCTGATCCGGCGCATGAACCCCGAGGAGATCCTCAACGCTGTCGGCGGCCTGGAGCTGGACGATCTAGCCGACCTGGTGCAGGACCTGCCGGGAGCCATCACCCGCGAGGTGATGGATTCGCTGGACGTGCAGCACCGCAAGCGCCTGGAAGCGGTGCTGTCCTATCCCGAGGACACCGCCGGTGGCCTGATGAACACCGACACGGTGACGGTGCGCGCCGAGGTCACCCTGGATGTCGTGCTGCGCTACCTGCGCCGTCTCGGCGAACAGATGCCGCGTGATACCGACCTGCTGTTCGTGGTCAACCGTTATGACGACTATCTGGGCGTACTGCGCCTGTCCGAGCTGGTCACCCGTGATCCGGAGGACACCGTCGCCGAGGCGATGAGCCTCAATCTGCAACCCATACCTGCCGACACCGACGCGGCCGAGGTCGCCCGCCGCTTCGAACGCCTGGATTTGATCTCCGCGCCGGTGGCCGACGAAAACGGCAAGCTGCTCGGCCGGATCACCATCGACGACGTGGTGGACATCATCCGCGAAGAGGGCGAGCACGCCTTCATGGGCCAGGCCGGCCTGTCCGAGGAAGAGGACATGTTCGCCCCGGTACTGGTCAGCGCCAGACGCCGGGCGGTGTGGCTCGGGGTGAATCTGCTTACCGCCTTCCTCGCCTCCTGGGTGATCGGACTGTTCCAGCCGACCTTGGAAAAAGTCGTGGCGCTGGCGGTGTTGATGCCGATTGTCGCCAGCATGGGCGGCATCGCTGGCAGTCAGACCCTGACCCTGGCGATCCGCGGCATCGCGCTGGGCCAACTGACCGGCAAGAACGCCCGCCAGCTGATGCTCAAGGAGCTGGCGGTCGGTGCCATCAACGGCGCGGCCTGGGCCCTGGTGGTGGCCATCGTCGCCGGCGTGTGGTTCAGCAGTCTACAGATCGCGACCCTGATCGGTGTCGCCATCGTGATCAACCTGATCTTCGCCGCCTTCAGCGGTGCGCTGCTGCCGCTGCTGTTGGAACGGGTCGGCGTCGACCCGGCGCTGGCCGGCAGTGTGCTGCTCACCACGGTCACCGACGTGGTCGGCTTCCTCGCCTTCCTGGGGCTCGCCACCCTCACCCTGGTGTAACGACTTGCACTCCCGGACGGTGTTTCGCGGCCAAGGCGCCAACGGCCCCTTGGTGGTCGAACAGACCGGAACCCTGCGCGAACTGCATTTCGACAACGGCATCACCCAGACCCGGATCGACCTGGAGCACCCGGCCCGGCTGCCGCTGGCGGCCAATCGCGCCATGCTGGCCCACCTGGCCTTCGGCCAGCGTCCCGGATCGGTGCTGCTGGCCGGTTGCGGCGGCGGCGCCCTGGCCCGCTGGTTCGCCGCCCGGGCACCGGCCCTTCGCGGCACGGCCGTGGAGCTGGATCCACAGGTGGCGCGGCTGGCCCGTGACTACTTCGAGTTTCCCCAGCATTGGCAACTGCGGATCGACGATGTGCGCCGCCACCTGATCGGCGCGGCAGCCGGCAGCTATGACTTCATCCTGGTGGACATCGAAGTCGATGGCCGGACCCCGACCTGGGTCGCCGACGCGGGTTTTCTGGCCGGCTGCCGTCGGGCACTGAGCCCGGCCGGCGTAGCGACATTCAACCTGGTCGCCGAACAGCGTGACGGCTTCGCCGCCAAGCTGGCGGCCATCCGCCGGGCGTTCGGCCGACGCACGCTCTGCCTGGCCGTGCCGGACCATGACAACGTGCTGGTGCTGGCCTTTCGGCGCCGACCCGATTTACGTAACCTGGACGAACGTGCGGTGCGCCATGGTCGCTATTGGGACCTGGAGCTGGTGCAGTGGCTTGACCTGATGCAACGCAGCAACCCTGCCGGTAGCGGCATACTGTGACACACTGACCCCGGCGAATTCCGGCTAAGGAGCCCTGATGCGCCCCTCTACCGACCACCCATGGCATGCCGCCGACGTCGACCAGGCATTGCGGCAGCTGGCCGCCAACCGCCAGGGGCTGACCCAGAGCGAGGCGGAACGGCGGCTGGCGGAATACGGCGCCAACCGCCTAACCCCGCCAAGGGCGCGCAGCCCGCTGATGCGTTTCCTGGCGCAGTTCGACAACCTGTTGATCTACATCCTCCTGGGCGCTGGCCTGGTCACCATCCTGCTTGGCCAATATGTGGACGCGGGCGTCATCTTCGGCGTGGTGTTGATCAACGGCTTCATCGGCTTCATCCAGGAGGGTAAGGCCGAACGCGCCCTGGAGGCGGTGCGCGGACTGCTGTCGCCGCAGGCCACGGTGATCCGTGACGGCCACCGCCAAACCGTTCCTGCAGAGCAGCTGGTGCCCGGCGATCTGGTGTTCCTGCAATCGGGCGACCGGGTCCCGGCGGACCTGCGACTCCTGGCGGTGCGGGAGCTGCGTATCGATGAGGCCATGCTGACCGGCGAATCCATGCCGACCGGCAAGCAGATCGACCCGGTGGCCGCTGACGCGCCGCTGGGCGACCGCGACAACATGGCGTATTCCGGGACCCTCGTGACCTATGGGCAAGCCACCGGCGTGGTCGCAACCACCGGAGACGACACCGAGATCGGCCGGATCAGCAGCCTGTTGGCTCAGGTCCAGACCATGGACACGCCGCTGACGGTGCAGATGGCCCGCTTCGCACGATGGCTGACCGGCGCGATCCTTGCCCTGGCCGCTGCAACGGCGGTGTTCGGTGTGCTGGTCCGCGGCTATCCGACCAGCGAGATGTTCCTCGCCGCCGTGGGACTGGCCGTTGCCGCGATCCCGGAGGGCCTGCCCGCCATCATCACCATCACATTGGCCATTGGCGTGCAGCGCATGGCGGCGCGCAACGCCATCATCCGTCGCCTACCGGCGGTCGAGACCCTCGGCTCGGTCACCGTGATCTGTTCCGACAAGACCGGCACCCTGACCCGCAACGAGATGACCGTGCAGGCGGTCGCCACCCGACACCAGCTGTACGACGTGACCGGTGTCGGCTACGACCCCCATGGCGGCTTCAGCGCAAACGGCCAGGACACCACCGCCGCTGAACATCCGGTATTGGCGGAGCTTGGCCGGGCCGCGGTGTTGTGCAACGACGCCCGGGTGATACCACAGGACGGCCAATGGCGGGTCGAGGGCGACCCCATGGAAGGCGCACTGCTGGTGCTGGGCGCCAAGGCTGGACTGGGCGGCGACCACCTGACCGAGGAACTGCCGCGTGACGACGTCATTCCCTTCGAATCCGAACACCGCTTCATGGCGACCTTGCATCACGACCACGCCGGGCACCGGGTCATTTACCTAAAGGGGGCGCCAGAGGTGGTATTCGCGCGCTGCAGCGCGCAGCGCACCGCGAGCGGCGACACCCCTCTAGAACTCGATTACTGGCACCGAAGTCTGGAGGCCATCGGCGCCCGGGGCCAACGCGCCCTGGCCTTCGCCACCTGCGCCGCCACGACCGAGCAGACCACCCTCGACTTCGCCCATGTGGCCGGCGACCTGACCCTGCTCGGCCTGGTCGGCATCATCGACCCCCCGCGCACCGAGGCGATCAGCGCGGTGGCCGAATGCCGCTCCGCCGGCATCGCCGTGAAGATGATCACCGGTGACCATGCGTCCACCGCGCTGGCGATCGGGCGACAAATGGGCATCACGGACGGCGAGCACGCCATCAGCGGCCACGAGATCGATCAGCTGGACGACAACGCGCTGACGGAGCGGGTCATGCAGGAGGACGTGTTCGCGCGAGCCAGCCCCGAGCACAAGCTGCGCCTGGTGCAGGCCCTGCAAGCCAACGGGCAGGTGGTCGCCATGACCGGCGACGGCGTCAACGACGCGCCGGCGCTGAAACGTGCCGGCGTTGGCATCGCCATGGGCTTGAAGGGCACCGAGGTCGCCAAGGAAGCCGCGGAAATGGTGCTTGCGGACGATAACTTTGCCTCCATCGGCCATGCGGTCAAGGAGGGGCGCACCGTCTATGACAACATCAAGAAGTCCATCCTGTTCATCCTGCCCACCAACGGTGGCGAGGCGCTCACCATCCTCGCCGCCGTGGCGCTGGGCACCATGCTGCCGGTCACCGCGGCACAGATCCTGTGGGTGAACATGATCACCGCGGTCACCCTGGCGCTGGCGCTGGCCTTCGAGGACGGCGAGGCCGATCTGATGAAGCGCCCGCCGCGGCCCGTCGGCGAACCCCTGCTCACCCGCTTCATGATCTGGCGCATTCTGTTCGTATCGCTGCTGATGGTGCTCGGCACCTTCGGTTTGTTCCTGTGGGAACGCAGCCAGGGGACGGACCTGGCCACTGCCCGCACCATTGCGGTGAACGCACTGGTCGTCGCCGAGGTGTTCTACCTCCTCAACGCGCGCTTTCTCACCGCGTCGGTGCTCAATGCCAACGGCTTGTTCGGCAATCGTTACGCGCTGGCCGCCATCGCCGTGGTGCTGTGCTTCCAACTGCTGTTCACCTACCTGCCACTGATGCAGACCTTTTTCGGCACCGCCGCCATCGACACCGGCGCCTGGGCCCGCATCCTGGGTTTCGGCGTGGCACTGTTCCTGCTGGTGGAAGGGGAAAAGGCCGTGCTGCGCCGCCGTCGCGCGCGTTCGGCAATACCATGAGCCGTAGCGCCGATCAGCGCCGGGTGCTGGTGATCAATGCCGGCAGTTCGTCCATCAAATACCAGTTGCTGGGCATGCCGCAGGGCGCCTTGCTGGCCGGTGGGCAGCTGGAAGGTATCGGCGCCGATGCCCGTTTACACCACCAGGGCGGCGACCGCGCACCTGTGGTGACAGCGATCACCGCGCCTGATCACGACGCCGCCACTCGCGTCGTATTCGACCGCCTGCAGGCCGATGGCCTGCTGGACGGGCCAGGCAAGCCCCATGCGGTCGGTCACCGGGTGGTCCATGGCGGCCCGGACCACAGCGCGCCGCTACCCATAGACGATACCGTGATCGCGCAGCTGGACGCCCTGCGCGCACTGGCGCCCTTGCACAACGGCCCGAATCTGAGCGCCATCCATGCCGCCCGACGGCATCTTCCCGAGGTACCCAATGTGGCGGTGTTCGACACCGCCTTCCACCATCATCTGCCGCCGGTGGCCCGTCACTACGCCTTGCCCTGGGCGCTGCAGCAGGCCCATGGCATCCGCCGATACGGCTTCCATGGCCTATCGCACCAATATGTAGCCCAGGTCGCAGCCGACCACCTGGGACGCCCCCTGCAGGCGCTCAAGCTGATCAGCCTGCACTTGGGCAATGGCGCCAGCGCCTGCGCCATCGACGGCGGTCGCAGTATCGACACCTCTATGGGTTTCACGCCCCTGGAAGGGCTGGCCATGGGCACCCGCAGCGGCGATCTGGACCCGGCCCTGCCGGATCACCTGGCTGATCGGCTGGACTTGTCCAGCGCCGCGGTAGTGACGTTGCTCAATCGCGACAGCGGTCTGCGCGGGCTGTGCGGCGACCACGACATGCGCCGTATCGAACAGCGCCGAGCCGCCGGTGATCCGCAGGCCACCCTGGCCTTCGAACTGTTCTGCTACCGTATCCGCAAGTACGTCGGTGCCTATTTCGCGGCATTGGGCGGTGCCCACGTGCTGCTGTTCACCGCCGGTATCGGAGAGCATTCGGCTGCGGTGCGCGCGGCGGTCTGCGAACCCCTGCGCGCCTTGGGCATCGAACTGGATGAGTCGCGCAACGCCGCCGACTCCAGCGGCATCCGCACCATCAGCCCGGCCGGAGCGACCGTCGCGGTACTGGTGGCGCCCACGAACGAGGCCAGACAGATCGCCAGCGCAACCCTGGACTGCCTGAACACGGACAACGTCGTCCAGCCATAGCCGCCAGCCACGCCCGCCTGCGTCCACCCCATGGAGTAGCGTCATGAACCAGCCCCCCAGCGCCCCCCCTTCACCGGCTCTGCCGGACGACTCCCAGTTGCAACAGCTCGACGCCTGGTGGCGCGCCGCCTGCTACTTGGCGGCGGGGATGATCTACCTGCAGGACAACCCGCTGCTGCGCGAGCCGCTGAAGCCCGAGCACATCAAGCCGCGGCTGCTTGGTCACTGGGGCACGGCGCCCGGCCTCAACCTCATCTACGTCCACCTCAACCGGGTGATCCGCAAGCACGACCTCGACGTCGTCTTTGTCACCGGCCCCGGCCACGGCGCGCCGGGAATCCTCGCCAACGTCTATCTCGAAGGCACCTACAGCGAGGTGTACCCGCACGTTTCGCAGGACGCGGACGGCATCAGGCGGCTTTTCAGGCAGTTTTCGTTTCCCGGCGGGGTTCCCAGCCACACCGCGCCGGAAACCCCCGGCTCGATCCATGAGGGCGGCGAACTCGGCTACGCGCTGTCACATGCCTATGGCGCCGCGTTCGACAATCCGGACCTGATCGTCGCCTGCGTTGTCGGCGACGGCGAAGCGGAGACC
>JASBTJ010000024.1 GCA_030148485.1 Gammaproteobacteria bacterium | reverse complement strand
GAGAAGGGCTCGACCATGGACGGTTAATCGGGCATTTTTAGGGTTGTTCATTCGGGGCCTCCGAGATTGGTTTTGGTTCGCACCTCCAATTCTCCGGATAAGCCCCGAGTGAACAACCTACCGAGAAGTCACATCTAGTCGGCTTGCGCAGCCGTGCCGGTGGCCGCGGTGCGAGGGAAATGCGACTGCGCATCGCTGGCGGCAAGGCGCAGGTCGCCCAGATCCCAGCCGCAGTGTTTTTCGATGGTGTCGAACAGCGCGCCGTCGGTGGCGTGGAGCATGGTCAGGGTCGGATCATCGTCGCCCGGCTTCGGCTTCTGGTCCCAGATCAGCGACGGCGACAGGCGGCAGGCCCGCGCATAGTGCGAGGGGTAGTGCACCTCGGCGTATTTCACCTTGCCCCATACCTTGGCGCGGCGGGGTGCTTCGCCGCGCTGAGCGACGGTAATCACCAGATTGTCCCCGATGTATTTGATCCCCGGATTCTTGCGGGCGTGGCGGTCACGGCGGGTGTCCATGGCACGCTCCTTGAGCACGCCGCCAACGATCTCCTTGCTCCAGGCGTCGAAGAACACCGCTTCGCCGGTGGGCAGCACCACCTTCAGGCGTTTGCCGTTGTCCACCTTGCGTACCGACGGCAATTGATTGCGTGGAAAGAAGTGCAGTTCACGAAACATGTTGTCGTGGCTGTAGCGTCCGGATACCCCAACATCGTCCGCGACCATGACATGGATATCCTCCCGGGCCCGATCGGCGAACAGGAAGTCGAAGGTGCGCTTGGCGTTGTGGCGCTTGAGCCCCTTCGGGTTGATACGCTTGGAGCCGGTATTGGTGATGGTGAAGCCGATGATCTGTTGCTGTCCACGCGGAGTGTAGAAGCGGTAGATCAGCTCCGGGTTCTTGGTATAGCGCAAGCCACCGCCATAACGGTACAACTCGCGGATATGGTCGCGGGCCGGGGCGGCCTGCTCGGCCAATGCCACCCAGACACCGGTATTGACCACGGGTTCGGCGGACAGGGCCGGGGCGACGAGTCCCAGTGCGGCAATCAGATGCTTCATCTTCACGCTCCAGAGGCAGACGATGCGACAAGCTCACAGGGCGTGGCGGCCGCGGGGCGCGATCTGAAGCGGGATGAGGTGCGATTCGGGAATGCGAATCCGAACCGGTGTCGGGTTGTGAGGCAGGCCAAGGTGAAAGGGTTAACCCGTTCGCCCTTGGCTGTCGCGGGGCCCGCTGCCAGGCCGGGCCCCGCCAGCCGGTCAGCGCACCACCATCCGGGCGTTGATCGGCTGCACCGGGCGGTTGTTCGGCCCGGGCAGGACGCCGGCGAATTTTGCCACCTGGTCGGGCGATACGTTGACGCTGTCCTTCATGACCAACCAGGTCACGCCTTCGCTGCACGGCGGCGTGGTCAAGGAGCCGTCGTAGCGATAGTAGTCGCGGTCGGCCGGCAACAGTGCGGCTGGGGAGACAGCGCCGCTCAAGGCCCGATGCATGCCGGCCTTGCCCGGCATATCCGCCCACGCCTTGGCCAGTTCGGCGTTGGCCTTGCCGTCCGCCATCATCACCGCCACCACGGCCAGATTGCCGTCCTTGTCAGCGTGGACGAAGTGCGCCTCCACCGGGAAGCTTTTGCCGTCGATATGGTTTTCGCTGGGGGTGTGGACGTGGAACTGTTTCAGTTCGAAGGTGTGGCCGTTGACCGCGATGGTGTTGCCGGGGGCCACGTTGACCTGCACCGTGTGACCGTTGTTGACGATCTCGGTGCCTTGGGTTTGGTAATGGAAGGCGATGGGTTTCAGCTCGGCGTCGGTTAAGCCGGTCAAGTCGATGGGCGACTGGTTCTTGCCGCTGGCGCAGGTGCCGAAGCTGGTATCCAGTTCACCCCAGTGACTGGGGCCTTGATGGCCGGTATAGCCCCAGTGGGCGGCGCCGCTGGCGCCGGCAGCGCAAGAGGCGGCGAGCAGTGCAGCCGTCAACGTGGTTTTCATAGCGAGTGACCTCCAGAATGTCGAACCGAAACGCCGCCGGATTGGCCGCGTGTGCGGGGCGGAATGATAGAGGGCCTGTTACGGCATCCGATATTACCCTGCGGGTGTGCGGCATTCTCGAACGGAATGTGGCTGTGGCGGTCAGCTCAGTACCTCGGCGATCCGGCGGACTTGTTCGCGTGCCACCAGCTCGCCGATCCGGGGCCCCGGCGCTTGGCCGGCGTCGATGAACTGCTGGCCGTTGATGCCCGAGCTTGCGGCCAACGCCCGGCGTAGCACAGCGGCGGCGGGATAGGGGCGGTCGGCAAGACCCAAACGTCCCTGTGCATCGGCCTGGCAGGCGAGCAGAAAGGGCTCGATCGCCTCGGGCCGACGGTAGGCACCGATGGCGTGCAACAGCCGACGGATGGTCTTGGGACGCAGCTGTGCGGCACGATGGCAGTTCAAGTGTTCCCGACACACGTCGATGGCCAACTCGCGGTAGGCGGTAGGGATCTTCAGGCGTCTGCATACCGCCTCGACCAGCGGCACCCCGGCGCCCTCATGGCCGACGTGGCGCGGCAGGATGTGTGTCGGCGTGACGCCCTTGCCCAGGTCGTGCACCAGCACCGCGAAACGGATTCGTGGGTCCGCGGTGATCCGGGCAGCGGCGTCCAACGCCAGCAGCACGTGCAGTCCGGTATCGATCTCCGGATGGTGTTGCGCCGGTTGCGGCACCCCGAACAGCGCAGCCACCTCCGGCAGGAAGATCGCCAGCGCGCCGGCCTCGCGCAACACCTCGACGAAGCGGCGGGGGCAGGCGGCGGACAGCGCCTTGTGCAGCTCGGCCCACTGGCGTTCCGGGGCGATCTCGGTCAGGCGCGGCGCCAGTGCGCGCATCGCCGCCAGGGTTTCCGGGGCGACCTGAAAGTCGCTGAAACGGGCGGCGAAGCGGGCGACCCGCAACACCCGCAGGGGGTCGTGGACGAAGCTGGCATCGTCGACATGGCGCAGCACCTTGTGGTGCAGGTCGGCCTGGCCGCCAAAGGGGTCGATCAGCGTCCCATCAGCGGTTTGCGCCATGGCATTGATGGTCAGGTCGCGGCGGGACAGGTCGGCCTGCAACGAGGTGTCCGGCGCGAATCGGCCGTCCGCTCCGCGCGCCAGGGCGTATTCCTCTTTGGTCTCGGGGTGCAGAAACACCGGAAAATCCCGGCCCACCGCCAGGTAGCCCCGGGCGCGCATCTGTTCCGGCGTGGCGCCGGTGACGCACCAGTCGTTATCGACGGGGGACAACCCCAGCAACTGGTCCCGTACCGCGCCCCCGACCCGATAGATGTCCACGATTCAGCAGCCGTCCGCGCACAGGTCCGGCGGGTCGACGGTTTGCGGCTCTGCCGGCGGGATGCCGCCTTCGGTCATCAGCGGGCGCATGGCATTGAGCAGGCTGGCGAACAGTTGCTGATGCTGGCGTTCTTCGCCGGCCAGCAGTGCCTTCATGTGCTCACGCTGGGTGGGCATGGAGAAGCAGGCCGGGCAGGAGTCCGGTATCACCGGTAGCTCGGCCTCGGCGGCAAAGGCCCGGGTCTGGGTCTCGCGCACGTACACCAGTGGCCGGATGATGCGGATGTCGCCGGCGTTGTTCAGGTAGTGGGCCTTCATGGTGCGCAGTTGGCCGCCGTGGAACGCCGACATGAGGAAGGACTCGGCCAGATCGTCCAGATGCTGCGCCAACGCCAGCACGTTGTAGCCGTGTTCGCGGCAGGTGGTGTACATGATGCCCCGCTTCATGCGCGAGCAGTAGGAACAGAACGAATCGCCGTCCATGTTGGCCTGTGCCTGCGCCATGATCGGTTGTTCGGCGTAGTGCCAGGTGACGCCCAGATCGTTGTAGTAGCGCTTGAGCGTCGAGGGGTCGAAGCCGTCGACCTCCGGATCCACGGTGAGCACGCCCAGCTCGAATCTGACCGGCGCATAGGTCTGCAGGTGCAGCAGGATCTGCAGCAGGGACAGCGAGTCCTTGCCGCCGGAGACGCCAAGCAGAATGCGGTCGCCGTCACGAATCAGATCGAAATCGGCAATGGCGCGTCCCACTTTGCGCAGCAGGGACTTGGGGGGCTTGGCGTAGTCGGTCATGGCGTTGGGCGTCGGGGATGGATGTTCATTCTAGCCCGCCCGCCAAACCCGGGCAGCATGGGCGGCGGCGGTGCCGGTATACTCGGGATAACAATAACCGCAGGACGGTCCGGAGGAGACATTCATGGAAGCTGTCGTCATTGCTGTACTCGTGTTTTTGGTGCTACTGGTGGTGCTGGGCGTCAAGCGGGTGCCGCAGGGGTCGGAATGGACGGTGGAGCGCTTTGGCCGATACACCAAGACGCTGCGCCCCGGCCTCAACATCATCATCCCGGTGGTGGATCAGATCGGCGCCAAGCAGAACATGATGGAGCAGGTGCTGGACGTGCCCAGCCAGGAGGTCATCACCAAGGACAACGCCATGGTGACCGCCGATGGCGTGGTGTTCTTCCAGGTGCTGGACGCCGCCCGGGCGTCGTACGAGGTCCGTGACCTGTATCGCGCCATCCTCAACCTGACCATGACCAACATCCGTACCGTGATGGGATCGATGGACCTGGACGAGTTGTTGTCCAATCGTGACACCATCAATGCCCGGCTGCTGACCGTGGTGGACGAAGCCACCACCCCGTGGGGCATCAAGGTCACCCGCATCGAGATCAAGGACATCAGCCCGCCAACGGATCTGGTGGACGCCATGGCCCGGCAGATGAAGGCGGAACGGCTCAAGCGGGCACAGATCCTGGAGGCCGAAGGCGCGCGCCAATCCGAGATCCTGCGAGCCGAGGGCGAAAAACAGGCCGCCATCCTGGAGGCGGAGGGTGAAAAGGAGGCGGCCTTCCGCGAGGCCGAGGCCCGCGAGCGGCTGGCGGAGGCGGAAGCCAAGGCCACCCACATGGTGTCCCAGGCGATCGCCAAGGGCGACGTCAATGCCATCAATTATTTCGTCGCCCAGAAATACACCAAAGCGCTCAAGACCATCGGTAGCGCCGACAATCAGAAGGTGATCATGATGCCGATGGAGGCCACCAGCCTGATCGGTTCCCTGGCGGGTATCGGCGAGTTGGCCAAGGACGCGCTGGTCAAACGCAGCGGTGACGGTGAATGATCGACTACCTGCAACAGCTGGAATATTGGCACTGGTGGCTGTTGGGCGTGGTGCTGCTGATCGTCGAGGTGTTTTCGCCGGGGGTCTATTTCATGTGGCTCGGTCTGGCAGCGGGCCTGACCGGCGTGGTGCTGTTGGCGCAGCCGGACATCGACTGGCAGGCCCAGTTGATCCTGTTCGGCGTGGCCGGCGTCGGTCTGGCCGTGACCGGACACCGGCTGCTGGCGCGTAGCGGTGGCGAGAGTGACGAGCCGCACCTGAATCGACGTGGGGAACAATATCTCGGTCGGGTGTTCACCCTGGACGAGCCCATCGTGAATCGTCAGGGCAAGGTGCGGGTGGATGACAGTACCTGGAAGGTGCGCGGCGACGATTGTCCTGCCGGTAGCCGGGTACGTGTCACCGCGGTGGACGGGGTGGTGTTGCTGGTACAGGTCGAAGGGCAATGAATACCATGTCGGGGGCAAATGCCGAGCGCGTGCGTTACCAGGTGGTGGTCAGCGGTGAACTCATGCCGGGGCATGATCTGGAACAGGCGTTGAACCTGCTGGCGGAACTGTTCACCGCGGCGCCGGGCCGGTTGCGTGGCCTGTTCGATGGCACCAGCCGGGCGGTGCAGCCGCCGTTGGGCGCCGAGGAGGCGCTCGATCTCCAGAATCGGTTGCAACGGGTGGGTGTGCGGGCCCATGTGGAGCGCTTGACCGGCGACGATCTGACCCTGCATCTGCAGTCGCCGCCAGGCGCCGCGCCCCGATCGGCCGCCGTCGAGAGTAGTGTCGTGCGTGCGGGGACCAGCGGCGTCCCGCCGGCGCCGCCGACCGGCACCGCAGCGCCCGCTCCGTCGCCCGGATCGACCACCCAGGTCCGGCCCGCGCAGGTGCAGCGCAGCCATGCGGAACAGCGCTGGCGCGATGCCTGGGCGAATTCCCATGTGGACGACGAGCCGGATGAGAACGAGCGGCTCGGTGCCTTCGTCGGTCCGAACGCCGGCGCTTACCTGAAACGGTTCAGGCGTGTGCGTCAGAACAACCGTCCCACCATGGCGCCCAGCTGGAACTGGGGTGCGGTGGCCAGCCCGTTCCTGTGGGCGTTGTATCGCAAACTCTGGTTCTGGGCCGCGATCATCGGTATGACCGAGATTGTCGTCCCGGTGTTGTTGTTAATCTTCGCCAACTACGGGGTTCTGCCGGCGGGATTTGCCCAGATCGCCTACCTGTCGATCATCGTCAATCGCCTGTTCTGGCCGGCAGTCGCCGATTACCTGTATTTCCGCCATAGCCATTTTCGCTTGTTGCGTCTGTTCCGATTACAGCCCGGTTACGCCTCCGAGCTGGATGTGGCGAATGCTGGTGGGGTCAATAGCGCTGCCGTATTGGTCGGGGTGGCCTTCAGCGGCGTGTTCGCCTTGTTCGTGTGGAGCCTGGTGGGTTCGGTCAATCCGTCCGGCGCGGATCCGTTCGAACACCGGGTGTCGGCGATGTCCCGCCAGCAGGACCTGACCACAGTGAACACCCCAGGCCAGGTGCTCGACAACGCCCAGCGTAGCGAGCGTGAGGAAAGTCGCTGGAGCAGCACGCGCCGTAAGCTGCGGGAGTTGGGCCAGATCGTCACGGCCTGGAGCAGTCGCCAGGCCGCCGGCACGGCGCCCAGTCAGATGAATCTGTTCCGCCTGCGCGAGGACATGGATGTGCCGCCCGAGGCGTTGCGGGACGGCTGGGGCAATGAATTCCAGTACCTGCCGGACAACGAAGGGTATCGCTTGATCTCGGCCGGGCCGGATCAGCTGTTCGGTACGGCCGACGACATCATGTATCAGCAGATCCTGGCGCGCTGATCGTGGCGGAGGATGTGCTGCGGTTCAGTACGGCGGCGGCGTTGGATGCAGCGGCGGTGGCCGCCTTGGTAAACACCGCCTATCGCGGTGATACGAGCCGTCGCGGCTGGACTACCGAGGCCGATCTGCTCGGTGGGCAACGCACCGACGTGGAGCTGGTCGATGCGTTGATCCATACCGAAGGCTCCAGGATCGAACTCGCCTGGCAGGGTGATCGACTGGTGGCTTGTGTGCATTTGCAACGGGCCGCTGACGAGATCCGTGTGGGTATGTTGAGCGTGCATCCGGAATGTCAGGGCCGGGGTATCGGCAAGGCGGTACTGGCTCGGGTCGAATCCTTGGCGTTGGCCGAGACCGACGCGCGGCGACTGACCATGGCGGTGATCACGCGGCGTCAGGAACTGTTGGCCTACTACGGGCGGCGCGGTTATCTGAGCAGTGACCGCTACAGTGCATTTCCCCAGGATCCGCGTTACGGCGTGCCGCGGGTAGGCGACCTGCGACTGGTGTGGCTGGAGAAGCGTATCTAGTCCGTCGTTACCCGGTTGCGTGGCCGACCGGCCAGGAAGGCGCGGATATTGTCCGCCACCTGATCCATCAGGCGCTGACGGGATTCGCGAGCCGCCCAGGCGACGTGCGGCGTGACGATCAGGTTGTGCAGCCTGGCCGTCAGCAACGGATTGTCGGCGGGTGGCGGCTCCTGGCTGAGCACGTCGAACCCCGCGCCGCCCAGGCGGCCGTGACGCAGCGCATCCACCAGGGCGGCTTCGTCGACGATACCCCCGCGGGCGGTATTGATGAGTACGGCGTCCGGCTTCATCAGAGCCAGGCGGCGGGCATCGAACAGGTTGCGGGTATTGTCGGCGAGCGGCACATGCAGACTGACCACGTCGGCCTCACCCAGCAGACGATCCAGCGGGACCCGATCCGCCAGGGCTGGGCCACCGGAGCGTTGTGCGATCAGCACCCGCATACCGAAGGCCTGGGCGACCAGCGCGACTCCTTGTCCCAATTCACCATGGCCGACAATGCCCAAGGTCTTGCCGGCCAGTTCCCGAAACGGCATGTCCAGCAGGCAGAAGGCGTGTGCCGCCGCCCAGCGGCCATCGCGGGCCGCGGCACGGTGTTCATCGAGCCGCGTGGTCAGCGCCAGTAACAGCGCGAACACCTGTTGCACGACCGACGCCGTACCGTAGGCGCGAACGTTGCAAACGGTGACGCCGAACTTGGCCGCGGCCACAAGGTCCACGTTGTTGGTGCCGGTCGCCGCCACGCAGATCAGTTTCAGTCGCCGACAGGCCGCCAGGGTGTCGGCGTCCAGTACCACCTTGTTGACGATCACCAGGTCTGCATCTTCGATCCGCGCCAGTGTGTCGTCCGGGTGGGTGGCGGCATAATGGTACCAGCGGCTGGCCAGCGGCGCCAGACATGCCAGATCGACGTCCTGACCGATGGAATCGCGATCGAGAAATACGGCCGAGTGGAATGGCGTCATGATTTATCACCTCAGGCGGGCATGCCGAACGCCGGCTCGCATCCTGGAGCGCGGACAAGCGGGGAGCAAATGAACGAAATCAGAGTATGGGACCTGCCGGTACGGGTATTTCATTGGGCCTTGGTGTTGCTGGTGACCACGTCCTGGATCACGGCGCAAACCGGCTTCGACGAAATCCATGAGTGGTCCGGCTACAGCGTACTCACGCTGGTGGTATTCCGCATCCTGTGGGGGCTGTTCGGTAGCGAGAATGCCCGTTTCAGTCGTTTCCTGACGCCGCCGGCCGTCGCCTGGGATCATCTCAAGGCCACCTCGACCCGCACCGCACCGCACTACGACACCCATAACCCGGCGGGCGGCTGGATGGTCATCGCGCTATTGCTGATGTTGCTGCTGCAGGCAGGCACCGGCCTGTTCAGCAGTGACGACATCCTGTTTGAAGGCCCGTTCGCGGCGGCGGTCAGCAGCCAATGGTCGGAGTGGGCCAAAAATATCCACGCAAGGAGCTTCAACATCATGCTCGCCCTGGTGGCGGTGCATGTCCTTGCCGTGGGGCTGCATGAGCTGCATGGCGAGCGTCTGATCAAGGCCATGTGGTTCGGCAGCAAGCGCAGTGACCAGGCCGCGGCGGCGCAACGACCGCTGTGGCTGGCGGCAATCGTGTTGGCATTGGCGATTGCCGCCGTGTGGGGCCTGCTGTCGCTCGCACCGCCGGTGAGCGCGGGGTTTTAAGGAAGCTCTGACCAAGTCCATCCTGGACTTCCCGGAGCACGTTGCGCTGCAAGCACGGTTTGCAGCTTGACTCAAAAACAGTCACTTGCATGACCGATTTTGGTGGCACCGGGAGCAAGTCCGGGGTTCCCGGACTCACGGTTCCGGGCGGGTTGTCCGGGCGCAGCTCCCGAGGCGACCGTGCTGGCCGCCTCGGGGGGGCTTGCCGTTATTCCTTGAACTTCTTGTGGCAGGCCTTGCAGGTCTCGGCGGTCTTGCCGAACTGTTTCTTGATCGCCGCCTTGTCATCGGTGGCGGCCACCTTGGCCAGGGCGGCGGTTTCCCGCTGCATGTCGCTCATCTTGGATTTGAAGTCTTCCCATTCAAGCCAGATCTCGGCCTTGGCGTCGCTATTGTCGCCCTCCGAGTCTTCCGGGAAGCCACGCAGGATGTCGATGCTCGCCACAGCGCCCAGATCCTTGGCGTGGCGGGCGAATACCGCCGGGTCGTAGGCCAGCTCGCCCTTCACCATGGCGCCCATCGGTTTGAAGTTTGCGCCGATCAAGGTCATGGCCGACTGCCGGTAATCGACCGCCTTGTCACGGGTGCTTTTCTCTTCGGCATGGGTGATGGCTGACGTGGTCAGTGCCAACGTGATCGCGGCGGTGGCGAGGGCCTTGTGCATGACTGAACTCATTTGAGGGTTGATTTGGTTGCTTGATTTGTTGCTTGGCGATGTGCGACCCGTGAGTCGCTAAGAGTTGGATTTGACCGGCACCCGGTCGCGAAGTTGCCGGTATACCGCATGGGCCAGCGGCAGCAACTGTTCGCGGGTCAGGTCGCTGACCAGGGCATGCCCGGGTTCGCCGCCCACCCATCAGCCGGTTGCCCGCGGCGGCCAGGTCCGCCGCCAGGACCGGGGTCCGATTGGTCATTTCACTCGCCGCAGGCTGGTCCTGCGGTCTCCGTGCGGTTTCATTGGCGGGATCCTCCATCGGGTTCGGGTTCACCCGGTAAACACCCGGTAGCCGGTTTTATTCCGTGAAGACGCGGACTCGGGGCGATTTAGTCCATTGGTGTCGCAGGCGGCCCGCCCGACAAGGCGCATTGCGCACAGGGTTTACCGGCGCCCAACGACGGGTCGCGCTGGGTTAGAATGGCGCCCCGGGCGCAGCCCGGCCTTCTTCGACAGTCCAGCGAGCCCATGAGCGCCCAGCACACCAGCCGTATCCGCGAGATCCCCTACAACTACACCTCGTTCTCGGACCGCGAGATCGTGATCCGCTTTCTGGGCGAGCAGATGTGGTCGTTGATCGAACAACTGCGCGGCAGCCGCCGTACCGGTCGCTCGGCGCGCATGTTGTTCGAGGTGCTGGGCGACATGTGGGTGGTGGTGCGAAACCCTTACCTGCAGGACGACCTGCAGCGCAACAAGGATCGGCGTGATGCGCTGATACAGGCGCTCAATCATCGGCTCGATCAGTTCGAGCAACGCCTCAACGACAACCCGGCCGTGGCGCGATTGCTGACGGCGGCGCGTACCGCGGTGGACGACTTCGCCAACGGTTTCGCGGCGAATCTCGCGCTGCGCGACAAGGTCACCCGCCGTCTGGCCGGATTGACCCGCAAGGACAACATCGATTTCGGCGGCCTGGCGCGGGTATCCCATGCCACCGATGCCACCGACTGGCGGGTGGAAATGCCCTTTGTGGTGGTGTCGCCGGATACCGAGCAGGAGGTCGCCGGCATCGTGCGGGCGCTGATCGAATGTGGCTTGACCTTGATCCCCCGAGGCGGCGGCACCGGCTACACCGGCTCGGCGGTGCCATTGGATGCCCTCTCGGCGGTGATCAATACCGAGAAGCTGGAAGACCTGTCCGATGTGGAACGGATCGCGCTGCCCGGTGTGAGCGGGCAGGTGCCGACGGTGCGGGCTGGCGCCGGGGTGGTTACCCGCCGGGTGTCCGAATTGGCCGACCGGCACGGCCTGGCCTTCGCCGTGGATCCTACCAGTCAGGACGCGTCGACCATTGGCGGTAACATCGCCATGAACGCCGGCGGCAAGAAAGCGGTGCTGTGGGGTACCACCCTGGACAACCTGGCCGAGTGGCGCATGGTCACCCCGGACGGCGACTGGCTGGTGGTGGAGCGGCTCGACCACAATCTCGGCAAGATCCACGAGCAGGCGACGGTACGCTTCCGGATCAGCCGCTACGAGGTCAACGGCACGGCGCTGAAGGGTGAGCCGGAAGTACTGGGGATGCCCGGTAGTACCTTCCGCAAAGCAGGGCTCGGAAAGGACGTCACGGACAAGTTCCTGGCCGGTCTGCCGGGCGTACAGAAGGAGGGGTGCGACGGACTGATCACCTCGGCGCGCTTTGTGTTGCACCGCATGCCCAGCCACGTGCGCACCGTGTGTCTGGAATTTTTCGGTACCGATCTGGCCACGGCCGTGCCGGCGATCGTCGAGATCAAGGACTTCATCGAGGCTGCCGATGGCGTGCTGATGTCGGGCCTGGAACATCTGGACGAGCGTTACGTGAAGGCAGTCAATTACGCCACCAAGGCCGCCAACCGCCGCGAACGGCCCAAGATGGTGCTGATCGCCGATCTGGTGTCCGACGACGAGGATGCCGTGGCCAGGACGGCGTCCGAGATCGTCCGGCTGGCCAATGCCCGTGAGGGCGAGGGCTTTGTCGCAGTCAGCCCCGAGGCACGTCGACGCTTCTGGTTGGATCGCGCCCGCACGGCGGCCATTTCAGCGCACACCAACGCCTTCAAGATCAACGAGGACGTGGTGATTCCGCTGGAAAAACTGGCGGACTACAGCCGAGGGATCGAACGCATCAACATCGAGCAGTCCATTGCCAACAAATTGGCGATCATGGATCGGGTGCTCGATTATCTTGCCGGCGCCATGCCGGAGGCGCGAGCCGCCGAAAGTTACGAGGACTCCGACGAGGCTGACGCCATCCTGGGCGCCAAGCGCGAGGCGGCCCGTGAAGTGCTCGCCGCGGCCCGAGACCGCTGGTCGCGGGTCCTGGAAAACCTGGACGCGTTGGCGGACAAGCACACCCATCTGCTGCGTGACCCCGAAATCCCGCTGCTACGGGACGGCGACACCCTGTTGGACATGATGCTGCGCCGGGATTTGCGTCAGTCCTACCGCAAGGAGATCGCCAATCGCCTGAACGAGATCTTTGCCGGTCAGGATCTGACGCCGGTGCGGACCCGCTTGGAAAAGATCCACGCCGAGATACGCGACGTGCGGTTGTTTGTCGCGTTGCACATGCATGCCGGCGACGGCAATGTACACACCAACATCCCGGTGCACTCGTCCGACTACGCGATGCTGCACGAGGCGGACCGCATCGTCGATCGGGTCATGGACCTTGCGCAGTCCCTGGACGGCGTGATCTCCGGCGAGCACGGCATCGGTCTGACCAAGATCCAGTATCTGGAGGACGACAAGCTCCAGGCGTTCGTCGCCTACAAGCAGAAGGTCGATCCGCATGGGCGCTTCAACAAGGGCAAACTGATGCCGGGCTCCGGATTGAACGGTGCCTACACGCCCTCACTGCGGCTGGTGCAACAGGAAGCGATCATTCTGGAAGAGAGCGAGCTGGGCGCGCTGAACGACGACGTGAAGCATTGTCTTCGTTGCGGCAAGTGCAAGCCGGTCTGCATGACCCATGTGCCGCGCGCCAACCTGCTGTACTCGCCGCGCAACAAGATCCTGGGGACCGGATTGATCATCGAGGCGTTTCTCTACGAGGAACAGACCCGCCGTGGCTTGTCGGTGCAGCATTTCGACGAGATGAACGACGTCGCAGACCACTGCACCGTCTGCCACAAGTGCGAGAACCCCTGCCCGGTTAACATTGATTTCGGCAATGTCACCATGCGCATGCGCAAGATCCTGGTGGATCGCGGGCAAAAGAAATTCAATGCCGGTGCCTGGGCGGCCATGCAATTCCTCAACGCCACCGACCCGCGCACCATCGCGGCGCTGCGCACCGGCATGGCCAAGTGGGGCTTCAAAGGCATCAGTGTCGGGCACGATGTATTCAAGAAGTTCGGTCTGCTCGGCAAAAAGGACCGTCTCCCGCCGGCCACCACCGGCAAGATGAAGGTGACCGAACAGGTGGTCGAGCTGGTGCGCCGCCCCATTCGTGTCGCGTTGCCGAAACGTTCCTACCGTGCCGAGCTGGGTCTGGAAGACAAGGCCTATGTGCCCATCCTGCGCGACCCGGCCAGGGTCACCGACGATTCGGACGCGGTGTTCTATTTTCCCGGTTGCGGCTCCGAGCGGTTGTTCTCCGATATCGGTCTGGCCACCCTGGCGATGCTCTACCGCAGCGGCGCCCAGACCGTGCTGCCACCGGGTTACCTGTGCTGCGGCTATCCGCAGAAATCCGCCGGGCTGGCCGACAAGGGGCAGCAGATCACCACCGATAACCGGGTGCTGTTCCATCGGGTGGCCAATACCCTCAACTACCTGGATATCAAGACCGTGGTGGTGTCCTGCGGCACCTGCATGGATCAGCTGTTGCAGTATGAATTCGAAAAGATCTTTCCCGGCTGCCGGCTGCTCGATATCCACGAATACCTACTGGAAAAAGGCGTCAGGATGGACGGGGTGCAAGGGGTGCAGTATCTCTACCACGATCCCTGCCACACGCCTATGAAGACCCACAACCCGCTCAAGGTCGCCCGCGAACTGACCGGGGGCGAGGTGCAGCTTTCGGACCGCTGCTGCGGAGAGTCGGGCACCCTGGGCACCGCCCGCCCGGACATCGCCAACCAGTTGCGTTTCCGCAAGGCGGAGGAACTGCACCAGGGACTGACCGAGCTGACCGGCCGCCCGACCACCGACGGGCAGGTGAAGCTGCTCACCAGCTGCCCCGCCTGTCAGCAGGGACTGGCCAAGTATGGTGACGAAACCGGGCTGACCACCGACTACATCGTGGTGGAGATGGCCCGGCACCTGCTCGGCGACAACTGGCAGCGAGACTTTATCGACCAGGCCAAGCAAGGCGGCATCGAGCGGGTGCTGTTGTGAAGTAGTCGGCCGGCACGGCAGCCGTTCGCGGCGTCGCATGGTGACCCAATCGTCTGGGCCCCTGGCGTGGGCTCATTTATAGTCCAGTGGTGCGCAGCGGGCGCACCTCGTTGATCCCTGAGTATCGCAGGAGCGCCATGGTGTCCATCCTCGGTTGGCGGTTCGTCGGTTGGTGGTTGGTCCTGTTGCTGGCCGGTTGCGCATCAGCGCCTCGGCAGGATGCGCCGCGCGCTTTGGTGCTGAACGGCCCGGTGTCGGTGCCGGAAGGTCGTGCACGGGTGTTCTTCCAGCACGGACAGTTGGTCCCCGGCGTCGACGAGTTCGCACCCCATTGCGCCTTGGAGATCGATCGGGTCAGCGGGCTGCCGCGCACGGTGCCGGCCGGTCGGTACCTGATCGAGCGGGTGCAGGACGTCACCACCGAGGTGGTCTTCGGCGGCTTCGGGCATCAGGTGGCCGGGGTCGGGGTGGGTATCGGCATCAACATCGGCGTGGGATCGATCGGCTGGGGTGGCCGCGACGCGCTGTCCGATATCTTCGAGGGATATCACTTCTGGCTTACCGACAGCGCGCGGGTGGGGTTGATGCGCCTCACCTGTCTGGGCGCGCGAGACCAGCCCGCGGACGTAATGCCGCCGACGCGCAAGGATATGGCCCAGGCACTAGGGAAGTGGGGGCGGTTGGAATAGCGTCTAGACCGGGTCGCGCTCGTCGTGCCCGAAGCGGCGTTCCGATTCGATGCGGTCACGGATCAATTGCTTGAGTTCCTTGGCCTCGGGAAAGCGTCCCTCGGTCTTGCGCGAGAACAATACGTCGCCCGACAGCCGCACCACGAAGTTGCCGCCGCTGCCCGGTCGTATGGCCACTTCGCTCAGCTCGTCCTCAAAGGCGCGCAACAGCTCCTGGGCCATCCACCCGGCGCGCAGCAAGAAGCCGCACTGGTTGCAGTACTCGATCTCGATGCGTGGCCGGTCTTCTTGCATGTGAACGTGTTAGCTTGGGGCGAATCGGAAAGCATAGGCGCAAGCCCCGTGTTCCGCCATCCGGAGATCCTGTTATGCGTTACTTATCGCTACTCTGTTTGCTGGTCGCGCCCGTCCTGGCTCAGGCACAGGAGGGTGCGGAGACGTTGTTCGACGTGGTCACGCTGTCCGCCCATGCCGAACGCGAAGTGGACAATGACCGTATCGAGGCCATGCTGTTCGCGGAGCGTGAAGGCACTGCGCCCGCGGCCCTGGCGGACGCGGTGAACCGCGAGATGGAATGGGCCTTGCGACAGTTGCACGGGGCCAGGCAAATCACCGCGAGCACCCCCGCCTACCAGACCTTTCCGGTCTATCAGAAGGGCCTTATCACCGGTTGGCGAGTCAGGCAGACGCTGAAATTGGACAGCGCCGATGTCACGGCCATGAGCGAGCTGCTCGGCAGCCTCCAGGCCCGTCTTGGTCTGCAGAGCGTGTCGTTCGTGCTGTCTTCGCAGCGTCGCGCCAGTGTTGAAGAAAGCCTGATCGCCCAGGCATTGGAGAATTTCACCGCCCGTGCACAGCTGGTGGCCAAGCGACTGGGCCGGGACGGATATCGGTTGGTCAATCTGCAGGTGGATACCGGGGGGCTGCCGCCGCCGATCCCCCACCTGGCCATGGCCCGCGCGGAAATGGCGGTGTCGGCGCCGCGACTGGAGGGTGGCAGCAGTCAGGTCCAGGTGTCGGTGACCGGGACGATCCAGCTCAAGAATTGAACCAGCGGCCTTGCCCCGGTGGGCTCAGTTGACCGCATGGGCCGGTTGCAGTGCCGCCAGTGCGGCTTCCATCTGTTTCAGTCGCAGTGGCGCCTTGGGGTAACGGGTGGCGTGAGGGTCCTTCTCGTCGAGCAACGCGTGGGCCTGGCCGATCAGCAACGCCAGCTGGTCTTCGTCGAACAAGGTGACGGCGGCGGCGACGGCGGCTTCGGATTCGCTCAGCAGGGTCGGTACCAGCTCGCCCTCGCCGATGGGGCTGGCCGGATGCAGCAGGTCGGCCACCAGCGGCTCGCGCAACAATTCGAAGTGTGTGGCCCGCGCGGTGGTCTCCTGCTGTAGTTCGGACTCGGCCTGCGGGTCGGTGGCCGCCGCCCACAGGGTTTTCATGATCACTGCGATCAGCTGCCGGATGGCTTCCTGGTTGCCGGACTGCTCGTCCGCCAGACCGGCCGATTGTTCGTACAGCTTGTCCAGCCGTTCCTTCAGGTCCAGGATCACCTGGCTTTCCTCATTGGGCTTGAGCGCCACGGCCTGCTGCACGGTTTCGCGCAAGTCGGTGAGGAAGCCGATCAGTTCCTCATGATCCACCCGTTGCACCTCCAGCAGGTCGTCGTCCTGTGGATTGCGAATCGGTTGAGGAAACAACTCATTGTCCAATTTGCGCCGGAAATGGCGTTCCTGACGACCGGGTTGTTCACTGAAGGGGATGCGCATGGCGCTTACCTGGGGCTGCTGGAGGGCGAATTCTACCTGCCGCGGTGTGTGGGAGGAACCGGGTAAGCCCGGGGGTGGTGTGGATGCGTCCACCGCGTCTGGCGGTGGGATTCACGACGAGCAGCTGACCGATAGCCGGAGGGCCCAATCGGGCGGTTCCGCCGCGCAGTCGGCATGCTCGGGGTGTTCGTCGAAGGGTGAGTGCAAGATCCGCAGCAGCCGGTCGACTTCGGAAAAGTCCTTTTGCTGGGCCTGCTCGATCGCCCGCTGGGCCAGCCAATTGCGGAGCACGAACTTGGGATTCACCTGGTCCATCCGGGCGCGCCGCTGGCTGTCGTCGGACTGTTCGGTGCGCAGTCGGGCAGCATAGCGCAGCGCCCAGGCATCGAAGGCGGCGCGGTCAATGAACAAGTCGCGAACTGCGTCGTTCCGGTCGTCATTGCCGCTTTTGAAGCGGGAAAGTGCACGGAACGTGTTGGTGTAGTCCGCTTGGGACCTGTGCATCGCGTCGAGCAGCCCGGCGGAGAGTGCCTGATCGCCGTCGAGCGCAGTCGTCAGGCCTAGTTTAGCTCGCATTCCGGAAGAGTATGCGCTCACCAACTCGGGCTCGTACTCGGCCAGCGCGTCCCTGGCGACCTCGGCCGCGGCCTCGCCGTCGTCCGGGTGGAGCAGCGGCAGGATGGCCTGGGCGAAGCAGCTCAGATTCCACAGGCCGATGTTCGGCTGCGCGTCGAACTTGTAGCGTCCCTGGTAATCGCTGTGGTTGCAGACGAATTCCGGATCATAGGCATCCAGAAAGCCGAACGGGCCGTAGTCCAGGGTCAGGCCCAGTACCGACATGTTGTCCGTGTTCATTACGCCATGGGCAAAGCCGACCAATTGCCACTGCGCCATCAGCCGCGCCGTGCGCCGCACCACCTCGCGGAGGAATCCCTGGTACGGCTGGTCGGTGTCGATCAGGGCCGGGTAATGCTCGGCGATGACATGGTCGGCAAGTTGTTTCAGGGGGGCGTACTGGTTGCGGTGGTAGAACACCTCGAACGACCCGAAACGCACATGGCTGGGCGCCATGCGCAGCAGCATGGCGCCGGTCTCGATCTGCTCCCGGTAGACCTCCTCGTCGCCGCCGATCATGCACAGGGAGCGGGTGGTGGGGATGCGCAGGCCATGCATCGCCTCGGCGCACAGATACTCACGGATGGTGGAGCGCAGTACCGCACGACCGTCGCCGTTGCGGGAAAAGGGCGTCTGGCCCGAGCCCTTCAGTTGCAGATCCCAGCTTTCGCCCCGGCTGTTACGCACCTGCCCCAGCAGGATCGCCCGACCGTCGCCCAATTGGGGCACGAAGCGGCCGAACTGGTGGCCGGCGTACAGCATCGCGAGGGGCTCGGCCCCTGGCAGGGGCTTGGCGCCGCTGAAATAGTCCGCAAAGTCCGGGCGTGTGAGTTCCGCCGGATCCAGCTCGATCAGGTCAGCGGCGGCCCGGTTGATGCTGATGGGATACGGGGCTGCGAGCGGCGTGGGATGAACCCGGGCGAAGAAGGTTTCCGGCAGTCGGGAGAAGGCGTTGTCGAAAGGCAGGGCATCAAGCTTGTACATGGGGCGATGGTGACCGTCGCCTAGGCGGGCATCAACCCCGAGCGCTTGGGGAATTGGTGGATCACTCCCAGGCGGGGGCGTGGCGTTGGTCGCGCAGCGCGCCCATCCGATCGCTGTAAGCCTGCATGAACAGGTGCCGGCCGCGTGATAGACGCCGCCACGTAGTCATGTAGCCGTCCGAGTCACCCCCGGCCAACTGGCCGGGGTGTCCTCCTTATTAATGTCGAATGCCCGGCACACTCAACGGTAGTCCAGCATTGAGCGTGTTGAGATAAAGCTCGATAGCACCGTACTCCGGCGCGTCCGGCGGCAGCTCGTTGGCACGTACGGCGACGTTGCACCATTGGAAGCGTTTGCGGATATCCCAGATCTCGGCGCGACTGGTACGCCACGTGGGAAAGTGGTCGGTCTGACCGCGGCTTTCGCCAAGCCACTGACCGCGGATCCACTTGTTGGCGCCTTTGTCCGGCGCATGGCAGTCCATGCACGCGAAATTGAGCTGGCCGATCTTCGTCCGCATCAGCTTTTCGCCTTGCGCCAACGCTTGTCGTTCGCCGGGATCGTCGCCGCCCACGGCGATGGGGGTGCCGTTCGCCAGGTAGCGCAGATACACCGACAACGCCGTATTGTCGTCACTCTGCATGGCGAGGTCGTCGCCGGTCGTGGTGCGCCCGTGGCGGGTGACGAATTCCTCGACACCCAGGACCTTTTTCATGGTCGGTGAGTACTTGGGCATCTGGGCGCCCCAGGTGCGGAAAGCGGTCTCTGGCGAGGCATGGCAGCTCGCGCACGACTTCCCGCTGCTGCCGACCCGCGCAAACAGGCTGGTGCCGTCTTCCACCGCCTGCATGGCGGGGTTTTCCAGCGGGTCGAGGTTGTCGCGTTCTTCCTTCGGCGGCGGCCGGTTGGCAGGATTGTCCAGGGGGTTGGAGAAACGGGCCGGCGTGGTGAGGGATTTCAGGAAGGCGACGATGTTACGGATCTCACCGTCGTCGAACAGACCGTTGGTGCCCCAGGGCGGCATCACGGTGGCTGGGTTGTACACCCGCGCGTCACGCACATAGTTGTACAGGTAGGTGTCGCTGCGCCCGCCGTTGCCGATCAATGAAAGATCAGGACCGACGTTGCCCGGCAGCTCGGGCGTGTCCGGGCCCATGACGTGACAGGCGACGCAGCTACCGCCTCGGCTACGGTCGAACGCGAGCTCCTTGCCGGCGGACACGTCCCCGACGACGGGCGCGGTGATTTCGACTGGACGATCCGGTTGCGGCGGCGACACCCTGCTCGACAGGGTGTTGAACGCCCGGTAGTCCTTGTCCGGCCAATCGCCGTATCGGGTCCAAGGCTCACTGGTGGCGCTGCCGGTGGTGTCCAGTGGGACCTGGGCAGGCAGTGCGGCGGCGGCGACATCGCCGGCCAGGAGCAGCGCGGCGTAGGCGGCGACGGAAGGGCTGGTGGTGGGGTGTGGCGTTGTGACGGTCATCGGCATCTCCTGCATCGGGACAAGAAACACCAGGTGGACTCGGGCCTCGGATTCGGACTGTCTGTCTCTGGCGGAAATCGGACCTGGACGGGACTTTCCACACCGCCTGTGCGGCGGCGGGAAGGGGCGGTCGCCCGAGCACAAGTATGTGCCAGTCGGAGGCAATTGCAATGGTCCTGAGGGGTGCCGATGTGCTCAGGCACGCACATCGATCAGCGGGGACTGCGGGGCGAGTGTGCTGGCGATTCAGTGCTGCACCGGCAGCGTCGGGACGCCGTCATTGGTGCCGGTATGCCAGAGGGTGCCGGCGGTACCGCATAACGCCGTCATGTCCGCGGCGCTAAGCGGCCTGGAAAACAAAAAACCCTGGGCCAGGTTGCAGCCCTTGTCGCAGAGAAAACGCATCTGGGCGTCGGTTTCGATGCCTTCGGCAATGACCTGCATGTCCAGTGCGTTGGCCAGGGCAATGATGGCCTCGGTGATGGCGTTGTCGTCGCTGTGGTCCGGGATGTCATGAACGAACGACTGGTCGATCTTGAGTTTGTCCACCGGGAGTTGCTTCAGATAACTGAGCGACGAATAGCCTGTGCCAAAGTCATCGATGGCGATCTGAACACCGAGGTCCCGTAAGGCCTGTAACTGTTGGAAACCGGTGCTGGTGTGGCGCATCACCAGACTTTCGGTCAGTTCCATCTCCAAGCGGTCCGCTGGTAGCCCGGTTTCGTCCAGTATCCGCACCACCTGGTCGACAAAGTGTCCGTCCTCGATCTGCGGACCGGAGATGTTCACGGCGATGCGGCCGAACAGCATCCCGCTGGCAAGCCACCTGGCGCCCTGGGTGCAGACAGTGTGCAGAATCCAATGATTGATCTTGCGGATCATGCCGTTCTGTTCCGCAAAGGGGATGAACACGCTCGGCGGTATGTTGCCTCGGGTGGCGTGACGCCAACGAATCAACGCCTCCATGCCGACCAGACGGCCGCTGCTCAACTCCACCTGGGGCTGATAGGCAACTGAAAACTCACTCTGACGCAAGGCGTCTTGCATGGCGTTGGCGTAGAACAGGCGTTCGATGGCCAGATCCGTCATATGACGTGAGTAGAAACGATACTGATCGCGCCCGCCGGATTTGGCGCTGTACATGGCTGCGTCGGCGTTGCGCAACAATTGCGCGGCATTGTGCCCGTCCTGCGGAAATATGCTCACGCCGATGCTGGCGGTGACCCTGATCTCGCGTTCGCCGGCTCGCACCGGGTCGCTGAAGCATCGCACCAGCTTGTCGGCCACCGGCAGCACGTTGTCCAGACAGGGGACGGATTCGAGCAGCACTACGAACTCATCTCCACTGATGCGCGCCACGCTGTCCTCGTCGCGTACGGCATGGGTAAGACGTTGCCCGATGTCCTTCAGCACATGATCGCCGGTTTCGTGGCCAAGGCCGTCGTTGATATGTTTGAAATGATCGATGTCGACAAACAATACCGCGACGTGTTGCTGACGCCGCTGTGCATGTTTGATGCTTTGCATCAGACGTTGGTTGAGCAACCTACGGTTGGGCAGGCCGGTCAGGGTGTCGTGATGGGCCAGATGGCGCAATTGCTCGTAGGCGATCTTCTTGTCGGTCACATCCTCGGTGACCACGATGATGCCGCCGATCTCCCCACTCGCGGTATGCCAAGGACGAACGACCCAGCGAAGCCATTGCACCGTGCCGTCCTTGCGATCGAAGCGATATTCCTCCGTGCGGATCACTTCGCCGGCGAGGGCGCGACTATGCGCGGTCCGCCAGACCAACGGGAGGTCACTGGCGATCTCATCAAGGCGGCGACCGATGATGTCTTTTCCGTGCAAGTCGTAGTCGTCTGTCCAGCGTGCGCTAACCACCACATAGCGCATGTGTCGATCGAACATCGCCAGGGCGGTCGGGGCGTGCTCGACGAGCAGGCGTAACTGCTCGTCGGCTTCCCGTTTCTGCTGCTCGGCGTGTTTGCGGGCCGTGGTGTCCTCGATGATCGAGATGAAGTACCTGGGTGCGCCGGCATGATCGCGCACCAGGGATACCGTCAAATTCACCCACACCACGTTGCCGGCCTTGTCGAGGTAGCGTTTCTCCATGCTGTAGGTGTCAATCTCGCCGGTGAGCGTTTTTTTCACCAGCGTCATGTCTGCGTCCAGGTCGTCCGGATGGGTGATGTCCTGAAACGTGCGTGCGCGCAGCTCCTGTTCGTCGTAGCCGACGATTTCGCACAGTCGCTGGTTCACTTCGATCCAGGTCCCGTCAGGGGCAACGCGCGCGATACCCACAGCCGCTTGGCGAAATACTGCGCGATACAGATCTTGTTCGAGTGCCGAATCCGTCGTCGATACCATGTTTCCCTCTGCCGGCCGCGGTTGCCAGGAAGCCCGTTCCGGCATGGCCGCACCCGATACCCGGACAATCAACACAATAGTAGTTCAGTACGCGCAGGCACGGGATTGCCCCAGGCTTCAGGGCGGCAGGCATGGCGACCTGATACCGTGTCGACGCGGCTTCTGGCAGTATGCAAAGCAGCCGGCGGGATGGGGATACCACAGCGTCGGGTGGTGACGGATGCGCCCGTTAAGGGCGATGAGGGCAGAGGGAGTGGGCTCAAGATGAACGAAATTCAGCCATTCTGGCATCGTATTCCGGCGTTCTTCGGCTACGGGTTCCATTGGCGGGTTCTGCTGCTGGCGGTGACCCTGGCGCTGTTGAACGCCTATCTTCTGCCGGGTCTGTTCGTCGTGGTGCTGTATGCGGCCACCACACGCTACGCGATGGCGGTGTTGGACGCTACGGCGCGCGGCGAGCTCACGCCGCCGGCGCTCGACCGGACGACCCTCGGTAGTGGTTACGAGCTACCCATCAAGCTATTTCTTATCCTGCTGCTGTATGGCTTGGCGCTCACCTGGGTTGCGGTGTCGGTCGGCGAGGTCGCGGCAATCACCCTTTATCTGGCGGGTAGTCTGCTGTTTCCTGCCTTGGTGATGACCTTGGTGTTGACCGAAAGCCTGGTTGCGGCGCTGAACCCGCTGGGTTGGGTTGGCCTGGCGCGTGCGATCGGTTGGCCCTACCTGGCATTGTTCGGTATCTGGATGGCGGTGGGCGCCGCCCAGGAAAATGCTTCCATTTTCATGGTCGACTGGGTGCCGGAGCGCTGGGTGCTGCCTTTCTGGCTGGCGTTCAACACGGTGTTCTCGGTGATCGCCTTTCACATGATGGGTTATGTGTTGTTGCAGTATCACGCCGAGATCGGTGATCCGCTGTCAACCGGCCGTCGCCTTGCCGAGGCGGCACCCCAAACCGGCTTGCGTACCCGCTTGTTCGACCAGCTGCTGGCCGAAGGCAATCTCGCGGCGGCATCCGCTGAATTGTTGGACCAGGTGAAGCGCCACCCCGGTGACCTGGACATGCGTCGGCAAGCGCACAATTTTCTGCTCAGTCATCACCAGCTCGAACCGCTCAAGCGCAATGCGCAGGTGTTGCTCGACGAACAATTGGCGGCGGGCCAGATCGCCCCGGCGGCCGAGACCTTCAGCGATTGCTTCGGGCGCGACGTGGTCTGCCGACCGCGCAACCCGGCCTTGTACGTCGCCCTGATTCGCCAGCTACGGGCCATGGGCAAGGCGGCCGCCGCCGTCGGTCTCGGCAACGGATTCCATAAGCGCTTTCCAACGACAGACGACGTCGTGCCTGTGTATCTGGAGATCGCGGCGGCACTGTCCGAGGACTTGAACCGTGACGACAAGGCAATCCAATTGCTGGATTTTGTCATCGGCCGGTTCGGCGGTCACCGCCGCATCGGGGAGGCGCACGAGCTGCGCAAGGTCCTGACCCGTTTGGACGGTCAACCGGCCTAGGGCGCCGCGGCTGGCGGGCGCTGCGCCAGCGCGTGGAACGGTCGGGCGCGTTCCTGATCGCCATGGGCTTCCAGCGACTTGGCGAGCGCACGGGCGAAGGCCGGCAGTCGCGGGTCGGGACGGGGTCGTTTGGCCAGGGCGGTGACCAGCCTCGCCGCGTCTTCCAACTGATCGGCGGCGAGCAAGGCCGGCAGCACCGCCAGCAGGCTTTCGGCCTGTAGCCGCGGCCCAGGTCGTGCCCGCGCCAGATAATCGCGGTATACGCCGACTTGCTGATCGTAGAACACCGGGTTCTGTCGATGTGCCTGCAGGAAGCCGTTCACTGATTCGTGGTAGGCGTCGCTGGCCAGATCGATTCGGGCGGCCTCGTGATAGAGCTGCAGCAACACCGGGTGGTCCGGTCTTTCACGATACAGCCGACGCAGCTCTGGCAGCGCCAGCCGATATTCGAAACGGTCGCACAGTGCGCGCGCGGCGTTCAGCGATTGCTCGAAGACGCGCTCCGCGTCCTCCTGTTCGATGTGGGACATGTCGTAGCCCACTGCAAGGTGGCGTGTGGCCAAGCCGATCAGCGCGCCGGTTACCAAGCCGCCCAGGTGGGCCATGTAGTTGATGTTGCTGTCCGGGTAAAGCCACATCTGCAACAGTTCGTTGGCGATCCAGGCGGGCAACAGGATGATTGCGGGCAGTCGCACGTAATCGAAGTACACGCCGACGAAATAGAAGAATCGAATGCGCCGCAACCCGTAGAGGACCGCATACATGCCCATCAGTCCCGCGATGGCTCCAGACGCGCCGATACCCGGTACCAGGCTGGGTGGATCGAACCACAGGTTGAACGCCGCCGAGCCCAACCCGGCAAGCAGGTAGCTGGCCAAAAACACCGTGCGAGTGAGCGTGGCTTCGACCAGGAATCCCACCGCCACCAGGAACAGCGCGTTGCCCAGCAGGTGCCACACGCCGGCGTGTAGGAACATGTGGGTGAACAGCGTCTCTGCGCTCGGCTGTGCCGTGCGCAGGCCGTAATGTACGAAGGTGATGGCCTCGTAACTGGGTGTGAAGGCCGCGCGTTTGCGTTGCCATTCCATGTAGCGGGAACTCGACGGCGCTATCACGCGGCCTTCGGCGAGCCGTGCCTGAAAGCCTTCGTCGGTCTGGACCAGCCACATCCAGCCGGGCCAGTCATCTGCCGCATCGTTCAATTCGTCGGTCAGTTTTTGCGGGGCGTACAGTTTCAGATAGCGTCGGTAATAGGGGACCTCGATCTCCGCAAGCCCCGAGTGCACATAGGTTTCAGCGGCGGTGATCGCCTCCTGGGGGTCATCCAATTGTGTGAACAGGAAGACCAGAACGTTGGCAGCCAACAGCAGTAGCGTAATCAATGGCGGGTGTCGCCAATCAAACGCACGATCCAGGGGGATGATGAGCATGGGACTTCCTTATCCGAGGGGTACCACTAGGGTCGCGTGTCGATGACGCGACTGGACCCGTTTGTTTGTTCTCGGCCGGTGCTCGGTCCAGGCCGGTTGTTGCCCGATATTAGTGCGACTCAAGCACGGTGCGGATGTTTTAACTCACCCCAAGCCTGTCCGATGACCCGCGCCGAGGAACGCAACAGGATGACCACCAACAAGCCGGCAATCAGGATGTCCGGCCATTGGCCGTCGGCGAGCCACACGCCGACGGCCGCAAGAATCACCGCCAGGTTGGTAGCGACGTCGTTGCGCGAGCACTCCCACACCGAACTCATGTTCAGGTCCTCATGGCGATGACGCCACAGCAGCGCCAGACACAGACTGTTTGCGACCAGTGCGAGCACCGCGAAGCCGGCCATGACGTCGGCCGGCGGCGTATGTGGATATGCCAGTTTGACGGCAATCTGCACTGCCACCACGCAGGCGGCCGCAAAGATCAGTCCGCCCTTGAACAGCGCCACTCGCGCCTTGGTGGTGGCGCCGCGCCCGACAGCCCACAAGCTCAGGCCGTAGGTCAGGGCGTCGCCCAGATCGTCCAGACTGTTCGATAGCAGGGCGGACGAACCGGCATAAAGGGCCGCGCCCACCAGGGCGGCGAACATCGCCGCATTGATACCCAGGACGATCCGCAAGGTCGTCCGTTGACGGCTTTGCGTTACATCCAGTGCGCAACGGGTTCCGCTACAGCAATCACTCATGGTCGGTGAATTCGCTAGTAATTGGTCAAACGATCCTGGCTCGGGGCGCAGCCCGGCATTTTACTCGGGACGATACAGCCAGGGCGACCCGCTGGGATCGTCGTAGCCGATGAACACGTCCCATTGGGGCAGGTACCGCCAGCGTCCGAAAACCCCTCGGGTGCGCTCCCTCCCCCGCGCATCGTGCCGACTGGGGGGTACCCCCTCGGCCCGGAGTGCGGTCCAGCGCCAGGTGGCGGTGTCCAGCGTCCACACGTCCGGCCCCCCGTCCCACAACGTCAGGCGACGGCGCTTGGTGTCGTAGCTGATGCCGGCCCGGTGCATGCCGGGCGGCGCCCCGGTCACCCAGCGCCCATCGCCGCGCTGAATGCGGGTGGCGAGCAATTGCCCGCCGGGCAGGCGTCCCTCGGGCAGATTCCAGGCGACGGAACGCAGATCGAAGACCAGTACCTGCCAGGCCTTTTTGTTGTCGCCCGCCAACACGACATACTGTCGCCCGTCCACGTCCAAACCGGCGACGCGGGCCGGCAGAGTCCAACTGCGTGAGGAACGGAAGCGATAGCGTTGCTCGGCCGGATCGTAAGCGGCCAGCTCGCCGCGCTGGGAGCCGACCAATAGCAGCCCGGACTGCGGATCGAAGGCGCTGTGCAGCCAGCCCACCAGCGGACTGGGCGCTGCTTGCCAGCGCCGTTGGTCCGGGTCGAACTCGAACGCCTGGCGCACCGCCGATCCGCTGCGGTAGGCCGATCCCGATCCCACCCACAGGCGACCCTGCGCGGGCAGCCAAGCGATGCCGTCATAGGTATGCGCCGAGGTTGGGGTGCCGTCGAGGGTCCGACATATCCCTTTGCATTCCGGCCGGTAGGGACTGGGATCGGTAAGACGCTCCCAGGTCAGGTCGGCGAATCGAAAGCCGTACACCTCGTTGCCGCCGTAGTCGCTGTGACCGCCGCCGGTGATATACAGCGCCTCGTCCGAGGCGGCGCCGCCGCCCCATGCCACCACCACCGCGCGCGGGCCCAGCACGCCCCAGGCGGGGTGATCGCGCTCATCGGGAAACACGTCGACCAGGCGATTGGCTGCCGGCAGTGCCAGCCAGTGTCCGGGCGCCAGCGATTGTGCCAGGCCGCCCAGACGGTTATCCGCCTGGACAAAGGCGGACCACAGTGACAGTAACGACGCGACGAGGATCAGGCGCACGGCAACTCCCTGGGGTGACTGGCGGCGGTGCCCGTTGAGTATTCCAGTCTGGGTCAGACGCAGCGACGCTGCAAACCGTTGCCCAAGGGGCTACCCGCTGACGTCCTTGAGCCGGGCGATGAATACGGCGCCGGCCAACGACAGCATGCCCAGCAGGCCGATCACCGCCCCGCTGCTGAGCAGGTCGCCGAGTACCCCGATGGCGCCGCCGAGCAGCATCAAGCCGCCGGTCACAGTGTTGCTCACCGCCACGTAAGCGGAACGATTGTCGGTATCCGCCATGTCCACCAGATAGATCTTGCGTCCCAGGCGCACGCCGCCATGGAACAAGGCGATGCCGAAGAACAAAGCGCCATGCAGCCAAACGCTGCCCAACAGGGCGACGTCGTTCGCTTCCATCACCCAGGTGCTCAGCCCCAGCAGCCCGGCACTGGCGGCACCGATCACCATCGCCCGTCGGCTCGAACGGTCGCCGAGCCGGCCCCACACTGGGGCGCTGAGGCTGCCGGCCAGTCCGCTGGCCACAATCAACACGCCGAGACCGGCGGCGCCGGCGGAACGGCTCTGTGCCAGCAGGACGTAGAAGGGCGGGGCGAGCGCGACGCTGAGCAGCAGTGCGCGGGCAAACACATAGCGGCGAAAGTCACGATCGTCCCGCAGCAGGCTCAGACTGTGCAGTGCCACGCTGATGGCGTTGCCGCCGCCCTCGGTGGCGCCCGGCTCTTCCCGGATCAGCGCAAAGGCGGCCATGGCCAGTCCCCACAGGGCCGCGGCGACAAACAGAAAACCAATGAACAGCCCGCTGCCGGGCGTGCCCTGCGGCAGGCCGTATTCCAGATACAGGCCGACCAGCAGGGTGGCCACGCCGGAGATGCCCGCCGCATAGCCCATCAGCGCGCCGCGGCGGGTCTTGGATACGGTCTTGCCGAGCACGTCCTTGGCGGACACCGAGCACAGTCCCCGCGCCAGACTGAACAGCGTGACCAGGCCCAGTACCGCCCAGCCGGCGTGCGTGCCCTGCAGGGTCGCCGTGCCGACGGCCATCAGCAGCAGGCTGAGCAGCGACAGACCGGCGCCGATCTGCCAGACCACCTTGCGCCGGGCCAGCCTGCGCACGTAGGCGGCCACCGCGAGTTGCGGCAACAGCACCCACGCCTAGCGCACCGGCACCAGGAACCCGGTGAATGCCGCCGGCGCGCCCAGGCTGCCTAACAGCCAGGGCAGCACCAGCCGGGCGCTGCTGAGTTCGTCGGCGATCTTGGTCAGCAGGTTGGCAACCAGGTAGGCGAAGAAATTGCGTGGTTGATGGCGACAGGCGGCGTCGGGGATGTCCTTGCACACCCGGGCGTCTTCGTCACCGGTGATCAGGTTGTAGAACCTGCCCAGCGGCGCATCGCCGTCGCTCGGGCGGTGGCGTGCAGTGGGCGGGTTGTCGCGTGTTGCGGCTTCGGGCATCGGTGAAAACTGTAACACGGTGCCAACGTGCCTCGGTGGGGGTGTCGAAGCGAATGCATACAAAACGAAATGTTAACAATAATTGTTTGCAATAGCGTTTGTTTTCTGTATAGTGCGGTACCTGTCCGGATCACTCCGGCGGTTTCACGCCAAAAAACACGGGAAAGTCATGAACAAACGCAATCTCCTCACCCTGGCGGTCACCAGCGCACTGGCGCTGCCGGTTCACGCGGCGTCAGACAAAGACATCGAAGCCCTGCGCGCCGACATGGCGCGCTTGCAGGCGCAAAACGCCGAGCTGAGCGCCCGTCTCAATGCCCTGGCGGATGCCGAGGGCGGCTCTTCCATGGGTCGCGGCCATGGCGGCGGCCGTTCCAGCTTTGGCGGTTATGGCGAGTTGCACTACAACAATCTGAGCAACAACGGTCCTGCGGGCGACCAGAAGGAAATCGATTTCCACCGTTTTGTGTTGTACCTTGGTCACGAATTCAACGAAGACATCCGCTTTTTCTCCGAGCTGGAAGTCGAGCATTCTGTGGCCGGTGACGGGGAAAACGGCGAGGTCGCACTGGAGCAGGCGTTTCTTGAATTCGATCTCGGTGAGCAAACCGCGGCGCGTGCCGGTGTGGTCCTGGTGCCGGTGGGCTTTATCAACGAAACCCATGAGCCCAACACCTTCTACGGCGTCGAGCGTCCTGTGGTCGAGAGCGCAATCATCCCCACCACCTGGGGGGAGGCCGGCGGTATGTTGTCCAGCCGCTTCGACAACGGTTTCAGTGTCGATGCCGCCGTCACCTCGGGCATGAATACCAATGCCGGAAAGAATTACGCGGTGCGTAGTGGGCGACAGAGCGTGTCCGAGGCGGTTGCCAATGATCTCGCGTATACCTTGCGGGTCCGTTGGACCGGCCTGGCCGGTGTCGAGTTGGGTGCGGCGCTGAACTATCAAAGCGACATGACCCAGAGCCTGGACGCGACGGCGGGCTCAGGTGTGTTGGCCGAAGCCCACGCCAGTGTGCAAAAAGGCGACTTCGGCCTGCGTGCGCTATACGCCACCTGGAATCTGGACGGCTCAGGCCCGGCGTCCGTTGGTGCCGACGAACAAACCGGTTGGTATGTGGAGCCGAGTTACAAGGTGACGCCGAAGGTAGGTGTTTTCGCTCGCTACTCCGTCTGGGACAATCAGGCCGGAGACAATACGGATTCGGAGTACGCACAGACGAACATCGGTGTGAACTACTGGCCGCATCCGGACGTGGTGTTGAAGGCCGACTACCAGACCCAGTCTTCGCCAACCGCTAACGAGTACAAGGGCTTCAACCTGGGTGTCGGTTACCAGTTCTGATCCTTCACCAGATCGCTAGCATTCTCTGAAGGGGACGGCGGGGTCGAAAGACTCCGCCGCTTTTTGCGTGATGAAACATGGATTCCTGATAGTCGTTGTGACACTGCTCAGCGTATCGGCCTGGGCCGGCGAGGTGTATCTGTCCAGCAAGGACTTCGTCAGCCAGGCCTTCGGCGGTACCCCACCCGAGCCGCAGGCCGTGTGGTTGACGGGCAACCTGGGAAAGCAGGCCGCCGCGGTGTTGCAGCACCCGCTACGCACGGTGCGGGTGCGCTATTGGCTGGCCGGCGAGCGGACCGCCTGGGTGTTGGAGGAGATCGGCAAGGAGCGCCCCATCACCGCCGGCTTCGTGGTGGACAACGGCGCCATCGAGCAGGCTCGGGTGTTGGCGTTCCGCGAATCCCGCGGCTGGGAGATTCGCCATGCCTTTTTTACCGACCAGTTTCATGGTGCGGCGCTGGCGGGTGAACGCCTGGATCGGTCCATCGACGGTATATCCGGGGCGACCCTGTCGGTACGGGCGATGAAGCGTATGGCCAGGCTGGCCTTGCTGCTCGATGACGCGGTGCGTCGCCGATGAATCGACGGTTGCGCGTTTGGCACCGCTGGATGGGGCTTTTCGTCGCGCTATTGGCGCTGGAATTGGCCACGACCGGAATAATGCTCAACCATACCGACGACCTGCATCTCGGTCGCCAAGCGGTGCAAAGCCGTGCGCTGCTGTCATTGTACGGCATCCGGCTCCCGGAACAGATCCCGGCATTCCCGGTGGGCTCGCACTGGGTATCCCAGTGGGGGCAGCAGATATTCATCGACCACAAGGCCGTGCCGAATCCCCCGGACGGTCGCCTGCTCGGCGCCGCGGCTGTGCAGGGGCTGATCGCGCTGGCTTGGCCGGATCGCGTCTGGCTGCTGACGGATACCGGTCAGTTGGCGATGAGCTGGGATGCCTCCACCGATCTGTCCCGGCCGGTAGCGGCCATTGCGGGCGACGGCGAGCGCATCTGGCTGCGTACGCCCGCTGGCGTGATGCAGAGCGACGCCGGCCTGGTGGGCTGGCAAGCCGCCGCCGGCGAGTCGCCCGGGTGGGCCGTGGCGGTATCGCTTCCCGCGTCCCTGAAGGAAGCCATTGAGCCGCAGTATCTGGGACTGTCCTTGTCCTGGGAGCGGGTGATGCTGGACCTGCACAGTGGGCGGTTGTTCGGTAGCGCCGGCGTCTGGGTGGTGGACGTCGCCGGGCTGTTGTTCGGCCTGCTGGCGATCAGCGGTATGTGGGTTTGGTGGTTGGGATGGCGTGCCCGGCGGCGTCACGGGCGCCGCTGAGCGCCCCCCGCATGTCCGTGGCGCCCTCAGCCTTTGCTCAGCAACGGAAAGCGGCGCTCGGTCACCTGCCAGGCATCGGCTGAGGCGGTAAGGATCAGGCACGATGGCCCGCCGTGGGTGCGTTCCCGTCCGGCCGCCCCTGGATTCAACACCCAGGGCTCGGCGGTCCGGTCGATGAGCAATTGGTGGCTGTGCCCGTAGACCACGGCACGGGCGTCCGCGTGGCGGGCACGCAGCTTGTCGTGGCGGGTGCAGACCGGGTTCACACGGTGTCCGTGTTCGGCGCTGAGTGTCCCGCCCGGAAGCGCCACCGTGGCGCGCTCCGGCAGCCGGGTCAGGCGCGGCTGGTGGGCCGGCGGCCATTTGGCCGGGACATCGTTGTTGCCCAGTACGGCGACCACCCGGGAGCAGGCCGCGTGCAGGGCATCAAGCACATCGCCGTTGCCGATGTCGCCGCAGTGCAGCACCAGGTCGCAGCTGGCGGCTTCGTCAAGGATGCGCGGGTCGACGACCCCATGGGTATCGGACAGGATGCAGACCCGCGTACAACGCGGCAGATCGCTCACGGCAGCAGCACGAGCTTGCCCTGCACATGCCCTTCGCCGATCAGGCGATGGGCATCGGCGGCCTGCGCCAGTGGGAAGGTACGGCCGACGTGGACCGACAGCCTGTCGGATTTGATCCAGCCGGCGCAGCGCCGCAGGATCTCGCCGTGATGCTCGCGCGCCTCGCGCAGGTCGCGCAGCATGGGGGTGAGCATCAGGGTGAAGGCAATGCTCAGGTTGCGTACCCGCGCCTCGGCCAGCGCGACGGTGCCGGGGTCGAGCAGTGTCACCAGGGTGCCGTAGTGGGCCACCGCCGGAATGGTCTGGGCAAAGGTCGCCGGCCCGACGGTGTCCAAGGCCACGTCCACGCCACGGCCATCGGTAAGGGTGTTCACCGCATCCAGCAGATCCTGGCGATGGTAATCGATCACGTGATCGGCCCCGAGTCCGCGCACGAAGTCCGCCTTGGCCGTACTGCTCACAGTGGTGATCACCGTGGCGCCGGCTTCCTTGGCGAGCTGAATGGCGACGTGGCCGACGCCGCCGGCCCCGGCATGGATCAGCACGCTTTGCCCGGCCTGCAGGCGGGCCCGGTCGAACAAGGCCTCCCAGGCGGTGATCAGGACCAATGGCGCGGCGGCGGCCTCGGCCCAGTCGATTCGGGCCGGTTTGAACTCGGCCTCAGTTTGCTCGATAACCGCGTACTCGGCGTAGTTTCCCGGTTCCCTCCCCAGACCGCCGTGACAGAACCAGACGTTGTCACCGATCTGGAAGCGTGTCACCCGGTTGCCGATCTCGATGATCTCGCCGGCGCCGTCACAGCCGAGAATGGCTGGCGGTTTGGCGTCGTAGAACAGGCCGTTGGCGCGGATCTTGGTATCCACCGGATTGACCCCGGCGGCACGGATGCGGACCTTGATCTGGGTGGGCGATGTGATCGCCGGATCGGCGACGTCCTGCAATTGGAGGACATCGGGATCGCCAACGGCGGTCATGACGGCGGCTTTCATCGGGACACCTCCGGGCGGTGCACGGGCGCGACCAGCATGTACAGGATCCAGGAGAACCAGGAGAAGAAAAACATCAGCAGAATCCAAACCAGTTTTTCCCCGCCGGTGGTTTTACGCGAGCTGGCGATCAGGATAATGGGCAGCCACCAAATGAAGGCGATGGCCAGCAACATGCCGACGCCCAGGCCCAATAAGGCTTGCATCATGAAATACCTGGAAGTTGTTGAAACACCTCAGAGGCACTTTACCCCGTGGCCGACCAACTGCAAGCGTTGACACGTGCCCTCAGCGAACATCAGGCGCGGCTGCGCAGCTGCACCGCCTGTCCGGAGATGATCGGCCCGGTGGTGCATGGTCAGCCGGTGCCGTCGCCGGTGATGCTGATCGGGCAGGCGCCCGGGGTGAAGGAGGGGCCGGCGGGTCGTCCCTTTGCCTGGACGGCCGGCAAGACCCTGTTCAAATGGTTCATGCCGCTGGGGTTGGACGAAGCGGCGTTCCGGCAACGTGTCTACATGGCCGCGGTTTGCCGTTGCTATCCAGGCAAGCAGCCAAAGGGCGGCGACCGGGTGCCGAGCAAGGACGAGATCGCGCGTTGCGGGCAGTGGTTGGCGACGGAATACGACCTGCTCAAACCCGGGCTGATCATCCCGGTGGGCAAGCTGGCGATCGCCCGCTTTCTACCGGTGGGCCGGTTGGCCGACGTGGTCGGGCGGGTCCACCGGATCACCTTGCCCGGTGGTCATCAGACGGATCTCGCCCCCTTGCCCCACCCGTCGGGCTTATCCACCTGGTTCAAGACCCAGCCTGGGCGGGGGCTTACCGAGCAGGCATTGACGCTGATCGGCGATCACCCGGCTTGGCGGAGCTTGCTGGATGTCTGAATGGTGGTTCGATGGCCCGCCGGATGCGCACTGGACATTGTTGCTGGCGCACGGTGCCGGGGCCGGCAGCGAGTCGCCGTTCATGGACGATCTGGCCGGCCGTCTGGGCGACGCCGGGCTGCGGGTGGTGCGCTTCGACTTTCCGTACATGCGACGCATGCGCGAGGAGGGTCGGCGTCGACCGCCGGAGCCCGTCCCGCGGCTGTGTCAGGCCTACGCCGAAACGGTGAC
This sequence comes from Gammaproteobacteria bacterium, assembly GCA_030148485.1. Lineage (GTDB taxonomy): Bacteria > Pseudomonadota > Gammaproteobacteria > Chromatiales > Chromatiaceae > JANTHH01. The sequence goes on along the minus strand of JASBTJ010000024.1, from coordinate 84,624 downwards.
CCGGTTATGCGCCGGTGGGGTTGCCCGGGAGCGCTTGCTGATCGGCGGCAAGTCGCTGGGCGGGCGCATCGCCAGCTTGATCGCCGACGATCAACAGGTCGCGGGGCTGGTCTGCCTGGGTTATCCGTTCCATCCGCCGCGCAAGCCGGACAAGCCGCGCACCGGGCATCTTGCGACATTGCATACACCGGCGCTGATCTGCCAGGGTGAACGTGACGCGTTCGGTGACCGCGACGACGTGGCCGGGTATCCGCTGGCGACGGGGACGGTGGTGCATTGGCTGGCTGATGGCGATCACAGTTTCAAGCCGCGCAAGGCCTCGGGCCACACCGAGGACGACAACCGGGCCCAAGCCGTACAATTGGTCGTGGACTTTGTGGCGTCCTTGGGCTGAACATCGACGGACCACAACCCACTGAACTGGATCGGAGGATGGTTCGATGAACATGTTGCGGCCGTGGCTGGCCCTTTGTCTGTTGATGAGCGCGCCCGCCTGGAGCGCGGTGCAATCCAAGGCGGTGACCTACAAGGACGGCGATGCCACCCTCACCGGTTATCTGTATTGGGATGACACGGTGCAGGGCAAACGCCCGGGCGTGTTGGTGATCCATGAGTGGTGGGGACTGAACGATTACGCCCGTCGTCGGGCCGAGATGTTGGCCGAGCTCGGCTATGTCGCCTTCGCCGCGGACATGTACGGGGACCGCAAGGTCACCACCCACGCGGAAGATGCCAGCGGCTGGATGAGCCAGATCACCGCGAATATCGATGCCTGGCAGCGTCGGGCCGGACTCGGGTTGGCGCAATTGCAGGCGAGCGAGCTGTTGGAGGGCGACAAACTGGCGGCTGTTGGTTACTGCTTCGGTGGCGCGACGGTGATGCAAATGGTGTACGCCGGGATGGCCGTCAAAGGCGTGGTCAGCTTCCACGGTTCGTTGCCGCCGGCCGGTCCGGCACAGGTGGCCGCCCTTCGAGCCGCCAAGCAGCGTCCCCGGGTGTTGATTGCGCACGGCGATGCCGATGGCTTTGTCCCGGCGACACGGATCGTCGCGTTCAAGACCGCCCTCTCCGAAGCGGGCGTGGACTGGGAGATGGATATCTACGGTGGCGCCAAGCATGGTTTCACCAATCCTGAGGCCGGAGGTTTCGGGCTGGATGGATTGGCGTACGACGCCGCGGCGGACGAGCGCTCCTGGGCGCGTATGCAGGCGTTTTTCGATCAGCTGTTCACCGACTGACCGACCCGCCGGCCTTGATCGGCCGGATGCGCTGGCTGCGGGCGCTCTGACCGCCCATGGCATGCCGATAGGATGCCTTGCCCGGTAGGCACGCCGTGTCCGCCCGGGCAGGGATACAATGGCGGCCACAAGCGGTCGAGAGAAACCCATTCATGGATCAGATGTATCGATTCCTGTTCGAGTCGCTCGGGGTACGGGGCGAACTGGTGCAGCTGGGCGCGAGCTGGCGGGCGGTGCGCGACAACCAGGCGTATCCGGACATCGTTGCCGGTCAGTTGGGCGAAGCCCTGGCCGCAGTGATGCTGCTGTCCGGCACCATCAAGTTCCAGGGTTCGTTGATTCTGCAGATCCAGGCGCGGGGGCCGTTGCGGCTGTTGGTCGCGCAGGCCACCGATCAGCGCACCTTGCGCGGTCTGGCCCGTTGGGAAGGTGACAACCTGGAGGTGGTGTCGGGCGAAGGCTTGGCGGCGATCTATGGCGACGGGCGTCTGGTGATCACCGCCGATGCGCCAACCGGCGAACGCTACCAAGGGATCGTGCCGCTGGACGGCGGCGACCTGGCGGAGGCGCTGGAGGGCTACTTTGCCCAGTCGGAGCAGTTGCCCACGCGTTTGTGGCTGGCCTGCGACGGCGAGCATGCCGCGGGTTTGTTCCTGCAGCGTTTACCTGGCGAGTCGCCCGACGAGGACGGCTGGGAGCGGGTCAACGCTTTGGCGGCCACCGTGCGGGAAGACGAATTGCTGACCCTGTCCGCGCAGGATCTATTACATCGGTTGTTCCACGAAGAGCTTGTGCGTCTGTTCGAGCCCGAGCCGGTGGCCTATCGCTGCGGCTGTTCCCGTGAGCGTATCGTGGATGCGCTCCGTGGCCTGGGTCGGCACGAAGTCGATGACCTGCTCGAAAGCGAGGGCGAGATCCGCGCCGACTGCGAGTTCTGCGGGCGTCACTATGTGTTCGATCGGGTGGACGCCATGGCCTTGTTCGGTCAGGCGCAACCGACCGGTGATGATACGACGCATTAGGCCGCCGCTGAAAATTTCAGCGGTTCCGCGGCACAGGGAGGTGCCGCCACGATCGGTCACTGCAAGCGGCCGGTTTTGAAGCAGGCTGCAAACCGCGTTTGCAGCGCTTGCTTGGGCGTCAGCCGGGCAGTTGCACGCCGGTTCCACCCAGCCAGCAATAGCCGTTGGGGTGCTTGGCCAGGTATTGCTGGTGATAGGCCTCGGCGTAGTAAAAGGTCGGCGCGTCGACGATCTCGGTGGTGATGCGGTCCTTGCCGGCACCGTCGAGTGCGTGCTGGAAGGCATCCCGGCTGGCGCAGGCGGCGGCGCGCTGTGCGGCGTCGAACACGTAGATGCCCGAACGGTATTGCGTGCCCCGGTCGTTGCCCTGGCGCATGCCCTGGGTCGGGTCGTGGGCCTCCCAGAAGGTCTTCAGCAGCCGCTCGTAGGGCAGTGTTTGCGGGTCGTAGATCACCAGTACGACCTCGTTGTGGCCGGTCAGGCCGGAACAGACCTCTTCGTAGCTGGGGTTGGGTGTGAAACCCGCGGCATAACCGACCGCCGTGGTGTGCACGCCGTCGCCAAGTTGCCAGAAGCGGCGCTCGGCGCCCCAGAAACAGCCCATGCCGAACAGCGCTTGTCGCATGGTGTGAGGGAAGGGGGGTTGTAGCGACCTGCCCAGCACAACGTGCTTGTCCGGGACCGGCATGGGAGTGGTGCGCCCGGGCAAGGCCTGGTCGGGATCAGGTAGGGCGGTTTTAACGGATTCGAAGGCCATTTTTTGCTCCGTGTGGGCTGTATGCGGGGATGCCTTTGGGGGGGGGTGGTTCCCCGTGAGCATGCCGGTACCGTCTGGTCAGCTTAGCGCTTCGCAACCCGACGACGGCGATGTCGCGCCATCGCCGTTTCCGCGCGAGCGGCGGCTGGGAAAGGTTGATCGGCGTGACCTGCGGCAGGTAAAATTGACCATCAATATGATAAGGGTACGGGCGGCCCCCTGCGGCGCCGCGTCGGGGTCAGTAGGGATAAATGCAAGGTAATCAAACGTCGTCCGACGGCAGCACAGACGGGCTGCAGCGGGAAGTCGCTGAGCTCATGATCGAGAATCTGAATCTGGACGTTGCGATCGAGGAAATCGGTCCGGATATCAAGCTGTATGGTGAAGGGCTCGGCCTGGATTCCATCGATATCCTCGAGATCGCCCTCGTGGTATCCAAGCGCTACGGGTTGCAGCTGCGGGCTGACAGTGCCGACAACCGACAGATCTTCAGTACCTTGCGCAGTTTGTCCGACCATATCGCTGCGAACAGAACCGTCTGATGATGGCAGGGGTGCTGCGGTCGCTGGGTATCGCAACACTGCTGGTCGGCTATCCCGTTTTAGCGCATTACACCAACGCGGAAGCCCGCGATACGTCCTTTGGCGCCGCCGTTGCCGTGGCGCCTCTGTTGGTGGTTGCCGGCATCTTCTCTTGGCGGTCTTCGCGCCGTCTGCTTTCCCTGACGCTTTGGCTGGCGGCCTGTATCGTCGTGGCCATGTTCTGGTCCGTCATGCGGCATCACTTCGGCCTGGTCTACCTGATGCAGCACGTGGGGATGCAACTGGCGTTGTTGCTGCTGTTCGGGCGTACACTGATTGGCGACCGGCGACCGCTATGCACCCGATTTGCCGAAGCGGTCCATGCCGAGCCGCTCAGCCCCGAGCATGAGCATTACGCGCGTCAGGTCACGGTCGCTTGGTCGCTGTTTTTCGCCACCATGGCGGCGGTGTCGGTGGCGTTGTTCTTCACCGCGTCGATCGACGTATGGTCGGTATTCGCAAACTTTCTGACGCTGCCGTTGGTCGCATTGATGTTCGTGGTGGAGTTTCTGGTGCGCCGGCGACGCTTCCCCGAGCTGGAGCGTGCCCAGATCCTGGACGCATTTCGCGCGTTCCGCGACAGCAGGGCACGGCCGTGACCCGGATGCGGCTGGATGCCTTGCCGCTGGTTACCCATGCCTCGACCGACGATATTGTCGCTTGGCGTGGGGGCACCGGGGTCACCCGCGACGAATTTCTGACCGACGTGGCGCGGCTTGCCGCATTGCTGCCCCCGGGCGGTCACGTGTTGAACATGTGTGGCGACCGTTATCGGTTCAGTGTGGGATTGGCGGCGTCCATCGTAGGCGGCAAGATCAGTCTGTTGCCGTCCACCCACACCCCCGAAACCATCCGCCAGGTGCGCTGTTTCGCCCCGGACGTGTTTTGTCTGACGGATCACGCGCACTGCGATCTGGATCTGCCTTGTTTCCCCTACCCGACACTGTCTCCTCTCGGCGAACGGGATTTGGCGGTGCCCCAGGTGCCGGTGGGGCAGACGGTGGCGATCGTGTTCACGTCCGGTTCGACCGGCACTCCCCTGCCGCACCCCAAGCGCTGGGGGGCGCTGGTTGACAGTGTGCAAGCCGAAGCGGCGCGCCTCGGCTTGCTGTCGGGGGCGAATCACGCCCTGCTGGGCACGGTTCCGCCGCAGCATATGTACGGGCTCGAGTCGACGGTGTTGATGGCCTGGCTGGGCGGGAACGCCCTCTGCGACGCCCAGCCGTTCTATCCGGCGGATATCGTCGAAGGCCTGGCCTCGGTGTCGGCGCCTCGTGTGTTGGTGTCGTCCCCGGTGCATTTGTATGCGCTGCAGCGTGCGAGGCTGGCGCTGCCATCCTTGTCCCTGGTGTTGTCCGCTACGGCGCCGTTGGCGGATGCTTTCGCACGTGAGGTCGAAAAGACGTGGCGGACGCCGTTGCTGGAGGTCTACGGCTGCACCGAGACAGGCCTGATCGCCACCCGCCGGCCTGCGTTGAGTGCCGCCTGGCATCTGCTTCCGGGTGTGGAACTGTCCGAGCAGGCCGGCCGCATCCACGCCAGCGGCGGTCACGTACAGGAGGCGACGCCACTGCAAGACCGGATCGAAGTGCTTGCGAAGGGCCGGTTTCTGCTCCACGGCAGAGTCGCCGACCTGGTCAACATTGCCGGTAAACGCCACTCGCTTTCCAGTCTGAACCAGTTGTTGTTGACGATTCCGGGCGTGGAAGACGGTGCCTTCTACATGCCGGACGACGACGATGCGCGGCAGGTGGTGCGCCTGGCCGCCTGCGTGGTGGCGCCGGGGCTGAGTGCCGCCGACGTGACCCAAGCGTTGCGGGAACGGGTGGATCCGGTGTTCCTGCCGCGCCCTTTGGTATTCGTGTCGTCGCTGCCTCGAAACAGCACGGGGAAACTGCCCCGTGCGAGCCTGCGGGCGTTGATCGAGACCGGTGAGGTCAGGGAGTCGGCATGAGTCACAGGGTCGTCTGGACGGTGCCCATGGACCATCCGGCGTTCGCCGGTCATTTTCCTGGGAGGCCGATTCTCCCCGGCGTGGTGCTGCTCGATCATGTGTTGCATCACCTGCCCGCGGACGTGGCGGCCGCAGGCAACTGTGAGATCAGTTCCGCAAAATTCGTCAGCCCCGTGGGCCCTGGGGAAACCATCGACATCGCGTATACGGCTGCCACGCCCGGCAAGGTCCGCTTCGATATCGACGTTGACGGACGCAGGGTGGCGACTGGTGTGATCTCGGGTGTGGAGGACGCATAGATGTCGCGATCCGCTGCAACGCATGCGGTCTGGGCGCATACACCGGAACGAAGCAACATACTGATGTTGCGTGTTATGACCTGGATCTCCTTGCGCCTGGGACGCCGACCGGCGCGTCTGGTGCTCCACCTGATCGCAACGTATTTTTTGTTGTTCGCGCCTCGCGGCCGGCGTGCCTCGCGGGATTACCTGGCGCTTGCACTTGGCCGCGCTGTACGTTGGCGCGACCTGTATCGGCACTTCTTCACCTTTGCGTCGACCATTCATGACCGCGTCTATCTGATCAACGGCCGCTTCGATCTGTTCGAGTTTGAATTACACGGGGAAGAAAAACTCCGCGAGCTGTTGGCGGATGGACAAGGGCTGTTCCTGCTGGGCGCCCACCTGGGCAGTTTCGAGGTGGTGCGGGCGCTCGGGCGTCAGGTGGGGGACCTCACGTGCGCCATGGTGATGCACGAGGAAAACGCCCGGAAGATCAACAGCATGCTTGCCGCCATCAATCCCACGGCCGCGCAGGACATCATTGGCTTGGGCAGTGTCGACGCCATGCTACAGGTGCGTGACCGCTTGGATGCCGGCCAGGTGGTCGGGGTGCTGGCCGACCGCACCACCGGGGATGACGCCAGGGAACAGGTCACCTTGCTGGATCAGCCGGTGGCCTTGCCGAGCGGCCCTTTCCGCATGGCCGCCTTGTTGCGCCGTCCCGTGGTGTTCATGACGGGCTTGTATCTAGGTGGTAACCGTTACGCGATCCACTTCGATCTCCTGGCGGACTTTTCCGCGGTGCCCCGCACGGACAGGGCAAGCGCCGTCCAGGGCGCCATCGCGTCCTATGCGGGACGCCTGGATCATTACTGTCGGGTTGCGCCGTTCAATTGGTTCAATTTCTACGATTTCTGGAAGCCGGTCGACGCCGGATCGAAGGCGCGCCTGTGAGCGTGCTGGCGGGCTGGAAGCGATTTGCGGTGGGCGTTGCGATGCTGCAGGCGGGGATGATCTGCGCCGCACCGGCGACGGACTGGGGTATCGAGCAGCTGATGCACAGTTTGGCCCAGTCGCGTTCCGGCTATGCGCGGTACGTCGAGGAAAAATCCATCGCCATGCTCGAAGCGCCGGTGACCTCGTCGGGCGAGCTGTACTATCGGGCACCGGATCATCTGGAACGACGTACATTGACGCCCCAGGTCGAAACCATGGTCATCGACGGGGATGCGTTGGTGATCGAGCGGCAGGGGCAGAGCTTCCAGGTCCGGTTGTCGGATTATCCGGAATTGGCGGCATTCATCCAAAGCGTACGCGGCACCTTGGCCGGTGATCGGGATGCACTGGAAAAGGATTATCACCTGAGCGTCGAAGGTAATGCCGGCGACTGGGTATTGCAGTTGCTTCCGAGAGCCGAATCCATGCAAGCGGTGATCTGGCGGATTCGGATTTCCGGGCAGTATGGCCGGGTGACCCGCGTCGAAATCACCCAGCCGGACGGCGACCGGTCGGTGATGCGGATCGAAGAGAACGCTACGCCGTGAACGTTTCGGGGAGGGTGGCGATTGCCGTTTGGCTGGCGTTCGTGGCGTTGTGCGCCCTGGTGATCAGTCGTACCCAGTTCACCGCCGACCTGTCGGCGTTCCTCCCCGCCAGCCCGACGCCGGAGCAGGAGTTGCTTCTGGAGCAGATCCGGGATGGACTTGCCTCGCGGTTGATCCTGGTGGGTCTGGAAGGCGGTGACAGCCGTGCGCGGGCCGGCCTTTCCAAGGCCATGGCGCAACAGCTTCGCGGCAGCAGGTTGTTTGCCAGTGTCAGCAACGGCGAGCCGGTGCGGGCGGAGCGGGATCGTCGCTTTCTGTTCGACAACCGCTATCTGCTGAGCCCGGCGGTCGCCCCGGACCATTTCAGCGTCACCGGGCTTCGGACGGCCCTGAAGGCCAGTATCGATGGCTTGGCCACGCCGGGTGGTTTGTTGTTCAAGTCGCTGCTGCCAAGCGATCCGACGGGCGAGATGGCGCGTCTGGTCGCCGGAATGAACACCGGCGGTCATCCCCGGATTGTCGACGGCGTGTGGGCATCACGGGACGGCCGCCGTGCATTGTTGCTGGTGCAGACCCGGGCACTCGGCTCGGACACGGACGCCCAGCAGGCTACCGTCGCGGCGATCGAAACGGCATTTGCGTCCGCGGTGTTGCCGGGCGTCCGCTTGCTGATGACCGGCCCGGGTGTGTTTTCGGTCTCGTCGCGGGCCTTGATCAAGGAACAGGTCAGCCGCTTGTCATTGATCAGCGTGCTGCTGATCGCCGGTCTGTTGCTCCTGGTATACCGTTCACCGACTGCGTTGGCGTTGGGCTTCCTGCCGGTTGTCACCGGGGCGGTAGCCGGGGTCACCGCAGTCAGCCTGGGCTTCGGCTCTGTCCATGGCATCACCCTCGGGTTTGGTACCGCACTGATCGGCGAGGCCGTCGATTACTCGATTTATCTGTTCATTCAGTCCAGGCCAGGTCCCTCGGGATTGCAGGATTGGCGGGTGCGATTTTGGCCGACCATCCGCCTGGGGGTGCTTACCTCGATATTCGGTTTCGCATCATTGCTGCTGTCCGGATTTCCCGGCCTGGCGCAATTGGGGATGTACACGATCACCGGTCTGGTCGTTGCCGCGGCGGTGACCCGCTTCGTGTTGCCGCATCTACTGCCGGCGGGCTTCCAGGTGCATGACGTCACGCGCATCGGATCGGCTGTGGGTACGCTGATCGGCAAGCTGACCCGACTCCGTTGGCTGGCGTTGGTCATGGTCGCGGCGGCGACTGTGGTGGTCGTCCAGCAGCGCGCGAACGTCTGGGATACCCGTATCTCGGCGTTGAGTCCGGTCTCCCAGGACGACGTGGCGCTAGACGCGGAGCTGCGCGCCGATCTGGGTGCCCCGGACGTTCGTTATCTCGCCGTGGTGTCGGGCGCCGACCGGGAGTCGGTGCTTTCCCGCGCGGAGCAGGTGTCGGCGATACTGACCGAGCAGGTCGTGCAAGGCGGTCTGGCGGGCTATTCCACCCCCAGCCAGTACCTGCCGAGCGAAGCGACCCAAGGTGCCCGGCAGGCTAGCCTGCCGGCGCCCGAAGTGCTCGAGGCCAGGCTGCGCGACGCGGTCGTGGGGTTGCCTGTGCGTGCGTCGATCTTCGCGCCCTTTGTGGCGGACGTGGCCAGGGCCAGGACGTCGCGTTTGATCGAGCGGGCGGACCTCGACGGTACTTCGATGTCCATGGCCGTGGACGCGATGCTGCTGGAAAATCAGGGACATTGGACGGCACTCATGCCGCTGACCGCGCCGGCGGGTGGGGAAATCGATGCGGATCGGCTGAGAAAGGCGTTGGCGGATACGGCGTTGCCGGATGTCCTGGTGGTGGATATGAAGTGGGAATCCGATCGTCTTTACAGCGGCTATTTGAGCGAGGCGATCGAACTGTCTCTTGGTGGTCTGGCTGCCATTCTTGCGCTACTGCTGTGGGTGTTCAGGTCGCCACTGCGGGTGTTGCGGATCGTCGCGCCGCTGGCGGCGGCGGTGCTCTCCGTCACCGCGCTACTGATCGTGTCGGGCCAGCAATTGATGATCCTGCATTTGATTGGGCTACTGCTGGTCGTGGCCGTCGGCTCGAATTACGCGCTGTTCTTCGAGCGCTCCGCCCCCGCCGACACGGCATCGGTCGATAGCCGGGACGGGCGGGACGCGGCACGGGCGCTGGCATCGTTGCTCCTGGCCGGGTTCACGACCGTGACCGGGTTCGGCGTGTTGGCGTTTGCGGATGTTTCGTTACTCAAGGCCATGGGCGTGACCGTTGCGCCCGGCGTGATACTGGCGCTGTTCTACTCGGCAGCCTTTTCCCGGCGGATCAATGCTTAGTCAGGTATGGAAGCCGTCGTTGCTGATCCGCTTTTCGATGCTGTTCCATCTGGGCGCGGCCATCGGCGTGCTGATCAGGCCTGACGCCTGGGTATGGCTGCTTACGGCCGTGGTGTTCAACCACGTGGTGCTTACGCTGCTCGGCTTGTGGCCGCGCAGCCATGGATTGGGCCCGAACTGGAGCCGTTTTCCGGCAGCGGCCAGATCACGCGGCGAGCTCGCGTTGACCATTGACGATGGGCCGGATCCCGAGGTTACCCCGCAGGTGCTGGACATCCTTGATCATCATTCGGCCAAAGCGACGTTCTTCTGTGTCGGCGACAAGGCTGCTGCCTATCCCGAGTTGTTGCGGGAGATCGTGCGCCGCGGGCATGCGGTAGAGAACCACACCCAGCGGCATGCACACAGTTTCGCGTTCTGGGGGATCGCGGGATTCGCCACCGAGCTTTGCGCCGCGCAGCGGACCTTGGCGGAGATAACCGGCGTGCCCCCCCGTTTCTTCAGGGCACCTGCGGGGATGCGTAATCCGTTGCTGGAGCCGGTGTTGGCCCGCCTTGGCTTGCGTCTGGTCAGTTGGAGCGTGCGGGGATATGACACGCGTACAAGCGATGCGGCAAAGGTGTTGCGGCGCATCGAGCGGCGCTTGCGCCCCGGAGCCATCGTGTTGTTGCACGATGGCAATGCGGCCCGTACGCCGGAGGGCGTGCCGGTGATCCTGGAAGTGCTGCCGAAACTGCTGGCCCGTGCGTCTCGTGCGGGATTGCGGCCTGTCACGTTATCCAAGGCGGCGGTCTGATCCACTATGCGTGTGAATAATCGAGACCGGCAACATCCGCCCCGGCATTGGACCGAATCGGCGGCCTGGCAGCAACGCATGGCCGCGGTGCTGGGACGGCATATGCTGATCAAGGCCGTTGGCACCACGCTGTTCATCAGTGTGTTCTTCGTGGCGTACTTTCACCTGCTGCGCAATCCGGCTTATCCCGCGACCGTGATGCCAACCACCTGGCTTGACCGCGCCATTCCGTTCGAACCGCTGACCTTGCCGATCTACCTCTCGCTGTGGCTGTACGTGTCCCTGCCGCCGGCCCTGCTTTGGAATCGTCGGGAGTTGCTGGAATACGGTATGGCGATCGGGCTGACCTGTCTGACAGGCTTGTCGATCTTCTATTTCTGGCCGACGCTGGTCCCCGAACCGGACATCGATTGGGCAAGTTATCCCAGCGTGGCGTTTCTCAAAGGGATGGATGCCACCGGTAATGCATCACCGTCATTGCATGTGGCGACAGCGGTGTTTTCTGCGATGTGGATGCATCTGTTGTTGCGTCGCTATCAGGCGCCGACATGGTTGGCGGCACTGAATTGGCTATGGTGCGCCGCTATCATCTACTCTACATTGTCGACGCGGCAGCACGTCGTGGTCGATGTGCTGTCCGGCGCGGTCCTCGGCGCGCTGGGTGCCTATTTGTCCGCGCGTTGGTGTCAGCCTGCGGGGCTGTCTGTAGAAGCGCCCAATCGAACCCGGGCTGCCCCGGAAGTTGAATGAATGGACTGGATGTTGTGAACGGTCTTTGGATATCCCATTACACGGCGAGCAGTTGTATCGGTCGTGGCAACGCCGCAACCCTGGCCGCGCTGCGGCGCGGGGATATTGGACTCTCCCCGTGTCGTTTCGACATCGTCGATCTGCCCACCTGGGTGGGTGAGGTGCCCGGTGTCGACGAAATCCAGATGCCCGCGGCGTTGTCGCATTACGATTGCCGCAACAACCGGCTCGCGTTGCTGGGCTTGATCCAGGATGGATTCAAGGACGCGGTGCTGGAGGCCAGGTCCCGATACGGGGCGTCCCGGGTGGGCGTATTTCTGGGCACCAGCACGTCCGGCATCCATCAGACGGAACTCGCTTATCGTCAACGCGACCCGATCAGCGGGGCCTTTCGTGACGGGTTTTGCTACGGCGGAACCCACAATACCTACTCGGTCGCCGATTTCACGTGCCGTTACCTCGGCCTGAGCGGCCCGGCGGCCGTGGTTTCGTCCGCGTGCTCGTCCAGCGCAAAGGTGTTTGGGGCCGCGCGACGCATGATGGCTGCTGGGTTGATTGATGCGGCTGTCGTCGGCGGCGTCGATTCACTGTGTCTGACCACTTTGTACGGCTTCAATTCCCTCGGCTTGACCTCCGGGCAGGCTTGCCGGCCGTTCGACGTCGACCGCGACGGGATATCCATCGGGGAAGCCGCCGCCTTCGCGTTGATCGAGCCGATACCCGGCCAACCGGAGCCGGACGCGGTGTTGCTGCAAGGGGTGGGTGAATCCAGCGACGCCTATCACATGTCGTCGCCCCATCCCGACGGGTTGGGTGCACGGCTGGCCATGGCCTCGGCGCTGTCGCAAGCCGGTTGGCGTGCCGATCAGGTGGATTATGTGAATCTTCACGGTACGGCCACGGTAAGCAATGACGCGGCAGAGGCAAAGGCGGTTTCCGGGCTGTTCGGCGCGGACACCCTGTGCAGTTCGACCAAGGGGGCCACCGGGCATACCTTGGGTGCGGCCGGTGGCGTGGAAGCCGTCATTGCCGCCCTCGCCATGCAGCATGGTCTGGTCCCCGGCGGCAGCGGCACCGGGCAGGTGGACAAGACGCTTGAGCTTAACTACGCGCGTGAGCCGCATCCGCGCGACGTCCGCCGCGTGATCAGCAACTCGTTCGGTTTCGGTGGAACCAACTGCAGCTTGGCATTGGGCAGGGCGGACGCGTTATGACGCAGGTCGCGTACATCGATGGCATCGGTCTGCTCGGGCCGGGTTTGCCCGGTTGGAAGGCGGCGCGCCTGACATTGGCAGGGCGTGAGCCCTATGTGCCCGGCGCAACGGTGGTGCCGCCGGCCTCCTTGTTGCCCCCGGCCGAGCGGCGCCGCAGCGGTGCCATCGTCAAGCTCGCCTTGTGTGTTGGGCTGGAGGCGGTAACAGCCGCCGATGTCCGGCCACAGGAACTGTCCAGTGTGTTTTCGTCTTCCGGCGGCGACGGCGACAATTGCCACGCGATCTGCGAAATGCTCGCTGGTGACGACAGGCTGATTTCGCCGACACGCTTCCATAACTCGGTCCACAACGCGGCATCCGGGTACTGGAGTATCGCAACGGGTGCCATGACGCCGTCTTCCGTGCTCAGTGCCTATGATGCGAGTTTCGGTGCCGGCTTGCTCGAATCCCTGGCTCAAGTTGCGATGGGCGAAGCAAAGTGTCTGTTGGTCGCTGCTGATACGGCCTACCCCGAGCCGCTCCACGGCGCACGCCCAATCCCGGATGCCTTTGGTATCGCCCTGGTGTTGGCTCGGGACAAGGGCCCGAACAGTATTGCCCGTCTCTCCGTGACGCTGACCGAAGATCCAGGCGATCAAATACCGGAGGAGGGGGTCGAAGCCCTTCGTCGGTCGATCCCCGCGGCCCGGGGGCTGCCGCTGCTGCGTGCCATCGCCGCCGGGGGTCAGCATGACATCGTGCTCGATTATCTCGACAGTTCCCGTTTGGCGGTCACGGTCGCGTCGTGCTGAGCATGCACGACCACGATTGGATCGAACGACATATCCCGCACAAGGGCGATATGTGTTTGCTCGACATGGTGCAGCAATGGGATGAGAACCATATCCGTTGCCGGGCGGTCAGCCATCGGGATGGCGGCAATCCCCTGCGCCACGATAATCGCCTGGGGATAGCCGCCGGCATCGAGTATGCAGCCCAGGCGATGGCGACGCACGGGGCGCTCACCGCCGCAGATGCGTCGTCCGCCAAAGCGGGATACCTGGTCAGCGTTCGTGGCGTGCGCCTGGCGGCATCACGGCTCGACGACATCCCGGACGATCTGACCGTCGAGGCGCATTGTGGTACCCGCAACGGCAGCAATGTGCTTTACCAATTCCGGGTCAGCGCGGGTGATCGCTTACTGCTCGAAGGTCGCGCGGTAGTGGTGCTCGACGCGGCAACGCTTGGTCAATTCTAGGAACTCCATCATGAAACATGCCTTGGTAACGGGCGGTAGTGGCGGTATCGGTGCGGCCGTTTGCCGCCGCTTGGCAGCAGATGGCATGCGTGTCTATGTGCATGCCAATCGGAATCGCGCGGCCGCTGACACCGTGGTGGCTGACATCCGGCGTGCGGGCGGTAGTGCGGAGCCGCTGGTCTTCGATGTCACCGATACCCAAGGCGTGGCCGAGGTGTTGCTGCCGATGGTCGAAGAACAGCCCATTCAAGTGTTGGTCAACAATGCCGGCGTCCACGACGACGCGGTATTACCCGGCATGAGCATCACGCAGTGGCAGCGGGTGGTCGATGTGTCGGTGAACGGGTTTTTCAATGTCACCCAGCCCTTGATGCTGCCGATGATCCGCAGTCGCTGGGGACGGATCGTCAATCTGTCGTCGATCGCATCGCTGACCGGCAATGCGGGGCAGGTCAACTATGCGGCCGCCAAGGGCGCGATAAACTCCGCGACCAAGTCGTTGGCCAGGGAGGTGGCCAGCCGTGGTATCACCGTCAATGCGGTGGCGCCCGGCATCATCGAAACGGCTATGAGCAAGGAGGCGTTCGACCCCCAGGACATTGCGCAGATGGTGCCGATGAAGCGTGCGGGGTCGGCGGATGAGGTCGCCGATCTCATCGGGTTTCTCAGCTCCCCCAGCGCGGCCTACATCACCGGGCAGGTGATCTCCATAAATGGCGGAATGATTTAATGGCGAAGAACAAAGAGCCCATGGCGCAACGTGTCGCCGTTCAGGCACCCCATCTCCTGTTGACGGAATACTACGAGTCCGAGCAGGACCGGCAGGCCTATTTACGCAAGATATTCGACGCCACCGCGGCGGATTATGATCGTATCGAATCGATGTTGGCGCTCGGGACCGGTTCCCGGTATCGGCGTATGGCCTTGCAGCGCGCCGGATTGACGCCCGGCATGCGGGTCCTGGACGTGGGTGTCGGCACGGGGCTGGTTGCCGCACAGGCCTGCATCCTGACCGGCAGCCCGGCGTTGGTGACCGGGGTGGATCCCAGTCCGGGCATGATGGCGGCGAGCAGACTGCCGGAAGCCTTGGAACTGGTGGAAGGTCGAGCGGAATCGCTGCCATTCCCAGACAACCACTTCGATTTTCTCAGCATGGGTTATGCGCTGCGCCATATCAGCGACCTGGGCGTGGCATTTGCCGAGTTCCAACGCGTGCTCAAGCCCGGGGGCCGCTTGTGCCTGTTGGAGATCACTCAAGCGAAAGGGCGGGGCGCGCGCTGGTTGCTGAAGACCTACATGCGCGGCGTCATTCCGTTACTCACGCGTGTGGTGTCGAGCAAGCGGGATACCCCGTCTATCTGGCGCTATTACTGGGACAGTATCGAGGCTTGCGTGCCACCTGAGCATGTTGTGGCGACACTCGAATCGGTGGGGCTGACCCAGGTCCACCGGCATGTCGAAATTGGTATTTTTTCTGAATACCAGGCCGTCAAGGCCGATCCTGAGCAGTCTGCATAGGCAAGCCGAAGGGCAATGTCAGAGGTCGTGCCAGCCGGAGCGGATCACGGTGAAGCCATTCTGATGGGATTGTTGCTTCAGCTGGTGGTCATCGTGTTTGCCGCCAGGTTCGGTGGCGTCGTCTCGCGGCGCGTCGGGCATACGGTGGTGGTTGGCGAGATCCTGGTCGGGATACTGCTTGGTCCGTCGTTGCTGGGCGCCGCAGCTCCGGACCTGTTTCTCTGGGTCTTTCCCCCGGCGTCTTCGCAAACACTGCATCTGTTGTCCCAGGTCGGTCTGATTCTGTTGATGTTCCAGATCGGCGCGGAGTTCGACTTCGGACTGTTGCGGGATCGCCGTCATCGGGCAGGCGTGGTGAACGTGGCTGTCGCCAGCCTGGTGGCGCCCTTCCTGTTGGGTTTCGGTTTCGGCTATGTCACTGCGCCCATGCTCTCACCGCAGGCCCCGGCGCTGGCGGTGGCGCTGTTCATCGGTACCGCCTTTTCCATAACCGCATTGCCGATACTCGGACGGATCATGCTGGACTTCGGCATGACCCGGTCTCCGCTGGGCGTTATCGCCATCAGTGCCGCGGCGATCAACGACGTAGCCGGCTGGTTGTTGCTTGCAGCAATCACTGCGCTGGCGTCGTCGCATTTCGATGGTGGCACCTTCGCGCTTCAGGTCACGATGCTGCTGTTTGCCGTCGCTGTTGCCTGGTATCTGTGCAGACCCGTATTGAAATGGGCGGTGCGCCGCTATGTGTCGGGTGACGGGCTGCCCAGCGACGGTATGTTGGGCGTGCTGGTGGCGGCGGTGTTTCTGTTCGCGTTGGGATCGGCCGAACTGGGTGTTTTCGCCATCTTCGGCGGATTTGTCATGGGGGTGTTGTTGCATGACGAGCGCGCCTGTGTCCGCGCCTGGTCCGGCCGCATCAGCCCGTTTGTGAACGTGTTCTTTTTGCCGATCTTCTTCACCTATACCGGGCTGCGCACGGATATTGGGGCGCTCGACGGCTGGCAGGCCTGGGGATGGTGCGCTCTGATCGTGTTGTTGGCGACGGTCGGGAAGTTCGGCGGTGCTTACTGGGGCGCGCGGCTGGCCGGGTTGGGACGGTTCGACAGCCGGATTCTCGGGGTCATGATGAATACCCGGGCGTTGATGGAGTTGGTGGTGATCAACGTCGGATACGATCTGGGCGTGATCTCCCAGCCGTTGTTCACCATGCTGGTGGTGATGGCGATTGTGAGCACCGTTGTCACCAGTCCGTTGTTGCGCCGCTGGTTGCCGCTTGCAACCGCGGGTGGATCACCCGGTCGCGCGGTGGCGCGTGAAACGCCTGCCTGCCAGTAAGGGCAGGCGCACGAGGAATCCAAGAAACAGCCGGACATGCATCCAGGTCAACAATACGTTGTCACGCACGTAGCGAAAATGCGAGACCCCGCCATCCTCCGGCGCGAAGTACTGTACCGGGGTCGGTAGATTGACCGGCGGGACGCCCCGCCAGCAGAGCCTGACCGCGGCCTCCGGATCGAAATCGAAATGCCGCATCCAACGTTGGCTGCGCATCAGTCTCCGCAGTGGCTCGACCGGGTAGACCCGAAAGCCGAACAACGAGTCGCCGATACCTGCCCATAGCGTTTCCAGGTTCGCCCACCAGTTCGACACACGCCGGCCCTTGACGCGAAGACTCGGCGCACTGGCATCGAACACCGGTACGCCCAGGATCATGGCCGCCGGGTGGGACTGTGATGCCTGCATGAATTCGGGAATCCGGTCTGCCGGGTGTTGGCCATCAGAGTCCATGGTCAGCACGTGACTGAACCCGGCGGTCGAGGCGAGTTCCAGGCCGTGCAGCACGGCCGCGCCCTTGCCTTGATTGTCGGACAGGGCAACGACCTTCAAGCCCGGGTCCTCGGCGGCGAGACGTTCCAGACCTTCCCGCGTGCCGTCCGTGCCGCCGTCCACGATCACCCACACGGGGTTCCAACTGGCCCGCGCCTGCTGCACGGTCGCGTACACCTTTTCTCCCGGGTTGTAACTCGGGATCAATACCAAATGGCTGCAGGAGGGGCGGGTTTCCATCAAGAGACATCCCGCGCATCGGACACGGCCGGTGCCGTTTCCGTGGAAAGCTCTCCGGGATGTTTGAAGGCCGAGCCGTTCACGAGCTCCGTATTGAAGTGATGTCGAAGTTCGCGCATGAGCTGTTGGCTGTTCTGTGGCGGGGGAAAGCGTTTGCCCAGCGTGATCCGGTAATGCACCGGCATGGGCGGCTTGCGAAACAACGGCCATTCTTTGGATAGATAGCGGGAATCGGTCTCGATCAATACTGTTTGCACCGGGACCTGGGCGTGGTGGGCGATCAGCCCAATACTGCCTTTAAGCGGATTTGCCGGGTCCTGGGTGGTGCGGGTTCCCTCGGGGAACAGCAACAGATAGCTGCCGTTGGCAAAGTTCTCGGTGGCTTGTTGGACCATGCGCCTGAGCGGCTCGTTACGGATGTACCGTGCAAGCCTTGCGCCTGCGCCGAGGAACAGATTGTTCATCAAGCTCGCCTTGAGTACACAGGCGACGTTGGGCAAGCGTGAAATCACCATCACCGCATCCAGCAGGCCGGGATGATTGGGCGCGATGATCATGGGCCCCTGGCCGCGAAGCGCATCGAGCGCCTTGAGATCGAAACTACAGCGTTGAGACAGGCTGAGACAGCCGAGATAGAAGCGGAATCCGCCGGTGATGACGAAGCGACCAAGGGCCCGGCCCCACGGCTCCGGCAGCAGTGGGCCGGCGATCAGCGCGATGGGCGTCCAGGCGAGGCAGAGGAAGCCCAGCCAGATAAGGCAGACGTAAAGCACCGCGTAGTCGTAGATTGCCAGCAGGATGCGGAATATGGCGCGCATGGTCAGTCGCATCCTTTCGTTGCCGGTGCTGCCGGAGATTCCGCGGTCGCCTCGATCTCCACCAGCAGATCATCGCGACAGATGTCGGCGTGGAGAAACGTCGCCGAGTACGCGGTGCCGAGGATTTTTGCCAGTTCGTCCTTCACCGTGGCCAGATCGGCGCTGTGCCGGACGTACACCTTGAAATCGAAGTCGCCCAACCGGTGATTGCTACCGCCACGGTTGGCTTGTTCGAGCACCGCGCCGATGTTTGCCATGGTCTCGCGGGTCTGGGCCGCGACATCGCCGGCGTGGACGGTCTCGTGACCGACGATACTGGCGGTGCCGGAGATGAACAGCATGCTCTTGCGTGGCAGCACGAGCAGGCTGGCACGTGAAAACGTCGGGCTGCGCGGGCCGTACTGTTCCGGGTAGTCGTAGGCGCTCACCTGGCGGGGGTTTTCGATGTTGATGGCCGGTGTTTTCGATGCCAGAAAGGCAATCGTCAGTGGGCCGGTTGTGGCACCCAGGGCACAAGCGGCGGGGGCGCTGCGTTCGACGTTCCGCCCCCGCGCGAGGAAGGCGTCCTGCCGCCCGAGGTTGAATTGGCGATATCTTTCCAAGCCGAAGCTGTGTCCGTTGATGTCCGCGATGTAGTTCCAGCAGCGAACCAGATGGCCGTAGTTCATCTCGTCGAGCAACAGGAATATCTGTTGATAGGCATGCTCCGCCGCCTGTTGCAGTGGTGATGCAGGCAAGGAGGGCGCGATGCCGCTCTCATCGAGCACGACGATGCCGAAGAGCAAATCCTGGGTACAGCGATACCGGATAGGGCCAAAGACTCGGGTGTCGCTGGCATTCTCATCCTGCCAAAGCTCGCAAGTACGTTTGTTTTCACCGAGCGGCGGTGTGGCGACATGGGCCAATGGGATGGTGTATTGCTCTGTTGCTGTGGGGGCGAGAGAGTCCGCGGTATAGCAGAGGGCGCCGAGCAGGTGCGCGCTGTCCTCGGTGGTCGCGGTCTGCAGGGCTCGCCATGAAAGACATGAGCCATGCGAGGGGTTCGCTCGCGTATGCATCAGTTCGTTTGGGCGTCGTTGGAATCGACTACCTGGATGTTGGTTTTGCGTCGCTTCCATGCGGATACGGTTCGTTTGAGGTTGATCAGCGATGCCGTGTAGTAGATGCCCTTGAAGAGCAGCAAGCGGGATCGGATGGGCGTGTCGCCGAATACGTCACCGGCCAATACCGACAACAGCGCGTCCTTGATCCGGAAGATATTGCGCGGTGCCATGAACATGTTGCGCATGGTCGGATTGGTGACGCGATAGATGAACCAGGAAAAGGTTTTCGGCCCTAGCCGCATACTGCGGTCGAACGCGCGCATGGCGTGACGCGCCCGTTTGGGGTTGCTCAGACAGGTGTCGACGGTATCGGCGCCGACGAAGGCGCTTTGCATCGCCAGCATGACACCGGACGAAAACACCGGATCGATGAAGGCGTAAGCGTCACCGAGCAGAAGGTAGTTGCTGCCGTGGGTGTGGTCGCATCGGTAGGAGAAATTGCCGGTTGCTTCTACCGGTGACGCAAGGGTCGCGTGCTGCAGCCGCTGTCGAAGCGGCGGACATAGGTCGATGGTGTCCTGAAGAAACTCGTCCAGCGCCCGGCCGTTGCGTCGTTTGAGGTAATACGGCCACGTCACCGCGCCGACGCTGGTGGCGCCGTCGGCCAGCGGGATGAACCAGAACCAGCCATGCTCGAACCAGAAAATGGTGATATTGCCTGCCGCTTTTCCGTCGTTGCGTTGGGCGCCGGTGAAGTGTGCGTAGAGCGCAGTACTGTTGTGTTTTTTATTGCGCTGTTTGGCATTGAGGTGGTTGCCGACAAAGGTGTCTCGCCCGGAAGCGTCGAGCAGGAATTTCGCGCGCAATGTCTGTTCCGAGCCGTCATCGTGCCGGGCGACGACCTGGGTGGGTTCACCGTGCTCGCCGAGCGTCACGTGTTTTGCCTGGCATCCTTCGATCACGCGCGCACCCTTGTCGGCGGCGTTTCGGATCAGGATTTCGTCGAACTCGGCGCGCCGTACCTGGTATGCCATGGGCATGGTCTTGTCCAAGGCGTCCGCAAATTCGAAAGTCTGTTTGTGATCGTGCCAGGGTGACTCGAATTCCGCCCCCCATTTTTCCATGCCGATGGCTTTCACTTGATCGGCAACGCCGAGCCTTTCCAGCAACGGGAGGTTTGCGGGCAATAGCGATTCGCCGATATGAAATCGCGGGTGGCGGGCCTTTTCCAGCAAGGTGACCTGATAGCCGCGCTCGGCGAGCAATGCCGCGGCGGTGGAGCCGGCGGGACCGCCGCCAATGATCACTACGTCACAGTCGATAACCTGAGGGGAGGCGGCGGCACTTGGAGCGGAAGTCATTGCGAATCGGAGCTCTGATCTATGCCGAAAAATAATATCACACACGCGCGCCGCGGAATTGCGTGGCCGCCCCGCGCGCCGCGCTGCCCGGGACCGTCGGCGCCGTCACGTCCGACACCCTGTATGGCGTCTCAATGGCGGTCCGATGAAGGCGATGTAGACGACGACGCCCGCGAGGTTCGCGAGCATGTCCAGTGCTGATGGGTCACGGTTCGGGATCAGGCCTTGGGTCAGCTCGATCGCGGCACCAAAGGCGGCCAGCAGGACGCATGCCCGCCAGCTGACCGGTTGCCCCGGCCAGCTTAGGTCAGTCAGCAAGGTCAGGGTCAGAAAGGCCATGAAATGCGCCAGCTTATCGCTTTCCGCCCCCGGCAGGGCGGGCGGACTGGGGGTGAGTGTCTGCCAGAGGGTGATGCCGATGGCCACCGTCAGGGCCACCCTGAACCACCGCGCCAGCGCCGGATCGAACAGCCGCATTGATCAATCCTGCTGTTCGCGGGCCACCGCGCGATAACCGATGTCTTCGCGGTAGAACATACCTTCCCAGTCGATGTGGGCGGCCAGTTTGTAGGCGGCCTGCTGGGCCTGGGCGACGCCGTTGCCCAGTGCCGTGGCACACAGCACGCGGCCCCCGGCGGTCACCACCGCGTCGTCGCGGATTGCGGTGCCGGCATGGAATACCTTGGCATTGTCCGACTCGCCCTCGCCCAGGCCGCTGATCACCAGGCCTTTTTCGTAGCTGCCGGGGTAGCCGCCCGCGGCCAGCACCACACCCAGTGCCGCACGTTCGTCCCAACGGGCTTCCTGGCTGTCGAGCTTGCCGTCCAGGGCGGCGAGGCAGTGGGCCACCAGGTCGGACTTCATGCGCAGCATGATGGGCTGGGTCTCGGGATCGCCGAAACGGCAGTTGTATTCGATCACCTTCGGGCTGCCGTCGGCCATGATCATCAGGCCGGCGTAAAGGAAGCCGGTGTATGGCAGGCCCTCGGCCGCCATGCCTTCGATGGTGGGGCGGATCACTTCGCTCATGATGCGTTCGTGGACGTCCGGGGTGACCACCGGCGCCGGTGAATAGGCGCCCATGCCGCCGGTATTGGGGCCAGTGTCGCCGTCGCCGACGCGCTTGTGGTCCTGACTGGTGGCCATCGGCAGGCTGTGGCTACCGTCGGCCATGACGATGAAACTGGCCTCTTCACCGTCCAGGAATTCCTCGATCACCACCCGGTGGCCGGCGTCGCCGAAGGCATTACCGGCGAGCATGTCCCGTACCGCGGCCTCCGCCTCTGCGACGGTCATGGCCACGATCACGCCCTTGCCCGCGGCCAGGCCATCTGCCTTCACCACGATGGGCGCGCCGTGCTCGCGGATATAGGCCAGCGCCGGCTCGACCTCGGTGAAGTTGCCGTAGCCGGCGGTGGGGATATTGTGACGCGCTAGGAAATCCTTGGTGAACGCCTTCGACCCTTCCAGTTGTGCGGCGCCGGCAGTGGGGCCGAAGCATTTGAGGCCGGCCTTGGCAAAGGCGTCCACCACGCCGATCACCAGCGGCGCCTCGGGCCCGACGATGGTCAACCCCACCGCGTGGTCCCGGGCGAAGGCCACCAGGGCGTCGATGTCCTCGACGCCGATGCTCACGTTCTCCAGCTTGGCTTCCCGAGCTGTGCCGGCGTTGCCGGGGGCGACATACACCTTGTCGGCCAAGGGGGACTGAGCGGCCTTCCAGGCCAGGGCGTGCTCACGGCCGCCGCTGCCGATCACCAGGATGTTCATGGGCGGGATGCTCCGGGATTGGGGTGAAACATTGGGGCGCAAGGGTATCAGATCGACGGCGTGTCCGCGGTCGAAGGCTGCCGAGTGCGGCGCGCGTTACGTCCGCCCGCCCCGGCACGCCTGCAATTGGCGTCAGCGATGCGCCACCAGTCCCCGCTGGCTGGCTTCGACAAAGGCGACGATCTCGCGCACCGCGGGGTGCTCCTCGGTGCGCAACGTCGCCAGGGCGTCGGCCTTGGTTAGACCGGACTTGTACAGCGTCCTGTAGGCGCGCTTGATCAGGGTGCGGGCAGCCTGGTCGTAGCCGTTGCGTTTCAGGCCCACGGCGTTCAGCCCGACGATCTCGGCTCGGTGTCCGTCCGCCAGCGTGAACGGTGGCACGTCCTGGCTGACACCGGTGACGCCGGCGACCATCACGAAGGCGCCGATGCGGGCGAACTGGTGAACCGCCACATGGCCGGACAGAAAGGCGTGATGGGCCAGTTCGACGTGACCGGCCAGGGTGGCGCCGTTGGCGAAGATGTTGTGGTCGCCGACCACGCAGTCATGGCCGACATGCGCATAGGCCATCAGGTAATTGTGGTCGCCGATCAGGGTGCCGTGGTCGGATTTGACTCCGCGGCTGATGTTGACGCCTTCCTTGAAGTGGTTGTGGTCGCCGATGACCAACGGCTTGCTTTTGTCCGGTGTGTAGCTCAGGTCCTGGGGCTCGGCGCCCAAAGTGGCGCCATGGCAGACGCGGTTGCCCGCACCCAGGCGCGCGGCGGAATAGATGCGCACGCCGGATTCGATGACGCAGTCGGGACCGATGACCGCGCCGGACTCGACGATGGTGAACGGGCCGATGGTGGCGGACGGGTGGACTTGGGCGCCGTCTTCGACGATGGCGCTGGGGTGGATGCCGGACATGGGAAGGCCTGGATCTTGATGTGGGTCAATCATAAGGCGGGCCGGTGCGGATACCAACTGTTCACAGCTCAAGAACGACGCGTCCGCGACGCTAACCCGGATGAAAAGTCAGGAAATTCGCAACAATAAATCACGCCGCCATGTCTACCTCCAGTCTCTATACCCGCGTTGTCTATGCCGTGTTCCGTCGTTTGTCGATCCGTCAGTTGACGGCGATGGGACTGTTTTTCGCCGTGTCCTCCACCCTTGCGCTGGGGCTGTACGGGTACACAAGCCTGGGCGCGGTGGCGACTGAAATGGACGGTATTTCCGACCAGGTTGCGACATTGCAGGCGGCGTTCGCCAAGGTCCCGGACATGCCGGCGGCGCTGACTGCCGCGGTAGCAAACGTCGCCGCCGAGGCGGAGCGTGCGCGGGCGCAGGCGGCCGTCAGCGCCGGGCTGATGCTGTGGGTGGCGTTGTTGGGCAGTGGCGCCGTGCTGGTGATCATGTTCAACAGCTATCTGGCGATCCGCGAACCGCTGCGCAGCCTGATCCACCGCGCCCATGATATCGCCGACGGCGACACCGATCTGACCATACGCCTGGACGCGGTGCCGGGCACCGAATTGGGCGAGTTGGCCGAGGGTTTCAATCGCTTTCTCGGGCGCTTGCAGTCCATGGTGGCGGCGGTCAAGCAGAGTTCCGACGAGATCAATGCCGGCACCGAAAAGCTGCACGGGATCAGCGACCATACCCTGGCCGGGGTGCTGCGTCAGGAGAGCGAGACCGACCAGGTCGCTACTGCCATGACCGAGATGAATGCCTCGGTACATGAAGTCGCGCACAGTGCCAGCCATGCCGCCGAGGCGGTGGCTCAGGCCGATCAAAGCGCCAACGAGGGCAAGCGGGTGGTGGACGACGCGGTGGCGGTGATCGAACAGTTGGCCGAGGAAGTGGAGAAGGCCGCCGGGGTGATCGGCAATCTAGAGAACGAGACCGGCAACATCGGTTCCCTGCTGGACGTGATCAAGGGTATCGCGGAGCAGACCAACCTGCTGGCGCTCAACGCTGCCATCGAGGCGGCCCGAGCCGGCGAGGCCGGTCGTGGCTTCGCGGTGGTGGCGGACGAGGTGCGTAGCCTGGCCAACCGCACTGAAAAGTCCACCGAGGACATCCAGCAGATGATCGAGCGTCTGCAGCGCGGGGCCGGTGACGCTGTGCGGGTGATGCAGATCGGCCAGGCCAAGGCCGGTGAAGCGGTGACCAAGGCCGAAGTGGCCGGTCAGGCGCTGGTGAGCATCACCGAGGGTATGGGACGGGTCAGCGACATGAACGCCCAGATCGCCAGCGCCGGCGAGGAGCAGAGCGCGGTAGCCGAGGAGATCAACCGCAACCTGAGCAACATCACCGAGGTGGCCGGCGAAACCAGTGCAGATGCCCGCAAGGCCGCTGCCGAAAGCGCGAACCTGGCCGAGCAGGCGGTGCGGTTGAAAAACCTGACCGGTGCCTTCGCCGTCTGATCCGGGCGTTACGCCGGCGCGGGCTTCACCGCGGTCGGCGCCGACTCAGTGGCGGAAGTGCCGCATGCCGGTGAACACCATGGCCATGCCGTGCTCGTCGGCAGCGGCGATGACCTCTTCGTCCCGCATCGACCCGCCGGGCTGGATCACGGCCTTGATACCGGCCTGTGCGGCACTGTCGATGCCGTCCCGGAAGGGGAAGAAGGCGTCCGAGGCCATCGCGGAACCGGGCACGCTCAGGCCGGCGTGTTCCACCTTGATGGCGGCGATGCGGGCGGAGTTGATCCGGCTCATCTGACCGGCGCCGACGCCGATGGTCATGTTCCCCTTGCCGTAGACGATGGCGTTGGACTTAACGAACTTGGCGACCTTCCAGCTGAACAGCAGGTCGCGCATTTCTTCCTCGCTGGGGGTGCGTTGGGTGACCACCTTCAGTTCGTTGGACAGCGCCAGATCCGCGTCCTGTACCAGCAGGCCGCCGTTGACGCGCTTGTAATCCAACCGCGGCAGGGACTGCTCGCTCCATTGGCCGCACTCAAGCAGGCGCACGTTCTTTTTGCTCGCTATCGCCGCAAGGGCTTCGTCGCTCACCGTGGGGGCGATGATCACTTCCACGAACTGACGCTCGACGATCGCCGCGGCGGTTTCCGCGTCCAACGGCTGGTTGAAGGCGATGATGCCGCCGAAGGCGGATTCGGGATCGGTGCTGTAGGCGCGGTCATAGGCCGCCAGCAGACTGTCGCCGATGGCGACGCCACAGGGGTTGGCGTGCTTGACGATGACACAGGCCGGGCCTTCGTCGAACTGTTTGACGCACTCCAGGGCGGCGTCGGTGTCGGCAATGTTGTTGAAGGACAGCGCCTTGCCCTGCAGTTGGCGTGCGGTCGCCACACAGGCCTCGCCCGCGCGTTCCACATAGAAGGCCGCGCGCTGGTGCGGGTTCTCGCCGTAACGCATGTCCTGGGTCTTGATGAACTGCAGGTTGACGGTGTTGGGGAAGGGCTGCAGCTTGCCTTCCGTGTCGATACCGCCCAGGTAGTTGGCGATGGCGCCGTCATAGGCCGCGGTGTGCTCGAAGGTCTTTACCGCCAGCGCGAAACAGGTGCCATCGGCCAAGGTGTTGTCGTTGGCCGTCATTTCCTCGAGTACCACGGCATAGTCTGCCGGGTCGACTACGACAGCGACGTCCCTGTGGTTCTTGGCGGCGGCGCGGATCATGGTGGGGCCGCCGATGTCGATGTTCTCGATGGCGTCCTCCAGGGTGCAGCCCTCCTTGGCGACGGTCTGGCGGAAGGGGTACAGGTTGACCGCCACCAGGTCGATACGGCCAATGCCATGCTCGGCCATCACCTCGTCGTCGGTGCCGCGGCGGCCTAGGATGCCGCCGTGGATCTTGGGATGCAGGGTCTTGACCCTGCCGTCCATCATTTCCGGAAAGCCGGTGTAGTCGCTGACCTCGATCACGCTGATGTGTTCGTCGCGCAGCAGCTTGGCGGTGCCGCCGGTGGAGAGGATTTCTACCCCGCGTTCACTCAGTGCGCGGGCAAAGTCGACGATGCCGGTCTTGTCGGAGACGCTCAGCAGGGCTCGGGTGATGGTGGTCATGTGGACTGGGTTCTCGGGTCTGAAATGGCGTGCGGCCCCGAACCGGGGCCGCCGTGGGGTAGGTTGTACCGCGCTCAGTCGATGCCGTAGAGCGCGAGTTTTTTACGCAGGGTGCTACGACTGATGCCCAGCAGCTCCGCGGCACGCGTCTGATTGCCGCCGAGGTGTTCCATGACGCAGGAAAACATCGGTCGTTCGACTTCCTCGATCACCAGGCGATAAAGATCCTGGCCACCGTGGCCGTCCAGCTGGTCGAAGTAATTGTCCAGGGCGTTGCGTACACAGTCGCTCAGTGGCTCGTGATTTTTCTGCTTGGGCACTGCGAAGGCTCCAACGATTGATCCGGTGAAAACGCTGTTATCCAGGTTCATGCCGCCCAATCCTCCGGTTGCGGCAGGCTATTGAAATAGTGCTTAACCAGCCCGCTCTGTTGTTGTGTGGTTTCCGCTTGATTGATCCGTTGCCGAAAGTCGGTGCTGTTCGGCTGAGTCCTGCTGTACCAAGCGATATGTTTTCGCGCTACTTTCACACCATGGGTGTGGCCGTAAAACGCATACAGGTTCTCAAGATGCTCCAGCAGGATGTCCCTGACTTCGGCCGCGGGCGGTGCCGGCAGTAGCTCCCCCGTAGCCAGATAGTGGCCGATCTCCCGGAATATCCAGGGCCGTCCTTGGGCGGCTCGGCCGATCATCAATCCGTCTGCGCCGGTGCCGTCGAGTACCCGGCGCGCCTTGAGCGGGGAGTCGATATCACCGTTTGCCACCACCGGAATGGACACGGCCGCCTTGATGGCGGCCAGGGTCTGGTATTCCGCTTCGCCGGCGAACTTGTCCGCCCGGGTGCGGCCATGCACCGCCAGCGCCTGAATGCCGGACTGCTCGGCAAGACGTGCGACCGCCACGCCGTTGCGATGGTCACGATCCCAGCCGGTGCGGATCTTCAGGGTGACCGGGACGTCGACGGCGTTGACAACGGTTTCCAGGATGCGCGCCACCAGTGCTTCGTCCTGCATCAGGGCAGAGCCGGCGGCGACCTTGCACACTTTCTTTGCCGGGCAGCCCATGTTGATGTCGACGATTTGCGCGCCGTGGTCAACGTTGACCTGGGCCGCGCGGGCCAGTTTGTCCGGGTCCGCACCGACGATCTGCACCGCAACGGGCAGTTGTTCGCCTTCGTGGTCCAGCCGCCGCACCGTTTTACGGGTACCCCAGAGGCTGGCGTCGGCGGTGACCATTTCCGATACCGCGAGTCCGGCACCCATACGTCTACACAGCTGACGAAACGGCCGGTCAGTGACCCCGGCCATCGGGGCCACCAGCAGATTGTTGGCAAGCTGGTGAGGTCCGATACGCATGGTGACGAGACTGGCGGGGCAGGTCCCTGTGACGAAACGGGGAAGCCATGTTACGCGGAAATGACCGCCGCGCAAGTGTCAGTTCCCTAAACAGGGTCGCCGACCGCGCGTCGGATTTACTCAAAGAAATTCGAGCTTGAATCCGGTGGTATGACGGCCCGGATCCTCCAGTTGCAAGGTGACGGATATCTCGTCACCGGGATTGACCAGGGTGTTTGTCGGTGGCGCCGGGAACAGGTATTCGTCAGGGTGCAAGCGGCGACGCGCGGTCAGTTTCTCCTCGCTGTCATACATGGACAACTGGATGTCCGGTAGCGGTTGGGCGAAGTCGGCCTCGTTGCGAAACCGCAGCTGCATCTGCAGCACCTGAGGCTGGCCCGGTGCGGCGCCGATGTCGCGGTGAAGGACGGTGTAACGACTGGGAGCGCGACGCGGTGGCAGTTCACAACCGACCACTTGGCACAGTCCCTCGGCAATTGTCATGCCCTGGGGTGTGCCCAGCACCAGATCGCGGTTGAACCATGCCAATTGGGCCAGGGCGGCCACCAGCAGCAGCGTCGCGAGGGCGAGCGCCGGATAGGGGGATGGCTGACGTAGCGCGGCGGCGGGTGTAGGCGCCGGGGCGTCGCGCAAGGTGTCCGGGGCCAGATCCGAGGGCACGTCCAAAGGATCCGGATCCAGGGTGTCCGCGTCGTCGATCGGCAGGGCGCCAGCGTCGCTGACCGAGGTTTCGACAGGTTGGCCAGCGACGGGCGTACCCGGTTCCCGGTTCGGCTGCCGGGTGCTCAAGCTGTCAGTCAGACCATCGAGATCCAGTGCGCTGTCGGGATCGAGCCCGCTCGGGTCGGGGACGTCCGGTAGTTCGGTGAGTTCCGAGAACACACTCGTGGTGTCGGGGTCCACGGTGCCGTTTGCGAAGCCATCGGTGTCCACGTCGTCGAGGCTGTCGCCCAATTCGGGACCGGCGTGCTCGACCTTGTTGCCGTAGGCATTGAAGACCTCATCGCAACGAAAGCAGCGTGCCTGGCCCCCCGCCCGCTGGAGCACATCTTCATCAATGCGATAGAGCGTCTGGCAGGCTGGGCAGCGGGTCTGCATGGTGGTCTAGCGGGTGCGTCTGCCGTGCAGTCGCACCCATCCGTCCTGTGTGGTGGCCTGATCGAAGTCTACCCCGGCCGAATAGCGTTCGGCGACCGTGTCCGCCTGATCTTGCAGGATGCCGGAAAGAACCAGTTCACCTTTCGGTGCCACCAGGGGGGCGATACGCGGTGCCAGGTCGATCAGTACGTTGGCGAGAATGTTCGCCAGGACGATATCGGCAGGCTCGGGGGGCGCTGCGTCGCTCCCGACCACCGTCAGGCGCTCGCCTACGTCGTTGGCCTGGGCATTGTTGCGGGTCGCCATCAACGCCTGGGGGTCGTGGTCGATGGCGATCACCCGGCGGGCGCCCAGCTTGAGTGCCGCCACGGCCAGCACGCCGGAGCCACAGCCATAATCGATGACCGTCTTGTCGGACACGTCGGCGCCGTCCAGCCAGGCCAGGCAGAGTGCGGTGGTCGGATGGGTGCCGGTGCCGAAGGCCAAGCCGGGGTCGAGCCGCACGATGACCGCATCCCCGGCATCCACGGCGAGTTCGTGGGGCGCCACCCAGAGCTGTCGGCCGAAGCGCATGGGGCGGAAGTTGTCCAGCCAGGCCCGTTCCCATTCGCGGTCTTCCAGCACTTCCAGTTCCAGACGCTCGCCCAGTTCGGCCTGCAATGTCTGGCTGACGGCACTGCGCAAGGCATCCGCGTCGGTGTCGCCTTCGAACAAGCCGGTGACCCGGGTATGGGACCACAGCGGGGTCTCGCCCGGGCCGGGCTCCAGCATGGGCTCGTCACCGGCGTCCCCCAGCAACACCGAAACGGCGCCCAGGTTTTCGAACAGCAGCTCTATCAGCGGCGCCTGTTCCTTGGTGACGGTCAGATGGGTCTGTAACCAGGGCATTGATGGGATCGACGCAGAGTGCTCAGCGGGTTGTAAGCGGCATGAATCCGGGCGACACGGCACGGCAAGGGCCGTCACGGTATCCAGGTGCGATCCCGAGCCGGACGGGCCTTTGGCCCTTGGGCATGCTCACAGCCCCAGCTTTTTCTCCAGATAGTGGATGTTGACCCCGCCGGCCGCGAAAGCGGCATCATGCATGATGCGGGCCTGCAGCGGGATGTTGGTCTGGATGCCGTCGATCACCATTTCGGACAAGGCGGTACGCATGCGCGCCATGGCGCAGTCGCGGGTTTCGCCATGGGCGATGATCTTGCCGATCATCGAGTCGTAATAGGGCGGTACCTTGTAGCCGTTGTAGATATGGCTGTCGATGCGAATGCCGGGGCCGCCGGCGAGGTGGACCTGCTCGATGGTACCGGGACAGGGCATGAAGTTGTCCGGGTTCTCGGCGTTGATACGGCATTCGATGGCATGGCCGCGAAGCTGGATGTCCTTCTGCTTGTACGACAGGGGCTCGCCGGCGGCGATGCGGATCTGCTCTTTCACTAGGTCGACGCCGGTGGTCATCTCGGTGACCGGGTGTTCCACCTGCAGGCGGGTGTTCATCTCGATGAAATAGAACTCGCCGTTCTCGTACAGGAATTCGAAGGTGCCGGCGCCACGATAGCCGATCTCCCGGCAGGCCGCGGCGCAACGTTCGCCGATGCGTTGTCGTTGTTCTGCGGTAATGCCGGGCGCCGGCGCTTCCTCGACCACCTTCTGGTGGCGGCGCTGCATGGAGCAGTCGCGTTCGCCCAGGTGGATGGCGTTGCCATGGGTGTCGGCCAGTACCTGGAATTCCACGTGGCGCGGGTTTTCCAGGAACTTTTCCATGTACACCACGGGATTGCCGAAGGCCGCCCCGGCCTCGGCCTGGGTAAGCGAGATGGCGTTGAGCAGGGCGGCTTCCGAGTGCACCACCCGCATCCCACGTCCACCGCCGCCGCCGGCAGCCTTGATGATCACCGGGTAGCCGATCTCGCGCGCCATTTTCACGGTGCGTTCCTTGTCGTCGTCCAGTGGGCCGTTGGAGCCGGGCACGGTGGGCACGCCGGCGGCCTTCATGGCCTCGATAGCGGTGATCTTGTCGCCCATCATGCGAATCAAGTCCGCGGTCGGGCCAATGAAGATGAAGCCCGAGTCCTCGACCCGCTCAGCGAAGTCGGCATTTTCCGACAGGAAGCCGTAGCCGGGATGAATGGCGGTGGCGTCGGTGACCTCGGCCGCGCTGATCAGCGCGGGCACGTTCAGGTAACTGTCGGCCGACGCCGCCGGCCCGATGCATACGGACTCGTCCGCCAGGCGCACGTGTTTAAGGTCACGGTCGGCGTCCGAGTGAACGGCGACGGTCTTGATGCCCATCTCGCGGCAGGCGCGCAGGATACGCAGCGCAATCTCACCTCGGTTGGCGATAACGATCTTCTCGATCATGGTGTTCCAGTCTGTTGGCGCGAATGTCATGGGGCCCCGCTGCGCGGCGGGGGCGATCTGCGACGGCTCAGCCGATCACGAACAACGGCTGGTTGTATTCCACCGGCTGGCCGTTTTCCACCAGGATCTTCTTCACCGTGCCGGCGACGTCCGACTCGATCTGATTGAGTATCTTCATGGCCTCGATGATGCACAGCGTTTCCCCGCTGGCGACGGACTGGCCTTCCTCCACAAAGGGGTTGGCACCGGGTGACGACGCACGATAGAAGGTGCCGACCATCGGTGCGCGCACGACATGTCCTGGGGGCAGGGCGTCCTCTTCGGTGTCGTCGGCGGGAGCGGCGGTCGGCGCTGCGGCTGCAGCGGCTGCGACCGGTGCCGGGGCGGCCATGGTCATCAGCGGAGCGGTGGAGCTGTTGCGGCTGATGCGCACCGACTCCTCGCCTTCGTGAATCTCGATTTCGGCGACGTCGGACGCCTCCAAAAGCTCAATCAGTTTCTTGACCTTGCGAATATCCATGGGTGCTTCCGTATTCTTTTAGTGTGTGGCATCCAGGTGGCTGATGGCCGCCTGCAATGCGAGTTCGTACCCCTGCGCGCCCAGGCCGACAATCACGCCTGCCGCCACGTCTGACAGGTAGGAATGATGGCGGAACGGCTCGCGCGCATGCACATTCGACATGTGCACCTCAATGAAGGGGACCTTCATCCCGAGCAAAGAGTCACGCAGTGCGATGCTGGTATGGGTGAAGGCGCCCGGGTTGATGAGGATGAAATCCACGCCATCCCGGCCGGTTTGGTGAATGCGGTCGATCAGCGCATGCTCGGCGTTGCTCTGAAAGGCGTCCAGCCGGTGGCCGGCCGCCTGGGCCGTGCGGCGCAGGCGCTCCTCAATATCGGCCAGGGTGGTGTGACCGTACAGGTCGGGTTCACGGGTCCCCAACAGGTTGAGGTTGGGGCCATTGAGCAGCAGGATGCCGGCCATGGAGCGGATCGCCTAGGGTGGATTGGGTCGGTTTTCGCCGGATGATGTCGGCAAATGCACCGATCTTCTGACTAATTTCGGCCAATCTTGGGCGAAGCGTCACGCTTTGTCCAGTACCCTCACTGCGCTTTTGCGGCCTGGGTCAAGCGATCCAGTATCGGCACCACCTGTTCGCGCTTCATGCCGCCGAAATGGCGGATGACCACCTTGCCGCCGGGTGCCGCGATCACGGTGAACGGCAGCCCACTGAAACGGTTGCCCAATTGCCGGGAAACGTCCACGGCGGCCATGTCCCCGATCAGAATCGGGTATTCCACACCATAGGTATCGATGAAATTCCGTACCGCTTCCGGGTCGTCGATGGCGATACCGACGAACTGTACGCCGCGATCCTTGTATTCGTCCTGCAGCGCGACGAACAGCGGCGTCTCCTCGCGGCAGGGTGGGCACCAGGTGGCCCAGAAGTTGAGCACCAGCACCTTGTCGCGCCATTCGTCCAGGGAACGCGTATCGCCCTCCAGGTCGACATAACTGAGCGCGGGCACCTGTTGCAGCAAGGTTTCCGGATCACTGGCCGCCTCCGGGGTGATCGCCGGCGGCGGGGGTGCGCCCGTCGTGCTGGTTGTATCGGGGGCTTGATTCTGTTGCGTGGACTGCCATGCCCAGAAGCCGACGCCGGCCGCGATCACGGCTACGCCAATGGAGAACCAGGGTTTCATTTCAGTACCCCCTGCAAATGTGCGGCGAACTCCTTCGGGCCCTTGAAGCCGAGCAGGCGGTAATTGTTCAGCTCGTTACCGTTCTCGTCCCAGAACAGCATCGCCGGCGGGGCCGGGATCCGTGCCCTGGCCTGTAGCGCCTTGTCGGCGTCGTTCTGCACGGTGACATCCGCCTGCAGCAACACCATTTCGCTCATCAGCGCGGCGACGGTGGGGTCCGGGAAGGTCTTGCGTTCCATGTCCTTGCAGTACACGCACCAGTCCGCGTAGAAGTCGAGCATCACCGGCTTGCCGGCCGCCTTGGCGATGGCCAGTTCGCGGTCCAGATCGGCCACCGTCTTGATGCGTTTGAACAACGGATGCTCGGCCTGCCCAGCCACGCCGCCGGCGAACATCCCGCGGAGCGGCTGCAGGGTGTCCTTGCTGCCGGCGGCAGCGCCCACCAGGAAGGCGAGGCCATAGATCAGAGCGGCCACACCAAGGGCCTTCCAGAGCTTGAACCAGCCGCTGGTGTCGACCCCGAGCGGCTCGAGCGCGCCCATGTAGACACCCGAGGCAATCAGCAACAGTCCCCAGGCGATCATGATGGTCATTTCCGGCAGGTAGGTGGGGACCAGGCGTTCCAGCATGGTCAAGGCCACGCCCAGCATCAACACCCCGAACACCCCCTTGACCGCATCCATCCAAGCCCCGGCGCGGGGCAGGACCTTGCCGGCGGACGCACCGATCAGCAGCAGCGGGGTGCCCATGCCGATACCCATGGCGAACAGCGCACCGCCACCGAGCAGGGCGTCGCCGGTCTGGCTGATGAATATCAAGGCACCGGCCAGCGGCGGGGCCAGGCAGGGGCCGACGATCAGCGCCGACAGCAGTCCCATGATGGCGACGCCGACATAGTTGCCGCCTTTCTGGCGATTGCTCAACTCGGTCAGTTTGCTCTGCAGGCTGGCGGGCAGTTGCAGTTCGTAGAAGCCGAACATCGACAGTGCCAGCGCAACGAAGATGGCGGCAAAGGCGATCAGCCAGACCGGCTGTTGCAGGGTGGTGGACAGGTTGACGCTGAACAGGCCGACCACCATGCCGGCGATGGTGTAGGTCACCGCCATTGCCAGCACGTAGACCAGCGACAACATGAAGCCCTTGCGCGGGGTCATGTTGCCGCCCTGGCCGGCGATGATGCCGGACAGGATGGGGATCATCGGGAACACGCACGGGGTGAAGGCCAACAGCAGCCCGATGCCGAAGAAGCTGGCGATGATCAGCCAGGCGTTGCCCCCTGCCAGCAGGCCGGCGATCTGGTCCTGCTCGGATACCCGGCCTGTTCGGCGGCGGCGACGGCCGCGGCGTCGTCCACGTTGGTGACGGCGGGTAGCTCCAGCGTCACCTTCTGCTTCATCGGCGGATAACAGATGCCCCGCTCGGCGCAGCCTTGGAACTTGGCTGTCAGGTCGATGCTGGTGGCGGCGGTGGCGGTACGCAGCAGCGGCACGGTGAGATCGATGGCGTTGTGGTACACCGCGACATCGCCGATGGTGCCGTCCGGGCGAATGGTGTCCGGCTTGATCTCGGCCTTGGGCAGGGTGTAGCTGCCCAGCACCACGCCGTCGCCACCCTGGATGCTGACACCGATCTTGTCCTGATACAGGTAGGTGTCTTTGGCGATGGTCCAGTGCAGCTTCAAGGTGCGCCCGTCTGCGACCGTGGCGCTGAATTGGTAGGCCTGCTCAGGGGTGAGCAGCTCGTCTTCACCGTCCCCACCCAGGCCGAGGCTGGCGCCCAGCGCGGACAATTCAGCCAGTGGGTCCGCGGCCGGAGCCTGGGCCGGCGGCGGGGTCAGCGGCGGCAATGCCGGGGGGGTGTCGGTGGCGGTGCCGCTGGGGGTGAACGCCGGCTCGATCCGGCCGGTGACCTGGGGCGGTTGATCAACGCTTGGCGACAGGGCCACCAGCAGCGTCTGGGTATGGGGTGGGAAGCACGGGTCTTCCAGTTTGCAGCCTTGGGAAACGATCTTGAGATTCAGGATTTCCGGTGCGCCGGCACTGCGCTGCACCGGTAGATCCACGGTCACCTGACCTTGATAGATGGCCAGTTTGCCAAACACCGGGTCGTCGCGGGTCTGTGCGGCCGGCAGCACCGGGGTGCCAACGCTCACGCCGCCGGTTTCACTGGCGAAGCGGATCTTGTCGCGCAGCAGGTAATAGCCGTCGGCGATCTGCCAGCTGACCTGTACGCGGTCGTTCTGGGCCGGGGGGGCGCTGATGACGAAGGCCTGGCCCGGGGTCAACAGGGCTTCGGCCTGTGCGTTTTGTACGCTCAACAGCAGCAACAGGGCGGTGATCATTGTCGTTATTCGCATGCGTTCTCCAGCCAATCCAGGTAGGCAGGCAGTCCGGCGGTGATCGGGACTGCTATCAGTTCGGGCGTCTCGTAGGGATGCGCTTGATGGATGAATTGTTCCAGCTTCGGCCAGACGGCCTGTCGGGTTTTTATAAT
Source organism: Gammaproteobacteria bacterium (assembly GCA_030148485.1). Taxonomy (GTDB): domain Bacteria; phylum Pseudomonadota; class Gammaproteobacteria; order Chromatiales; family Chromatiaceae; genus JANTHH01. Next base: position 49,299 of record JASBTJ010000024.1, on the reverse strand, counting down.
GAGTTGGACTTCGTCCGACCGTTCGACCTGGCCCTGCCACCAATAAATGGACCTTATCCCTGGTAAGACGTTCACACAGGCGGCGAGTCGTTCGCCGACCAGTCCTTCGGCCAGACGTTCGGCGATGTCAGTGTCGGGACAGGTACATAATACGATGCAGGCGTCGTGGTTCATGGTCGGCACATTAGACCGGGCTGGTGTCTGGGTAAACAGATCGGCAATATCCCCCGATTGTTTCAGGCTTGTGGTCCTGCGCGGCTGTGCTTAAGCTCGCCGGATGTCGCCACTTGTATTCATACTGCTGTTTTTCGTCGCCACGCCCCTGGTGGAGCTGTACTTCCTGATCCAGGTCGGTGCTCAGATCGGCGCCATCCCCACCATCGCATTGACCGTGTTCACGGCGGTGCTGGGCGGTGTGTTGGTGCGTCTGCAGGGCCTGTCGGTGCTGATGCGGGTCCGCGAGGCGAGCGCGCGGGGCGAGGTCCCGGCACTGGAAATGCTCGAGGGCGCGGTGCTGTTGATGGCCGGGCTGGCCTTGCTGTTGCCCGGATTCATCACCGACGCGGTGGGCTTTTTGCTGTTGATCACGCCGATCCGGCGGGCGCTGACCCTGGGCTGGCTCCGGCGGCGTGGCGTGTTGCGTCCTGGTGAGCGTCCGCCGGACAAGCCCGGCCAGCCGCGCATCATCGATGGCGAGTTCCATCGCGACGATTGACGCGGTCCGACGCGGTGTTTCAATGCTGGCGGCGAGTCGTGGGTAGCGGCGTCAGGCCCAGGGCCCGGAGTCGTTCGGCCAGCCGCGGGTCATGCGATTGTTCCCATAAGGCGTACAGCTCCAGGATGTCGCTTTGCGCGCCGTCACGGCGGGCGCCGATCTCGGCCAGCACCCCGACGAAATGCCCGAATCCCTGGGCCAGTTCCTGAAACACGGTGCGTAGCGCCTGCGGCGCGGCGGCGCGCTCGGGCAATGCGCCCAGATGGCCGTACGCTCCGGTGCCCATCCTGACGCAATAGTCCAGATCCGCCAGTCGCCGCTGCAGACGCCCGCCGAACAGCCCGCCGACGAACAATGCCAGATCGCCCAGTCGCTGCAACAGCAGGCGCCGTTCGCGCGGGGTCGGGGCGTCGAGGGCCTGACCATAGAGCAGCGCCAGCGGCTGCAGTCGCCGACCCTCGGCGGTGTCATCGAAAAGTCGATCGCTGCGGGCATAATCGGTGAGCAGTCGCGACAGGTAGTGCAGCGTGGCGTCGCTGGCTGCCAGCTGCTGATGGCGGCTGGCGGCGTGCAGGGCGTCGTTAAAGTACGCCAACAGCGTCGGTTCGGTACGCGGCTCGGGTGCGGACATGGGGCCTCCTGTGACAGCGGGCAGTCCTGGTAGGAACTGATGGTAAAGACGTCGGCCAAGTCGATAAGGTCTTTAATTATCAGCACTTACCATAGCGGGCTGCCGGTTTTCACGGTATGTGCGGATGCGCCTACAGCCCTTGACTTCCCGTTGTTTGGACCTATTATTGGCACTCCAGCGGGGTGAGTGCTAACGACGCCCGCCCCGCTTTTACTCCCCCAAGTCATTGATGATTTTGATCACGTGAAGGAGATCAACGGTATGAACATCCGTCCTTTGCACGACCGCGTGCTGGTGCGCCGCGTCGAGGAAGAGACTGTCTCTGCCGGCGGCATCGTGCTGCCCGGCTCTGCCACCGAAAAGCCCAACCGCGGTGAGGTGTTGGCCGCGGGTAACGGCCGGATCCTGGAAAACGGCGACGTCCGCCCCATGGACGTGAAGGTCGGCGACACCGTGCTGTTCGGCCAGTACAGCGGCACCGCCGTCAAGGTGGACGGCGAGGAACTGCTGATGATGCGCGAAGAAGACATCATGGGTGTGATCGAAGGCTGAGTCTCTCGCCTCTTACCCCGTCAGCCTCTAGAGAATTCAGGAGTTAGGAAATGACCGCAAAAGACGTGAAATTCGGTGACGACGCCCGCCAGAGAATGCTGCGTGGCGTGAACGTGCTGGCCAATGCCGTGCGCGTGACCATCGGCCCCAAGGGCCGCAACGTGGTGCTGGAGAAGTCCTTCGGTGCCCCGACCATCACCAAGGACGGCGTGTCCGTCGCCAAAGAGATCGAGCTGGCCGACAAGTTCGAGAACATGGGCGCCCAGATGGTCAAGGAAGTCTCTTCCCAGACCAACGACGTGGCCGGTGACGGTACCACCACCGCCACCGTGCTGGCCCAGGCCATGGTGCGCGAAGGCCTCAAGGCCGTCGCCGCCGGCATGAACCCGATGGACCTCAAGCGCGGCATGGACAAGGCCGTTGCGGCCGCTGTCGATGAGCTCAAGGCGATGTCCAAGCCCTGCAGCGACAACAAGTCCATCGCCCAGGTGGGTACCATCTCCGCCAACTCTGACAACAACATCGGTGACATCATTGCCCAGGCGATGGAAAAAGTCGGTAAGGAAGGCGTCATCACCGTCGAGGAAGGTTCCGGCCTGGAGAACGAGCTGGACGTGGTCGAGGGCATGCAGTTCGACCGCGGCTACCTGTCGCCGTACTTCGTCAACAACCAGCAGGCCATGTCCGCCGAGTTGGAAGATCCCTACGTGCTGCTGCACGACAAGAAGATCTCCAACATCCGCGACCTGCTGCCCGCACTGGAGGCTGTCGCCAAGGCCGGCAAACCGGTTTTTATAATCGCCGAGGACATCGAAGGCGAGGCCCTGGCCACGCTGGTGGTGAACACCATCCGCGGCATCGTCAAGGTCGCCGCCGTGAAGGCGCCCGGCTTCGGCGATCGTCGCAAGGCCATGCTGCAGGATATCGCCATCCTGACCGGGGCCACCGTGATCTCCGAGGAAGTCGGTCTGGCGCTGGACAAGGTCACCCTGAACGACCTGGGTACCGCCAAAAAGATCGTCGTCACCAAGGAAGAGACCACCATCATCGACGGCGCCGGCTCCGAGGACGACATCAAGGGTCGCTGCGAGCAGATCAAGGCGCAGATGGAAGACACCACCTCCGATTACGACCGTGAGAAGCTGCAAGAGCGTCTGGCCAAGCTGGCCGGCGGCGTTGCCGTGATCAAGGTCGGAGCTGCCACCGAGGTGGAGATGAAGGAGAAGAAGGCCCGTGTCGAAGACGCCTTGCACGCGACCCGTGCCGCGGTTCAGGAAGGTATCGTTCCCGGTGGCGGTGTCGCCCTGGTGCGCGCCCTGACCAAGATCGAGGAACTGAACGGCGACAACCACGATCAGGACGTCGGTATTTCCATCGCGCGCCGCGCCATGGAAGAGCCGCTGCGTCAGATCGTGTCCAACTGCGGTGAAGAAGGTTCCGTGGTGTTGAACAAGGTTGCGGCTGGTGAAGGCAACTACGGTTACAACGCCGCTACCGGCGAGTACGGCGACATGGTGGAGATGGGTATCCTGGACCCCACCAAGGTCACCCGCTCCGCGCTGCAGAATGCCGCCTCCGTGGCTGCGTTGATGATCACCACCGAGTGCATGGTCGCCGACGAGCCGCAGGACGAAGCACCGGCTGCGCCGGGCGCCGACATGGGCGGTATGGGCGGCATGGGTGGCATGGGCGGCATGATGTAAGCCGGCCTGTTCCCCGAGCTGTACGAGAGCCCCGCTTCGGCGGGGCTTTTTTTTATGCGTGGGGCGCGTGATCGGCTGTGCGTCCAGGCTCGCTTGGGGCCTTGAAGATCACTAGTGATTGGCCGTCGCGCGTCGCCTGTAACATGGCCAATTGGGCGCGTTGCAGCAGGGTCTGGTGTTGCTCGCCGTGGTCCGGATAGATCGCGCAGCCGATGGCGCCGTCGACGTGCAGGCTGCGATGCCTGACGTGGAACGGGCGCTCCAGGCCGGCGAGCAGTTTTTCCACCGCTTGACGGCAGTGTTCCTCGTCGGTGGACGGCAATATCACCGCGAAGGTGGTGTGTTCGACCCGCGCGATGGTGTCGCTGGCGCGCAGCAGCTGGCGCAGCCGTGCGGCGATGGCACGGATGACATCGTCGTCGGGCGCGGCGTCACTCAGGTTCTCGGCGGTGCGCACCGCATTGATGCTGACCATCAGCACCATGCAGGATGCCTGGGTGCGGGCGCATTGGGAAAGCGCATGTTGTAGGCGGTCGCTGATCAGTTGTCGATTGGGCAACCCGGTGAGGATGTCGCGCAGGCCTTCGTCGAACACGGACGGCTGGGCTTGATCGTCCGTCACTTGGTATATCGCACCGGCAAAGCGAAACGGGTTGCCTTCGTCGTCCCGCTCGGCGTGGCCGCGTAATTCCATCTGCGCGCCGCGGCTGCGGAACAGGATCCGGACCAGCTTGCCGTCGCTTACCGCGATGGCTTGTTGCAGGGCCATGCTGACCCGGCTGGCTTCGCTGTTCTCCAGCGCTTGGCGCAACAGGGCATGCAGATTGCGGGCGTCCGAGGTCTCCAGGCCGAGCAGGTCAAGGGTCTGGAGTGTCCAGTAGAGGCTGCCGGCCTGCATGTCCCATTCGAACAGGCCGTGCTCGCTGGCGGAGACCGCGCGTTCTATCCGATCCGCATGGTGCATCGCGGTGTTCGCCAGGGCACGGGCGCGACGGTAGATGAACAGTCCCAGTAGGCTGAGTGTCAGGGCGACGACCACGGCCGCGCTGAGCAAGTAGGTATGGCGCTGCTGACTGGCAAGCTGCGTTTGACTGCGACGCATCATGAGGGTGGGATCGATGTGTGCCGCCGGCGTAAAGAGTGCTATCGGCGCGCGGTCTAGCCCGAATCGACTGATCATGCGTTGGCCGCGGTCCGATACCAGGAAGCCGAGAAACTCGTCCGCCAGTTTTGCATTGACGCCGTTGACCTTGTCCGGGTTGACGACGATGTAATGGAATTCGTTGCGCAGCGCGCGGTGGTCGCGCACCAGCGGCGCGAGCTGGGTGCGGCGCTCGGGGGGGGAGGCTGAAGTAGCTGGACATGTCCGCGAAGGCATAGGCGCCGAATTCGGCGGCGGTGCCCAATGTCGCCACCGACCCGCCATGGGTGGTTTCATAACCCAGCCATGTCGGCCGAACCCGCGCCGCGGCCCACAGCTGGGAGAGCCGGTATGCGGTCCCGGACCGGTCGCCCTGGACCAGGAATGCCGGTTCGGCCTCCGCGATGCGTCGCAGGGCGTCGAGCAGGTTGGCCTGCTGGCGGAGCTTGAGCGGGTCGTCGGGTGGGCCGAATACGGCAGACTGGTTGTACATGAACAGGCTGCGGCTCAGGCCGAAGCCGTCCGCCATGAACAGCAGTTCCGCTTCCGGCGCGTGGGTGATGATGGCATCCGCATCGCCAGTGCGACCGCGCTCCAGGGAAGCCAGGGTGCCGGTGTTGATCACCTCCACCTGTACGTCCGGACGGTCGGTGGAGAATGCCGTTGCCAAGTGGTTGATCAACCCGGCCTCGTTGGCCGTGCGGGCCACCAGCAACCGCAGATGCTGGGCCGCCAGCAGCGGCTCGGCCAGTGCCAGGAGCAAGGCACCCATGCCCAGCCAATGGCGGACACGGAAAGCGCGGCGGTGGTGTGTGGGTGTGTCTGACACGGGTTGTTCGAGTCGTTTTGGCGGAGTCCTCGGCCCCGAGGGAACCATGACAGTAGCCTTGGCATGTTGGCAAGGTGTTTGATCGCACTGGCTTGATGGCGCGGGTACTCTGGTGGCGTGGGCTGGTTCGCAACATGCGATATATCACGCCGGTTATAGTTACCGGACTCCAAGGAGGATTTCCCATGCGTTGGATCACGCTATTGCCTTTGTATCTCGTTGTCACACTCTCATACGCGGCCGACGGCTTGTTGTCGCAAGTCAGTGAACACTCGGTCGCCGATACCGCCGATCGCCTGGAAAAGATCGTTTCCGAACGGGGTTTCACCGTGTTCGCCAGGGTCGATCATGCCCAGGGCGCGGAGCGGGTTGGGTTGGCGTTGCGTCCCACCCAGTTGCTGATCTTCGGTAATCCCAAGGGGGGCACATTGCTGATGCAGCAGGCCCAGACGGCGGGGATCGATCTACCGCTCAAGTATCTGGTCTGGCAGGACGACGAGGGCCAGGTGCATATCGGCTGGAATGCGCCGGCCTACATCGCCGAACGACACGGTGTGCCTGACGACCTGCCGGTGCTGGAGAAGATGACCAAGGGGCTGGCGAGCATGGCGCAGGCCGCGGCGACACCCTAATCCAGTGCCGGATCCGCTTGGCTGAACGGTGCAATGCGGCCGGAAAACGCCGCATGGGCGCGGGCCGTGCCGGCTATCGCCTGCGCTTGATGCGCAACCGGTGATTGCTTTGCCATCACTGTTGGGGTGATGCGCAGGGTTTCCCCTGCGCCGTGAAGGTGAGACATTGCGCCGGTGGCGGTTCCGTCCGCCGCATGGGTTCGATTCCGCAGCAGGTCCCCTGATGTCCGAGCAACACCCCGCCGACGCGCGTTTGGCACGCCTCTGGTCGCAATGGCAAACGGCCCTTTCCGCGTGTGGCTTGGCACCGCTCGCCGATGAACACCGGGCCGCTGCGTGGCGTGTCTGGCAAGGCAGCGACTATGTCGCACAGGCCTGTTTGATCGAACCGCAACTGTTGTTGCGACTGCTCGGTGGCGGCCTGTTGGACAGGCCACTGGCACCCGGCGAGTTGGCCGACGCCCTGGTGGCGGCATTGCAGGGCGTGGCCGACGAGCCGGACCTTGCTCGGCGGCTGAGGGTGTTCCGCCGTGAGCAGATGGTGCGCATCATCTGGCGGGACCTGACCGATCAGGCCGCACTGACCGAGACCCTCGACGACCTGTCTGAGCTGGCTGACCAGTGTGTCGGGCAGTCGCTGGCCTGGCTGCATTCCTCGTTGGTGGATCGGTATGGCGAGCCCCGGGATGCCGCTGGTCGGGCTCAGCGTCTGGTGGTGCTCGGGATGGGTAAGCTGGGGGGGCGCGAGCTCAATCTGTCCTCCGACATCGATCTGATCTTCGCCTTCCCGGCCGCAGGGCAGACGGACGGCAAGCGCGCCCTGGACAACGAAACCTTCTTCACCCGTCTGGCCCGCAAGTTGATCAAGATGTTGGGCGAACAGACCGAGGACGGCTTCGTGTTCCGGGTGGACGTGCGTTTGCGACCTTTCGGCGACGCCGGGCCGCTGGTGTTGTCGTTCAGCGCGCTGGACACCTATTACCAGTCACAGGGGCGCCCGTGGGAACGCTACGCCATGATCAAGGCCCGGGCGCTCACCGGCGAGCCCGCGGATGTGGCCGCGTTGATGGCCATCCTGCGACCGTTCGTGTTCCGCCGTTATATCGACTTTGGCGCCATCGACGCGATCCGCGAGTTGAAGGCGAAGCTTGCTGCCGAACTGCACAAGCGCGGCAATGAGGCGAATATCAAGCTGGGTCCCGGCGGCATCCGCGAGATCGAGTTCATCGGTCAGGCCTTTCAGTTGGTCCGCGGCGGTCGCGAGCCCGACTTGCAGGTACGGCCTATCCTGCAGGTGTTGGCGCGTCTGGGCGCCAGCGGGGAGCTGCCTGTATCGGCGGTCGCCGAACTCACCGACGCCTATGTGCTGCTGCGCCGCACGGAAAACCGCATCCAGGCATGGCGGGACGAGCAAACCCACCGGTTGCCGGATGACGTTGCCGGCCGCGACCGTCTGGCGGCGGCGCTGGGTTATCCGGACTGGGCTGCGTTCGGCCCGGTCCTCCAGTCCCATCGGCAGCGCGTGCAGGCGCATTTCGACGCGGTGTTCGCCGACCGCGAGCCGTTGACGCCGACAGGCGACCCGCTGGTGCGGGCCTGGGGCGAAGACGATACAACGCAAATCGCGCGGCGGCTCGGCGACGCGGGGTTCGAGGCGGCACAGGCCGCGGCGGAGCGCCTGGTGGCGTTCAGCGGCAGCGCCGCCTGTCGGCGCCTGTCGGACAACGGACGTAAACGGCTTGATGAGCTGATGCCGCAGCTGCTGCGCGCCGTGGTCAAGGAGCCCGATACCGTCACGGTATTGGGGCGGCTGCTCGACCTGCTTGAGGCGGTCATGCGTCGTACCGCCTATCTGGACCTGTTGGTGGAAAATCCGCCGATGTTGGGGCATCTGGTGCGGTTGGTGGCGGCCAGCCCCTGGGTAGGCGCACAACTCGCGCGGCAGCCGATTCTGTTCGATGAGCTGCTCGACCCGGCCCGCCTGTACTCACCGTTGCAGCGCGCGGATCTGATGGCGGAGCTGGACACCCTGCTGGCGCCTGTTCATGCAGATGACCTGGAGCAGCAGATGGAGCGCCTGCGCCAGTTCGCGCAGGGTAACCGCTTACGGGTTGCTGCCGCGGATCTGACCGGGGCCATTCCGCTGATGGTGGTCAGCGACTACCTGACCGAGATCGCCGAGGTGGTGCTGACGCGGGTCTACCAACTGGCCTGGGCACATATGGTGTCCCGCTATGGCCGCCCGCAGCGCGTCGACGGCGATGACAGCGGTTTCGCGGTGGTCGCCTACGGCAAACTGGGCGGCCTGGAGCTGGGTTACGGTTCGGATCTGGATCTGGTGTTCCTGCACGGCAGTCGGGACGTCAACGCTATGACCGATGGTGCCAAACCGGTGCCCAACGATCAGTTCTATGTCCGCATGGCGCAACGCATGATCCATTTGCTCAATACCCGCACGCCGTCCGGGCAGCTGTACGAGGTGGATACCCGGCTGAGGCCCAACGGCCAGTCCGGGTTGCTGGTGAGTTCGCTGGACGCCTTCGACAGTTACCAGAACAACCATGCCTGGACCTGGGAACACCAGGCGTTGATTCGTGCGCGCGCGGTGGTCGGTGACCCCGTCGTCACGGCCCGTTTCGAGGCGACCAGGCGCCAGGTGCTCGGCCGCCCGCGGGATGCGTCGACGTTGCGCGACGAGGTGGTGCGGATGCGGGCGCGCATGCGCAAGGCGCTCGATCGCAGCGATGCCGCCCGATTCGACCCCAAGCAGGGGCCTGGCGGTGTTGCCGATATCGAGTTTATGGTTCAATACGCGATCCTCCGCTGGTCGCACGAATACCCGGCTTTGCTGGCCTGGACCGACAACGTCCGGCTGCTTGACGGTCTGGCCGCTGCGGGGTTGGTGTCCCGCGATCAGGCCCGGCTGCTGGCGGACACCTATCGCGCGCTGCGTGCCGAGACTCATCGCGCCGCCTTGCGTGGCGAGGACGGCTTGCTGGGTGCGGATGCCCACGCCGAGGCGCGGGCCGCGGTCCAGGCCGCGTGGCGCGCAGCAATGGAACCTTGAGACCGAGCGTGGCGTCCGTTTGGCGCCCAGACACTGAAACCGTTGGAAGGCGGACGATTGATGATGAAGACCATGGCGGACCGCGACGGGGTCATCTGGCTGGACGGCGAGATGGTGCCCTGGCGCGAGGCGAAGACCCACGTGCTGACCCACACCCTGCATTACGGCATGGGCGTATTCGAGGGCGTGCGGGCCTACAACGCCGAGCAAGGGACCGCCATCTTCCGTCTGGAAGAGCACACCAATCGCCTGTTCAGCTCCGCGCACATCCTGGGTATGGAAATGCCCTTCGACAAAGCGACCCTCAACGAGGCGCAGCGCGCGGCGGTGCGCGAAAACGGTCTGAAGTCGGCCTACATGCGCCCGATGGCGTTCTACGGGTCCGAAGGCATGGGGCTGCGCGCCGACAATCTGAAGGTGCACGTCATGGTGGCGGCCTGGGAATGGGGTGCGTATCTGGGCGAGGACAACATGAAGAACGGTATCCGTATCCGCGTGTCGTCCTTCACCCGCCACCACGTCAACATCACCATGTGCCGCGCCAAGGCCAACGGCAACTACATGAACTCCATGTTGGCATTGAAAGAGGCGCTGGACGGCGGCTATGACGAGGCCCTGCTGCTCGATTCGGAGGGCTATGTCATGGAAGGCTCCGGCGAGAACATCTTCATCGTGCGCGATGGCGTGTTGTACACCCCGGATCTGACCTCCGCCCTGGACGGCATCACCCGCCGCACCGTGATCCAGCTGGCCGAGGAACTTGGTCTGAAGGTCGTCGAAAAGCGCATCACCCGCGACGAGGTGTATATCGCCGACGAGGCCTTCTTCACCGGCACCGCCGCCGAGGTCACGCCAATCCGCGAAGTGGACGGCCGCGCCATCGGTAGTGGTACCCGCGGCCCCATCACCGAGCAGCTGCAGACCCTGTACTTTGACGTGGTGCACGGCCGCAGTCCGGTGCATGCCGGCTGGCTGACCTTGGTCTCCTGAGCTGTCGGCCGTACAATCGGGGCGTATAACCACACGGAGAACAGGCCATGGCCAACGCCCAGGTGACCGACCCGACCATGCAGGTCTATGCCGTCAAACGTGCCGATCTGCCGTTGAGCTGCCCCTTGCCGGAACATGAGGTGTGGAATATGCACCCCAGGGTCTATCTGCCCATCGAAAAGACCGGCGAGGCGACCTGCCCGTATTGTGGTGCCAAGTATGTGTTGGAAGACTGACGCGCTTCCCGCCATCTACGTGTCGCGGATAGCGGCATGCTTCTTTTTCGCCGTTCGATAAGGGAACAACATGGATAGCGGTGCCCCGGACAAAAGCCCCAACGTGGTGTGGCACAAGCCCACTGTCACTCGCGAAAAGCGTGAAACCCTCCATGGTCACCGGAGCTTCGTGCTGTGGTTTACCGGCCTGAGCGGATCGGGTAAATCCACCCTGGCACACGCCGTGGAGCAGGCGCTGCATGACGTCGGCGTGAGCACCTTCGTGTTCGACGGCGACAACGTCCGTCATGGGTTATGTTCCGACCTGACGTTCAGCGAAGACGACCGCAAGGAAAACATCCGCCGCATCGGCGAAATGACCAAATTGTTCGTCGAAGGCGGCGTGGTGGCCATGACCGCCTTCATCTCGCCGTTCCGGGAAGAGCGCGAGAAGGTCCGCGGTCTGTTTCCCCACGGCGATTTCATCGAGGTGTACTGCAACTGCTCCCTCGAAGTCTGCGAGGAGCGCGACGTGAAGGGGCTGTACAAGAAGGCGCGCGCCGGGTTGATCAAGAACTACACCGGCATCTCGTCGCCCTACGAGGCGCCGGAGCGGGCGGAGATCGTGGTGACGACGGACCGACAGTCATTGGAGGAGAGCGTCGCCGATGTGCTCGGTTACCTGGGTGAGCGAGGCCTGCTGCCTGGCGAGAGGTGAGGCCGGCTCCTGCTACGCCACGATGTCGTGATTACCTGTTCCCACTCCTCCCGTGAACATCGCGCGCCGTGACGGACGCAGCGGGTATTGCGACCGAACCCCGGCCGCTGGTCATTTGGCGCTTTATCGATGGCAAGCCCGGTCATGAGAACCAGACGCTCGGGCTGAGCCGGGCGCTGGCGGATCTGCGACCGGTCGATGTGCACGATGTGCCGGTCCGCAAACATTGGCGCGGTTGGCTGGATCTGTTGCTGGCCCGTTGTCCGCTTGGCGCCGCACTGCCCAACCCGGACCTGCTGATAGGCGCCGGTCATGCCACTCATCTGCCGTTGTTGGCCTGCCGCCGGGTGCGCGGTGGGCGGGCGGTGGTGCTGATGAAGCCGGGCCTGCCCCCGGCCTGGTTCGATCTGTGCCTGATTCCCGAGCACGACGGCGTCGCTCCGTCGGTCAGGGTGCTGACGACGCGAGGGGTACTCAATCCGATATCTCCGTCGGCGCGTAAGGATCCTGGTTTCGGGGTCATCCTGGTGGGCGGCCCCTCAAGACACTATGGCTGGGACGCGGTCACCCTGATGCAGCAGGTGGCGGCCATTGTGGCGAACGATAGCCGCCATTGGACACTGGCCACCTCACGACGTACCCCGGCGGACACCCTGGCTGCCCTGCAGGGAATCGAGGCGGAAAATCTGCAAGTCGTGCCCAGTGAGCAGACCGCGTCAGGCTGGCTGGCCGCGCAACTGGAGGCCGCGTCCGTGGCCTGGGTCACCGAGGACAGTGTGTCCATGCTGTACGAGGCGCTGACGTCCGGTGCCGCGTGCGGTGTGTTGCCGGGGGTGATGCGACGTGCCGGGCGGGTGCGGGCCGGGCTGCAGGCGCTGCTCGACGCCGCGGTGGTGCGCACCTTCGACGACTGGCAACAAGGGCGTCCCCCCCAGCCGCCGGAGCAGCCGTTCAACGAGGCAGCGCGTTGCGCGCGCACGATAGTGGAAAAATGGTTCGCAAGCTGACGGTGTTACAGGTATTGCCTGAACTCGAAGGTGGCGGCGTTGAGCGCGGCACCTTGGAGGTCGCGCAGGCGCTGGTGGATGCCGGCCATCGGTCGCTGGTGCTCTCCGGCGGCGGCCGGATGGTGCCGGCGCTCACCGCCGCCGGCAGCGAGCACATCTGCTGGCCGGTGGGGAAAAAATCACTACTCACGTTGCGTTTCGTGTTGCGTCTACGGCGTCTGCTCGACGCGCAGCGGGTGGATATCCTGCACATGCGTTCGCGGGTGCCGGCATGGGTCGCCTGGCTGGCTTGGCGCGGCATGGACCCGGCACGACGGCCGCGGTTGGTCTCGACCGTGCACTGACTCCACTCGGTCAGCGGATATTCGCGCATCATGACCCGGGGCGAGCGTGTGATCGCGGTTTCCGACACCGTGCGACGCTATATCCTGGACAACTATCCCGGCGTCGACCCGGGTGTCATTCGCGTCATTCCCCGCGGTGTGAGCGAAGACGAGTTCCCCTATGGATGGCAGCCGTCGGCGGCCTGGCGCCGGCAATGGCGGGATGCGTATCCCCAGTTGGCGGGGCGCCGGGTGTTGACTCTGCCGGGGCGCCTCACGCGGTTGAAAGGACACGGTGATTTCATCGATTTGATCGGGCGCCTGAAGGCGCATGGCGCACCGGTCCACGGGCTGATCGTCGGTGGCGAGGATCCGCGCCGCCGGGCTTATGCGGCCGAGCTGCACGCACGGGTGAGCGAGCAAGGTCTGGACAACGACATCACGTTCACCGGACAGCGCAGCGATTTGCGCGACATATTCGCGGTTTCGGACTTGGTTTTTTCGCTGTCCACGCGCCCCGAGTCCTTTGGTCGCACCGTGTTGGAGGCCCTGAGCCTAGGGCGCCCGGTGGTCGGCTATGACCATGGCGGCGTGGGCGAGATCTTGGCCGAGTTGTATCCCCGTGGGCGTGTGCCGATGGGTGATGCTGAAGCGTTGTTTGCACACGTGCTCGATCTGCTCGACCAGCCGCAGGTGGTCCCCCCTGGACATCGCTTTACGCTGGAAAACATGTTGTCCCAGACTCTTGGCGTGTACGAGGAGTTGGCGCAGAAGGCCAGCGGTTGAGCGACCTTTCGTGAGCCGGGTACGGTTTGCACACGCACAACGAACGGCCGGGTGCGGATCTGGCATAATTGGTGCGGTTTGGGGGGGCAGGCCGACCGCGTGGCGCGGCGTATCGTGGCCGGTTGGCGGTCGTGGTGCAGAGCGGCCGCCATTTGATCGCCCCCTGTCGCAAGCTTGCTTTGGTAAGCGACCGAGCAGAGGCGCGTCGTCGCCAAGGTTTTGAAGCATGAAGGCAGTGATCCTCGCGGGTGGGTTGGGCACCCGCATCTCGGAAGAGACGCATCTCAAGCCCAAGCCGATGATAGAGATCGGTGGTCGACCGATTCTATGGCACATCATGAAGCTGTACTCGGCCCATGGGGTCAATGAGTTCGTCATCTGCTGTGGCTACAAGGGTTATGTGATCAAGGAGTACTTTGCCAATTACTTCCTGCACATGTCGGATGTCACGTTCGACATGGAGCACAACCGGATGGAGGTGCATCAGCGCAACGCCGAGCCGTGGCGGGTAACGTTGGTGGACACGGGTGAAGAGACCCTGACCGGTGGTCGCCTGAAACGGGTCGCACCCTATGTGCAGGACGAAGAAGCCTTTTGTTTCACCTACGGGGACGGTTTGTCCGATATCGACATCTCCGGACAAATCGCCTTTCATCGCGACCATGGCAAGCGAGCAACGGTGACGGCGGTGCAACCGCCTGGGCGCTACGGCGCGCTGACCATTCAGGGCGGTGCGGTCACGGCGTTCACGGAGAAACCCAGGGGTGACGGCGGACTGATCAATGGCGGTTTCTTCGTGTTGTCGCCCCAATGTATCGATTTGATTGAGGGTGACCGAACCAGTTGGGAAGCCGCGCCGCTGACCAGTCTGGCGGCCGACGGGCAGTTGATGGCCTTTGAGCACCAGGGCTTCTGGCAGCCGATGGACACCCTGCGCGAAAAGAATTTGCTCGAACACCTGTGGGCGTCCGGCCAGGCGCCGTGGAAAGTATGGCAGTGAATCGGGGTTTCTGGCGTGGCAAGCGGGTATTCCTGACTGGGCATACCGGCTTCAAGGGGAGTTGGCTCGCCCTCTGGCTGGCGGACAGGGGCGCCAGTGTGCATGGTTTTGCATTGCCTCCACCCTCGCAGCCGAATCTGTTCGAGGTCGCTGGCGTGGCGTCACGCCTGGCGGGCAACACCTTGGGGGATCTACGCGATGCGCCGACGTTGCAGGCGGCGATGCAGGCGGCGCAGCCCGAGATCGTCTTCCATTTGGCGGCCCAGCCACTGGTGCGTTACTCCTACGATTCGCCAGTGGAAACCTATGGCGTGAACGTCCTGGGTACGGTCAACCTGCTCGAAGCCGTCAGGAATACCCCCGGGGTCCGGGCCGTGGTCAATGTCACCACGGACAAATGCTATGAAAACCGTGAATGGGTCTGGCCATACCGCGAAGACGAAGCCCTGGGTGGTTTCGATCCCTACTCCAGTAGCAAGGCGTGTTCCGAACTGGTGACCGCGGCCTACCGTCGGTCCTTTCTGGCGTCCGCCGGGGTGGCGCTGGCCAGCGCGCGGGCCGGCAATGTCATCGGCGGTGGCGATTGGGCCGCCGACCGCCTGATACCCGACTTCCTGCGCGCCCTCGATGCCGGTGAACAACTGGTGATCCGTTCACCCCACGCGGTACGTCCGTGGCAGCACGTACTTGAACCCTTGAGCGGATACCTGACGCTTGCCGAGCGGCTGGTGACCCAGGGCGGACAATTCGCCGAGGCCTGGAACTTCGGCCCGAGCGAGACGGATGCCAAGCCTGTGGCTTGGATTGTGGACTACCTGTGTAAACGCATCCCGGGTGCGGCGTGGCGACTGGATGCCGCGCCGCAGCCCCATGAAGCCAACACCCTGCGGCTCGACAGCGCCAAGGCGCGGGCGGGACTGGACTGGCATGCGCGCTGGGACCTGCGCACCGCCCTGGAGATGACGCTGGCATGGCACCAGGCCTGGCGGCAGGACCAGGACATGGCCGAACTGTCGTTGCGCCAAATAGCCGAGTACGAAGCGGCGGCAACATCGTGAGCGCGCGCTTCGACATTGCCGATACGCCCCTGGATGGCTTGCGACTGCTGCGTCGTCGACCCATCGGTGATCAGCGCGGCTACCTTGAGCGACTGTTTTGTGCAGACGAATTGGCGGGGCTGGCGCCGGACATTGCCATTGCTCAGATCAATCACACGCACACTGCCAGTCGCGGTACCGTACGCGGCATGCATTTCCAGTATCCCCCGCACGCCGAGACCAAGTTCGTCACCTGCCTACGTGGCGAAGTGTTTGACGTGGCGGTGGATCTGCGGCGTGATTCACCGACCTTTCTGCATTGGCACGGGGAGCGACTGAGCGGTACCAACCACTGCACGTTGGTGATTCCCCAGGGATTCGCCCACGGTTTTCAAACACTGACCGACGACTGCGAGATGTTGTACTTTCATTCCACTGTTTACCAACCCGAGGCCGAAGGTGGTCTGCAGCCTCAGGATCCGCGTCTCGCCATCGACTGGCCGCTCGCCATCACGGGGCTTTCCGGGCGTGATACGAGTCATCCCTTGCTGGACGACGCCTTCACCTGGATCGCGCTGTGAAATGTCGCCATTGCAATAGCGACCTGCACCTGCCGCTGGTGGATCTTGGCAGCGCACCGCCGTCGAATGCCTATCTGACGGAGCAGACATTGCACACGCCGGAAAAGTGGTTTCCGCTGCGGGTCTTGGTGTGCGAGCAGTGCTGGCTGGCACAGACCGAGGATTTTGCCCAGGCGGACGAGCTGTTCGATGCGGAATACGCCTATTTCAGTAGTTTTTCCTCAAGCTGGTTGGCGCATGCCCAGCGCTACGTCACCGACATGATCGAGCGCTTCGAGCTGAACAGCGACAGTCGCGTGGTGGAAGTGGCCGCCAATGATGGTTATCTGCTGCAGTACGTACAGGCGGCAGGCATTCCCTGTCTTGGCATCGAGCCGACGGCGAGTACCGCCGAGGCGGCCCGGGGCAAGGGCATCGATATCCTGGAGGCGTTCTTTGGTGTAGCCCTGGCCGGACAGCTTGCCGCCGAGGACGGTCAGGCGGACTTGATGGCGGCCAACAATGTGCTGGCACACGTGCCGGACATCAACGATTTCGTGGCAGGCTTTGCCGAACTGCTCAAGCCGCAAGGTGTTGCAACGTTCGAGTTTCCGCATTTGCTCAGGTTGGTCGAGGGCAATCAGTTCGACACCATCTATCATGAGCATTTTTCCTACCTGTCGTTATCCGCCGTCGATCGCATCTTCACGGCCAACGGTTTGAGCGTATTCGACGTCCAGGAACTGCCGACCCATGGCGGCAGCTTACGTGTGTTCGCTCAACGCGCCGCGACGGGTGAGCGGTCGCGCAGTGACCGGGTGGCCGCGGTGTTGGCGCAAGAAGCGCAGGCCGGCCTGTTGACGTCCGCCTATTACGCCAAGTTCCGAGCAAGCACCGATCAGGTGAAGAACGATCTGCTGGCCTTTCTGTTGCAGGCAAAACGCGAAGGCAAGTCCGTGGCTGCCTACGGTGCCGCGGCCAAGGGCAACACCTTGCTGAACTACGCGGGCGTGCGCCCGGACCTGATCAGTTTCGTGGTCGACCGCAATCCCGCCAAGCAAGGCAAGTTCATGCCCGGCAGTCGCATCCCGATCGTGGATGAGTCCGAGCTCCGCGAGCAGAAGCCGGATTATGTGATCATTCTGCCTTGGAATCTACGGAACGAGATCATGGGGCAGTTGGCGTATGTCAGGGAATGGAGCGGGCGCTTTGTTGTTGCGGTGCCGAGCCTGGAGGTTCTATGACGTCGCGCATTCATTACACGAAGCCGTCGATCACCGATAAAGAGATCGAATATGCGACGGACGCGGCTACCAATGGTTGGGGTGAGCAGTGTTACGCGTATATCGAACGCTTCGAAAGCGCGTTTCGAAAACACCTGGGCGTCAAGCATGCGATTGCAACTTCCAGTTGTACTGGCGCCTTGCACATGGGATTGGCCGCGCTGGGCGTGGAGGCGGGCGACGAGGTTATCCTGGCCGATACCAACTGGATTGCCAGTGCTGCACCCATCACTTACCTGGGCGCCACTCCGGTGTTTGTCGACATACTTTCGGATTCTTGGTGTCTGGATCCGCAGCGTGTGGTCGAAGCAATAACGCCAAGAACCAAAGCAATTGTCGCAGTGCATCTGTACGGAAACCTCTGTGCGATGGAGCAATTGTTGGCTATCGGCGAGCAGCACGGCATTCCGGTGGTGGAGGACGCCGCTGAAGCCATCGGTTCGTCCTATCAGGGGAAAGCGGCAGGCTCAATGGGTAAATTCGGCGCCTTCTCGTTTCACGGCACCAAGACGATGACTACCGGTGAAGGTGGTATGTTCGTCACGAACGATGACGCGCTGTACGACCGTGTCCTGGCACTAAGCAATCATGGGCGGACTCGCAGCCAGACGAAGCAGTTCTGGCCTGACTTGATTGGCTTCAAGTACAAGATGTCCAACGTGCAGGCGGCCATAGGCTGTGCTCAGGTCGAGCGTGTTGCAGAGTTGACCAGGGAAAAGCGGCGGGTATTCCACACCTATCAGGAGCTGCTCGCGGATCTGCCCCTCGACATGAATCCAGAGCCGCAGGGTACGCGGAACGGGTTCTGGATGCCGACCATCGTGGCTTACCGAGGCACCGATTTTGATCGCGAGGCTCTACTACATGCTTTTCGAGCAGATCAAATAGATGGACGGGTGTTTTTTTGGCCTCTTAGTGGGCTGGCGATGTTCGAAAGTCGCCCGGAGAACGTAGTCAGTTACGAAACCTGCTTGCGGGCGGTGAATCTTCCCAGTTACCACGACCTCAGTGTTTCGGACATCGAGCGGGTTGCCGCGCATGTCCGAGCGCATCTCAAGGGGTGATCAGGTGCGCAAGATCGTCTGCTGGGGAGCAACTGGTCAGTCCAAGGTAATTCACGAGGCGCTCGAGGGCAGTGATGCGAGGATCGTGCTGTTGGTAGATAACCGCGACGTATCGCCGTCTTTGCTCGACGTCCCTCTGGTTGTGGGTATGAAGGGTTTTGATGCTTGGTTGGGGGCGCGGGATGTGTCGGACGATCTGCATGCAGTCGTCGCCATTGGCGGAGCGGCAGGAAGGGATCGTCTCCACTTGATGGCGTCGCTTCAGGAGCGTGGCTTGGCGCCGCTGACTGTGATCCACCCCACCGCGTTTGTCGCTCGGGATGCCCGAATCGGCGGTGGCTGCCAGATTCTTGCCATGGCGGCGATCTGTACTCACGTGACACTCGGCGATGGGGTGATCGTGAACACGTCGGCATCAGTGGATCACGATTGTCGTCTTGGTGCCGGCGTCCACATCGCGCCCGGTGCTCGTCTCGCTGGCGAGATCACGGTTGGCGATAGGGCCTGCATCGGGACGGGGGCCATTGTGTTGCCGCGCTTGCGGATTGGGGATGATGCGATAGTGGGGGCAGGCGCCGTCGTTACCAAGGACGTGGAGCCGGGGGCGATTGTGGTTGGCAACCCGGCACGACCGCGCTCGGCGTAAGCCTGAGTCAGGTGCACGCCGTTAATTTGAGATTAGAGAGTTGACTATGGACCCAGTGGAAAAATTTCGCGAAGAAGTTCGGGAGAATATCGCAGCACTCGGCAAAGACCAAGATCTGCAAGCTGCATCCCTTGCTTGGCTGAAAGGCTCGCTCAAGCATCGCTATTCCTACAACTTTTCTTGGCTTGGTCGTCCGATCATTCAGTATCCGCAGGACGTCATAGCGATGCAGGAGTTGATTTGGGAAGTCAAGCCGGACTTGATTATCGAGACAGGGATCGCGCACGGCGGCTCCTTGATCTTCAGCGCTTCAATGTTGGCGCAACTGGATCTGTGCGATGCAATCGAAAACGGTACTAGTTTCGATCCCAGAATGTCCTCGCGCAAGGTTCTCGGGGTCGACATTGATATACGGGCACACAATCGTGCCGCAATCGAAGCTCACCCGATGGCGTCACGTATCCAGATGATTCAGGGTTCGAGTATTGCGCAGGACGTCATTGAGCAAGTGCGCGATATGGCCTCGGGCTATAATCGGATTTTGGTCTGCCTTGATTCCAATCACACTCATGAACATGCTTTGGCAGAGCTGGAGGCGTACGCGCCACTGGTCTCCGCTGGTAGTTACTGCGTAGTATTTGACTCGGTAATCGAAGACCTGCCGGGTGATCTGTACCCGAATCGTCCTTGGGGACCGGGCGATAATCCGAAGACCGCCGTGTGGAAATACCTCGAAACACACCCAGAGTTCGAGATCGATCGCGATATACAGCACAAATTGCTGATCACGGTGGCCCCGGATGGATTCCTGAAGCGAAGCGCATAAATGGACGAATCGACCGTCGCGATCGCTGGTGCGGCCAATGGCGTGACCATTGGTATCCCTGTGTTCAACGAACAGGATCGGATTGAGAGGGCAGTACGCAGTGCAGCTTCCCAGTGCGAGCGCTTGGTTGTTGCCGACAATGCATCGACTGATAACACTGAACGGATTTGCCGCGGATTGCTGGCCGAGTTTCCACACATGGAATACATACGCCACGCATGTAATCTTGGCGCGCTCGAGAACTGGTATTTCCTTCTGTCGATCACGAGTTCTCCTTATTTCATGACTCTCGGAAGCCATGATTATATCGACGAAAACTTCATCGAGACGGTGCGTGGCGTGCTTGCCGCCGATCCTTCAGTAGTGCTCGCAGCTGGCGGCTTGTGCTACGAATATGAGTCCGAAGAAGTTGCTGGTCCGAGCCGGGATGTTGCCTTCGGTGCTTGGACAGCAGGTCGGCACGATGATCCGGCGGTGCGCGTGCGTTCGTTCTTGTTTGACCGGGTGCGGCTGCCGTGGGCGATGTACGGCGTATTTCGGACTGACGCATACAAAGCATGCTTTACCAGAGACATACCTCCGTATGGTGTCGACACCGTCTTTCTCGCGAAGATTGCTTATCGTGGAAAAATCGTTGTCGTCAATGACACCAGCTACCACGCCTGGATCCGCTGCTCGAACGAGCCGCGTTCTACCTATGTAGAGCGATTGATCGGAAAGAAAGAAGGGGAAGGTGTGCGAAAGTATATGCGGAACGCGATGCGTGTAGCGCTATTCGAGGTGATGCTCGACTCCGAACAGCCAGCGACTGGGGGCGAGCGCGTCGCGCTGCGCTATAAGGCGATGGAACGCTTCGGTATGTTCAAGCGCAAAGGCTTCGATCTGTGGTTTTACGTGCTGTACGCACCTGTGAAACTTGCACGTAAATTCCGTCGTTTCAGGCAGAAGGTCGGGGGCGGATGCGCCGCTTAGAGAGCCCATGGGATCTCGGATTCTAGCTGGTCCGCTCATGTCTCCTTACAGTGAAGGAGGTGGCATGCGGCCGGCGCCCCCCATTCTTCGACTTTAGGTATGTTTCCGCCCGCAGGGGGTGCTTCAGCGCGGCGGGGAGCCGTGATCGAATTGAACTGTGTGTCGTTACTTTATACCACGCTGAGTATGCATTCGCAGGTGTCGGGGGCTACAAGTTCGGGTTTCGCGACCATTGCTAAGGTGCTTCGGAGCGCGCGCGTTGACTGATTCCCGGTAGGCTATTCGCCGTGAACTGGTACAGGTAGCGGGCGGTCTAGAGCAACTATCTGTAGATCTTGCGGTTAATGACGGTTGTGTTGGAGGAATCGTTGATTCCGCGGATTCTGACAAGTTTTCATGAGTGTCACGTGATCGGTCCCTTGTACACCAGACTGCATGTGTCGGGTGGTAGTGCAGTGACAAATCATGGCGACATTGCATGGTGCGAGATACTCGGGATTAATGGCATCATCCGGCGGTGCCGTGGGTTTCAAGCGGCCAGTGATAAGTATGCGAATGCGGCATCCCCAATGCCGTTTCGATCATATACTGGGACACCAGCCGTTCGTTGAACTCCCGGTGCGCTAGCTCATAGCCGGCGCGGGCCACCTTTTTGCGAGCCGTGTCGTTGTGCACGAAGTGCTTCAGCTGGTCGATGAAATCGTCATCACCGTCAACCTCCACAATGGCATCCTGGCTGTACAGTTCGCTCAGTTGGAACGGCCGGGTGGAAAATGTCAGCAGGCCGTTGCCCAGGTAGAGGCCGATCCGGTCGGACGAATACAGATACAGTTCACCACCCGGCCCCGGCTTCGCCGAGGCGGTGCGCTGGCTGAAGTTCAGCCCGATCCGGGCTTGGCTGAGCGCATCCATGAAGGCGGCGCCGAAT
The DNA here is from genome assembly GCA_030148485.1 of Gammaproteobacteria bacterium. Taxonomy (GTDB): domain Bacteria; phylum Pseudomonadota; class Gammaproteobacteria; order Chromatiales; family Chromatiaceae; genus JANTHH01. The sequence continues at coordinate 27,674 of JASBTJ010000024.1, read as the reverse complement.
AGCGATTTGCCGGGTCCGTGGCCATACACGGCGCAGCGCACGTCTGGTAGCTGTTCAGTGATCAGGTGGTAGGCGCGACTGCGCAGGTCGTTTGGATCCACCCAGCTCGGCATATGCCCCGCGGTGAACACGTCGTAGGGTTGGTCGCTGTGTTCATGGCAGCGATGCACGTCGATGCTGGCATCGACTGGGTTGGGTACGAACGCGACCTTGGAGCGTTTACCCGCGATGCGTGACAGCACCGGACCGGCGGTGGTGGCAAAGGTCCAGTCCACGACCTCGGCCTTGCTCAGTGCGTCCCGGACATTGGAGGGGATGAACAGGGCATCGATGTAGTACTGGAAGATGGCGACATTGGGCAGCAGGCGACGGGCTTCGATTAGCGTGTCGGCCTTGATCAGGTCGGCGGAACTCAGGGCAATGACATCCGGTTGGAAGTTGCGACACACATCCAGCAGCTTGCGGTTACTGGCGCCGACGCCGAACTTACGGGAACCCAGTGGATTGGAGCAGCGGGCCATGTCGCGGTCGCTGAACCAGAACACCTCGTGGTTGTTGCGCACGAAACCGTTGTTGATGCGGACCGGGAAAAAATAGTTTCGCGCACCAAGATATTTCAGGTGTTGGTGGGAGACATGGAGAATGCGCATGGCTGTCGTGTGTCCAGTCGGTGGGCGGTGACGTTGCGTTGGGTTCAGCGGCCGAGCCGTGCAAGGCTGCTGGCCAGCTGTTCGGTGATCCTGGCAGTGGAAAAATATTGCTCACTGGTAGCGGCCGCGGCCTGCCCTAGGCGTTGCCGTGCCTGCCGATCACCGACCAAGCGCGCCACGGCGTCAGCCAACTGTTGCGGATCGCCTTCGTCAACCCAGATCAGGCCGCCGTCGGTCGCGCGGCGCAGCGCCTGAGGATAGGCGTCCGCCGTCCGGGTGACCACCGGACGTGCGCTGGCCAGCGCCTGGAAAACCTTGTTGGGGATGACGCGCCCCGCCTTTGACGTGGTGCCGAACACGCCCAGCAGGATGTCCGCCTGCTGGATGCGCGCCGGCAGTGCCGCATAGGGCAGCCAGTCCTCGAACCGCAGATTTTCCATGCCTTGTGCGGCCTGTTCGCAGGCGGGGCGTAACGGACCGTCGCCCAGCATCACCCAGCGCACGTCCGGTCCGCGATAGCGCTTCGCCGCCTCGACCACCACCTGTGGCCCCTGTAGCGGGATGAAGCTTCCGTAAAATAGGACTTCGACCACACCATCGTGCGCAGTTGGCGGCGGGGTGGGTCTGAACAGCGACTCGTCTGCGCCGACGTGGATCACCTGGAGGCGTTCACGGGGTACATCCAACTGGTTCGCGAAGTAGTCCGCATGGGCCGGGGTGTCGGCGATGACCTGATCGGCACTTGTAAAAAGGCCCTTTTCCCAGGTGAGTAGCCGTTTGGCCGCAGGACTGTCGGGTGCCAATTTGCGCCGCTCATCGACTTGCTTGTCATAGGCGGAAATCAACGGGTCGATCACCAGCGGTATGCCATGGTGTGCCGACCAGCGGCGGGCCGCGCGCATGTCCCGTTGTCTGAAGCAAGGCACCCAGACCAGATGCGGTCGCGGCATGCGGCGTAGTCTGGCCTCCCAGTCCGCCGTGGCGGAGAAGCGGGGATGATAATCAACCACCTGCCAGCCGAGCTGGGTGAACAGGTGGCGCAGGATCCGGTTGCGGGAATACCCGGGGTCGAATCTTCCCCACCAAAGTACGCTGCGTGCTGTCATTGCGCTAGTTTACTGGGTTCGGTGCCTGTAGGCCGAACTTACCGGCTTGGCAGCATGCTTTGTGCATCGGCGTTGGTTGGGTAAGTCCGCTCGCGCAGGGTGGCTTGGCCGTCGCCGATCGCGGATCAGTACCGGACAGGCGGCCGTCCGGCTGGCATAATCGCGCAGGTTATCCCACCTGCCCGAACTGTCGAAACGCCACCGCGCGGGCGGTCGCTGGTGGGTGCTTTGCCGGTCTGGGCGGCGGGGACATCGGCGGCCGAGCACGGGCCGCAAAGTGGCGATTTGCCGAACGATATGGGTTCAGTAAGAGAGCATCGTGAAACAGATAGTCTGCATGAAATGGGGCAGCCTCTACCCCGCCGAATACGCAAACAAGCTTTATGCGATGGTGCGCCGGCATGTCGAGGGACCGCTGCGTTTCGTTTGTCTCACCGACGACGCCGCGGGCGTGCGCGATGAAATCGAATGTCTGCCCTGCCCGACGGTGGATCTGCGCGCACCCTACAACAACACCGGATGGCGCAAGATCAGCGTGTGGGCCCAGAATCTACCGGGCATGGATGGCGACTGGCTGTACCTGGACCTCGACGTGGTGGTGACCGGGTCGTTGGACGTGTTTTTCGACTATGCGCCCGACAAGACCTTCGTGGTCATGCAGAACTGGACCCAGCCCGGCCAGGGCATCGGCAATACCTCGGTGTTCCGCTTTCGGGTCGGCGCCCATCCTTACATTTACGACAAGTTGGTGCCGGAGTTCGATGCGATCCTCGCCAGGTTCAACAACGAGCAGATCTATATTTCCCGAACCGTAACCGACCTTTCCTTCTGGCCCGATGATTGGTGCGTGCTGTTCAAGACCCACTGTGTGCCGCCGATGCCCCAGCGCTGGTGGCAGGCCCCTACGCTGCCGGCCAGTGCGCGGGTGGTGGCGTTTCCCGGTGATCCCAATCCGCCGCTTGCGGTCCAGGGCATTTGGCCGGCCAGGAAGTGGTACAAGAAGCTTTATAAGCACATCCTGCCGGCTGCCTGGATTGCCGATCATTGGCGCGAATAACGGGTGTTGCCGGTGACCGACGATCCTGCGGTAAAGAAGCCTTCCACGTCAGCGACCGCGATGTCCGAGGGCCCGATCCGGGTTAAATTTCTCAGCCGTTTCAATGCCGAGCAATGGCTGCATCAGTTGCCCCACGGTCAGCCCCGTTGGGGGCGCTGCGAGTTTGTCTTCGACCGGGATGCGTCGGATTACGATTGGCTGGTCGCCTATGATGACGTGCCGCCTTCCGGGTCGGAGTCGGGACGCCTGGGTAGCGAACAACTGGCCTGCCCACCGGAAAATACCCTCCTGGTGACCACTGAGCCCTCGTCGATCAAGACCTATGGCAACGACTTCACCCGCCAGTTCGGCGCGGTGCTGACCAGCCAGGAGGCCTGGGCGCTGCCGCATCCGGCGCGCATCTGGTCACAACCGGCATTGCACTGGTTCTACGGGGTCGGCGGCCGTCAGCCCGTACCGTTCGATCACATGGTCGCCCATCCGCCGACGGACAAGCACGCGGACCTTTCGATGGTGTTTTCGCCCAAGCGCATGCGGCACACCTTGCACTGGGCGCGTCACGAGTTCATGCGCCATCTGATGGAGAATCTCCCGGATCTGGTGGTGTTCGGCCGTGGCGCGACCCCGCTGGACGACAAGGCGCAGGCCTTGGACGGCTTCCGTTACCACGTGGCGGTGGAGAACCACATCGGCCCGCATCACTGGACGGAGAAGTTGGCGGACGCCTTCCTCGGTGCGACCCTGCCGTTCTACAGTGGCTGCCCCGATGCGGCGGACTATTTTCCGCCGGAGAGCTTTATCCCAATTGATCTACAAGATCCGGATGGCGCGCTCCATACGATTCGTCGTGCGATTGCGGACAACGAATACGAGCGGCGCCTGCCGGCGATCCTGGAGGCGCGCCGCCGGGTGCTGTACGACTACAACCTGTTCTCCGTGTTGGCGCGGGAAGTGGAAAGTCGTCCGCGTGCGGACGGACCCGCGATCCCGCCTGTCACGCTCTACTCTCGCCATGCGTTAAGGCGCAAGCACCCACTGGTCCGCTTGCGTGATGGCTATGGCAAGGCGCGTGCGCGCCTCATGCATCGTTTTGCCCGACGTTGAATGCGATCAGAAGGGTCGCCTCTGCAGACGGCGCATCGTTGCCATTGCCCCGCTAGCGTCAGAGCCCCTGCGTGTTCAGTCGCTGCCGAGCAGTTGGGCTCGGTTCAGCTGCTGGTACACGCCGTCCTGTGCCAGCAGCTCCCGGTGGGTGCCCTGCTCGACGACGTGGCCGTCCCGAAACACCAGGATGCGGTCCGCTTGTTGTACCGTCGACAGGCGATGCGCCACGATCAGCGTGGTGCGTCCCTTGCGTAGATTCTCCAGCGCTTCCTGCACGACACGCTCGGACTCGGTGTCCAGCGCCGACGTGGCCTCGTCCAGGATCAGCACCGGCGCATCCGCCAGCAAGGCGCGGGCAATGGCCAGCCGTTGGCGCTGGCCACCTGACAGGCGCACGCCGTTTTCACCGATCAAGGTATCGAAGCCCTGTGGCATGGCCTCGATGAATTCCAGTGCGTTGGCCGCCTGTGCAGCCGCCCGGATGGCGGCAGGGTCGGCCGAGTGGCCGTAGGCGATATTGTTCGCCACGCTGTCGTTGAACAGCAGCACATCCTGGCTGACGAACGCGATCTGGTGGCGCAGGCTGGTCAGGCGCCAGTCGCGCAGATCGATGCCGTCGAGCAGTACGCGACCGCTAGACGGCTCATAGAGACGCGGCAACAGGTTGACGAAGGTGGTCTTGCCGCTCCCCGAAGCGCCAACCAGTGCTACGGTGGTCCGCGGCTCAATGGCGATATCGAGCGGGCCGAGAGCGATCTGCTCACTGTCGCCGTAACGTACCACCACCTGATCGAACTGAATGCGCCCGGCGGCCCGGTCACTGGCATGGGTGCCGGTATCGGTCTCGGGGGCTTCGTCGATCAGGGCGAAGATGCTTTCCGCCGCTGCCAACCCTCGTTGCAGGGGGTCATTGATACGGGTCAGTCGTTTTATCGGGGAAAACAGCAGGCCCAGCGCTGTGAAAAAGGCGACGAAGCCGCCCACGGTCATCTGGTCGCCTTGGGTCAGCGAGGTTCCAAGGTAGATCACCCCAGCCATCATGCAGGCGCCGATGAGCTCCACGGTGGGGACGCTCATGCTGGACGCGACCTTGAATTTGAACATCTGTTGGCGGATCAGGCGTGAGACGCTTTCGAAGCGGCCTTTCTCATATTGCTGCCCGCCGAACACCTTCACCACCTTGTGGCCGCGTCCGGCTTCTTCCAGGGTATGGGTCATATCGCCGAAACCGGCCTGTAGCTGCCGGCTGATACGTCGCATCCGCCGCCCCAGCACCACGGCGGTGACGGCTACCACCGGCGCGATCAGGAAGATCAACAGGCTGAGCTTCCAGTCCAACCAGAAGATGTAGGCCAGCAGCGCGATCACCGTCACTGAGTCCTTCACTACCACGGTGAGGACGTCGGTGCTGGCCTGCATCACCTGGTTCACGTCATACAGCAGTTTGGAGATGATGTTGCCGGTGGCATTGCGGTCGTAAAAGCTGGTGGGCAGGGTCAACAGCCGGGCAAACATGTCCTGACGCAGGTCGAAAACCACGCGGGTGCCGACGGAGGTAAAGGCCAGTGCACTGCCGACGCTGGCGATACCGCGTACCAGGAACAGGCCGACCACGGCCAACGGCGCCCAGGTCAGCCAGGTGGGATCCTTGTTTACAAAGGTGCCGTCGAGCACGGGCTTGAGCAGGGCCGGGATGCCGGCCTCGGTGGCACCCAGGATGATCATGGCGACAATGCCGAAGCCGAACTGACCAACATAGGGCCGCGTGTAGCGCAGCAGCCGACGGTATATCCGGGCGCTGTCGTTGGTTTCAGGCATGGCGCTCAGAGCGTGTCGCGTATCTGGCTGACGATTGACGACTGAGTCTCTTCGTCCAGATACGGATGCATCGGCAGACTCATCACCCTGCCGGATAGTCCGTGGGTCACACTCAGCTCGCCGCTGACCCGCGCGCGCGCGGCGAGGGCGGGCTGTTGGTCCAGGGTCACGGGGTAGTACACGGCGCTCGGGATCCCGGCGTCGCGCAATGCGGCCTGGACGGTGTCGCGGTTATCCACTTGCAGGGTGTACTGGGCGTAGACGCTGGTGTAGCCGTCGGGAATGGCCGGTGTGAGGCAATTGGCGTCGGCAAGCAGTTCGGAGTAGCGAGCGCCGATACGGGCCCGGGCAGCGACCTCGTCGTCGAAGATGGCCAGCTTGGCCAGGATCACTGCGGCCTGCATGCCGTCCATGCGACCGTTGATGCCGATGCGTGGGTGGTGATACTGGCGGTCCTGGCCATGGTTGCGCAGTTCCTTCAGGCGCAGCGCGATGTCCGGATCGTTGGTGAAGCAGGCGCCGCCGTCGCCATAGCAGCCCAACGGTTTGGCGGGGAAAAAACTGGTGCAGCCGATGGTGCTCAGGCCGCAGGAGCGCTTGCCCTTGTACGTGGCGCCGAAGCTCTGCGCGGCGTCCTCGATCACCGGCAAGCCGTGTTGCGCGGCGATGGTGCTGATCGCATCCATGTCGGCGCACAGGCCGAACAGGCCGACCGGGATGATCGCGCGCGTCTTGTCGGATATGGCCGCTTCAATCAGCGCCGGGTCGATGTTGTAGCTGCTCGGGTCGACATCGACGAACACCGGTGTCGCACCCACCAGTGCGATCACCTCGGCGGTGGCGATGAAGCTGAACGGCGTGGTGATCACCTCGTCGCCGGGGCCGATGTCCAGGGCCATCAGCGCCAGCAGCAGGGCGTCGGTGCCACTGGCGGCTGATACACAGTGGGAAGTCCCGGCATAGGCCGCCAGCTTTTCCTCCATCTCGGTGACCTCGGGGCCGAGGATGTATTGGCCGTGATCGAGGAGCTGGGCGATGCGCCGGTCGATGTCGGCGCGGATGCGTTGTTGCTGGGTCTTCAGGTCGATGAATTGCATAGGGGCTCGGTTCTGCCGGTGGGGCGGGCGACGCTATTGTAGCGGCTTGGCGGTGGTCACGGGCGACGGGCTGCTCATTGGTAAGGTGAAGGCGCGCCGTCGGGCCGGGTCTTGAAGCGGCGGTGGATCCAGTTGTACTGGGTCGGGGCCCGGGACACCCATCGGGTATAAAGATCGTTGACGCGTTGCGTGTCCACCTGCACGTCGTCGGACGGGAAATCCGCCAAGGCGGGCTCGATGACCAGGCGGTAACCGCCCACTTCCCGAAACAGCGTGAAGGGGATCACCCGCGCCCCGGTCATCTTGGCAAAGCGGCTGGTGGCGGTGTTGGTGGCGGCCGGCACACCCATGAAGTCGGCGAACAGGCCGCCCTTGTGGGCGAAGTTCTGGTCGGGGGCAAACCACACGCCATCGCCGGCCTTCAGGGCCTTGAGCATGGCGCGTACATCGTTGCGATCGATGATGCCGATGGTATGTTGGGTGCGGAAGCGCTCGAACAACGCCTGGATCACCGGATTTTCATTGCGCCGATACATGGCGTGGGATGCCGTCCGGTGGCCCAGGTATCGACCGGACAGCTCCAGCGAACTGAAGTGCGCGGTGAGAAAGATCGTCCCGCGGCCGTCGTCCGGGGGCAGGTTTTCTTCCCCCTCCACCGTCAGAAGCAGGGATTCGACCTTGTGTTTTGGCCACCACCAGCCCATGCCGATCTCCATCACGCCCATGCCCATGGCAGCAAAGTTGTCGCGGATGAAGCGCTCGCGCTCGGCCGCAGTCATCTCCGGGTAGCACAATTGCAGATTGGTCCGAGCGATGCGCACGCGGCGCTCGGCAAAGCGCATCACCAGGCGGCCGAGCCCCCGGCCTACCGCCATGACCGCCGGATAGGGCAGCAGCAGAATCATGCGCATCACCCCGGCCACCAGCCAACTGGGCCAGTGACGGGGCGCATAGAGGGATTCTCGGGTGGGGGCTGACATGGGGCGGCCAGTCTAGCGGCAATGCCCCGGGCTGACCACAGCTTGCGCTGGACGGTCGTCGAGGCGCAGGTGTTTGGCGGCCGGCCTTGACTGGTCCGGGTGGCGCCTCCCGAGCCGCCATTGCTTCGGCTCAGAGGTTCCCAGAGATTTCCTAAAGGTTCAGATAGACCTGGCGGTAGCGTTCCACCATCGCCGGCAAGCCGAACTCCGCCACCGCATGGGCGCGGGCCGCACGGCCGTGCCGGATCAGCTTGGCCGGGTTGTCGATATAGTCCAGCATGGCTTGGGCGAGCGCGGCCGGATCCCGCGGTGGCACCAGTTCACCGGTGACGCCGGCCGCGATGATCTCGGGGTTGCCCCCGACCGCGGTCGCCAGCACTGGCAAGCCGCTGGCCATGGCATCCAGCGCGGTGTTGGAGATACCCTCCCGCTGGGACGGCAGCACGAATACATCCAGACAGCGATACAGATCCGCCGCGTCGTCCCTGAACCCGGGTAGCCAGCACAGATCCCGCACCCCGCCGGCCTGCAGCACGGCCTCGATGGCGTGGCGCTGTGAGCCGTCGCCCACCAGTATCAGGCGCGCCCGGGCACGCAAGGCGGGACGCCGTTTGACCAGGGCGACAAAGGCCTCGGCAAGGTTGAGCTGGTCCTTGACGGCCTCGAACCGGCCCAGGGTGCCGAATACCAGGCCCCGCTCGGGGCGAAAATCCGCCGGCAACAGATCGTGGTGGCAGTCGCCGGGATGGAAGCGCGCGGTATCCACACCGTTGTGGATGGCACTGACGCGGTGGGCGGGCACGCCCACCCTGGCCTGCATCCAGTCGGCCAGGTCGCGGGATACGGTGATGTAGTGGCGGGCCAGCAGTCTGCTGGCGCGGCGCAACAGGTTGTATTTGCGGTTGGTGCCGGTCAGCTCCAACTGGTCCAGGCCGTGCTCGCTGTGGACCAGTCGGGTGACCCCGGCCAGCCGTGCCGGCAGCAGCATGTCCAGGGTGGGGATATTGCGGGTGTGCACGATATCCGGCCGGATCCGACCCAGCAGGTGGCGTACCTGGCCGTACAGATGCAGTGCCTTGCCGTCGGGCTTGTGCAGCTCGTGGATGGTCACGTCGTCGCGCGTGATGCGCTCACGGAAGTTGCCGGCATGCTGCAGGCACACGATGGTGTGCCGAAACTGCTCCGCCGGCAGATGATTGATCAGGTTCACCAGGCCGTTCTCCAGTCCGCCGACTTCCAGGCGCAGAATGACATGGCATATCAGCGTGGGGCGGCAGGCGGCCTGCGCTGGCGTGGTGAGCGGGTGTGGCGTGGACAGCGGACCGGTCTCCCTGATCGGTGCGGGCGTCGTTCGTTGTTGTGTCGCAGTCTAAATCGGGGCGTACCGGCGGACCAGCCCCCTGGGACTGATGTGTGATGGGGTAAGCTATGGTGCTACGAGCCGCCACGCTGTCGATCTCCCCAGCCCGAATACCATCATGCCATCCTGTTCAATCGCCTGTTTTCCCGCCCCCGGAGCGCGCTTCTGCGGATGGTAAGGGCGCTGTATACCCTGCTGTTGTATCTGGCCTTGCCGCTGGTATTGCTTCGCCTGTGGTGGCGAGGCCGGCGCGCACCGGCGTACCGACGGCGCTGGGCGGAACGCCTGGGCCGTTTCGCCCCACCTTCTCGTCAGGGTGGTGTGTGGGTGCATGCGGTGTCGGTGGGCGAGGTCCAGGCGGTGGCGCCTTTGCTGCGCCGCTTGCTCGATGCCGAGCCGGTACTGCCGATCACCGTCACCACCACCACGCCCACCGGGTCGGCGCGGCTGCGGGCCTTGTTCGGTGACGCCGTGTTCCATGTCTATCTGCCTTACGATCTGCCCTTTGCCGTCAACCGGTTCCTCGATCGCGTCGCACCGCGGCTGCTGATGATGGTGGAAACCGAGGTATGGCCGAATCTACTGGCCCTGTGTCGCGCGCGCGGGGTGGACACCCTGTTGGCGAACGGTCGGTTGTCCGACCGGTCGCTTGCCGGTTACCGCCGCTTGGGCCGGTTGGCCCGGGAAGCCTTCGGCAACATCGATCAGGTGGCCGCGCAATCAACCGCAGACGCCCAGCGGTTCATTGCTGCAGGCGTACCGGCGGAGCGGGTGCGGGTGACCGGGAGCATCAAGTTCGACATACGCATCCCGGCCAGTGTCGAAGAGCAGGCCGAGGTGTTGCGGCGACAATGGGGCGGACGCCCCGTGTGGGTGGCCGCCAGTACCCATGAGGGAGAGGAAGAGCGCTTGCTCCGGGCCCATCGCTGGCTGCTCGATCGTCTGCCCGATGCCCTGCTGGTGTTGGTGCCGCGCCATCCCGAACGCTTCGATAGCGTCGCCGCATTGTGTGGGCGGGATGGTCAGACCGTGGCCAGGCGCTCTGCCGGCGAGGTGCCGGGCAGCGACACCACGGTATTTCTGGGTGACACCATGGGCGAGTTACCGGTACTGCTGGGCGCCGCGGACGTCGCCTTCATCGGCGGCAGCCTGGTGGCGGTGGGCGGGCACAATATGCTCGAAGCCAGTGCCCAAGGGGTGGCGGTGGTGTTCGGGCCGCACGTGTTCAACTTCGCCACCGTCAGCCGGCTGCTACTGGACGAAGGGGCGGCTCGGCAGGTGTCGGACACCCGGGAGCTGACCGAGGTGCTGGTGCAGTGGCTCACCGATGCCAGCGTGCGCTCCGAGGTCGGCGAGCGGGGGCGGCGGGTAGTGGACGCCAATCGCGGCGCGCTGGAGCAGCTGGAGGGGCTGATGGCGCACATCTTGCGCGGTACGGGGTAGGGCGCGGACCGCCCTGGCCTCAATAAACGGCCATGTGGGGGTCCACCTCACGGGCCCAGGCTTCCACGCCGCCAGCCAGGTTGATCACCTGACCGAATCCCGCCCGCTCCAATTGGCGCGCCACCACGCGGCTGCGGATGCCATGGTGGCAGATCACCACGGTTTCTCGTTGCGGGTCCAGATCGGCCAGATGCTGCTGCACCTGCCCCATGGGCAGCAGGGTGGAACCGTCGATCCGACAGATGTCGAATTCCCAGGGCTCGCGTACGTCCAGCAGCAGCGGTGGCTCGCTCAGTCCGGCCAAGTGGACCTGCAGTTCGGCGGGTTTCAGGTCGAGCACGATTCAGAACACGAAGTCGTCCGGCTCGGGGGCGTTTTCCAGCCGGCCGAGGACGGTTTCGAACAGGACTTCTTCCTGATGGGCGCCCGACGGCATGCGCTTGATCAAGCGGGCCTGCATCGCCGGTTCATCCCCGGTCACGATGAACAGTCGCCCGCCGTCGGCCAGCAGGGCCTTGAAGCGGTCGTCCATTTCCGGCACCGAGCCGGTGACGGCCACCACGTCCCACGCGCCGGGCCGGGGCATATCCGCCAGCGCGTCCCGGGTAAGCAGGGTAGCGGTCAGGCCCAGGGGTTCGAGGCGACCGCGGGCCTGCTCGGTGAAGTCGGCATGGATGTCCAGGCTGGTGACCTCCCCGCCCAGATGGGCCATGCAGGCGGTGACGAAGCCGCTACCGGTGCCGATTTCGAGCACCCGATCATCGGGGCGGATGTCCAAGGCCTGCAGCATGCGCGCCTCCAGTTTCGGCGCCATCATGAACTGCCCGTGGGCCAGGGGCACTTCGATATCGGCAAACGCCAGGCCGGCGTATTCCGCCGGCACGAACAGCTCCCGCGGCACCCGTTTCATGGCCTTGAGAACCCGGTCGTCCACCACGTCCCAGGGACGAATCTGCTGGGCGATCATGTTGAAGCGCGCCTGTTCGACGCATGGTACTGTATTTGACATGTCTTAAAGCAAAGCCGTTTACGGTCGATTAGCCTACGGCGGCTGCTCGATCTGGGCAAGGTGCGCCGCACCCTAAAGATTGCACTGGGGACATGAATGGCGCTTATGGGCGCCCACATCACGCTCGGTTTTTGATGCGGAACATTAATAACAATAACGACGCAGTGCCCGTTCCTGCCAACCACTCGCCGACACCTTCGCTGTCCGCGTTCGTCCCGGCCGCGGACGCCCCGGCGCCGCTCGCCAGCCGCCTGGATGCCGAGCTGACCCGGTCCGTCCTCGGCGGTCTCCCGGTTGCGCTGATCGCGGTGGTGATCTGCGCCACTGCGCTGACGCTGCTGTTGTGGGATAGCCGGCCGCCGGGGCACCTGCTCATCGGTTGGTATGGGGCGATGATGGCCATGGTGGCCATTCGTGGCATCGGTTTCGCTCGCTACCGGCTAGGGGGCATCGGTACAGAGTCCGTTTCCCGGTGGCGGCGTTCGGCGTTGTTGGGTACCGTGGTGTCCGGACTGCTCTGGGGGGGCGTGCCGCTGTTGCTGTGGCCGGACAATGCCCCGTCGCTGCAGGCCGCGCTGATCGTCGTGCTCGCCGGAATTTGCGCCGGCGGCGCCTTGACGCTGGCGCCTTTGTTGCCCGCGGCGATGACCTTTCTCTGGTTGGCGCTACCGCCGTTGGTACTGCGTCTGTCGCTGCAGCCGGACACCGTGTCGCTCTACCTCGCGGTACTGTCTGGCGTGTACCTGTTGTCGATGACCGCGGTTACACGGCGCGTGCACGCGCTGGTCAAGGCGGCGTTTACCACGCAGCATGAGCGGGAGGTGGCCGAGGCCCAGGCGAAGCGTCAGGCGATGCTGGACACCCTCACCGGCCTGGCCAACCGGCACATGCTGTTCGAACGTCTGCGTGACGAATGTGTCCCGGCTCGTCGGCATGACCGCCGGCTGGCCGTACATTTTCTCGACCTGGATAATTTCAAGTCGGTGAACGACTCGCTTGGGCATCAGGCCGGTGACGAGTTGCTGCGCGAGGTCGCGCGGCGCTTGCGCGGGCTGGTGCATGGTAGCGGGGTCATCGCGCGCCACGGCGGGGACGAATTCGTCATCGTGCAGACCGACAAGGCGAGCGGACAGCCACTGACTTCGTACGACGTGGAGCATCTTGCCGAAAGCATCCGACAATCGGTGGCCGAGCCCTACCAGTTGCTGGGCCATGAGCTGCACCTGCGGGGCAGCGTCGGCGTGGCGGTGTATCCGGAGGATGGCGACAGTGCCGAGGCGTTGCTGCAGCACGCGGACGCCGCCATGTACCAGGCCAAGGGGGACGGGCGGGACAATGTCTGCTTCTACCGCCAGGACATGCAGGCGGCGGCGCAGCGGCGTCTGGAGCTGGTGACCGCGTTGCGCGCGGCGATTCGTGCCGATGGTTTGTCCGTGCACTACCAGCCCCAGGTGGACGCGGCCGGGCGCATCGTCGGCCTGGAGGCCTTGGTACGCTGGCAGCACGCGCTGTTTGGCGCGGTGTCGCCCGCCGAATTCGTCCCGGTGGCGGAGGAGGCGGGCTTCATCTTCGAACTGCACGACTGGATCCAGAACAAGGTGTGTGCCGACATCCGGCGTCTGCAGGACACCCTCGGCGAGACCGATTGCCCGGTGGTGTCCCTTAACCTGAGTCCGCTGGAGTTTCGTCGCGCCGGTCTGCTGGAGCGTCTTGGTGATGCCCTGCGCCGTAGTGGCGCGTCCGCGAGCCTGCTGTGCCTTGAGATCACCGAGGGCGCGGCGATGGATGATGTGGAACACGTGATCCCCCGCATGGAGGCGCTACGGGCGCTGGGCGTTAGCTTCGCCATCGACGATTTCGGCACCGGCTACTCGTCACTGGCCTATTTGAAACGCCTGCCGGCGGATGTGTTGAAAATCGATCGGACCTTTGTGCTCGGGGTGTTGTTCGACCCCAACGACGCGGTCCTGGTGGAGACCATCGTGGACATGGCCCACAACCTGGGCCTGGAAACCGTGGCCGAGGGCGTCGAAGATCAGGAAACCCTTGAATTCCTGGTCAAGCACGGCTGTGACTATTTCCAGGGCTGGTATTTCGGTCGTGCCGAGCCGCTCGAGACCATCCTGCCGCTGCTGCAGGGACGGCGGCCACTGCCGGTCGCGGCCGCCAAGCTGGCCTGAGCGCGTCCCGGTGGCCCGCGGTTTCCTTCGATCACGCGGCTGGCCTCCCGGGTCCTCGCCGAAGCGGGCAACCACCCGCTTTCCCGGCCCGGCCAGTCGGTGATATGCCGGATAGCCGTCGCTCGGACCGTGATGTAGGGCGTGTCCTACCGCGCACCGGACCTGCGATGCGCGGTGGGCGCCCTACAGCGACCGTGGCAATTCGGCACGGATCCGTTGTGGAGGCTGGGTAACCAACGCCTTGGGGATTTCCTCACTGATCAGATGGCGCAGCGCATGGGACTGATGTTTTCTCAACAGCCCCATGAAATGGGGCGGGGCCATGATGTACAGCCGGTTGAAGGCGTGCTGCTGGCGCCCCCGTTCCAGGCGATCGCACACGGTGGCGGCGAAGCGTCGTTCCGCCGTGCCTTTGGCGGTCTGGGCGCCGCCGTTGATGTCTCTGCTGGTGCGGTCGGAGATCAGGTCGCCCTCGTGTAGCCGTGCCTCCGGGTTGCTGAGGGCGGGAAGTTCATGCATGTCGTTTCCGCTTCGGTCGGCGCAGAAGATGCGGGCGCGACCGGCGTCCGCAACAATGATCCAGGTGTTTCGCATATGCCGTACTCCTGATGGCCCAGGGCCTTGGTTCGTGGCGGGAAAGTCCAGCCGGGGCGGGGCGGTCAGGGCCGAATGACCCTGCCGGGATCGGAACCCGTACCGGAAAAAGATAGCCCAGACTGGACGTCCTGCCAGGGCCGTCGCCTTGCATTGCCAGGGGGCTTTGGCTACTGTGCGTTTCCCGACCGGTTTGGTCGGTTTTCAGCTGGGGGTGCCCCAGCCAGCCAAATGGCTGGGCTTGGGCTGAGACACACCCTTCGCACCTGATCCAGTTAGTACTGGCGAGAGGGAAGCTGAAGCCCGGCTCGCGCCGCGCTCCTTTCCCCCGTCCGGAGGAAAATGCATGAGCGCCATCCCCGAAGATTTCATCCAGAAGACCGCCGCCCTGTCGGAAGAGGTCACCCGTCCCTTCGCCAAGTCGAAGAAGATCCATGTGACCGGCTCGCGGGACGACATCCGGGTGCCCATGCGTGAGGTCGAGCAGACCCCCACACAGATCAACGACGGTGTGGAAGAGAATCCGCCCATCTACGTCTACGACACCTCCGGGCCGTATACCGACCCGACCGCCCGCATCGACCTGCTCAAGGGCCTTGACGATGTGCGCACTGCCTGGGTCGAGGAGCGCGGCGACACCGAACTGCTGGACGGCCCGACCTCCGACTACGGCCGCGAGCGTCAGAACGATCCGGAACTCGCCCACCTGCGCTTCGAGCACATCCGCACCCCGCGTCGGGCCAAGCCGGGCATGAACGTGTCGCAGATGCACTACGCCAAGCAGGGCATCGTCACCCCGGAGATGGAGTTCGTCGCCATCCGGGAGAATCAGAAACTCGATCAGTTGCGCAACGACCCGCGCTACAAGAAGCTCCTGAAGCAGCACCCGGGCGAAAACTTCGGTGCCAACCTGCCGGACCAGATCACCCCCGAGTTCGTGCGCGACGAGATTGCCGCGGGGCGGGCCATTATACCGGCCAACATCAACCACCCTGAACTGGAACCGATGATCATCGGCCGCAACTTCAAGGTGAAGATCAACACCAACATCGGCAACTCCGCGGTGACCTCTTCCATCGAAGAGGAAGTGGAGAAGATGGTCTGGTCCGCCCGTTGGGGCGGCGACACCCTGATGGACCTGTCCACCGGCAAGAACATCCACGAGACCCGCGAGTGGATTTTGCGCAACGCGCCCATGCCCATCGGGACTGTTCCGATTTACCAGGCGCTGGAGAAGGTCAACGGCAAGGCCGAGGACCTGACCTGGGAGATATTCCGCGATACCCTCATCGAACAGGCGGAACAGGGCGTGGACTACTTCACCATCCACGCCGGTGTCCTGCTGCGCTACGTGCCGCTGACCGCCGAGCGGGTCACCGGCATCGTGTCCCGCGGTGGCTCCATCATGGCCAAGTGGTGCCTGGCGCATCACCAGGAGAATTTCCTCTACACCCACTTCGAGGAAATCTGCGAGATCATGAAGGCCTACGATGTGAGCTTCTCGTTGGGAGATGGCCTGCGTCCCGGTTGCGTGGCCGACGCCAACGACGCCGCCCAGTTCGGCGAACTGGAAACCCTGGGCGAGCTGACCAAGGTCGCCTGGGCGCACGACGTGCAGGTGATGATCGAAGGCCCGGGTCATGTGCCCATGCAGATGATCAAGGAGAACATGGAGAAGGAGCTGCGCGACTGCTTCGAGGCCCCGTTCTACACCCTCGGCCCGCTGACCACCGACATCGCCCCGGGCTACGACCACATCACGTCAGGGATTGGTGCCGCGCAGATCGGCTGGTACGGCTGCGCCATGCTCTGCTACGTCACGCCGAAAGAACATTTGGGTCTGCCCAACAAGGCCGATGTGCGCGAGGGCATCATTACCTACAAGCTGGCCGCTCACGCCGCGGATCTTGCGAAAGGTCTACCCGGCGCCCAGGTGCGCGACAACGCCCTGTCCAAGGCGCGCTTCGAGTTCAGATGGGAAGACCAGTTCAACCTGGGCCTGGACCCGGAGAAGGCACGCGAGATGCACGACGAGACCATGCCCAAGCAGGCGCATAAGGTCGCGCACTTCTGCTCCATGTGCGGTCCGCACTTCTGCTCCATGAAGATCACCCAGGACGTGCGTGACTACGCCGCCAAGCAGAAGGAGTTCAAGGGCATTGAGGTCAACGTGGAAGAGGGCATGGCGCAGAAGGCCGCCGAGTTCCGCGAGCAGGGGGCGGAGATTTACAAGGAGGTCTGACTCTGCCTCATGGGCACGGATGGCCGGCCGCCGCGCAATCGCGTCGACATTGTGTTCGCCAAGCTGTTGGGCGTCGGCGGTCTATTCGGGTTCGCCGCCACTCTTGCTGGACTGTGGGTCTTGTTGAAAAGCCGCAGTCCGCAGGAAACGGGACGCGTAGTGGCGCCATCCGCCTGAAGAGGGTGTCGGGCCGAGTGTCCTGCTGGTGACGCACCCCGGACCGCACGCTGGCTTGTGTCTACCCTCGCGTGCGCCACGTACCATCCGGCTGGCGACAAGCCGTCCCGCGGACCTTTTCCAATCGCCCGTCGATGACCGCATCGACCGTGTAGTCGCGGCAGGGGCCGCTGCGGCTTTCATAGGTCCGTGTCGGAACCACTGTGTATTCGTTGCCGCTGTCGGGATTGCGCCAGGAAGACGGAACGCCTGTGCGAACTGTTTCCAGAGCGTGTCCCGTCTTCATGCGGTCCGTGTCGTCCATCGACCGGCCGACAGCGCCACCGATGGCGGCGCCGGCCAAGGTGCCGACGATGATCGCGGCGGTGCGGCCGCTGCCTCTACCCACCTGGTTGCCCAATATCCCGCCGAGCGCGCCACCGATGACCATGCCGGCCTGCTCGTTGGGGCGGTCTGTGGCGCAGCCGGTCATGGCCAGGCTGGCACCCAGGGCGAGTGAAATGAAGATGTGCTGTTGCATGCTGGCCTCCGGGTAGGTTGGGCTCAAGAACTCTCGATGGTGGCGAACACATATCAAGAGTGTAGCCGTTGGCTACCGGGATGCCGGACACGCTGGGCCCGCCAAGGTGCAGAACGGCGTTACACTATGTCGTCATTCTGCAGACGTGATCCCATGAGCCAACAGCAAGACACCCTGACCATTCGCCGTCCCGATGATTGGCACGTCCACCTGCGCGACGGAGCGGCCCTGAAACTGGTAGCCGATTACACCGCGCGCCAGTTTGCTCGCGCCATCATCATGCCCAACCTGACGCCGCCGGTGACCACGGTGGCGGCGGCGCGGGACTATCGCGAGCGCATCCTGGCGGCGGTACCGGCCGAGCGGAACTTCACGCCGCTGATGACCGCCTACCTGACCGACCAGATCAGTGCCGACGAGCTTGCCAGGGGGTTCGATGAGCAGGTGTTTACCGCCTGCAAGCTGTACCCGGCCGGCGCCACCACCAATTCGTCGTCGGGTGTCACCGATGTGGCGAACATCCGTGGGGTGCTGGAGCGCATGCAGAAGATCGGCATGCCACTGCTGATCCACGGCGAGGTGGTTGACCCCGAGATCGATATCTTCGACCGCGAGGCGGTGTTCATCGAGCGTATCCTGGGGCCGATGCTGAAGGATTTTCCCGCACTGAAGGTGGTGCTGGAACACATCACCACGGAAGACGCCGTGCAGTTCGTGTCCGATGCAGGCCCCAACGTGGCCGCCACCATCACCGCCCATCACCTGGAGATCAACCGCAACGCCATGCTGGTAGGCGGTATCCGGCCGCACCTGTTCTGCCTGCCGGTGCTCAAGCGCGAGAAGCATCGCCTGGCGCTGCGCCGGGCGGCGGTATCCGGCGATCCCAAATTCTTCCTCGGTACCGATACCGCGCCGCACACCCGCGAGGCCAAGGAGACCGCCTGTGGTTGTGCGGGCATCTTCAGCGCGCCCATCGCCATGGAAAGCTACGCCAAGACCTTCGACGAAGAAGGTGCACTGGATCGTTTGGAGGGCTTCTCCTCCGAGTTCGGGCCGCGTTTCTATGGTCTGCCGGTCAACGAGGAGACTGTCACCCTGCGTCGTCGGGAACAGCGTGTGCCGGGAGTGATCGAGAACGAGCACCTGAGTGTGGTGCCGTTCCACGCCGGCGAGACATTGGCCTGGTCCTTCGAGGACGCCGACGGGAGCTGAGTGCTGGAGCGTCTGCGCCGGGCAGGGAACGATATCTGGGCAATCATCGCAAGTTGCAGAGCATGCGGGCGGAAACCAACAAACCAGAACCGGTGGCGCCGGGAAACCCGGACGGAAAGGGGCTGACGCCCGTACTTGCGGGTATAGCCGCCTACCGGCCGAGTGTCGCGGTGCCGCCCAAGGCCATCGACCAGATCAGCCGCGAGCTGTTCACCTCGCTGTTCGTGCTCGAGGCCAGCTTCCAGTTCCGCCCCGTGGTCGGGCGGGGTTACTGGCTTTATCGGGTCGGCGAACGCTTTCGATTGTCGCTAGTAACGCCGCGGGAGTGGGGGCGCTGCGACCCCTTTGGTCAGCCCATCGGCGAGGCGGTATTGCAGCCGGACATGACCTGGACGCTCAGCCTGCAACCGGCTGCCGCCGTCGATCCTGTGGTGATGCGATTGATCGGCGAACGGCGCGCTACGCTGACCGCCAGCCTGGAAAAGGCCGGCACCCTGGATGAGGTACTGCCCGACTATGCGGCCCATCTACCGTTCCAACGTCGCGTGCTGGCGGCGGGGCTGGCGCATTCGCTGCGGCGCTCCATGCAAGGCGCAGACATCGTCAAGCTGAGTTACCGCCAGGCACTGCGCCGGCTGACCGCGCCGGTTTGACCGTGGGGCTGCTGCTGCCGTCCCACTTGCGCGACAGAGCCGTTTCTCCCGGCCATTGTGGTTTCAGTGTTCCGCCAGCCGCTGGCAGCGGCACCAGACGCAGTCGCAGCCGGGCTCCAAGTGGAGCAGGGGGCGTTGGCTATGCTGGGCGATGGTGCGATACCACAAGCGCTTCCACCAGCGTGGCGCATAGGCGTGGGCGAGATAGGCGCGCGGGTCCTTGTCCGCCGGCAGGCGATTGATGGCCGCGCGATAACCCCTGTTCCCGAGCCGGTCGTAGAACCAGCGGTTGGTCACGGCGGTCTCCTGCAGGGGGCGCAAGCGTTGGTTCCAGAAGGTTTCGTATTCCCCTAGTCGACCTGTCGCCAGGGCCCGTCCGGCGGCGGCCCCGGACAGCAGCGCGCTGCGCAGGCCGAAACCGAACAGCGGGTCCTGAAAGCCGGCCGCTTCGCCTGCATACAGGATGTCGCCCTTGCGCGCGGTACGCGGCAAGGCGAAGTTGCCACTGCCGCCGAAGCGTCGCGGTGCGGTCATGCGTAGTCCGGCGTTGATGCGGAAGAATGTTTCCACTCGGTCCAGGTATTCGCGCTCACGGTGGAAGTCGGCAAACATGCAACTGGCGAGGGTGCCGAGGCCGTCGTGCACCAGCAGGTAGGCGTAACCCTTGGGCGCGAGTTGGTCGTCGGCAACCGCAAAGGCACCGTCGGGCATGTCGGTATCGAACAGATACCCGACTGCAATGGCGTCGGCACGATGTGGTCCTGCGGTGACCAGGCCGCCCTGGGGCAGACGTTTGGCACCGGTGTTGAAACGCACCTCTACGCCGGCGGCCTGTGCCTGTGACTCCAGCCCCGCGTCCAGGGTGCCGGACCCCGGTCCCCGTCGTACCAGATAGAACAGCGGCCGCGGCGAGCGGTAGGTGCGCACGCCGCCACGGGGGTCGAACACGGTGACCTCGTGAAAGGGCGCGTGGTCGAACGTGGCCCGAATGCCCGCGGCTTCGAGTTCTTCCAACACGTCGGTTTCGGAGGTCCAGTTCTCCAGTCCCTGGAAGTCGCCGTGAAAGCGCTGGCCGACACCGCTACGGCGCTCGTAAACCAGTGCCGCTCTGCCGGATTGTCGTACCGCCAGGGCGGCGGCCAGACCGGCCGGGCCGGCACCGGCGATTTCGACGGTCTCATCTGCTCGGATGTCGTTCGTCAAGAATTGTCTCCGGGTGCGCGACTCAGGCGGGCTTCGGGTCGATGCCGACCTGCACGACGGTGTCCGACAGATAATGATACGGCGGCACCACCAGGTTGGTGGGGGCGGGCACACCCTTCCATACCCGCCCGTCCAGATCGAACCGCGAGCCGTGGCAGGGGCACAGGTAACCACCGTCCCAGTCGTCACCGATATCCGCCGGGGCCACCTCCGGCCTGAAGGTGGGCACGCAACCGAGGTGGGTACAGATGCCGATGACCACGAAGTGCTCCGGGTGTATCGCCCGAGTCGGGTTCTGCGCATAGGCGGGTTGCTGGCTGGTCACCAGGGAATCGGGGTCGCGCAGTTTGGCGCGATGTGCGGGCGTGCCGAGGGTTTCCAGGATCTGCGGCGTGCGGCGCAGGACCCAAATGGGCTTGCCGCGCCATTTGGCGACGATCTGTTGTCCGGGCTCCAACTTGCTGATGTCGATAGTCACCGGGCCGCCAATGGTGCGCGCCCGTTCGCTCGGTAGCATGTAGGCCAAAAACGGCCAGCTGGCGGCCGCCAGCCCGGCGCCGCCTACCACGGTCATGCCGGCGACCAGGAAGCGTCGGCGTTTCGAGGAATGATCAGTCATGGTCGGATGCACTCTCGGTCGCGTGACGGCGTTCCTCGGCCGCCCGAACCCGGTTGTGGATCGGGACCCAGACGAGGGCGAAGTACCAGCCGTAGGCATAGGCCTCGGCCAGGCCGAGCAGGAAGCTGCGCCATGACAGCCACTCGAATCCCGGCAGCAGGGCGCGCCAGGACTGGTACATGGCCATGCCCGGGAACAGCAGGTCCCAGGTCACGCACAGGGTGAAGGTGATGACTAGGAAAAGGCTGGTGGCATGCCCGACGGCAGCCAGCGAGACGCGCGCGCTCATGACGAGCCTCCCGGCGGTGCATCGGCCATGTCGGTGGTCGCCTGAGCGTAGCGGTCCGGCTCCGTATCGAACCGTTCCAGGCAGCGCCGGGAGCAGAATCGGTACAGCCGCCCCTGGTGACAATGGGCGTAGCCCTGGTCCGCTTCCACCTGCATGCCGCACACCGGGTCCACGCCCGGGGCCAGCATGTGTCCGGTTCCCTCGGCATGTCCCTTGTGCATACGCAGCATCATCCAGATGCAGGCCCCGACCAGCAGGAACAGCAGTAGACTTTCCATGGGTGCCTCCTCTATCCGTCGCGCCGCTTGGTCGGCGCTGTCAGTGGTACAGGTCGTCGCGGCGCAATGGCAGCGGCGTGGCCTGGTGGGCCGCACTGCCGAGCAATTGGTACAGGTTGATGCTGCCCTCGTCGAAGTACCGGGCGCAGCCGGCCATGTACAGCCGCCACAGCAGGTAGGTGCGTTCGTCGCTGCAGGCGATGGCTTGCTCGCGCTGCGCTTCCAGGCGCGCTACCCAGTGTCGCAAGGTGAGCGCGTAATGCCGGCGCAGGCTCTCCACATCCGCCACCTCGAAGCCCGCCTGTTCCATGGCGGCGACAACCTCGGCGATACGCGCCAGTTCCCCGTCGGGGAAGATGTAGCGGTTCATGAACCGGGTCAGCGGGGTTTTTTGCCAGCCGGTCTCGCTGGTGATGCCGTGGTTGAGGAACAGCCCGTCCGGTTTGAGCAGGCGGCGCATGGTGCCGAAGTAGCGCGGGAAATTCGCGACACCGATGTGCTCGAACATGCCGACGCTGACGATGCGGTCATAGCGCGCCGACCCGGCCAGGTCGCGGTAATCCTTGAGTTCGATCTGTACCAGCTCTGTCAGGCCTTGTGCGGCGACCCGGTCGGTGGCCCAGCGATGCTGTTCGGCGCTGAGGGTGATGCCGTGGACCTTGACTCCGTAATGGCGCGCCGCCCAGCAGGCGAGCGCGCCCCAGCCGCATCCCACGTCGAGCAGCGACTGGCCGGGGGCCAGCCGCAGCTTGCGGCAGATGTAGTCGAGCTTGTCCCGTTGGGCGTCGTCCAGCGATTGCGTGGGATCCTGGAAATAGGCGCAGGAATACACCCGTTCGCGATCCAGCCACAGGGCGTAGAAATCGTTGCCAACATCGTAATGATGGGCGATGGCGGCGCGGGAATTGGCGGCGGGCCGTCGGCCGCTGGCTCGGTCGCTGGTGCCGTCGCCTGGGGCGTCCGACAGGGTGAACGCCCGTCGCAACAGCCCGAGCCGGGTCGTCCAGGGCAGCGCCGGTATCAGCGCTTGGAAGTGGTCATCGAGCCCGAACAGCGCTTCCATGTCGCCGTCCACGTCGATCCGCCCCGCCAGGTAGGCCTCCGCCAGTGACAACAGGTCGCGTTTCAGGACCAGGGTGCGCAGCACGCCAGGGTCACGGATGGTCAGCCGACAGCGCGCTGCGGCGCCGTCGGCTACCGGCATGCCGTCCCACAGCGAGACCGATACCGCAGGCGGGCTGCCGGCCATCAGGCCGGCGACGATATGGCGGCTCAGCGCCAAGTCGGCATCCGGTGCATCGGTCCTCCGCGTTCCCGTTCGTGGCGTCATCACGAGGCATCCTCTTGTTCAGTGTGTTTGCCTGATACAAGCCTACAGCCTGTGCCCTGGGCACAGGTCAAGCGCCCGGTGGGTCCGCCACGTCCTCCCAGCCCGTCTCGATCAAATGACATACCTGGTGGCCGTCGGGCACGCCATCCGGCAGTGATTGCCAGCTCTCGAGGGCAAGTTCCATGCGATCCTGCAGGGCGTTGAGTGCGTCTAGTTCGCTCCGGTTCGCGACGATGCGTTGTTGCAGGATGGTACGCACGCGTGGGCAGGGCGAATGACCGCGGTCGGCCTCACCGAGGATCTCCCGGATGTCGTTCAGGCTCATGCCCAGGCGTTGCGCGCGTCGAATGAAGCGGATGCGGGCGACGTCCCGAGGCCGATAGCGCCGATAACCGTTCTCCGGGTTGCGTTCCGGATGTAACAGCCCGCGGCGGCTGTAGTAACGAACGGCGTGCGTGGTGGTGCCGGCGGCGGAGGCTAGCTCCGCTACCTGCAGCCACGCGGATGACCGTTGATTGCCCTCGTCGGCGCCACTATCTCCGTAGGCGGCAGTCGGCGACACGGGACCCGGTGCATCCCAGGGCGCGGTCACCGGCTTGCCGCCCAGCTGCCGGGCGGCGACAGCCCGACCCCACAGGGTCTTGTTTCACTCGCGCAGATGGCTGCGCTTCTCATCGTATTCCTCCTTGCTGATCTCGCCCCGCGCGTAGCGCTCCTTGAGGATGTCCAGCGCACTTTTCTCGCTGGGCCCCGGGTTATTGCCGGTGTTGTCCGAAAGCAACTTGATCAACGCCACGATGGCGACGATGATCAGCCCCCAGAACAGCACCATGTGAATCGCGCCAAGGCCGATCCAACCCCAACCCCAACCACCGGTTTCACCCCACATAGTGATTCTCCTTTCGTGCGTGTGTGGAATTACAACTTGGCGGTCCGCAGCCGCAGCGCGTTGGCGATCACCGACACCGAGCTGAAGCTCATGGCGGCAGCCGCGATCATCGGCGACAGCAGCAGACCAAAGAACGGATAAAGCACACCGGCCGCCACCGGTACGCCCAGCGAGTTGTAGACAAAGGCGAAGAACAGGTTCTGCTTGATGTTTGCCATGGTCTTGCGGCTCAGGCGACGTGCCCGCACGATGCCACGCAGATCGCCCTTGATCAGGGTGACGCCGGCACTTTCCATGGCGATGTCGGTGCCGGTGCCCATGGCGATGCCGACCTGGGCCTGCGCCAGCGCCGGGGCGTCGTTGATGCCATCGCCTGCCATGGCGACCACGCGCCCCTCGTCCTGCAGTTGTTTAACGATGGCGGCTTTTTGCTCCGGCAGTACCTCGGCTTCCACCCGATCGATGTGCAGTTTGCTGGCCACCGCTTGTGCCGTGGTGCGGCTGTCGCCGGTGAGCATGACGATGGTGATGTCCTCGTCGTGAAGCTGGGCGATCGCTTCAGGCGTGGTCGCTTTGATCGGGTCGGCGACGCCGAGCAGCCCGCCCGGTTGACCGTTGATGGCGACAAACATGACCGTCTGCCCTTCACCACGCAGGGTTTCGGCCTGGCTGGTCAGCGCGCTGATGTCGACGCCCAGGTCCGCCATCAGGGCCTTGTTGCCCAAGGCGACCCGATCCGAGCCGACGTTGCCGGTGACGCCCTTGCCGGTAACCGCCTGAAACCCGGTCGCCGATGCGGTGTCGATGTTACGCGCGCCGGCGCCGGCAACAATCGCCGCGGCCAGCGGGTGCTCGCTGCCCTTTTCCAGGCTGGCGGTAAGGCGTACCAGATCGGCTTCCTCGACGTCCGCGGCAGGCACCACGCTGACCAGCTCGGGATGACCTTCAGTCAGGGTGCCGGTCTTGTCCACCACCAGGGTGTCGACCTTGCGCAGCACCTCCAGGGCCTCGGCGTCCTTGAACAGCACGCCCATCGTCGCACCCTTGCCGGTACCGACCATGATCGACATGGGTGTCGCCAGTCCCAGGGCGCACGGGCAGGCGATGATCAGCACCGCCACGGCATTGACCAAGGCATGGGCCAGCC
This sequence comes from Gammaproteobacteria bacterium, assembly GCA_030148485.1. GTDB lineage: Bacteria > Pseudomonadota > Gammaproteobacteria > Chromatiales > Chromatiaceae > JANTHH01. Next base: position 2,717 of record JASBTJ010000024.1, on the reverse strand, counting down.
GTGGTTCGGGACCGATGGTGTACCAGGCGATGAAGGCGACAGCCGCAATAACCACCACGATGGGTACGAACCAGGCTGACACCAGGTCCGCCAGTTTTTGGATGGGTGCGCGAGAGCGCTGCGCCTCGCTGACCATCTGGACGATCTGTGCCAGCAGGGTGTCGCTACCGACCTTTTCCGCACGCATCAGCAAGGCGCCGGTGCCGTTGATGGTTGCGCCGATCAGGGCATCGCCGCTGGCCTTGCTGACCGGTACGGGTTCACCGGTCACCATGGACTCGTCGATGCTGCTGCTGCCCTCAATCACCACACCATCCACAGGAACCTTCTCCCCAGGTCTGATCCGCAGCGTATCGCCGACCTGAACCTGCTCCAGCGGTACGTCGCTTTCGCTGCCGTCCGCGGCGACCCGCCGCGCGGTGTTCGGCGCCAGTCCCAACAACATCTGGATGGCCGCGCTGGTGCGCGAGCGTGCGCGAAGTTCCAACACCTGGCCGAGCAGCACCAAGGTGGTGATGACGGCTGCAGCCTCGAAGTACACCGGCACGGCGCCGCTTTCCAATCGCATGGTGTCGGGGAAGATGCCCGGCATCAGCAACGCGACCACGCTGTATACCCAGGCTGCGCCGACACCCAGACCGATCAGGGTGAACATGTTCAGGTTCCAGGTCACCACCGACTGCCAGCCGCGCACGAAGAAGGGCCAGCCGCCCCACAGCACTACGGGTGTGGCGAGGATGAACTGGATCCATTGCGCGGCGTCAACGGACAATCCGGCAGGCAACCAGTGTGGGGCCAGATCCGTGATCATGGTCAGGATGAATACCGGGATCGAGAGCACGGTGCCCACCCAGAAGCGGCGGGTCATGTCGATCAGCTCGGGATTTTCCTCGACCGTGGCGGTAACCGTGCGAGGTTCAAGCGCCATGCCGCATTTCGGGCAGCTGCCCGGATGATCCTGCACCACTTCCGGGTGCATGGGGCAGACGTACTCGGTGCGCGTCGCGGCTGCCGGCGTACTCTCCGGCTCCAGCGCCATGCCGCACTTGGGGCAGCTGCCGGGGCCGCGCTGGCGGATCTCCGGGTGCATCGGGCAGGTGTAGATCACATCGGTGTCGATGCCGCAGGTGCCGTCCGCGCAGTCTGCAGCATGGCTGTGGTCGTGACTGCTGGCGTCACCATGCGCGTGTGTATGCGCCGTGGCGTGGTCATGATCTCCATCGTCGCCATCATGGTGGTGCGCATAGTCCTCAGGGGCCTTCAGGAATTTGCTTTTGCACGAGTCGCTGCAAAACACATAGTGCTGGTCCTTGTAGTCGGTGTGGATCGGTCCGTCGGGTTCCACTTGCATGCCGCATACCGGGTCGGTATTCATGACGCTTGATCCTTTTCGAGTTGTTGTGTGGTTCAGCACCAGCTGGCTTCCACCCCTTCAGGGCGGCGTAGGATTTCCTTGATATTGGCTTCCATTACCCGGTAACCGACGTTGCCGTAGAGTCGTTGTCGGTCACCATTCATGATCAATGTCGGGCTGCCCGCGATATGTTGTTTGTCGCGGGCCTCGGTGTCTTGATGCAGCGCGGCCTGGGCCTCGCCGTTTTCGATCAGTTCGCGTATGGCGGCCGGGTCGAAGTCATTGGCCTGGGCCAAGTCATCGAGTACCCGGCAGTGGCCGACGTCGCGGCCGTCCTTGAAGAAGGCTTCTCTGACCTGCCAGACGAACCGGTCCAGTTCGGGCGGGTCCGGCCGCGGATCCTGCTTGGCAAGCAGGCATTGCGCTGCCTTCAGATACAGATGGGCATTGACCGACGTCCGCGGCCGGATCCTGGTCCACAGGTCCGGATGTAGCGCAATGTGATCCCAGCGCGATGCCACGGCTTTGAGATGCTCGCTGAAACTGATGTAGCCATCGTCACCCGGGCCGTGGCTGCGCACATGTGCCTGGGCATCGCCGAACACCGAGACAAAGCGGACTTTCACAACCACATCGCTACCGAAGGCCTGCTTCAATCGGTCGATGCGGATTTGCCCGCCGTATGCCCAAATGCACAGTACGTCGGAAAAATAGTCGATATGTACACAAGACATTCATCGGCTCCCTGGGTTCATGGTGCGGTCGCCGAGGCCGGGTTTTGGCGGCCTCGGCGGTCCACTTAACGCATCATGCGTTCCTGTTCACGCTGGTGGTTCATCATTTGCTCCATCATGCGCATCATCATGTCCATGCGCATTTCCATTCGATTCACGCGTTGCTCCATGGGCATGTCGCCACCACCCACGCCAGCAGGGTCGGACATGTCCATGTCTTGCATGCCGCTCATCATCTCCTTCATGTGATCGTTCATCAATTTCGCGTGTTCAGCCTGCTGATCGGTTTTTCCTGCCTGCTCCATGAGCTTGTCCATGGTGGCAAAGCGTTTTGCCGTAGTCTCACCTGGCATGTTCATATCCATGCCTTTGCCCATATCCATGCCTTTGCCCATATCCATGCCTTTGCCCATATCCATGCCTTTGCCCATATCCATGCCTTTGCCCATATCCATGCCTTTGCCCATATCCATGCCCTTGCCCATGTCGCCCATACGGTCCTGGCTGGCGTAGCGGGCATCCGGCGCATGGCCGTGTTCAGGATTGGCGATGGCGATGGTGGCGTTCAATGCGCTGCCCAGTGTGATTGCGATCAGGCTTACAGTGGTTTTCATAGTGCTCTCCTTGAG
>JASBTJ010000023.1 GCA_030148485.1 Gammaproteobacteria bacterium | reverse complement strand
GGCCTCGAACGCGGCCACTTCAGCCTGCACTACCAACCCCAGGTGTGTCTGCGCAGCGGAAAGCTGATCGGCGCCGAGGCACTGTTGCGGTTCAAGCCGCAGGACCGCTATATCCCGCCCGATATTTTCATACCGGTACTGGAGGAAACCGGACTGATCCAGTCGATCGGTCAGTGGGTGCTGGAGCAGGCCTGCAACTATGCTGCAACACTGCGCAGTCGTCACGCACGTGACCTGCGCATGGCGGTAAACCTGTCCGCACGACAATTGCAACAACCGGAATTCGTCGACGACGTGGCGCGAATACTCGCCGCTTCCGGGCTACCCGCCCATTGCCTGGAGGCGGAGATCACCGAGCGCAATCTCATCGAGGCGCACGACGACGACGCGCTGCCTCGGTTGCGCAAGCTGGGCCTGCGTCTGGCCATCGACGACTTCGGCACCGGATATTCGTCCCTCAGCTACCTGAAGCGTTTCGCCGTCGATCTGCTGAAGATCGACAAATCCTTCATCCACGACATCACCCAGGACAAGGACGACGATGCGGTCACCGCAGCAATTATCGCACTGGCCCACGAACTGAACATCGAAGTCATCGCCGAAGGCGTGGAAACCATCGAGCAACAGGCCTTCTTGCTACAGAGCCGTTGCGATTTCGCTCAGGGTTATTTGTTCAGCCATCCACTCCCGGAAGACGAATTCTCCGCCTGGGTCGCACGCCGCTATCGGCTGCTGGATGAATTCCAGCCCGGCAACCCAGGCCCCTGAGTGACGCCCGCGCGATACCGTATAATCGGCGCGATGAGATTTCTTGCCGTCATTCTGCCGCTGTTGCTCGGACCACACCCGGTTTTCGCGGATACCTTGCGGGTCGCGGTCGCCTCGAACTTCGCCGCGACCGCTCAAGCGCTAGCCGAACGGTTCGAGCAAACCAGCGACCATCGCATCAAGCTGGCCTTCGGCAGCACCGGCAAGCACTACGGGCAGATCGTCCATGGCGCGCCTTTCGACGCCTTCCTGGCCGCCGATGCGGAACGCCCCCGCCGGCTGGAAGCGGAAGGCCGGGCGATCGCCGGGACACGTTTCACCTACGCCATCGGCCGGCTGGCCCTGTGGAGTCCGATACCCGGGCTGGTGGACAGCGCCGGACAGGTACTGGGTAGCGACCGCTACACCCATCTGGCCATCGCCAATCCGCGCCTGGCGCCCTATGGCATGGCCGCGCAACAGGTATTGCAACGTCTACAACTCTGGGAGTCGCTGCAAAACCGTTTGATACGCGGCGAGAACATCGGCCAGACCTTTCGCTTCGTCAAAGGCGGCGGCGCCCAGTTGGGCTTCGTCGCGCTCAGTCAGGTACGTCATCCGGACGAACCGGCCAGCGGCAGCCTATGGCTACCGCCCGCCGGCTACTACACGCCCATCGAACAGCAAGCCGTGCTGTTGAACGAAAAACCGGCCGCTCGGGCATTCCTGCAATTTCTCGCCTCCGCGCCCGCCCGCACGCTGATCCGGGCACACGGTTATGAAACACCTTGAGCGGAGCCGCGTCTGATGCCGCTGTCGGACAATGACCTGGAGGCACTGTGGGTCACCCTGCGACTGGCAGGTCTCACCACCCTCGTGCTGCTGCTGTTGGGTACGCCGTTGGCGTGGTGGCTCAGTCGCACGCGTTGCCGCGTCAAGCCCTTGATCGAAGCCGCGGTCGCCCTGCCGCTGGTATTGCCGCCTACCGTGCTCGGCTTCTATCTGCTGGTAATGCTGTCACCCCAAGGCCCCGTCGGCCACTGGGTGCAGGCCTTGGGCGGACCGACGCTGGTGTTCAGTTTCACCGGTCTGGTGGTGGGATCGGTGATCTATTCCCTGCCCTTCGTGGTGCAGCCTTTGCAAGGCGCCTTCGCGGCCATCGGTCAGCGCCCGGTGGAGGTCGCCGCCACCCTGGGTGCCGGACCGCTCGATCGTTTTGTCACCGTGGTATTGCCGTTGGCTCGCCATGGCTTCGTCACCGCCGCGGTGCTCGGCTTTGCTCATACGGTGGGCGAGTTCGGTGTGGTGTTGATGATCGGCGGCAATATCCCCGGCGAAACCCAGGTGCTGTCCATCGCCATCTACGACCATGTCGAAGCACTGGCCTACACCCAGGCGCACTGGCTGGCCGGGGGCTTGTTGGTACTGTCCTTCGGGATGCTGCTGGCCGTGTACGGCGCCAATCGACGTTTCGCGGTGACCCGGCCATGAAGCGAGCACCTCAGTCCGATCAACCCGGAATACGCGCCCGTTACCGCATCGGCCGGGGCGACTTCGCCTTGGACGCCGATCTGGATGTGCCCGGCCAGGGTGTCACAGCCATCTTCGGGCCGTCGGGCTGCGGCAAGACCACCCTGCTACGGGCCATTGCCGGGTTGGAAAACTGTCGCGACGGCGAACTGCGGGTGGGCGCGGACACCTGGCAAGATCAGAAGTACTGCCTGGCGCCCCATCGTCGACCCATCGGCTACGTTTTCCAAGAGGCCAGCCTGTTCCCGCACCTGACGGTGCGCGGCAATCTCGATTACGCCAGCAAGCGTCGCCGGGACAAAGCCCGACGGATCGCGTTCGACGACGTGGTCGATCTGCTGGGCATTGGTGACCTGTTGACGCGACGACCGGCGAATCTGTCCGGTGGTGAACGCCAGCGGGTGGCGATTGCCCGTGCCCTGCTCAGCGCGCCGCATCTGTTGCTGATGGACGAGCCCCTGGCGGCGCTCGACCGCGACGCCAAGGCCGCCATCCTGCCGTTTCTGGAACGCCTGCACGACGAACTGGCAATCCCCATGCTGTATGTCAGTCACGACGCCGACGAGGTGGCGCGCCTGGCCGACCACCTGGTGCTGATGGCCGGCGGCAGAATCACCGCCAGCGGTCCGACCGCCGAACTGCTGACCCGGCTGGACCTGCCGCTGGCACGTGGCGATCATGCCGAAGCCCTGGTCAACGCCACCATCGCCGTCCATGACGCCGACGACCAGTTGACCGAGGCGCGCTTTTCCGGCGGCAGCCTGTGGGTGCCGCTCAACGCGCTGCCCGTCGGGCAGCCGGTACGGCTGCGCATCCTGGCCCGCGATGTCAGTCTCACCCTGACACCGCAGACTGGGACCAGCATTCTCAACCACTTCCCGGTGACAATCACTGAGCTGGCGAAACAATCCCCCTCCCAGCTCCTTGCCAGACTCGACGCCGACGGCACGCCATTGCTGGCCAGGCTGACCCGCCGCTCGGCGCGACTGTTGGCGCTGGCGCCCGGCAGCCGGGTGCATGCCCAAGTGAAGTCCGTGGCGCTGCTGGCGTGATCCGTGCGGCCGCAGGCACCACCACGCCCCCATCCCGAACGAACCGGTAAACAAGGGGGCGAGCCTGTAACATGGTCCAGCGCCGAACTCCCACGTCGCCGCCAAAATCGGTCACTGCAAGTGACTGATTTTGAGCCAAGCTGCAAAGCGCGTTTGCCGCGCGGCGTGCGCTGAGAAGTCCAGGATGGACTTATTCAGCGCTACCTTAGGAAAAGCCGCGTGAAAGTATCCGTCTTGTTCCTGTTAGCAACAAACAATCGCCCACATACGGGCAATAGCTTAATTTTTCGGAGTACCCAGTGAGTCAACTTAAAGTAGGCGTGTTCGTCGACGCCGAGAACATCAAATTCAATGGCGGCTACAACCTGCGTTATGACGTGCTGCGACGCTTTGCCGCGCGCAACGACGGGCATCTGCTACGCCTGAACATCTATCTGGCCTTCGACGCCGATCGTGCCAAGGACGATAGCGAATACGCCCGCAAAACCTACAACTACCACAATACCCTGCGCGACTTCGGCTGGAAGGTGATCACCAAAAACGTCAAGCGCTACACCGATGCCGACGGCAACGTCACCACCAAGGCCAACTCCGACCTGGAGATGGCGGTGGACGCCATGCTGCAGGTGGAGAACCTCGACGAGATCCTGTTGCTCACCGGCGACGGCGATTTCCTCACCCTGGTTACCGCGCTGCAAAACAAGGGGTGTCGGGTGGAACTGATGGGCTTCAACAACGTATCGCGGCAACTGATCCGCCAGGTGGATGCCTATCACCCGGGCTTTCTGATCCCGGATCTGGTGCCGATCCATTATGAATCGCGTAACGACTGGGGACGTCCCGGCTCGGTGGTGCGCGGCTATTGCTCCAAATGGTTCCCTGAGAAAGGCTACGGCTTCCTGAATTTTCTCACCGCGGTGCAAGGCAAGCTGTGGATCACCGATCACCGGGAGGCCGACTCCCCCTGGTCCAGCGTGTTCTGCCACATCAACGAGCTGGCGGACGGCCCGACCGCCGAGGACATGCAAAACCGTGATACTGTGGTGGAGTTCTACCTGAAGGAGTCCGACGTGGAAGACGGGCTGGTGGCACAGAACGTCAGGTCGGTGCAGGCACAAAGCCGGTGATCGCCCCGTCCCTCACAGCAGGGTCACCCGGTACTTGCGCAGGCTGGTACCCGGTTCGCGCAGGATGTCGCCCATGTGGGTCTGAAAGCGTCCCTGGGCCCGGTCGGAAAAATACAATTTGAGCGTTTCGGCCACCACGGGAAAGGCCAGCTCGTCCCAGGGAATCGCAGCCTCATCGAACAGGGCCACATCCAGGCTTTCTTCGCCCGGATGGAAATCCGTATCCAACAAGGTGGCGCGAAACAGCATATAGATCTGGTTGATATGCGGCAGATTGAAGGTGCTGTACAGCCCCTCGATGGCGACCCGGGCGTTGGCCTCTTCCAGGGTCTCGCGTACCGCACCCTGATGACTGCTCTCGCCGTTTTCCAGAAAACCCGCCGGCAAGGTCCACAGGCCGTAGCGCGGCTTGATGGCACGACGGCAAAGCAGGACCCGATCCTCCCAGAGCGGGATGCAACCGGTCACCACCTTGGGGTTGCGATAATGGATGGCGCCGCAGTCCACGCACACGTGGCGCGGCCGGTTGTCGCCATCCGGTACCAGCTCGCCGAGCGGCCCGCCACAGGCGTTGCAGTAGTTCATTTCCGGGTCGAAGCTGGACATGGGTCGATTCTAACCCAGCCGGCGACGATTGCCGGACTATGCCGCGCACAGGCACCTTGTTAGCATCCATCAAAATCCCCGGAGTGACGCCATGCTGGGCTATCCCGCCCCCGACACCAAGCAGGACACCGTTGCCGCGGTGGACCTCGGCTCCAACAGCTTCCATATGATCGTGGCCCGGCTGGACGAAGGTCGCCTGCAGATCATCGACCGTCTGCGGGAGCCGGTACGGCTCGGCGAAGGCCTGACCCCGGACAATCAGCTCACCGATGAGGCCGCGCAACGGGCGCTGGACTGCCTGGCCAGATTCGGTCAGCGCTTGGCGCACCTGCCGCCGGCGATGGTCAGGGTGGTGGGCACCAACACCCTCCGCCAAGTGGATGACGGCGGGCGTTTTCTGCGCCTGGCCGAACAGGCCCTCGGTCACGACATCGACATCATCGCCGGGCGCGAAGAGGCCCGCCTGATCTACCTGGGGGTAGCCCACGGCATGTCCGGCGGGGACGACCAGCGGCTGGTGGTGGACATCGGCGGCGGCAGCACCGAGCTGATCATCGGCAAGGGCATGGACCCGATCGAACGGGAAAGCCTGTTCATGGGATGCGTCAGCGCCACACGCAGCTTTTTCGCCGATGGCACCATCAGCGACAAGGCCATGGACAAGGCGATCACCGCCGCCGGCATCGAGGTACGCCCGCTGCGCAACCGTTACCGCCGGTTGGGCTGGGAGACAGCCATCGGCGCATCCGGCACCATCAAGGCCATCGGCAAGGTGGTGCAGGCCGAGGGCTGGTGCGAGCGCGGCATCAGCCGTGAGGCGCTGGACAAATTGCGCAAGGAATTGGTGTCCGCCGGCCATGCCGACAAGCTGAAGCTCGACGGCCTGAGCGACGACCGCCGGCCCATCCTGGCCGGCGGCGTTGCGGTACTGAGCGCAATCTTCAACGGTCTGCATATCGATCAGATGGCCATTTCAGACGAGGCGCTACGCGAAGGACTGCTGTACGAAATGCTGGGGCAGATTCGGCACGAAGACGTACGTGAACGCACCACCGCCTCGCTGATACAACGTTTCGACGTGGACACCGAACAGGCGGCGCGGGTCGAACAGACCGCGCTGGCATTGCTCGATCAGATCGCCGCCAGCTGGGACCTGGAGAACCCGGAGGATCGGCAGATGCTCGGCTGGGCAGCGCGGCTCCATGAGATCGGCCTCACCATTGCCCATAGCGGTCATCACAAACACGCGGCCTACATCCTGGCCAACGCCGACCTGCCGGGGTTCTCCCGCCAGGAACAGGCGGTACTCGCGACCCTGGTACGCTGCCACCGGCGCAAGCTGAAAACGGATCTGTTCAACACGGTCGGCGACAACGAACGTGTCAGCGTCCAACGCCTGACGATCCTGTTGCGCTTGGCGGTGCTATTGCACCGCGGCCGCAACCCCGAGGCACGTCCGCTGCCACACATCGAAATCGACGGCGAACACCGTATCCTGCTGCAATTTCCTGGGGATCAGCTGGCGCAGCGTCCCCTGACCTCGGCTGAATTGGCTCGTGAGGCGGACTATCTTGCCGCCATCAATCATCACCTGACCGTGGCCGACTGAACCGCAAACCACCTGGGCTTGCGGGACGCCTCGCCGTTTGCGACGCTCGGAGACAGCGGCACAGGAGAACACAGGTGCGTGACAGCAATCCCAAGGGCGCGATACGGAACCCTGCCGGACGGTCAGGCGGGGGGGCGAACACCGCGATGGTCGACAGCCTGCTCGAGGAGCTGACCGCACTCATGGCCGTGCTGGCCCCCGGACAGGCGATCAGCACCTGCCCCACGGATGATCAGCCGTGCCCGCATCCAGACCCCACGCCGTGAAGGACGCCCCGCGCTGCTATGCGGTGCGCCAACTCAATCCCTTCCTCGGCGCGCTCGAAGTCGTCGAAACCAATGGTGCGCGAGCCCTGTCCACGGACGGCGTGAACTGGCGGATCGAGGTGGAAGCGGCACGGCCGGAACACACCTGGGGGCGCGATACTCCAGGCCACAGCACGCGCCAGTTTTTTCGCTTCGGTCGCTGGTCCGCACTGCATGGCCTGCAACAGGTCCCGGCGAACCCGATCCTGGACATCGGTGCGATGCTGGCCGCCAGCGAGGCATTGATCGCCATCCTGCGCAGCGTTGCGGACCAGTTGCCCTTCCCGTTCGCGGACCGCTTCGAATACTGGCTGCTTGAGCCCTCGGGCAACCCATTGGCGTTGCTGGCCACAACCGTCGATGCCCGGTTCATCCCGCGCCTCCGTGCCGACCGCTGGATCGCAGAAACGTCCGCGGCCGGACATTCGTACGCCCGACGCGAAGACCCGGCGCAACGCCAAGCCGACACGACCGCGCGGCAACAAGTGATTCACGCGGCGGCGGGCACGGTACCGCAACGGCGCTGGCTCGAACGCCTCGCGGACGGCTCCGGGCGTCCCGTGGCCGACGGTAGCGTGGGCGTGCCGGCGGACGCCTTTCCTGCACTCCCCTGGAAGGATCGCTGGTCGCAGCCGCATCAGACCCTGCTGTTCGATCAATATCGACACCAGTTGGCACCGCAACTGCTGACACTGGCGGGCTTGCCGACCGGATTACGCCAGGAACTGGAGCGTGCCGCCCGCAAGCAGGCCGGGCGCATGAACGCCTTGCACCGCCTGTATCCCGAGGTCCTGCAGCCCAAGCTCCTGACCGCGGCGCGGGTGGAGGCCCGCCTGAAAAGCGGCATCGACTGATCGTCACGACTTACCCGGGGACGCGTCGCGTCTACCGAAAGGTTACACTGGGCACTGGGCTTGCAACGACATTGACGCAGCGTGAACAACGAGACCGACTTTCGGCACGATCAGCCGGACAGCCTGGGCGTATTGCTGGTGAATCTGGGCACCCCGGATTCCCCGACCACCGGCGATGTACGACGGTATCTGAAGGAATTCCTGTGGGACCCGCGGGTGGTGGAGCTGGCCCGCCCCATCTGGTGGCTGGTACTCAACGGCATCATCCTCAACACCCGTCCGCGACGCTCCGCCCAGGCCTACCGCAAGGTATGGACCGAGCAGGGATCGCCGCTGCTGGTGATCTCGCAGCAACAGCGCGATGCCCTGCAACACGCCTTGCAGGCAGCACTGCCCGGCCCGGTTCACGTCGCATTGGCAATGCGCTACCGCAATCCGTCCATCGCCGCCGGGCTCGCGGAACTGCGCGCCGCCGGCGCACGTCGGGTCGTCGTACTGCCGTTGTATCCCCAGTACTCGGCAACCACCACGGCATCCATCTTCGACGCCGTCACCGATGAGCTACGCACCTGGCGCTGGCTGCCGGAACTGCGTTTCGTCAATCACTATCACGACGACCCTGCGTATATCCAAGCCCTGGCGGACAGCGTGCGCCGTCACTGGCAGCGCAACGGTCGGGCGGACAAGCTGGTGATGTCCTTTCACGGCATTCCCCAGGAATACTTCGCCAAGGGCGATCCGTACTACTGTGAATGTCAAAAGACCGGTCGGCTCCTGGCCGAGGCGCTCGAACTTGACGACCAGCAATGGCACCTGACCTTCCAGTCGCGTCTGGGTCCAAAACAATGGCTGCAGCCTTACACCGACAGGACGCTGGCGGAATTGGCCGCCGCCGGTACCCGCCATGTGGCAGTCATCTGTCCGGGTTTTTCCGCCGATTGCCTGGAAACCCTGGAGGAAATCGCCCTGGAAAACCGCGAGGTATTCCTGCACGCCGGCGGTGAGCGTTACGACTACATCCCCTGCCTGAACGACCAGCCCGACCACATTGCGGCGCTCAGCCGGTTGGTGCAACAACACGCTCAAGGCTGGCCGGAGACGACCCTGCCGACAGACAGCGAGGCCGACGCGGACCGCCAGCATCGGGCCCGGCACTTGGGCGCGGACGCCTGAGCCATGGCGGACCACCCGAAACCCGTGGATATCGTGCTGCACCAACAGTCCCACGCCCTGGAAATCGCCTTCGACGACGGCAAGCGTTTCTCCTACCCCTGCGAATACCTGCGCGTCTATTCGCCCTCCGCGGAGGTCCGCGGCCACATGGGCAAGGGCGCCAAACTGCAGCTCGACAAACAGGACGTCAACATCACCGACATCCGCCCGGTGGGCTCCTATGCCATCAAAATCGTGTTCGACGACGGCCATGATTCCGGGCTCTACGACTGGCGCTACCTTTACGATCTGGGCCTCAAGTACGCCATGAACTGGACCGAGTACCTGGAAAAAGTGCACGAGGCGGGCCACGTGCGCACGCCGCCCAAGCACGAGGCCTAATCAGCCGAACCGCGGACGTCGGCAAATCACCACGCACCGCGGGCCTACCGATGGTGCCACTGCGGTTAACATCGGCACATGGCAAGCCGACCCGTCAAAACTGAACGATCGACCACGCTGTTGTGGTTCCGTCGTGACCTGCGTCTTGCTGACCATGCTGCCCTGCTGGGCGCGCTGGACAGCGCAAGCGACATGGTGCCGGTCTATATCCACGACCCCGAGGCCCTTGCGCCCTGGGCACCCGGGGCCGCCAGCCGTTGGTGGCAGCATCACGCGCTGACCGCACTGGCACAGGACATCGCCGCACGTGGCGGGCGCCTGATCGTGCGCCGCGGCGCCACCCTCCGAGTGTTGCAGGCACTGGTCGCGGAAACCGGGGCCACATCGCTGCACTGGCAACGGCAATACGAACCGGCTGCCATCGCCCGGGACAAGCAAGTCAAGGCCTGGGCGACCGCCCAGGGCATCGCGGCGCACAGCTATCCGGGCGGGCTGTTGGTGGAACCCTGGCAGGTGGCCACCGGGCAGGGCCGGCCATATCGGGTCTTCACGCCCTTCCATAAGACCTGCCGGTCGTTGTCCGTGCCGCCGCCACAAGCGGCGCCGACCAAGCTACCCGCCGTGCGACCTGAAATGGACGGACTGACCATCGACCACCTGCGGCTCACCCCGACGATCCCCTGGGACGCCGGGATTGCCACCCACTGGCAGCCGGGAGAAGCGGGCGCCGGCGCCGCCCTATCGACATGGACGGAACGGGTGTCCAGCTATGGTGACCATCGGGATCACCCCGATCTGGAAGGCACCTCGCGGCTGTCGCCCTACCTGCACCACGGCGAGCTGAGCCCGGCCCAGGTGTTGTGGGCCTGTAAGCCGCTGGGGGAGGCGGCCAGCCCCTTTATACGGCAGCTGTATTGGCGCGAATTCGCCTACCATCTGCTGTACCACTTTCCCCACACCACCGAGCAGCCGCTGGACCCACGCTTCGCGGACCTGACGTGGTCCGGCGGCGGCGACGACCTGGCCGCCTGGCAGGCCGGCCGCACCGGCATCCCGATCATCGATGCCGGCATGCGCCAACTGTGGCACACCGGCTGGATGCACAACCGCGTGCGGATGCTGGTCGCGTCCCTGCTGAGCAAGAACCTGCTGCGCCCCTGGCAGGACGGCGCGCGCTGGTTTTGGGACACCCTGGTGGACGCCGACCTGGCGAACAATAGCCTGGGCTGGCAATGGACCGCCGGCTGCGGCGCCGACGCCGCGCCCTTTTTCCGCATCTTCAACCCGGTGTTGCAAGGCCGCAAATTCGACCCGGACGGCGGCTACGTACGGCGCTGGCTACCCGAGCTGGCGCCTCTGCCGGACAAATGGCTGCACAACCCCTGGGAGGCGCCCAGCAACGTGTTGGACGGCGCCGGGCTGGCGGCGAACAGCATCTACCGCAACCCGATCGTCGACCTGAGACAAAGCCGGCAGGATGCCTTGGCGTTATGGACGCAGATCAAACAGGCGCGCTGAACCCGGTCGGACCCGGTAGCGCTTTAGGGAAGCGCTGAATAAGTCCATCCTGGACTTCTCAGCGCACGCTGCGCTGCAAACGCGGTTTGCAACTTGATTCAAAATCAGTCGCTTGCAGCGACCGATTTTGGTGGCACCTCCCTGTGCCGCGGAAGCTCTGAATTTTTCAGAGCTTCCTTAGTCGCGCGGTGATTGCAGCTCATAGCGCAAGGCGGCGAAGGCAGGCTCCAGCCCATCCCGCCCACGAAAGCCCAGTTCAACGAATCCGTCCGGCCCCAGCCGCGGCAGACTGAACAGCTTCAGCGAGGGGAAATCCGCCGTCAGCTGTTCCATCAAGGACAGCAACCGGGATTCCGCGGCACCAAATACCTTCAGCGATAATTCCCGTTCCGGTACACCGCCCTCGGCGTATTGATTGTCCAACACCCAGTGCGCCATGGGGTGGGCCATGTCCGGAAAGCCGGGCAGGAAGTAGTGACGCTTGATGGCGAAACCCGGCACGCGATTGTAGGGATTGGGGATCAGGGTGCTGCCGGCGGGCAGATCCGCCATCAAAATGCGCTCCGGATACGCCTGCTCAGCGAATTGCGCCTCGATCTCGGCCACGGCGTCGGCGTGGCGCTGCAACGGTACGCCTGCCGCCGCCGCGGCACACCGGCGGGTGTGATCGTCCGGCGTCGCACCAATGCCGCCACAACAGAACACCGGCAAGTCTTCCCCCATGCTGGCGGCCAGACGTCCGGTGAGCAGCGCCGGGTCGTCCGGCAGGATCTGTAACCAGGCCAGCGCGAAGCCACGTGCCTGCAGCAGGCCGCGAAAGGCGTCGAAGTGACGGTCCCGTCTTTTGCCACTGAGTATCTCGTCACCGATGACGATCAGGCCGAAGGCATCCGTCATGGCATCAGATGTTGTTGCGCAGTCCCAATGACGGCGGATAGGGGTCAAGGTACCACTGGCCGTCCATATACGGATCGGGATGGTGGCGGAAGTGGTGCCGCAGCAGGAACACCGGGACGATCAAGGGGACTTCGCCACGTCGATAGGCCTCGATGGCCTCGACGAGTTCCTGGCGGTCGGCACCGGGCAGGCGCTTCTTCAGATAGCCCATGATGTGCTGCAGCACGTTGACGTGGCGATCCCGACTCACGCGGCGGGACAAGGCGGCCATCAGTTCGCCAAGATACCGGTCGGCCACAGCGCGCAGATCCACCCCTTTCAGGTCCGACAGGAGCCGGCCGATGCGCTTGTAGGCGGCCTGGTTGTGCGCCATCACCAGATATTTGTGGTCGGCATGGAAATCGATCAGGCCCTTGGCACTGAGGCGGTGGCGACGAAAGTCCTGCCAGCGACGGTACACGTAGACCCGGGTGACGAAATTCTCGCGCAGCACCGGGTCGTTCAGCCGCCCTTCCTCTTCCACCGGCAGGTGCGGCAGCTGTTCCATGACGACGCGCGCATGGATGCCGACGGTCTTTTTCTGCCCGCCGTGCTGCCCGTACAGCTTGACCCGCTCCATGCCGCAGCTGGGCGACTTGCTCTTGAACACATAACCGGACACCGCATCAAGGGTCGCGGCGGTACGGCGTGCAAAGGCCTCCAGGGGAATGGTCACGTCCAGGGTCGGGTCTTTCACCCCCACCGCCCGCGGACGCCCGGGGTCGCCGGTCAGATGGATCGGCGGGCGGGGAATCCCCAACCCGATCGCCACCTCCGGGCAAATGGGCCGGTAATCGACGCATGTCGCCAACGGACCGGTCAACCAGCTGCTCTTCTTGTGGCCGCCGTCAAAGCGCACCTGCTCACCCAACAGACAGCTGCTGACGGCGATCAGCGGACGCGAACCATAGCCGTTTCGGGTGGCGGACATGGGACTCCTCTTCCTCGGCACAGGGCGGCCGGGCGGTATCAAGTTCAGGTCCTGCCGGCCGCCACAGATGGTACCAGAATAATTATCTACACCCGGGGACGATAACCATGAAACTGACGAAGCCCAGCTTGCTGCGCAATCTTGCGCTCTCCTTCACCGCGTTCGGTCTGACGATGGGCTTGACCTTCCCGTTTTTTGCCTTGCTGTTCGTGACGCCGAACGAAGGGATGTTCGGTTGGTTCATCGTCAGTTGCGTGGCCGCAGGAATTGGCATAGGCGCGGCGAACCATTACCTCACCAAGCTGGTGCTGTTACGCCGGTTGGCGCGCATGTCCGAGATCGCCGAGGCGATCAGCAACAACGATGTCTCGCACCACTGCACCATGGAAAGCCACGACATGATCGGCGGCATCGTCACCAGCTTCAACAACATGACCGGCAACCTGCGGGGCATGATCGGACGCATCGACGCGGCCGCCGCGACCCTGGACGAGACCGGCGACCGCCTGCACGACATCAGCGACCAGTTCCGTCGCGGCACCAACGAGCAGCGCAGCGAGGCCGAAAACGCCGCCCACGCCATCGACGAGATGATGGCATCCACCAGCCGCAGCGCCAGCATGGCGGCACAAACCGCCGCATCGACGGCCAGCGCCAACGAGCAAAGCACCCAAGGCGCGCTGATCGCCACCGAGGCCATCGGCGCCATCACCCAACTGTCGATGGACGTATCCGACGCCGGCGAGACCATCCGCTCGCTGGGCGCCAGCAGCGATCAGATCGGCGTGGTGCTCGATGTGATCCGCGGCATTGCCGAGCAAACCAACCTGCTCGCCTTGAACGCGGCCATTGAAGCGGCACGGGCAGGTGAACAGGGCCGCGGTTTCGCGGTGGTGGCCGACGAGGTCCGTACCCTGGCCGGCCGGACCCAGTCGTCCACCGAGGAAATCGAACAGATGATCAACGACCTGCAAGGTCGCGCGCGCGATGCCGCCAAGGTCATGGAGAAGGCCCAGGGTCAGGCCGATGCCACCGAAACGCGCTTTGAAGATGCCGCCGAACTACTCGCCGGGATCGCCGGCGCCATCAGCGAAGTGAACGGCATGAACCGCGAAATCGCCGAGGCGGCAGATGCCCAGCAGGCACTGGCCGAGGGCGTCAGCCAGAGCATCACGCGCATCCGTGAGGTGACCGATCACTGCACCAGCGGCGCCGAGACCGCCAAGCAGGACATCGATGCCATGGGCAAACATATCCACGCGCTACGCGAGATCGTGCAGCAATTCACCCGCTGATCGGACCACATCGACAACCGCCGGCGCGCTCACCGCGCAACGCCGCCTGATCGGCCCGGACCGCCGCCGCGTATCCGAGCGGCGGTCCGGCACTGGGGGCGCTTCGGCTTGCCAAGGTAAAGCCGGGCCGGCTCAGCGCTTGTTGCGACGCGCCCCGACCTTAAGGCGCAAGGCGTTCAGTTTGATGAAGCCTTCGGCGTCCTTTTGGTCATAGGCGCCGGCATCGTCCTCGAAGGTGGCGATGGACTCGTCGAACAGGCTGTGGGTGTCGGACTTGCGCCCAGCAACGATCACGTTGCCTTTGTAGAGCTTCAGCCGGACCACCCCGTTGACCGTCTCCTGGGTCTTGTCGATCAGCGCCTGCAACGCCTCACGTTCCGGGCTGAACCAGAAGCCGTTGTAGATCAGGCTGGCGTACCGGGGCATCAGCTCGTCTTTCAGATGCCCCGCCTCACGATCGAGGGTCAACGATTCCATGGCACGGTGGCCCTTGAGCATGATGGTCCCGGCCGGCTTCTCGTAACAGCCCCGGGATTTCATGCCGACAAAACGGTTCTCGACGATGTCATCCCGTCCGATCCCGTTGGCACCGCCAACCTCGTTCAGATGCGCCATAACCTGGGCCGGGCTCATGGCGGTGCCGTCCACGGCGACGATGTCGCCTCGTTCGAAGGTCAGCTCGACATAGGTCGGCGTGTCAGGCGCCTGTTCCGGCGACACCGACCAGCGCCACATGTCGTCTTCCGGCTCGGCCCACGGGTCTTCCAGAATGCCGCCCTCGTAGGAGATGTGCAGCAGATTGGCGTCCATCGAGTACGGCGACTTCTTGCCCTGCTTGGCGTAATCGATGGCAATGCCATGTTGTTCGGCATAGGCCATCAGTTTCTCGCGGGACAGCAGGTCCCACTCACGCCATGGGGCGATCACCTTCACGTCCGGCTTCAACGCGTAGGCACCCAGCTCGAAACGCACCTGATCGTTGCCCTTGCCGGTCGCGCCATGGGCGATGGCGTCGGCGCCGGTCTCGTTGGCGATATCGATCAAGCGCTTGGCGATCAGCGGCCGCGCAATGGAGGTGCCGAGCAGGTATTCGCCTTCGTACAGCGGATTGGCGCGAAACATGGGAAACACGAAATCCCGGGCAAACTCCTCGCGCAGGTCGTCGATATAGATCTCCTTGATCCCCATGGCCTCGGCCTTGGCGCTGGCCGGCTCCACCTCTTCACCTTGACCGATGTCGGCGGTGAAGGTGACCACCTCGCAGTCGTATACGTCCTGCAGCCACTTGAGAATGATCGAGGTATCCAGACCACCGGAATAGGCCAGAACCACCTTGTTGACGCCGGACTTGGACATGCGCAGTACCTTGAGAATGGGAGAGGCGAAAGTAAGCGGGCCATTATAGCGCAGCATCTGGGGCGGGGAGGACCCCATTACACCCAGCTGATCTCAGACCAAGCCCGGCCGCGTGATCCGCATGACGCCGCCGGACAAACCTCAATTAAATTCCGGATTTGACGTTACAGTAGGCCAGGCCCTGCTGAGATCCTGTTCCCGCAACAGGCTGTCACATGACCAAACGCTTGTCACCAGCACGGATGGATCAAGCGGCAAGTGCGTGGATGGCGCCCGACAAGGACGCCCTGCGCGCGCGGCCGCTCGTGCTGTATCAGGCAGACGTCGGCCTATTTTGAGTCGACACGCATGGAGCAATGATGAGGGATCGCTTGAAACGCCACTTCGGACGGGCCTGGTTCGATTCGTACCAAAACCGCTATCTGGCGCTGGCCGTCAGCGTGAGCGTGGTGCTGCGGGGTGCGGGCGTGTTTGGTTACCGACAAGTGGCGACGGTAAGCACCGAGCAATTCGAGCTGATTCAGGCGCGTTCGCAGGCCATCGCCAAGGTGCAGGACGCCTTCGAGCAGATGAACGTGATGCAGAATGCGCTGCACCGGTTTCTGATCAATCCGCCGCTGATCGAGGCGCGCCAACTGTACGCCGCGGTGGATCAGTTGCACATTCATATCGCACTGCTGGCCCAGCTCAGATCGGTGCGCAGCCACGCCGACATGCGCGGCTATGCACGCCAGGCCTTCTCCGCCGCGGAACGACTCACCCCCCAGGTCAGCCAACTGGTTGCGCTACGGGAGAACCCCACCGGCTGGTTTCCCACCCTGGGGGTCATGGAAACGGACATGCTGCCCAAGAACCAAGCGGTGCTGGCGATGCTGGCGGACATGGTCAGCGTTGAAAAAGATCAACTGCACGACAAGTCACGTCAGAATCCCGCCGCATTCGTCACCATGGTGGACCTGCAAAGCGAGTGGCTGCACGCAACCAGCGAACTTCGCCTGCTGGTAGCCAACCGTTTCGGCATCTTTTCCAGCCAGCCCGCTGCCGCCATCAGTTCCCGGGCCGAGAACATCGACGCCTACCTCGAACTGCTCA
This sequence comes from Gammaproteobacteria bacterium, assembly GCA_030148485.1. GTDB lineage: Bacteria > Pseudomonadota > Gammaproteobacteria > Chromatiales > Chromatiaceae > JANTHH01. The sequence continues at coordinate 40,228 of JASBTJ010000023.1, read as the reverse complement.
ACAAGAACATACGCCGGCTGCAGGTGCTCAGCTCCACAGATCAGTTGAATCTGGTCGCGGAGGACCACCTCCCCAATCTGAAAAGCCAGATCGCGGCCTGGACCCGCGACTACCGGAAGGCGGTCGCCGACATGACATCGCCCAACTGGCGGGCCGATCTGAACTATACCCGGGACACCGTCTCGCCCGCCCTGGCGGTCCTGCGCGACAGCCTGTCGCGCATCCGTCAGGAACTCGATCGCCAATCGGCGCACAACATCACCACACTGACCGGGATGTCCAAACGACTGGCAACCGCCACGGTGCTGGTCGCCATTGCCGGCTCAGTGGTGTTGATGCTCACCTATTGGATGTTTTCGCGCCTGATCCTCAGACCGATTGAAGACACCACCCTGGCGCTCAAGCACGAAGCACACGGGCGGGCACCCGCTACACCGCCACCCGTCGAGGTCCGGGAAACCCGTAACCTGATCGAAGCGTTCAAGGAGATGCAGCAACAGGTGCGGATACGTCAGTCGCACCTGGACCACTTGGCGCACCACGATCCCCTCACCCATTTGCCCAACCGCCTGTTGCTGATGGATCGTCTCGAACACGCCCTGGTGCTGGCGGGAAGGGACCAAAGCAAGGTGGGCGTGCTGTTTCTTGATCTGGACCGCTTCAAACAGATCAACGACAGCCTCGGCCACGCGGCCGGCGACAAGCTGTTGCAGATGGTCACCACCCGATTGCTCAGTGTTACCCGGCGCAGCGATACCGTGGCTCGACTGGGTGGTGACGAGTTCGCCATCATCGCTGAACGGATCGACCGAGCGGAGGAACTGGCCGCATTGGCCGAGAAGCTCATTCATTCGCTGGACCAGCCGTTCGATCTGGCGGATCGACAACTGCATGTTTCGGTGTCCATCGGCATCGCAATCTATCCGGACAACAACACCGATGCGGAGGGCCTGATCAGAGGTGCCGATACCGCCATGTACGATGCCAAACGGGCCGGCGCGGGATGCTTTCGTTTCTTCACCGCGGACATGGCGCAGCGCGCCACCGACGACCTGGAACTGGAGACCTGCCTGCGCACCGCCATCCGGGACCAGCGATTCGAACTCCACTACCAACCGATCCTGTGCCGTGACGGCCGGACCGCCCACGGCTGCGAGGCCTTGCTCAGACTGCATGACACCGTACTGGGACAGATCCCCCCGTCCCGCTTCGTGCCGGTGCTCGAGGCCATGGGGCAACTCGGGGTGGTAAGCGAATGGATCCTGGATCAAATCGCGCTACACCAACGCGACCGGCTGAGCCGCGATGGCATTCCGCTCACGGCGTCGGTCAATCTGACCGCCAAATTGCTGCACGATGAGCAGTTCTCCCAGCGCTTGCTGAGCCGTTTGGCTGCCCGCTCCCCCGCGCCGGAACACCTGATCGTCGAGGTGACGGAAGACAGCCTGACCCAGGATATCGACCGGGCCCAACGTATGCTGCACCAGTTGCGTGAGCTGGGGGTGTCCACGGCATTGGACGACTTCGGCACCGGTCAGTCGTCCCTCAGCCAGCTGCGCTTCTTCGCCTTCGACCTGGTGAAGATCGACCGCGAATTCGTCAACGGCATACTTGACGACCCCCATGACCGGAATCTGGTCAGCGCCATCATCCAGCTCAGTCAGCTGTTTGGCATGTCGGTGGTGGCGGAAGGCGTGGAAACGGCCGAGCAGGCCGAGCTGCTGCGCAAACTGCAGTGCGATTATTTCCAGGGCTATCTCTACAGCCGCCCGCTGCCGCCGGAGGAACTAGCCTGGGAAACCACACAACCAGCCAGCGCCCACACGCCCTGATACCCATTTTCGCCGCGCGTAACGTCGCCCTGGGCCAAGGTCCAGCGGCCGCCGGAGACAACCCTTGGCACGCTCCCTGGCCACTATAAAGAATACAGGCCCTAAAGCCCACATCCTTCCTGCCGTTATTGACTGGACAGCGGACTGGACCCGGCAACCGGGGTTACCGCGCCCTTAACCCGGGGAGACATCAGGACATGTCCATCAAACTCAAACTTCTGCTCGGCTCCGTGCTGCTTGCGGTCGTGCCGGCCACCATGGTCGACGTCGTCAGCGCCACCACCGCCGGCAGCCAGAGCCACGATGCCTTACGGGAAGAGGCCAAGCGTCAACTGGTCTCCATCCGGGAAACCAAACGGCTGCAGATCGAAGACTACTTCAAACGCATCCAAGGCCAGGTGGTGACCTTGTCCGAAGCCACCGGAACGCGCGAAGCGCTGGAGCGCTTTGCCACCAGCGCCGCCGGCCTCGGTGCTCAGGATCTGGACCAGGCCAGACGCGACCTGGCGGATTATTACCGTGGCCAGTTCGGTGCGCAGTTCAAGACCCTGAACCCGCACAGCAACCTGGACCCGTTGCAACTGCTCAAGCAGTTGGATGACACCGCCATTGCGATGCAGTACCAGTACATCGCGGTAAACAACAACCCGCTGGGCAGCAAGCATCTGTTGGATGCGCAACAGGACGGCTCCGCCTACAGCCAGGCGCACCAGCGTTTCCATCCCTTTTTCCGCAGTTACCTGGAGACATTCGGGTACTACGACATCTTCATCGCGGACACCGCCGGGCGCATTGTCTATTCGGTGTTCAAGGAACTGGACTACGGCACCTCGCTGACCACAGGGCCCTATGCCCAGAGCGGCATCGGTGAGGCCTATCGTGCCGCCGTGAAGTTACCCGATGGCGCCTTCCACCAGACCCACTACACCAATTACCAACCCTCCTACGACAGCTATGCCTCGTTCGTGTCATCCCCCATCTATGTGGACGGTGTCGAGAAAGGGGTGCTGATATTCCAGATGCCGCTGGACAAGATCAACGCCGTGATGACCAGCAACGAAAAATGGGCCGAGGTGGGCCTGGGTGCATCCGGCGAAACCTATCTGGTGGGTGAGGACAAGACCCTACGCAACAACAGCCGTTTTCAGACCGAAGACATGGACAGCTATCTGGCCGCGCTGAAAAGCGCCGGGGTCTCTGACCATGTGCTGGCGCAGATCAAGACCAAGGGTACCGGCATCGGCTTGCAGCCGGTGGATACCAAGACGGCGGGGTTGGCGCTGGAAGGCAAAAAGGGATTCGAGATCGTCGACGATTATCGCGGGGTGCCGGTGATGTCCGCCTACACACCAGTGGAGATCGACGGCATGAAGATGGCGCTGCTGGCAGAAATCGACGTGGCGGAGGCCTTTGCATCGGCGGATGCACTGGCAACGTCGCTGTGGACCCAGGCCGGGTTGATCGCGCTTGCCGCACTGATCATCGGCGGCGGCACCGGGCTGTTGTTCTCCCGCAGTGTCACCACGCCGCTGAGCCGCCTCAGCCAGGACATCAACTACATCGGCGAACACGCCGACCTGACCCACCCCATCAGCCTGGACCGCAAGGATGAACTGGGCGACATGGCGCGCGCCTTGAACAACATGTTCGGCCAGTTCCGCGAGGCCATGCGACTGATCAACGAGTCCAGCGAACAGGTGTCGACCGCATCCACGCAGATGTCGGCCATCACGGAACAGACCCGTGCGGCCGTGGACCAGCAACAAAGCGAGACAGACGCCATGGCCACGGCCATGGAGGAGATGTCGGCAACCGCCCAGGAAGTGGCCAACAGCACCAATCAGGCTTCCGAAGCAGCCAACGATGCCACCGGTGCGATGAACACCGGCAACCGCGTGGTCACCGGCACCGTGGACACCATCAACACCCTCGCCGGCGAGGGGGAGGCGGCCGCCGACGTGGTGCGGCGCCTGAAGGCGGACAGCGAGGCGATCGGCAGCGTGCTGGAGGTGATCCGCAGCGTCGCCGAGCAGACCAACCTGCTCGCACTGAACGCCGCGATCGAGGCCGCCCGGGCCGGCGAGCAGGGCCGCGGCTTTGCCGTGGTGGCGGACGAAGTACGCACCCTGGCAAGCCGTACCCAGCAATCCACCGAGGAAATCCAGGCCATGATCGAAAAGGTCCAGGCCGGTGCCGATGGCGCCGCCAAGGCCATGGACCAGAGTCAGGCACAAGCTGAACGCAGCGTCAGCCAAGCCGCCGAAGCCAACACCGCACTGGAGAACATCGGTAGCGCCATACGGCGTATCAACGAGATGGCTCACCAAATCGCCTCCGCCGCGGACGAGCAAAGCACCGTCAGCAGCCAGGTCACCGAGAGCGTTCACCGCATCGTCGAAGCTGGGCATGAGACATCGCGCAGCGCCAGCGAGACGGCGCAGGCGAGCGACTCGCTGCAGGGCCTGTCCGCGGATCTTAAGGGCCTGGTTGCCCGCTTCAGGATCTGAGGCGCCACGCCTGACAGCCAGCCGACGGCGACTGGAGACAGTCGCCGTTTTTTATGCCGGTAACGTGACGACGATCAGGTCAGGAAACCCTTCAGCGCTTCGATCACCGCCTGTGGCCGCTCGGCGTATACCCAGTGTCCGGCGCCTGGTATCTGTCTCTGCCGTGCGTAGGGGAATAGCGTGCGGATCGCCTCGCCGTATTCCGGCAGCACGTAATCGGACATGCTGCCGTACAGGAACAACGCCGGACCCAGGTAACTGCTTTTGCTCACGGGAAAGTCGCGCAACACATGACGCTGATCGGACAAGCCGAGCAGATTGATCCGCCATCCCCAGCCGTCGTCCACCTTGACCAGGTTTTGCAGCAGATAAGCGCGCAGGTCGGGGCTATCCAGTTCCACGGCCAAGCGACGGTCGGCATCCGCACGGTCCTTGATTTCGGCCAACGGCAGCGCCAGCAGGGCGGCGAAGATTCCGGCGAAGCGATCATGGTATGCCACCGGTGCCATGTCCATGACCATCAGTCCGAGCACCCGCTCGCCCCGCGACAGCGCCATCCACATGGCGGTCTTGCCGCCCATGCTGTGTCCGGCCAGCCAGACCTCGGCAACGCCCAGTTCGTCCAACCAATCGAACACCGCCTCCGCCATGGCCGGGTAGGCGATATCGCCGCGGTGCGGCGAGCGCCCGTGATGGGGCAGGTCCGGCACCAGGACCCGGTATTCGACCGCCAAGGCCTTGGCGATGGCTTGCAGATTGCCGCCGCTGCCAAACAGGCCATGCAGCAGGACCACCACGGGGCGACCTGGAGGTTCGGCGCCGTATTCTCGATAATAGAGCGTCACAAAAAGACATCGGTTACCGCACAAGCGGGCCATTGTACAAGATGGTCCATGACCGATTCAGGTCCCGTGACGAACGCCCAGCGGCGGAGGCGTGGACGAGCCAAGTTCGACACGCGGCTTGCCGTTGAACGGAAAAAGCGGGACAGTTGGCTACGATGCAGGAAGCAAACAGCCCATACGGACCGGCGACACTCGAGGCCATCGACGGCGTGATCCACTGCGCCGGTGACTGGACCGTCGCACGGCTCGACGCATTGACGCCCCGGTTGGCGGCGCAACCCCGACCACCGGGCAGCAGCCGGGTCGATCTGTCACGGGTACAGCGCATGGACACCGGCGGCGCCTTGCTGTTGAGCCGCTGGCTGGGTCTGGGCGCCGGCACTACAGACGACACCCAGCTGACGGGCGCGGCGCCGGAAGTGGCGGACCTGCTGACACTGGTCGGCCGGTCGCTGAACAAGGAGCGCACCCTCGTCACCCCGACCGAACCCGGCGCACTGGAAACCCTGGGTCGGCGATCCAGCGTCGTCGCCCACCACACCCTCGGACTGCTCGCCTTCATTGGCGAAATCGGCACCACCACCGGTCGCCGCCTGATCCGGCCACAGGGATTCCGCTGGGCGCAAATCGTCCACGAGCTGGGCGAAGCCGGGCACAAGGCCCTGGGCATTGTCGGTCTGCTGACCTTCCTGCTGGGCATCGTCATCACCTACCAGGGCGGGGTGCAGCTGCGGCAATACGGTGCCGGGGTGTTCGTCGCCGATCTGGTGGGTCTATCCATGTTGCGCGAACTGGCGCCGATACTCACGGCCATCATCGTGGCCGGCCGCACCGGGTCGGCGTACACCGCACAGATCGGCACCATGCAGGTGACCGAGGAAGTGGATGCGTTGCGCGTCATGGGGATACAGCCGCTGGATATGCTGGTGATCCCCAAGGTGATCGCGCTGATGATCGCCATGCCCCTGTTGACCGTGTATGCGGACGTGATGGGCATACTGGGCGGCATGGTGATGGCAAACCTGCAATTGGACATCGCCTACACCACCTTCATCGACCGGCTGTCCGACGCCTTGACCCTGGACGCCTATCTCGCCGGGATCGGCAAGGCACCGGTGTTTGCAGCCGTTATCGCCACCCTCGGCTGCTACCAGGGGTTCCAGGTCCAAGGCAGCGCCGAGAGTGTCGGGCGCCGCACCACCGTCAGCGTGGTCCAGTCCATCCTGGCGGTCATCGTGATCGACGCGGGTTTCTCCGTGATCTTCAGCGCACTGGGCATCTGATGGCGACCAGCGGCGATTCACAGGCGATCATCGAACTACGCGGCATCGTCACCCGGTTTGGCGACCGTGTGGTCCATGAGGGGCTGGATCTGGACGTTCAGCCCGGCGAGGTCCTGGCGCTGGTCGGCGGTAGCGGCACCGGGAAATCCACGCTGCTGTGGGAGATGACGCTGTTGCATCGACCGAGCGCCGGTACCGTGCGGCTGTTCGGCCAAGCGATCACCCGCTGGGATGATGCCGATAATCTGGCCGTGCGTCGGCGCATGGGTGTGTTGTTCCAACAAGGCGCCCTGTTCGGCAATCTCACGGTACTGGAGAACGTCGCGGTACCATTGCGCGAACACACCCGACTGACTGCGGCCGTGATCAAGGACATCGCCCACCTGAAACTCGACCTGGCCGGACTGACTCCCCAGGACGGTCTGCTCTACCCCAGCCAGTTGAGCGGCGGCATGCGCAAACGGGCGGCACTGGCACGAGCCCTCGCCCTGGACCCTGATGTGCTGTTTTTGGACGAACCCACCTCCGGCCTAGATCCGTTGACCGCAGACGACTTCGATAGCCTGGTGTTGGACCTGAAAAACGCCCTCGGCCCCACCGTGGTGATGGTGACCCACGACATGGATTCACTGTGGCGCATCACTGATCGGGTCATGCTGTTGGGCAACAAGCGTATTCTGGCCCAGGGCGCCATGGCTGAGCTGGCCACCCACGAGGATCCAGCGGTGCAGGCGTTCTTCCAGGGTCCGAGGGCACGGGCCGCCAAGGCGGAATACGATAAGGAGCGCGTATGAACACCCGCACCCACTACAGCTTGGTCGGATTGTTCGTGATCGGGCTGGGCGGCGCCTTCATCGCCGGCCTGCTTTGGTTGAGCACGGGCGGGAAAGACGAGGCATCGCGTCGCTACCTGGTCTACATGACCGACTCCGTGGCCGGACTGAACCGCGACGCCGCCGTCACCTACCGCGGGGTCAACGTTGGCCGGGTCCGTGAAATCACCCTGGCACCGGACAATCCCGAGCGGGTGCGTTTGCTGCTGGAGGTGGCGGAGCAGACACCGGTGAGAACCGACACCGTCGCCACCCTGGAAATGCAGGGACTGACCGGACTCGGATACATCAACCTGACCGGCGGCAGCCAGGACGCCCCGCCGCTCACCGCCACCAAGAGCGAACAATACCCGGTGATCCCGGGCCGACCCTCGTTGTGGGGTCGTCTGGATCGGCGCCTCACCGAACTGGCCGACAATCTGATTGCCACCTCGCAGGGACTGCGCAGCCTGCTCGACAACGACAACCGGGCATTGATCGTCGACACCCTGAGCAACCTGAAACAAATCACCGACGCCGTCGCCAGCCGCTCTGATCGCGTGGGCGAGACCCTGGACAGCATGGTCACCACCCTGGACAACGCGCGGGACGCCAGCACCCATCTTCCCGGGCTCCTGGAACACTTGAAAGGCAGTGCCGTGGCGCTGGAAAAGATGGCCGCCGAAATGGCGGATGCCAGTGGTGAGCTGCGCGACACCGTGCGCGCCCGAGGTCAGGAACTGGGCACCTTTACCGGCAGCGCGTTACCCGAGGCGGCGCTGATGACCCAGGAACTGCGCCGCGCGGCGGAGAACCTGAGGCGTTTGACCGAATCCCTTCAACGCGATCCCAGCGTGCTGCTGCGTGGCACCCCGCCGCCCCAGCCCGGACCGGGCGAGTAACCCAAGGAGCCCAGTTGTGAACCTGCGATCTCTCGCTTGCCCGACCCGCTGGTCACTTGGCTGGCTGGTGCTCACCAGCAGCCTGTTATTGAGCGGCTGCACCGGCAAATTGCTGCCCGAACCCGAGCCACCCGCAGCGGTGTTTCTGCTGGAGGTGCCGACCGGCGCGGCCACGCAAGTGAACACAACCGGGCCAACGCTTGCCGTCGGCGCCATGCGCAGCGCCGCCGGCTTCGATTCCGCCGACATGCTGTATCGGGAACATTCGTATCAATTGCAGGCATTCGCCCACCATCGCTGGGCGGATGCGCCGGCGCGCATGCTTGAGCCGGTGCTGGTCGCTGCCGCTGAACAAAGCGGCTTGTTCGCCGGCGTGATCGCACCCGGCAGCCATGCCCGCGCCGACTTGCGTCTCAACGCCGAACTGCTTCGCTTGCAGCAGCTGTTCGCCGCGGACGGTAGTCGCGTGGAATTGACGGTGCGGGCCTATGTCACCGACACCGGAAACGGTGAGCTGTTGAACAGCCGGGTTTTCGATATCGCGGAGGCCGCTAATGAAGCGACGCCTTACGGTGGCGTCGCCGCGGCCAATCGGGCCACCATCCGCCTGGCGGAGCAGCTACGGGAATTCCTGGGCGCTGCACTGGCACGCTACGAATCCGGCCGTCAGCAACCCGCGGTGCGCTGACGCCCCGCGGGACAGCGGCGACGCTCGCCAGTCGAGCGCGCCGCGACGGTGACCTACATCGAGCGCTCGAACTCGGACACTTCCTTCTCTGCCTCATCGCGCGCTTTGCCGTAGCGCTCCTGGATCTTGCCGATCAACTCTTCGCGGTTGCCTTCGATGACATCCAATTCATCATCGGTAAGATCGCCCCACTTGGCTTGGGCCTTGCCTTTGAACTGCTTCCAGTTGCCTTCGATCTGATTCCAATTCATGGTCATTACTCCGTGTAGAACAAGGAAGGAACCCGGCAAACAGCCGGGGTGCCGCGACCGGCAGCCGCGTCACTACGCAACCCTGACCGGCGCCGGGCATCGGGTGAGACTCCCACCAAGCCAAAAATATCCGCCACCACGCGAGCCTTGCTCACAACCCGTGGGCAAGTTCACATGACACACCCGTTTCGTAGCCAGCAACTGGCCCGTGGTGGCCGTCGCGCGCCGTGGGTGTTCCAATACCGCCATGATCCACCTGTCCCCCATCCGGTTGCTGTTCGCACTGGCAATCGCCCTGGCGCTGCTGTTGGCACTGCTGTTTCTGTTCGTCGTCACCGACTATGCGTTTTCGGTCTGGCAACATCTGCAGCGGACCCCAACCTGGGCGGCCTCGCTGTATGTGGCTGGCGTATTCCTGATCGTCGGTACAGCGATATGGTTGATCAGTCGGGTTCTGCACAAGCGTCCACCTCGGCCCGGTACGGCCGCCACACCGCCGGACGAGGCGACCCTGCAACAACGTCTGGAAAAAAGTGCCGAGCAAGGGGTGGATGTGCAAGCCGCCCGACAGGAGCTGGAAGCCCTCCATCAACGTCGCTCGGCCGGCGCTGTGCATATCGTTCTGCTTGGGCAGATCAATGTGGGCAAATCGTCCCTGGTGAAGGCCCTGCTGCCCGACGCCGAGGCGACAGTATCACCGCGAGGCGGGGCGACCCGCGACATCACCCATTACCGTTGGCACAGCGCGGCCGGCTACCAGCTGCTGCTGACCGACCTGCCCGGCCTGAATGAGGCGGATGGCGCTACCGGCAAGGCTGCGCGCGAGGAAGCCATACGTGCCCACGTGGTGATCTACGTTTGCGACGGCGACCTGACACGCGACCAGTGGACCGAGATTGACGCCCTGACGGCGCTGCACAAGCCCATCATCGTCGCGCTGAACAAGACCGACCAGTTCGATGAGGCCGAACTGGCCCAGCTGCGAACCCGACTGACCGAGCGTTTCGGCGACCTGACGGCGATCGAACTGGTCCCGGTCAGTGCGGGCGGTCGTCAGGAGATCATCCGCCGACTGCCCGATGGCGGTGAGGAACGTATCCTGCGCGACCGCCCGCCCCAAGTCGTCGCCTTGGCCGATGCCCTGCAGCACCGACTGGATCAGGACCCCGCAGCCTTGGAACAATTGCGCGACACGGCCGTCTTCACCCTGGCGCAGCACAAGCTCGACGCCGAGTTGCAAGCACATCGTGAACGCGCCGCGGACCAGATCGTTAGCAGCTACACCCGCAAGGCGGTGGTCGGCGCCATGGCCGCCATCGCCCCGGGTGCGGACGTGCTGATCCAAGGCTACCTCGGGGTCAATCTGGTGAAGGAGCTGTGTGCGCTGTACGACGTGCCGGTCAAGCAACTGGACGTGGACCGTTACCTGCAACTAGTGGCGAAACAGGTCGGCCGCACGGTGCCGCTGCTGCTGGCGGTCACTGGCAACGCGCTCAAGGCCTTTCCCGGCATCGGCACCCTGGGCGGCGGCCTGATGCATGCCGTGGCCTATGGCCTGATGTTCGACAGCCTGGGACGCGCCGTGGTCAAGACACTGAACAGCCGTGGCGATCTGCGACCCTTACCTGCCGCCCGGTTTTACGAGGAAGCACTCGGTGAAGATCTGGAAGCGCGTACGCGGCGCCTTGTCCGGCTTGTATTGGACGCGCGCGACAGCAAAGACAGCACCCGCTGAACAAGACGTCCCGAACGACGCCCCACCGCCGTTGGCCCAGGCCCGGCTCAGCCTACGTCACCTGCTCGACGACAGCCGCGTGCCGGCCAGCGTGCGCGCAAGCCTGGCGGACGACTTCGAGCAGATCGAACGCATGCTGGACAAGCTGGAGCACGGGCACTTGCATATCGCGGTGTTCGGTCGCGTCAGTGTCGGCAAGTCGGCACTGCTCAACGCGCTGCTGGGGAAGACCCACTTTCGCACCAGCCCACTGCATGGCGAGACCCGCCACGCGGACATGGCGCAAGTGGATAGCTACGATGCCGACGCGCTGTTCTTGATCGACACCCCGGGTATCAACGAAATCGACGGCGAGGAGCGCGAACGTCTCGCCAGGGACGTCGCCGGCCACGCCGACCTGGTGCTGTTCGTCTGCGACGGTGATCTGACCCGCACCGAGCTGGATGCGCTGGGGGATCTGCACCGCGCCCAACGCCCCTTGCTGCTGGTGCTCAACACGGCCGACCGCTACGCCGCAGATGAATTGCAGGAACTGACCGAGGTGCTCGCGCACCGTACCCAAGGGCTGATACCCGCCGGTCACCTGGTTGTCGCGGCCGCCAATCCGGCCGAGCGCATCTATCTGGACGTGGATGCACAGGGCAACGAACGCGAAACCCGGCGCAGGCCCGCCCCGGATATCGGCGCCCTCAGGGAACGCATCTGGACCATCATGGAAGGCGAAGGCCAGACCCTGGCCGCACTCAATGCCGGTATCGCGGCCGGCGAACTGGCCGATCAGGTCGGCCGACGGATCGTCGCCGTCAAGCAGGACGTCGCCGAAAAAGTGGTGCGCGGCTACTGCGTCACCAAGGGTCTGCTGGTCGCCGCCAACCCCGTCCCGGTCGCCGACCTGTTCGCCGCCGTGGCGGTGGATGTCGCCATGATCATCCATCTGGCCAGATTGTATGAACTGCCCATGACCCGCGCCGAGGCCGGCAGCCTGCTGCGCACCATCGCGGCACAGATGGCCTTGTTGATGGGCACGGTATGGGGCGTCAACCTGCTGTCGTCGGCGCTCAAGACCGGCAGCTTAGGCCTGTCCACCCTGCTCACCGCCAGTGCCCAGGGCGCCGTCGCTTACTATTCCAGTTACGTGGTAGGGCAAGCGGCCAATCGCTACCTGTCCCAAGGGTGTTCCTGGGGCGACGAAGGCCCCAAGCGGCTGGTGCAGGACATCCTCGATCATCTCGATCGTGATTCCATATTGGCCGAGGCGCGTGACGAAATTGCGGCACGTTTACGCACCCGTTAGCTAGGGGTACCCAGACGCGGCATGGTGAACGTGAAACTCGTGGTCCCCTCCGAACACGACACCGCCATTTTTCCGCCATGCGCACGAGCAATCTCGTTGACGATATAAAGCCCCAGTCCCAGACCTCTCCGGTCGCGGCCATTGCTCGCCCCGCCGCGGACAAACGGCTGGAAGAGTCTCTGGCGAACCTCGTCAGGTATCGGCCCCCCGTCGTTGGTGACCGTCAGCACAAAGTACTTACTGCTCGTGCGGGCATCCACCACCACAGCACCATCGCCCGCCCCGTGCGCCACCGCGTTGGCGATCAGGTTCGATGCCAGCTGCGCGATTCTCTCGGCGTCGCAAACGATGGGGTGGATGATCCCCAGGTTGGTAATTATCTCCCGGTCGCTATGCGCGACCTGGATTTCCTCCACAACCTGTCTCAACAGATCGGACAACGACCGGTCCCGATTGAGCGTCAGCCTCATTCCATCACCCAAACGCCCCCTGGCGAAATCCAGCACGTCTTCGATCAGCGTCGCGGCCCGTGTCACGGTCGACTCCATCCCGGCGATGATGGCTCGTTCACGAGCCGCCATGGCGCGCCCCTGTTTCAGTAGATCGGTACCTGCCAGCACTGCGTTCAACGGGTTCCGCAAGTCATGCGCCAATACCGCGATGAATTGGTCACGCATCCGCGCCGTTTCCTGTTCCGCTCGGATTTTCGCCTCGGCATTGCGCCGCGCTTCGAGCAGGCCGGTTTCATATGCCATCCGCTTAGCGGCCTTGAAAACTGTCAAACGGGTGAACAGATGTTTGCCGCTGGCACTGCGTTTTTCAGCAAGACTCCCCAACACCGGGATCGCCCGGCCACGCACATCACGAAGATCAAGCGTCACTTCATCGGCCCGACCGTATATTCGGGCACGACGTCTCAGGTGGGTGGAAAACGCTTCGTGCGCCTCCGCGGTGAGAACGTCGCGTATCGGCCGGTTGATCAAGCTTTCCACAGATCGCCCCAACCACCCGCACAGGGTGCGATTGATCGCGACAACCCGGTCGTTCGGCGAAAGCGAAAGGTAACCACACGGCGCGTTGTCAAACAGATCCCGCGGGTCTTCTGAAACCACCGCCTTACGCAACGGTATGCGTCGCTTGAGCTGCCGTCATGAGCATTCTCAAGCTGGAGCAACGGTCCGTCGTATGTGAAAGATTTGTATCGGGGCCCAGCGGGCCGATGGTGCAACCAGCCCGGACAGGTGGTTGCGCATCGTAGACCGCGCTCCCTGGCGGTTCCTCGAAGCATCCAGCGGAGATGCGCCTCGCGCGAGACACGAAATCAAGCGCCGTGCGCCCACGCTGGGAACCAGGCGCACAGCTGGCGCCACCCACCGAGCAGCCTGCGACAACGCATCGTAGCCCATGCGACCAGTCACGGGCATCCTGGTGAAGGTCTGTCGAAGGCCAGCGAACAGCGTCGCGAATGCCGAGATCAATCAGCGCAGTAAGGTGCCTGATCATGTGCCCGCATCGCATAGATATCTTTATTATTGAGGTGTTCTTTTTACACGATCAGCATACCCACCCACCGTTCTAATATCCATATAAAAAAACTGGAAATAAAGTCCTAGCCAGCCGACCTGACACGCAACGTCACAAAAGCCGCCTACCCAGGTGCCGACAGCCGCTCCTGAGAGCGATTCAGCACAAATCACGCACAGCCAAGCATCGGGCGAACCGCCAACTGGCGAGGGGCCCGATTTTACAGACTGCACATGAACTCCACTGGACGCGGCGAAAACCTCGTCAACCAAACCGCCCGGTGATGTAGTCTTCGGTCGCCTGCTGGGCCGGCTGGGTGAACAGGGTGCGGGTATCGCCGAATTCGATCAGCTCGCCCAGGTACATGAACGCGGTATAGTCGGACACCCTGGCGGCCTGCTGCATGTTGTGCGTGACGACAGCGATGGTGTAGTCGCGCTTGAGTTCGGTTATCAGCTCTTCGATCTTCAGGGTGGACACCGGATCCAGCGCGGAAGCCGGCTCGTCCAACAACAACACCTCCGGTTTCACCGCGATGGCCCGGGCGATACACAGACGCTGCTGCTGGCCGCCGGACAACGCAGTGCCCGTTTGACGCAATTTGTCTTTCACCTCATCCCACAGTGCGGCCTTGCGCAGTGCCCACTCGACACGTTCAGCCATGCGCGCGCGGGACAGGCGCTCGTACATGCGCACCCCGAATGCAATGTTGTCGTAAACCGTCATGGGAAAGGGCGTGGGTTGCTGGAACACCATCCCCACCTTCGCCCGCAGCTGATTCGGGTGTTGTTCACGGGCAAAGATGTCACCCCCATCGAGCTGCACGCTGCCACTGGCTCGCTGGCCCGGATACAGCTCGTAGATGCGATTGAACACGCGAAGCAAGGTGGACTTGCCGCAGCCGGACGGACCGATGAAGGCGGTGACCTGCCGCGCCGGGATGTCCAGACTGATACCCTTCAACGCCTGGTAGCCGCCGTAATGGAAATCCAGCTCCCTGACCGCGATCTTGGTGTCCGACACTGCGGTCGGCCGGGTCAGCCCGTGCAGCGCACCGCGCTGGCTGCCCTGGGTAGCATGCAGGCCGTTGGGATAGGTTAGCGTGGGTATTTCCGTCATGGTTCAACGACCTGATCTGATTGCGCGCAGCAACAGGCGCGCCAAGATGTTCAAGAGCAGTATGGCCAGGGTGATCAGCAAGGCGCCGGCCCAGGCCAGATGATGCCAGTCCGCGTACGGACTCATGGCGAACTGGAAGATCACCACCGGCAGATTAGCGATGGGCTTGTCCAGGCTGGTACTGTCGAACTGGTTGTTCAGCGCGGTGAACAACAACGGTGCCGTCTCGCCGCTGATGCGCGCCAGCCCAAGCAGGATGCCGGTGACAATGCCGGCACGCGCGGCGCGATAGACCACCAGCGTGACCACCTTCCAGCGCGGCGCGCCCAATGCCGCCGCGGCTTCGCGCATGCGGTCGGGCACCAATCGCAACATATCCTCGGTGGTTCTCACCACCACCGGCAACATGATCAAGGCCAACGCCAGACCGCCGGCCAGGGCAGAGAAATGCCCCATGCGCAACACCACGACTTCATACACGAATACGCCCAATATGATGGACGGCGCACTGAGCAGGATGTCGTTGACGAAGCGCACCACGGGCGTCAATCGCGACGCTCGCCCGAACTCCGACAGATAGGTGGCGGCAAGAATGCCCAAAGGCGTGCCCAGCGCCACGCCAATGGCCGTGACCATCAGGCTACCGACAATGGCATTGCGCAATCCGCCGGCGCTACCGGGTGGTGGCGTGATCTGGGTGAACACGGTCAGGTTCAGCCAGGGCAATCCGTTGGCAAGCAATGTCCACAGCAACCAGACCAGCCAGAACAGACCGAATAGGGTCGCGGCCACCGCCAACCCCAGGTTAAGGGCGTTGACCATTCGGCGCCGGACAAACAAATCGACGGCAGCTCTCATCCGACCGTCCCCTGTCGGCTCGCCAAGCGCAACAGCATCAACCGCGCCAGTGCGAGTACCACGAAGGTGATCAAGAACAGGATCAACCCGAGCGCAATCAACGACGCGGTATGCAGCTCACCGGTGGCCTCGGTGAATTCGTTCGCCAAGGTGGAGGCGATGGTGCTTCCGGGCATGAACAATGACGCATCCAGACGTTGCGCGTTGCCGATCACGAAGGTGACCGCCATGGTCTCGCCCAGGGCGCGCCCCAGCCCCAACATCACCCCGCCAATCACGGCGCTGCGGGTATAGGGCAGCACCACCTGCCACACCACTTCCCAGGTGGTGGCACCCAGCCCGTAGGCCGACTCTTTCAGCACCGCGGGCACGATGTCGAACACGTCGCGCATGACTGCCGCGATGAAGGGGATCACCATGATGGCCAGGATCAGCCCCGCGGTGAACATGCCGATGCCCATCGGCGGCCCCTGGAACAGCGGGCCGAGCAAAGGCCATTGCCCCAGATGATCCGTGATCCAGGGCTGCACGTGACCGGCAAAGCGGGGAGCGAACACGAACAGCCCCCACATACCGTAGATGATGCTGGGGATGGCGGCCAGCAACTCCACCGCAGTCGCCACCGGCTGCTTCAACCATGCCGGGGCCAGCTGGGTAATGAACAGGGCGATGCCGAAACTGATGGGCACGGCGATGCACAAGGCGATGGCCGACGTGACCAGCGTCCCGAACACCGCCACCAGGGCGCCGAAATCATCGGTGACCGGATTCCACGCATCGCTGATCAGAAAGCCGAACCCGAAACGCTGCAGCGCCGGCAGAGCCCCAAGCAACAAGGCCGCCAATACACCGAATACCACCAGCAACACCAGCACCGCAGCGGCGGCGGACAAGCCGTGAAACAGTCCGTCGATGCGCAAACCGCGTCGTAGCAGCAGCCGCGTATGCTCGGTCGTGGATACCAGGGACACCCCACCTCTCCTCAGCAAACGAGTCGGCGAGGGAGCCACCGGTGGCAGCTACCTCGCCGCAAGGACGCCGGGCCGTCCGGCCCGGCAGGCGTGCACCGCGTCAGCGGGCGGCCATGTTCACGGACCACACCGCATGCTTGTCCGCATCATGGATCTCCTTCGACCAGGTCTTCTCCACCAGACTGACCACGCTTGCCGGCATCGGCACATAATCCAACTGCTGCGCCATGCCGTCACCGTTGTGATAAGCCCAGTCGAAGAAGTTCAGCACCGCCGCGCCCGTTGCCGGTTTTGCCTGGGTCTTGTAGACCAGGATGAACGTGGCGCCGGTGATGGGCCAACTCTGTTCGCCCGGCTGATCGGTCAGCACCATGTAGAAACCCGGCGCATGCCCCCAGTCGGCGTTGGCGGCAGCCGCCTGGAAGGTCGCGCTGGTGGGCGACACAAACTGACCGGCCTGGTTGCGCAGCTGCGCGTAGCTCATGTGGTTTTGCAAGGCATAGGCGTACTCCACGTAGCCGATGGCACCCTTGATGCGCCCGACATACGAGGCGACGCCCTCGTTACCCTTGCCGCCGACACCCACAGGCCAGGCAACCGATTTGTTGTTACCCACCTTGCTCGACCAACCCCGACTCACCTTGGACAGGTAATTGGTGAATATCCAGGTGGTCCCCGAGCCATCGGCCCGGTGCACCACGGTGATGGCGCTGTGCGGCAGCTTCACGCCCGGGTTAAGCGTGCCGATGCGTGGGTCATCCCACTGCTTGATCTCGCCGAGGAATATCTCCGCCAACACGGCCCCGCTCAGTTTGAGGTTGCCCGGCTGCACGCCCGGCACATTGACCACGGGCACCACGCCACCCATGACCATTGGGAACTGCATCAGGCCGGCCTTGTCCAGCTCTGCGGGTTTGAGTGGCGCGTCCGACGCGCCGAAATCCACGGTCTTGGCCTTGATCTGTTTGATACCGCCGCCGGAACCGATGGACTGGTAGTTCATTTTCACCCCGGTCTTGGCGGCATAGGCCTCGGCCCACTTGGCGTACACAGGGTACGGAAAGGTGGCGCCGGCACCGGAAATCTCGGTGACCTGAGCGGCCTGCGTAAATCCGGCCACCGCCAGGGACAAACCCGCCACACCGAGTAACACGCGCTTGGCAATCTGCTTACACATCACGGACTCCTTCGAATCAGTCGGTTCATTCGCGACCACCGGCTCGCCGGCGACAGGCTGGGCGCGCAACCGCGGCTCAGCGTGGCTATCCACGCTAGGCCCGGACCATGACAGTTCTGTTAAAAGCGCCATGACATCTCGGCGCGGGCGATTCCTAAACAGAATCTTAAAGATCAGAAATAAAGCGACTATCTTTTGATATTTTGTCTTCTTGGCAAGCCATGCACATGCGCACCAAGAATAATCATCGATGCGACTGAAGCTGCCCACAGACGCCTTCGGGCACACTATCCGTTGGCGCGTGGCGCCCGAGGTCAACCCCTTCGCGCAGGTCCGAACGCCGGGTATGCGAAGCATGCCGGTTTGTGCACGGCAAAAAAACCCGGCCACCTGGGCCGGGTCCTGATTGCCATCCGTCATCGGCAGCAGATGCTATTTGCGCTTTCTGGGCGGCATCAGGTCGGTGATGCTGCCTTCCGCCATTTCCGCCGCAAAACAAAGGGTCTCGTTCAGGGTCGGGTGCGGATGGATGGTCAGCCCGATATCTTCCATATCCGCGCCCATCTCCAGCGCCAGCACCGCCTCACCAATCAGTTCACCGGCGTTCTTGCCGACGATACCGGCACCGAGGATGCGCTTGGTCTTGGCGTCGAACAGCAGCTTGGTCATGCCCTCTTCGCGGCCGATACCCAGTGCACGACCGGACGCCGCCCAGGGGAAGACGCCCTTCTCCACCTCGATGCCTTTCTCCTTCGCCTCGGTTTCGGTCAGCCCCATCCAGGCCACTTCCGGATCGGTATAGGCCACCGACGGGATGGTCATGGGATCGAACAACGCGGGATGACCGCAGATCACCTCGGCGGCGACCTTGGCCTCGTGCGTCGCCTTGTGCGCAAGCATGGGATTGCCCACCACATCACCGATGGCATAGATATGGGGCACATTGGTACGCATGTGCTGGTCGACCGGGATGAAACCGCGCGCGTCCACGGTCACACCCGCCGCGTCGGCATTGATCTGCTTGCCGTTGGGACGACGGCCGACGGCCACCAGGATCTTGTCATAGGTGGCGGAATCCGGCGCACCTTTACCCTCGAACACCGCAGTCAGGCCTTTTTTCTCGGCCTTGATCTCGTTCACCTTGGTGCCCAGGTAGATGTTTTCCACTTGCGAGCTCAAACGTTTTTGCAGCGGGCGGACCAGGTCCTTGTCGCAACCGGGGATCAAACCGTCTTGAAGCTCGACGATATCGATCTTCGAACCCAGCGTGGCATAAACCGTAGCCATCTCCAGACCGATGATTCCGCCGCCGACGATCAGCATCGACTTGGGTATGTCTTCCAGTTGCAACGCCCCGGTGGAGTCGATCAGGCGCGGATCGTCGTTGGGGAAGCCGGGAATCTGCACCGCGCTGGAACCACAGGCGATGATGCAGTTTTCAAATTCCACGGCGGTCTGGCCGTCTGCGGTTTTCACCGACAACAGATTGGGACCAGCAAACTGGCCGACACCGGTCACCACCTGCACCTTACGCTGCTTGGCCAGTGCGCCAAGACCGCCAGTGAGCTTCTTGACCACCTTGTCCTTACCGGCACGCATAGCGTGCAAATCGACCTTCGGCTTGGTGAACTTGACGCCCATGTGGGTCAGTTCCGCGGCCTCGTTGATGATGTCAGCCGTGTGCAGCAGAGCCTTGGACGGGATGCAGCCGACGTTCAGGCAGACACCACCCAAGTCACTGTAACGCTCCACCAGAACCACTTTCTTGCCGAGGTCGGCGGCACGGAAGGCGGCGGTATAGCCGCCGGGCCCCGCACCCAGCACCAGCACCTCGCAGCGGATGTCCGCGACACCGCCGGCGGGGATCGCCTTGGCGGCCGGCGCGGGTTCGGCGGCCGGCGGCTCGGCCTCGGCGGGCGATGCCGCCGTGCTCTGGCCTTCGGCTTCCAGGGTCAGCAGCAGGTCGCCCTTCGACACCTTGTCGCCTACCTTCACCGCCAGCTGCTTGACCTTGCCGGATGCGGGCGACGGGATCTCCATGGTCGCCTTGTCGCTTTCCAGGGTGACGATGGAATCCTCTTTGGCGATCTCATCGCCTTCCGCCACCAGCACCTCGATGATGTCCACGGAAGGGAAGTCACCGATATCCGGCAGGGTCACGTCGATGGTTTTGCTCATCGTGTTGTCCTTGTTCGTTTACCCGACAACCAGCCAACGGCCGGGTCAGCTGAAATTACAGCACCAGCTTGCGAATGTCGCTCAGCAGGCCATTCAGGAAGGTGGTGAAGCGCACACCCTCCGCCCCATCGATCACCCGGTGATCATAGGACAGGCTGAAGGGCATCATCAGCCGCGGTTCGAAATCCTTGCCGTTCCATTTGGGCTTCATCTCGGCCCGCGAGACACCCAGGATCGCCACCTCGGGCGCGTTGACGATGGGCGTGAACTGGGTCCCGCCGATACCGCCCAGGCTGGAGATGGAGATACAGCCGCCCTGCATGTCGCCCGGTGCCAGCTTGCCGGCGCGGGCCTTGCCGGATATCTCCATCAGATCGGCAGCCAGCTCGAACACACCCTTGTTGTCGACGTCCTTCACCACCGGGACCAGCAGACCATTGGGCGTATCCACGGCAACGCCGATGTTGATGTACTTCTTCAGAATCAGGCTTTCACCGTCCGGCGACAGCTAGCTGTTGAACTGGGGGAATTCCTTGAGCGCCGCGGCGACGGCCTTGAGCAGGAAAGGCATGAAGGTGAGCTTCAGCTCCTGCTTGGCGGCGGCGTCCTTCTGACCCTTGCGGAAGGCCTCCAACTCGGTGATGTCCGCCTCGTCGAACTGGGTGACGTGCGGCACGGTGATCCAGCTGCGGTGCAGGTGGGCGCCGCTGATCTTCTTGATGCGGCCCAGCGGCTGGGTTTCGGTGTCGCCGAACTTGCTGAAATCGATTTCAGGCGCGGCGGGCAGATTCAGTGGCGCACCGCCCGCGGCCGGTGCGCCGGCACCGCCGGACAGGGCTTGCTTGACGAAATTCTGCACGTCGTCCTTGGTGATACGGCCCTTGCTGCCGGTACCCGGTACGCGCATCAGGTCGACGCCCAGTTCGCGGGCGAAACGACGCACCGCCGGACTGGCGTGCGCCTTGCCTTTCGGGGCATCCGCCGGGGTGGCGATGACCGGGCGCGGCTGGGGTTCTTTTTCACCGTAGGCACGTGGCGCGGGCTCAGCCGCCGGTGCTGGGGCAGGCTCGCTCGGCGGCATGGGCGGCGGCGCCGAGGCCGCGGCGGCCGGCTCATCGTCGATCACGTCCTCGGCCTGCTCCGCGGCCTCTTCCACGTCCATGACCAGGATCAGCGCACCTTGACTGACCTTGTCGCCGACGCTGACCTTGACCTCCTTCACCTCGCCGTCATAGGGCGAAGGGATCTCCATGGTGGCCTTTTCACTTTCCAGGCTGATGATCGAGTCCTCGGACTGGATCTTGTCGCCCGGTTTGACCAGGACCTCGACAACGTCGACATCGCTGAAGTCGCCCAGGTCGGGCAGGAAAACTTCGGTAATGGTTCCCACTGTGCTCTCCCCCGCCTTATACGGTGGTCGGGTTGGGTTTGTCCGGATCGATCTTGTAGGCCTTGATGGCCTGCGCGACCACGCTGGGCTCGATCTCGCCGTCGTCCGCCAGTGCCTTGAGCGCCGCGACCACCACGTAGTAGCGGTTGACCTCGAAGAACTTGCGCAGCTGCGCACGCATGTCCGAACGACCATAACCGTCGGTGCCCAGGGTGACGTAAGTCCGATCACCGAGGTGCGGTCGAATCTGCTCGGCGAAGGCCCGCATGTAGTCGGTGGCGGCAATCGCCGGGCCCTTGGCGTCGGCCAGGGTCTGGGTCACATAGGGCACGCGCGGCTTCTTCTCCAGCGGGTGCAGCATGTTCCAGCGATCGACGTCGATCCCGTCACGGCGCAACTCGGTGAAGCTGGTGACAGACCACACGTCGGCGGCCACGTTCCAGTCGTTCTCCAACAGCTCGGCCGCTTCGATGACCTCGCGCAGGATGGTACCGGAGCCCATCAGTTGCACGCGTTTCTTCTTGCGCGAGCCGACCTTGAATTGATACATGCCGCGCACGATGCCGTCTTCCACGCCTTCCGGCATGGCCGGGTGGGCATAGTTCTCGTTCATCACGGTGAGGTAGTAGAAGATATTCTCCTGGTCCTCGTACATGCGCTTCATGCCATCCTGCACGATCACCGCCAGTTCATAGGCGAAGGTCGGGTCGTAGGCGCGGCAGTTCGGGATGGTCGCCGCCTGCAGATGGCTGTGACCGTCCTGGTGTTGCAGGCCTTCGCCGGCCAGGGTGGTCCGGCCGGCGGTACCGCCGAGCAGGAAGCCCTTGGCCTGCATGTCGCCGGCGGCCCAGATCAGGTCGCCGACGCGCTGGAAGCCGAACATGGAGTAATAGATGTAGAACGGGATCATGGTGACCCCGTGGTTGGCGTACGAGGTGGCCGCGGCGATCCACGACGACATGGCGCCGGCCTCGTTGATGCCTTCCTGCAGGATCTGGCCCTTCTTGTCCTCGCGGTAGTACATCACCTGGTCCGAATCCATCGGCGTGTACAGCTGACCGACCGAGGAATAGATACCCAGCTGGCGGAACATGCCTTCCATGCCGAAGGTACGCGCCTCATCGGGCACGATGGGCACCACGAACTTGCCGATCTCCTTGTCGCGCAGCACGCTGGTGAGCACCCGCACGAAGGCCATGGTGGTGGACAACTCGCGTTCGCCGGAGCTGTCCAGCAGTGCCTTGAAGACGTCCAGCTTGGGCACCGTCAGCTTGGGAAACTTGGTGCGACGGGACGGCACATAGCCGCCCAGTTCCTGACGACGCTCGTGCAGGTATTTCATCTCCGGACTGTCGGCGGGCGGCTTGAAGAACGGTGCCGAGCTGATCTGGTCGTCCGGGATGGGAATATTGAAACGATCGCGGAAGTGCTTGAGCGCCTCTTCACCCATCTTCTTCTGCTGGTGGGTGATGTTCTGGCCCTCACCCGCCTCGCCCATGCCGTAGCCCTTGACGGTCTTGGCCAGGATCACGGTGGGTTGTCCCTTATGCTTGACCGCCGCATCGTAGGCAGCGAACACCTTGGCGGGGTCATGCCCGCCGCGGTTCAGACGCCAGATGTCTTCGTCGGACATGTTGGCGACCATCTCGGCCAGCTCCGGATATTTTCCGAAGAAGTGCTCGCTGGTGTAGGCACCGCCCTTGGCCTTGTAGGTCTGGTAGTCGCCGTCCAGCGTCTCCTCCATGCGCTTTTGCAACAGACCGTCGGTATCACGGGCCAGCAATGGATCCCAGTAGCCGCCCCAAACCACCTTGATGACGTTCCAACCGGCACCACGGAAGTTGGCTTCCATTTCCTGAATGATCTTGCCATTGCCGCGCACCGGGCCATCCAGGCGCTGCAGGTTGCAGTTGATGACGAACACCAGGTTGTCCAGCCGCTCGCGCGAGGCCAACGAAATCGCGCCCAGGGATTCCGGCTCGTCCATCTCGCCGTCGCCCATATAGGCCCAGACCTTGCGGTCCTCGGTATTGGCCAGGCCGCGATCATGCAGATAGCGCATGAAACGGGCCTGGTAGATCGCCATCAGCGGACCCAGACCCATGGACACCGTGGGGAACTGCCAGAACCCCGGCATCAACCAGGGGTGCGGATAGGACGACAGGCCGCCGCCGTCCACTTCCTGGCGGAAGCGGTGCATCTGCTCCTCGGTGATGCGGCCTTCCAGGAAGGCTCGGGCATACAGACCCGGCGCCGAGTGCCCCTGGGAGAAGATCAGGTCGCCTTCCTGATTATCGTTGTAGGCCTTGTAGAAGTGGTTGAAACCCACGTCGTACAAGGTGGCGCTCGAGGCAAACGAGGCAATGTGTCCACCCAGCTCGGTGGACAGACGGTTGGCCTGCACCACCATCGCCATGGCATTCCAGCGCACGAAGGAACGGATACGACGCTCCATCGCCTTGTCGCCCGGGAAGCGCGGCTGCTGTGTCAGCGGAATCGTATTGAGGTAAGCGGTATTGGCGCTGAAGGGCAGACTGGCACCGGATCGGCGTGCCTTGTCGATCAGTTTTTCCAGCAGGTAATGGGCGCGCTCGGCGCCTTCGTTCTCGAGCACGCCTTCGAGCGCGTCGAGCCATTCTTGTGTTTCCTGCGGATCGAGGTCAGGTTTGGAAGCCATGACTGCCTCACTGTAGTGATGTTGCGACGTCTACCCCGATGCCGCCAAGGGACAACGGGGTCAGGATGAGGGGGATTTAAGCAGAAAGCCTATACGCTTGCGAGTGCAATTTTCACGTTTCTTTATTTTTTAATGATTTATATATATTTTTTTGTTGGATGTACGTCTTAAAAAAGGAGGGGGGCACCGAGCAAAAAAAGACCCCACCACAGCGGAGCCCTTGATTCACAAGCCTTTTCCGAACGGTGCACTAGAAACCTCTGAAGCATTCAGAGGTTTCGCGGCACAGGGATGTGCCGCCAAAATCGGTCACGGCAAGTGACTGATTTTGAAGCCAGCTGCAAACCCCGTTTGCCGCGCAGCGTGCGCTGAGAAGTCCAGGATGGACTTGTTCAGCGCTTCCTTGGGCCACCTCTGAAGAATTCAGAGGTTTCGCGGCACAGGGAGGTGCCGCCAAAATCGGTCACGGCAAGTGACAGATTTGAAGCAAGCTGCAAATCCCGTTTACAGCGCAGCGTGCGCTGAGAAGTCCAGGAATGGACTTTTATTCAGCGCTTCCCTGGCTCTCCCGCCGGCGCAACAGGCGCCCAGGGATCCTCCTCGGGTGGCGGGTTGCCGTCGTACACCTGGCTGCGGCGACGTTGCAGATAGGCATCCCGGATGAACGCATAAGGGTCCAAGGCCGCCTGCTCCAATACCCGGCTGGCATTGAGCAGGTCCGCTCGGGTATCGACCACATCCAGGCCGCGTACCGACCAGCGGACAGCATCGTCCTGGAGGTAGGTCACCGGATCGAGGTACCAGTCGGCCACCAGGCCGACGCCGTCCCGCAGCGAGCTGGAACCCAAGACCGGCAGCACGATGTAGGGCCCGGGCTCAAAGCCCCAGGCACCCAGGGTCTGGCCGAAGTCCTCACCATATTTAGGTAGGTCCATATTGCTTGCCACATCCATGAAGCCGGCAAAACCGACCGTGGTGTTGATCACCACCCGCCCGACGTCGCTGACCGCCCGCCCCACTTTCAACTGCAGCAGATTGTTCACCGCCGAACCGATATCGTCGAGATTGTTGAAAAAGTTGGTCACGCCACGATTCAGCGGCGCAGGCATCACGGCGTTGTAACCCCGTCCCAACGGCTTGAGCACCGCGGTATCCAGGTCGCTGTTGAAGCGATACATGACCCGGTTGAAACCCTCCAACGGGTCGCTCGGATCACGGTAATCGTCACCGGTGGTCGCACACCCCCCCAGCAAGGTGGTCGCGGCAAGCAGCGCCGTGGCAGCGAAGCGTCGTTGACGCAAAGATGTATGCATGTCGGTTTCCGGAATCTTTATTAGGTTGTTGCGCCGCTACGGGCGCACCCTTCCCTGGTGGCGGGCGCGACAGCGCCGAGGACCATTGCAGGATTCTAGATTATCCTGCTCGGCGACGCGCACTCAAGGCTGCCGGCGACGGCACGCCATCGCTATTCGCCGCGGCTTAGGCTACCCTGCGCCCCCGTGACCGATTCCGATCTGAAAACAAACCCGCCGATCAGCAACCGTTTTCGCGGCTTTCTGCCAGTCGTGGTGGACGTGGAGACCGCCGGTTTCAAGGCGGAAACCGACGCCTTGCTGGAAATCGCCGCTGTGGTGATCGACATGGACGCCGACGGCCGCGTCCGGCCGGGCCTGACCGCACATGCCCACGTGCAACCCTTCCCCGGCGCCAACCTGGACCCGCGCGCACTGGCCTTCAATGGCATCGATCCGGACCACCCGTTCCGCGAGGCCCTGCCCGAGCGGGAAGCCCTCAAGCACGTATTCGCCCCGATACGACATGCGGTCAAGACCGGCGGCTGCACCCGCGCCATCCTGGTCGGACACAATGCCTTCTTCGACCTGGGCTTTCTCAACGCCGCGGTGGCCAGAACAAAGTGCAAACGCAACCCCTTCCATCCGTTCAGTACCTTCGACACCGTCAGCCTGGCCGGCCTGGCCTACGGTCAGACCGTGCTGGCCAAAGCCGCCACGGCCGCGGGACTGTCCTGGGACGAGGGCGAGGCCCATTCCGCACTTTATGACGCGCAGCAGACCGCCGAGCTGTTCTGCGCCATCGTCAACCGCTGGGACGGCTTGACGGGCATGGACCCGGACGACGCCTAAGGACGCGCTGAACAAGTCCATCCTGGACTTCTCAGCGCACGCTGCGCGGCAAACGCGGTTTGCAGCTTGCTTCAAAATCTGTCACTTGCCGTGACCGATTTAGGCGGTCACATCCCTGTGCCGCGGAACCTCTGAATTTTTCCGATGTTCCTTAACCACCGTATCGCCTGCGCCTTTGCACAGCGCCCGGGAAACTCCCGGCACCAGACTGTCCTCCAACTTGGCGATGCAACCACCCACCAGAGGACACCACAATGACAACACGCGCGCCCCGCAATGCCGGATTGGCAGCCTTCTTATTGCCCATGCTGATCCTGGCGACCGGCGCAAGCGTCGCCGGTGTAGGCCACGCCGGCCACGACCAGGACCATATGGGCGCCAACCATATGGACAAGCGCGAGATGCCGGGCGACCACGACATGGGGCATCGGGACGCCCCCAGCCACGACGACGGCGCGATTGGCCGTCCCGGCAATCCGGAGGCCGTTGCCAGGAACATCGAGATCGAGGCCAGGGATATCGCCTTCGACGTCACCCAACTGACCATAAAGCCCGGCACCACGGTGCGTTTCGTGATCCGCAATACCGGCAAACTGCCCCACGAGTTCGTACTCGGCACGGCCAGTGAACAAGCCGAGCACGCCAAGGAGATGCAAGGCATGATGCCGGGCATGAAACACGACGACCCCAACGCAGTGACCGTCGAGCCCGGCCAGACCGCAGAGCTGATCTGGCAATTCAGCGAGCAGCCACAACAAATCGAGTACGCCTGCCATGTTCCCGGACACTTCGAGGCCGGCATGCTAGGCAAAATCGACCTACGCTGACCCCGCACAAGAAGGGATCACCGAATCCTTACTTTCATGGGGACCGGGCACCCCAGTGCGCCACCCCGGCCGAAGGCTGACACGCGCTGATCCCCTCTCCCGCCGGGAGAGGGTTAGGGTGAGGGAGATTGGCCGCAAGGCCCCAACCAGGTTGCGTGCGTGACGCCGCACCCAGCTTGCCGGCGCCCTACCGGTTCCATATTCGGCGTCAACCCAGGAAGTTGAACAGGCTCAGATTCTGGATCTTCATAAAGGCCTGTTGTGAGGCCTGCAGGCCCACCAGTTGCTGATTGAAGCGGCTGATGGCCTCGGCATAATCCAGGTCTTCCAAGGACGAACGCACCTGCACCACAGCAGCGTCCAGGGCATCGTTGGATGTGATCTGGTCGTCGATCGCAGCACTCCGTGCGCCCACCCTAGCCCGGGCCTCCAATACCTGCCCGATGGCGCTGTCCAGATCGTTCAGCGCGTTGGGGTCGGCATTGCCTGCCTCGTAGTTGGAGGCGAGGTCATAGATGATCCTGCCCAGATCGGTGACGCCCCCGGCATTGGCCGGGATACCGTCGAAGATCACCGACCCCGGGTCGCCTACCGCCACCTCGCGCGTCTCGCCGATCTGCAACTTACGCACACCGCTATCGCCGTTGTACGTGAAGGTGCCTAGGCCATCGTGGCTATACGGTGGCGTGTCCGTCGTGTAGCCAGCGAAGATGTACTCGCCATTGGCGTCCTGGGAATTGGCCAACTGCAGGTAGCCTTCCATCTGCTGGCGCAGCTCGAAGGCGATGGCCTGACGATTCTCCGCCCCCATGGTGCCGTTGTTGCCCTGCACCGCCAGCTCGCGTACCCGTTGCAGCAGGTTGTTGACGCCGTTGAGCGCGACCTCTTCCTGCGCCAAGCGGGACTGGGCCATGTTGGCATTGCGTTGAAACTGCGCCAGGCGCCCAGACACCTCGCCGAGATTCAGCACCTGTACGGAGGCCGCAGGGTCGTCCGATGGCGTATTGACGCGCTTGCCGGTCGCCAGCTGCACCTCGGTCTTGTTCAGGCGCGCCTGCTGATCGAGCATCACGTCGACGCCCTGCCGGTAGAACTGCTGAGTGGAGATACGCATCGCTCTGTCCCTCGATCAGCGCACGATACCCAACAGGGTATCAATCATATTGTTGGCCGCCGCGATAACCTGCGCCGAGGCCTGATAGGCCTGCTGGAACTGCACCAGGTTCGCCGCTTCTTCGTCCAGATTGACGCCGGACACCCCATCCTTGACCTCCTGGGCACGGGACAACAGCTGCGTCTGGACATCGCGAATGTTCTCCTCGCGACTGGTGCGGGTACCGACGTCCGCGACCGCACTGCCGTAGGCGTCCGTGATGGACGCATCGTTACCGAACAGGACATTCTTGGTCTGCAACGAGGCCAAGCGCCGCGCGTTGCGGTTGTCACCGACACCGCCGGCGTTGTCGCTGAGCACGAACTGATCGCCGGTGTTGGGCGTACCGGAGAAGCTGAAACCGAAGTTGCCCAAACCGGCAATGGCAACGGTTTGCGCCACGCCGCTGTCGGTTGCCGGGTTATAGGCAATGGTCCCGCCGGTGGACAGACTGAACAGCTGGGTCCCGGCGTTATAGGTCATGGTGATCGGGGTCGCCAACAGGGTGCTGCCGGTACGGGTTTCCAGGTTACCCGCGCTGATCGCCCCCGTGCCGGTGTTGGTATTGACCGCACTGGTGCGAATCGGATCGGATGCCGCCACGTCACGTGGATCCGTGATCAGCACGTCGATGGTGGCTGCACCGCCACGCGTGGGCCGCAGCAGATATTGGTCGCCGGCCGCGGCACCTGGCCCGATGACGATGGACACGCCCTCGGCAATGAATGGCGACGCACTGGTGCCGGCGCCGGTCATCGGAATCAATTGGTTGTCGCTACGACGGATCATCTGCCAAGCGGTGCCGTCGAACCGCAGGTCGTACTCTTCCGCCTGGACTTGTGCAAGATCGTTGAAGGTGGCGGTGGCGGTGCCGGCGTTATTGATGTGACCGAGCAGCTGCGGGCCGGTTTCTGAAAAGAAGTTGTTCCCCAACTGGCCGTCTAAGTCCGTACCGGTGTTGTGTTCCTCGTTGAAGAAACGCGCCATGCCCACGGCCACCAAGCCAAGCGAGTTCTGTGCCGGGTCCAGCACCTCTTGCTGGAAGCGCACCAGCCCGCCCATGCGGCCGCCGTTGATCAGGTCGGTCACGTCTTCCTTGCTGCCATCGGCGCTGCGCAGAAACAGATTGCGCTGATCCGAGGTAAGCGGGCTGTTCGCGACCTCCAGGGTGTTGACACGGGCACCCAATACCAACGCCTGACCGTTGCCGAAGAACACATTCACATGACCGTCGGTTTGCTTCACGGTGTTGATGTTCGAGTACTTGCTCATTTCGTCGATCAAGCGGTCCCGCTGATCGAGCAGATCGTTCGGCGCGGCCTGACCATTGGTGGTACCGCTGGACTGGATACGGTCGTTCAGTTCCGCGATGGAGGTCGACAACCGGTTCATCTCGCTGGCGAAGCTGACCATGTCGGTGTTCGCCTGGGCGCGCAACTGATTAAAATACTCGTCCATGCTGCGGAACCGGCTGACCAGCACTTCACCCTGGTTAAGCAGCACATCCCGCGCGGGCACCGAGGTCGGATCGTCCGCGACGTCGTTCACTGCGGCAAAAAAGTCGCTGAGTACCGTACTCAGACCCGCCGCCGGATCGGCGATGACGTTGTCCACCTGGACCGCTCGGCTGTAGAGATACTTGCCCTCTTCCGCCGCCGACTGCGCGGTGCGTAAACGGCCGGAGACGAAATCGTCATAGCTGCGACGGATGTTCTCGACCTGCACGCCGGAACCGATATAACCGATGCTGCTGTACTGCGACGGCAAGGCGGACAGGTCCACCTGCTGACGGCTGTAGCCCTCGGTGTTCACATTGGCAATGTTGTTGCCGGTGGTCGCCAGCCGGGTCTGGAACGTCGTCAGACCGGATACGCCGATGTTGAAGATGTTTGGCATGGCGGATTACTCCTCACACACCCTTGACCGGCGCCGCCGGGGAAAAGTCGCCCTGCAACTCAGGACGTTGCAGGATGCTCAACACCTTGCTTGCATAGTCCGGGTCGGTGGCGTACCCGGCATCCTGCAAGGCGCGGAAATAGGCTTGCGGGTCATCCACCACCTGCAACGCCTGGCGGTAACGCGGGTTGCCGTGAATGAAGTCGACATAGTCTTGGAAGCTGTCCGCGTAGCTGTCGTAGGCCCGGAAGTCCGCGCGGGTCCGCACCGCAACGCCCTGCTGGTATTCCAGCGTCCGGACACTGGCACGCTCCCCATTCCAACGCCCGTCGGCCTTGATGCCGAACAGATTGTGGCTCTGACTGCCGTTGCGCGCTGGCATCGATGCCTTGCCCCAACCGGACTCCAGCGCGGCCTGGGCAAGCAACGCCTCGGCGGGCACGCCCAGGCGATCGGCGGCTGCCTCCGCATGGGGGCGCATACGTTCAATGAAATCCGTCGGCCCGGCAAAAGGGGCCGCGTCTGCGCGCGTTGCCGGGTTCAATACCGGTGCGTTATCCATCGCGGGGGCACGTCGTGTCGGTGCTGCCGCGTAATCGGCATGCCCACGGGCCAACTCGGGGATCAACGGCTTGCCGCCCAGTTGCCGTTCGATGGATGCGGCCAGCCCCAGACCGCCGTTCTGCGCCAAATCGCTGCTGATCTGCTGATCGTAGATGTCGCGATACATCTGGCTCTGTTTGGAATCGAACAGCCCATCACCGAAACTGGTCTGGCGCATCTGCTTGACGACCATATGAATGAACAAGGACTCGAATTGCTCGGCAACCGCTGCGATGTTGGCATCTTTATCTTTGGCACCACGGGCATCGGCGCGCAGTTTGGCCAGTGTGCCGAAATCAGTGACGGAAGCGGTATTGGCGCCCAGCATCAGATCACCATCAACTGAGCCTTGAGCGCGCCGGCCTGCTTGAGCGCTTCGAGAATAGCTACCAGGTCACTGGGCGCGGCGCCGACCTGGTTCACCGCGCGAACCACTTCGTCAAGACTGACACCGGGCGCGAACTTGAACATACGACTGCCGGCCTGATCCACCGCCACATTCGATTGCGGGACCACCACGGTGTTACCACCCGCCAGCGCATTGGGCTGTGAAACCGCCGGATTCTCACTGATGGTCACCGTCAGGCTACCGTGGGACACGGCGGCAGGCGAAACCCGCACAGCACTGTTTATGACCACGGTACCGGTGCGCGAGTTGACGATTACGCGCGCCGTGGCTTCAGCCGGATGAACCGTCAGATTCTCGACCATGGACACGAAGGCGACCCGCTGTGCGATATCGCGCGGCACGGTCACCTGCACCGAGGTCGCATCCATCGGGCGAGCCGCGCTACCGCCGATGGCCTGATTCACCGCATCGGCGACACGCTGCGCGGTGGTGAAATCGCTGGCATGCAGATTCAGGGTCAGCACCCGCTCGCTGGCGAAGGGGTTCGCCACCGCGCGCTCAACGGTACCGCCGCCGGGAATACGACCGGCACTGGGAATATTGACGGTGATGCGCGAACCATCGCCGCCTTCTGCGGCAAGCCCGCCGACCACGGTATTGCCCTGGGCGAACGCGTACACCTTGCCGTCGATGCCTTTCAGCGGGGTCATCAACAAGCTGCCGCCGCGCAGGCTCTTGGCGTCTCCAATGGAGGAGACGGTCACGTCCAGACGCTGGCAGGGCTTGGCGAACGCAGGCAGTTCCGCATGCACGGTAACCGCGGCCACATTCTTCGGGTTCAACTTGATCCCGGCAGGTACCGGAATACCCAGACGGGTCAGCATGTTGCGCAGGCTCTGCTCGGTAAACCGCGACGAATTCACCTTGTCGCCGCTGCCGTCCAGACCCACCACCAGGCCGTAACCCAACAACGGGTTGGAGCGAACACCCTGGATGCTGACCAGATCCTTGATGCGCTCACCCGCAACGATCGGTGAAAGCAACGTCAGACTGAGCATCAACAACAGGTGTTTCATGGCAGGCTCCGGTCAGAACGGCATCAAGGATGAAATGAAGAACTTGGCCAACCAGCCCATCACACTGGCGCTGGCCACTTGACCGTCGCCTTTGTAGATCAAGGTGGCGTCGGCGATCTGGGTCGAGTTGATCCCGTTGCCGCTATCGATGTCCGCAGGCCGCACGATGCCGGACAGGCGGACATACTCGTTACCGGCGTTCATACCGATACGCTTCTCGCCCTGCACACGCAGATACCCGTTGGGCAACACCTCGGTGACCATGACCGAGATCGAGCCGGTCAGCGCATTGCTCTGCGCCTGATCGCCGTTACCGGAGAAACTGTGTGACGAATCCAGCGTGGCGGACAGATTGGCCGAGCCGTTGCCGTTCACGCCCTGCAAGGCAAACGTCGGATTCATACCCAGCAAGGTCGGGTTGCTGATCGACGTCGAGGTCGACTTGCTTACCGAGCTGGCGTTGGTCGCGCTGCCGTCGGTTTGTTCCACCAGACGCACGGTCAGCATGTCGCCGACCCGCCTGGCGGTATTGTTCTCGAACCAGCTTTGCTCGAAACCCGCCTGATAGATGGCGCCATTGCCCTGTGGTGCCGCCGGCGGCATCGGCGGCGTGACCGCGGCAAATGCCGGGTCACGGGTCGGCGTGCTTTGGCAGCCGACAATCAGCAAGGCGAGAACCGCGACGACGATGGGCTGGGTGACGTTCATGATCCAGTTACCCGATCAAAGCTGGTTGTTCACGTAGCTGAGCATTTCGTCGGTGGTGGCGATGGCCTTCGAGTTCATCTCGTAGGCACGCTGGGTCTCGATCATGTTCACCAACTCTTCCACCACGTTGACGTTGGACGACTCCAGGGAACCCTGAATCAAACTCCCCATGCCGTTCTGCCCCGGCAGGTCGTTCTGCGGCACACTACTGGACGCCGTTTCGCGGTACAGGTTGTCACCGACCGCTTCCAGGCCGGTGGGATTGATGAACTGCGCCAAGGTCACCTGACCGATATTGGTGGGCGTGCTGGCGCCCGCGGTCAACGCGCTGACCACACCGTCGCTGCCCACCGTGACGCTGACTGCGTCCTGCGGGACGCTGATGGTCGGCTCCAGCAGGAATCCGTTGGCGGTCACCAACTGGCCGTTGGCATCCAGGGAAAACTCGCCGTCCCGGGTGTATACGGTGGTACCGTCCGGATGTTGGACCTGAAAGAAGCCATCGCCCTGGATCGCCAGATCATAGCTGTTGTTGGTCTGTACCAGGTTGCCCTGGGTGTGCAGCTTTTGCGTCTGCACCGGACGCACGCCGGTACCGTACGACAGACCGGACGGCAGTTGCGTTGCCTCCGAGGAACTGGCCCCGCTTTGGCGCACCTTCTGGTAGATCAGATCCTCGAACACCATGCGATCGCGCTTGAAACCGACGGTGCTGACGTTGGCCATGTTGTTGGCCGTCACGGCCATGCGTTGCTGCTGGGCATCCAGGCCGGTCTTGGCAATCCAGAGTGCGGGATACATAGGCGTGTTCTCTTGCTGATTCGGTTGCCGGCCAGGTGCCGGTATTCAGTCGTTATGGAAACTCAGAGCAACGCGCGTGCCAGTTACACGGGACGCAGCAGACTGGCGGACGCGCTGGCGTTCTCTTCGGCGGTCTTCATCATCTTCACCTGCATCTCGAAGCGCCGGGCCAGTTCGATCATGTCCACCATCTCGTTCACGACATTGACGTTGGACGATTCCAGCGAACCTGATACAAGTCGTTGATTGGCATCGGCTTCTGCTACGCCACCCTGATAACGCATCAGACCGTCCGGGCCTTTGCTCAACTGCTCGACAGGCGGATTCACCAGCTTGATCCGGTCCACCACCGCCAGTTCGTTGAGTTGCTGCCCGGTGGGCAGCACCGAGATGGTGCCGTCAATGCCGATGTCGATCTTGCTGGCCGGCGGCAGCGCCACGGGCCCGCCGTTGCCGATCACCGGCAAGCCGTTGCCGGTGGTGAGCATGCCGTTCTCGTCGACCACCAGATCGCCGCGACGGGTATAGGCCTCGCTGCCGTCACGCGCCTGCACGGCGATCCAACCTTCGCCTCTGACCGCCACGTCCAGGTCGCGGCCGGTCTGGATCAGGGAACCTTGATTGAAATCGGCGGACGGTTGCTCATCCAATGCGTAAACCCGGGTAGGGTGACCGGCGCCGAACACCGGCATCGAGCGGAACTGGTTCAAGTCGGCAAGAAAGCCCGGGGTGCTGGCGTTGGCCAGGTTATGGCTGGCGTTGGCCTGGGAGATCATGGTCTCCTTGGCCCCGCTCATGGCGACATAGAGCATGCGGTCGATCATGGGAAATACCTGTTAAGAGGATCAGCGGATATTGATGACCGCTTGAGTCACTTGGTCTGCCGTACTGATCACCTTTGCGTTCGCCTGGAAGTTGCGCTGCGCGATGATCAGATCCACCAGCTCGGTCGCAATATCCACGTTGGACGATTCCAAGGCACCGGACTGCATCAGACCGAGGTTGCCGGTACCCGCCTCGCCAAAGCGCACGGTGCCGGAGGAAAAGGTCTCCACCCAGTTCGACTGCCCGATGGGACGCAGCCCCTGCGGATTGTTGAAGCCGGCCAGCGCCACCTTGCCCATCACCGTCGACTCGCCGTTGGTGTAACGGGCGAACACCACACCTTCATCGTTGATGTCCACGCCGTTCAAGCGACCGGTGGCGAAACCGTTCTGATCCAGGTCGTTCACCGCGAAGCCGGCGCCGAACTGCGTGCTGCCGCCCAGGTCCCAGGTGAGATTCATCGGCGCGACGCCACCAGCAGGCGTGAACGGATCCAGGGTGATGTTGCCGCCAGCGGGAGAGGTCAAGGCGCCGGACGTGTCAAAGGTGAGTGTCGTGGACGGGCTACCGCCGGCCGTCACGTTGGTGCCATCAACGTTGAAGTACGCGTCCCATTGATTCGGGGTCGCGGTCTTGACGAAGTACATGGTGGCGGTATGGGTCGAGCCTTGCGAGTCGTACACGGTCAGCGACGTGGAATAGTTGTAGCTGGCGGGGTCCGGTGCAGAGGGGTTGAAGGCCACCAGCGGCTGCGTGTCGTTTGCGTTCAGGTTCAACGAGGCCTCGACGTTAGCGGTGGCGGATGGCGCATTGCTGACCAGCGGCAACTGCAGGTCCTGCAACACCCCGGTGGTGAACGCCGTGCTGCCGCCGGGACCGGTTACCGCCGGATACACCTGCAGCTTGTCGCCGGCAGCGTTGACCACGTTACCGTTTCGATCCGCGCTGTAGGCCCCGGCGCGGGTGTACTTGAGCGAACCGTTCTTGTCCTCCAACACGAAGAACCCTTCGCCGTTGACCGCCAGGTCCAGATTGTTGGAGGTGAAGTCCACCGATCCCTGGGAGAACTGTTGCGCCACCCGGGACACCTTGACGCCGCGACCGGACGAATTGCTGCTCAAGTCCTGCAGCGAGGAGGCGTACACGTCGGCGTATTCCGCACGGGATTCCTTGAACCCGTTGGTGCTGGAGTTGGCGATGTTGTTACCGGTGACCTCGAGGTCGGTGCTGGCGGCGTTCAATCCGCTCAGGGCGATTTGAAATGACATGATTGGCTGCTCCGATCAATAAATCTGGGTGACTTGCTTGAAGCCAATGGAACCGAGACCCTGCAGGTTCAGGATGAGGTCGGTGTTGTTCGCGCCGAGGCTGACGCTCTCGACGTCGGCGAAAAGTTGGGTTTGCAATGCCTCGCTGGCGTCGCCGCGCTGGGCATTCACCCGCACGTCATACAGCCCGGGGGCCGCATAACCACCCAGGTCCGTGGTGCCGTCCCAGTTGAACGCGACGGTGCCGGACTGCTGCGGACCCAGACGCATCTCCTTGACCAGTTGGCCGGCCTGATCGGTGATGCTGACCACCACGTCGCGGGCGCTGGCATCCAGTTCCGCCTGCCCACGCAGGCTCCCGCCGCTGGTCAGGCGCCCGGTCTCGATCGGCGCCAGCACCTGCCTGCCCACCAGCGAACCGGCCTGCAAGGCCTGCCCGGAGGTCAGGGTCGACGACAGATCGGAAAATTTGGCGTTCAGCTGATCGAGCCCGGACACCGTACCGAACTGTGCGATCTGGCCAAGAAATTGCCCGTTGTCCACCGGATTGGACGGATCCTGGTTGTTCAGCTGGGTCACCATCAATTTCAAAAAGGTGTCCAATCCCAGTGACGCGGCATCCTGGGAGGTCGGCCCCTTGGCCTCCGGGGCTGCCAGGCCGAGTGCGGCATAGGCGTTTTGAGTGGCATCGATGCTCATGGCGGATTACTTCCCGATGTTGAGAGTGGCGGCCATCATCTGCCGTGCGGCATTGGCCACATCCACATTGGATTGATAGGCGCGGGACGCGGAAATCATGTTGGCCATTTCCTCGACGGGATTGACGTTGGGCTTGTAGATATTGCCGTCCGCGTCTGCCATGGGATGGCCGGGGGAATATTCACGGTTCAGTGGGGCCTGGCTTTCCACCACCCCGGCCATGCGTACGCCCTGGGCCGGGGCCTGCGGGTTGGCCTGATCCAGGATCGCCTGGAACACGGGCTGGCGGCTGCGGTAGGTCTGATCGATACTGCTGGAAACCGCGTCGACGTTTGCCAGGTTGCTGGCGACTAGATTAAGGCGCAGGTTTTGCGCGCTCATGCCGGAACCGACGATGTCGAAGATGCGCATGCTAGACATGATCAATCACCCCGAATCGCCGACAGTAGGCCCTTGATGCGGCCGTTGAGAAATTCCAGGCTGGCCTGGTACTCCATGGCATTGCGACTGAATGCCATCTGCTCCTGTTCGACGTTCACGGTGTTGCCGTCCACGGACGGTTGCAGCGGAATGCGATAGCCCAAAGCGCCGGCGGGCACCGGGCCACCGGTGGCGGTGGCGGTGGCGGTGGCGGTGGCGATGTGGCGGCTGTTGGTGGTGCGCAGTTCGCTGCCCTGGGCGACCTGACCCTGCAGTACCTGGGCAAAATCGAAATCCCGGGCCTTGAAGCCCGGCGTGTCGGCGTTGGCCAGATTGCCCGCCAGCAGTTCACTACGCTGACTGCGCAACTTCAGTGCCTGCTCGTGAATGCCGAAGGCGTCATCCAGTTTCATGCGATCTCCGTCTGCAACGGTGGTGTTGCAAGATCAGGAGCAGACTTTATGCCAAGTCTTGAATCGCTTTATAAACAGGGATTTACAGAAATTTCGCTCGGCCGGTCGCGGCAAACCCTTGCCGCCTCGGCGGCAAGGGTGGTTCAGCGTCGGCGGTAACCCAGACCGCCGTGCAGGCTGACCATTTCGAACAGATCGGTATGGCCATTGAGGGATTCGGTGGAACCGAGAAACAGAAAACCACCCGGGTTCAACTGCCGCGCGATGCGCTTGATGATGTCGGCCTTGCGCTCAGCGGAAAAATAGATGAGGACGTTGCGACAGAACACCACATCGAACTTCCCCAGGGAGTCGAACGGCTTGGTGAGATTGAATTCTCGGAAACTGACGTTTTTCCGGTAATCGGGGGCCACTTCAAGACAATCGCCGTCGGCCCGAAAGAAGCGACGCTTCTGTTCCTCGCTCATACCGCGACCGGCGGAAAGCCCGCAGTAACGCGCCTCTCGCGCCTGGGACAATGCCCCGGTACAGATATCGGTACCGACGATCTCGTGCCGGCAGGACCCCGCCAACCTGCCCTGACGACGGGCCTCTCCAATGGTCATGGCAATGTTGTAGGCCTCCTGCCCTGTGGATGCGGCCGCCGACCAGACCCGAAAACTCGGGCTTTTGTGGTCGGGCAGAATGTGCTCGGCCAACACCCGAAAGTGCGCCGGATCCCGAAACCAGAAGGTCTCGTTGGTGGTCATGGCGTCGACCACGGCGGTCTGCAGCTGCCGGCCGGAAAAACCGCTCAGCTTTTGCAACAGCTCCGTGTAACTGGACAGCCCGTTGTCCGTCAGCAACCGCCCCAGACGACTGCTGACCAGGTATTCCTTGCCTGCGCCGAGCCGGATACCGCAATGCTGTTCGAGAAAATCGTGGATCGCCGAGTACTCCTCGGCCGTCATGGTGGGTCTCAAACCAGCGCCCCCCGTGTTTTCTGCGGCATTCTGTGTCACCCGATGGTCTCAGCGTGCCGCTGCACCTGTTCCTGCACCACCTGCGCCAGCAGATTGGGGTCCCACTTGGCGATAAAACGATCGGCGCCGACCTTGCGCACCATCTGTTCATTGAACACCCCGCTGAGCGAGGTATGCAGAATCACGTGCAGGTCGGTCATCGCCGGATTGGCGCGGATCTTAGTGGTCAGGGAATAGCCGTCCATCTTCGGCATTTCCACATCGGACAACACGAAGGCCAACCAGTTGCTCAGATCCTTGCCCTCCTCGGCCCAGGCCTCCAAGGTCCGGTAGGCCTCGTCACCGTTGCTGCACAAGGTGCAGGACACGCCCAATTGTTCCAGCACGCCGGCCACCTGGGAGCGCGCAACCGACGAATCGTCCACCACCAGCGCGTGTTGCTGGGTGTCCAGCACATACGCCTCGGTGACGCTCGGGTCCAGCTCTTCGATGTCGCCCATGACCTCGAACATCACTTTCTCGACGTCGACGATCTCCACCAGCTCGTCATCCACATGACAGACCGCGGTCATATAACTGTGGCGGCCGGTGCCCTTGGGCGGCGGCAACACGCCTTCCCAATTGAGGTTGACGATGCGCTCCACACCGCCAACCAGAAAGCCCTGCACTTGGCGGTTGTATTCGGAGATCACCACAAAGCGCTCCTGCGGGTCGGGAAAGCCCCGACCACCCAGCGCCTTGGAAAGATCGACAATGCCGATGGTCTTGCCGCGCAGGTTCGCCACCCCGATGACGCTGGGATGCGAATCCGGCAACTGGGTCAGTTTCGGGCATTGCATCACTTCCTGCACTTTGAAGACATTGATGCCGAAACGCTGCCGTCCATTGAGCCGAAACAGCAACAACTCCAACCGGTTGTGCCCGGCCAACTGGGTGCGCTGATTTACTCCGTCAAGAATGCCCGCCATGAAAAGTCCTGGTTTCGCGTGGAATGAGGGTCGTGCAGGCTGTAGCGGCGCACCGACCTTCGCCTTTAGAAAACCCGCCGCGCAAAGGTCGGCACGGGACTTGCTGCTTGGTATTCATGCGATATCCATTCGTCAAATATCCGTCACACCAAGCGCTGGCATGGCTGGTCGCCTTGCTGGCATCCCCGCTCGCCTGGAGTCAATCGCCACGTGAAGCACACCCCTTGGCGGACATCGAAGCGACTGCCGTGGACTATGCCGCGGAGGCGGGCGACCGCTTCCCCGTCCCCCCGACGGTACGACCGGGCCGACTGGACCCCCGCTTACGGCTGGCCCGGTGCGACGAGCCACTAGGGGCCTTCGAATCACCGAGTGGCCTGAAAGCCGGCAGCACGGTGGTGGGCGTCGCCTGCGAAGGCAGTCGGCCGTGGCGCTTGTTCGTACCGGTCAAGATCAGCCTGCCAGCCGAGGTGGTTGCGCTTGCCCGCCCGGTGCGACGGGGCGACACCCTTGCCGCCGGTGACTTGTTCCTGCGCCAGGCGGACCTGGCCAAGCTGCGCGGCCAATACTTTCTCGACACCAATGGCTTGGTCGGCCAACGGCTCAAGCGGCACGTCCGTGCGAACGCGATCTTGACCGCTTCCATGGTGGCCGCGGACCGCCTGGTGGAGCGCGGCAGCCGGGTGATGATTCTGTCACGCGCCGGGGGCATCGAGGTCAGCGTGGCCGGCAAGGCCCTGCGCCACGGGGGGCGTGGCGACCAGATCCGGGTCAAGAACCTGGCATCGGGACGCACCGTCAGTGCCGTGGTCGTGGACCGTGGCACCGTCCGTGCCGGCCCCTAAGAAAGCACTGAATAAGTCCATCCTGGACTTCTCAGCGCACGCTACGCTGCAAACGGGGTTTGCAGCTTGCTGCAAAATCAGTCACACGCCGTGACCGATTTTGGCGGCACCTCCCTGTGCCGCGGAACCTCTGAATTTTTCAGAGGCTCCTTAGGGAACCTCTGATTGAATCGGTTCCAGCATCGTTATCATCGCCCCGCAGGTTATTTTTCAGGCCTGCACGCTGAA
>JASBTJ010000008.1 GCA_030148485.1 Gammaproteobacteria bacterium | reverse complement strand
AAGCTCTTTGCGGGTCTTGCGCTTCTTTGCCGCGTAGCTCAGTGAGGCGAAACTTTGTTGCTTCATCCGGTCGATCTTTCTGTGGCACACGAGTGAATTGATTTTGCCTTATTTGAGGGATTCAATCAGAGCTTCCCTAGCTAGGTGTCACTCGAGAATCCGTGGGCCGTTTGGCGTCCCCAGAATCAGCACGTCCGCCGGTCGGTGACCGAAGATGCCCACGGTGACGACACCGGGGATCTGGTTGATGCGGTCTTCGAGCTTGACCGGTTCCATGATCTCCAGGTTCTGCACGTCCAGGATCAGGTTGCCATTGTCGGTGACGAAGTTTTCCCGCCACACCGGGGTGCCGCCCAACTTGGTCAGTTCGCGGGCGACAAAGCTGCGCGCCATCGGAATCACCTCGACGGGCAGGGGGAACTTGCCCAGCACGTCCACCAGCTTGGTTTCGTCGGCAATGCAGACGAACTTCTTGCTGGCACCGGCGATGATCTTTTCCCGGGTCAGTGCGCCGCCGCCGCCCTTGATCAGATGGAAGTGTTTGTTGGACTCGTCGGCGCCGTCCACGTAGACCTCCAACTCGCCGGCTGCATTGAGGTCGATCACCTGCATGCCGATGGCCTTGAGGCGCTCGGTGGATGCCTCGGAACTGGAAACGGCGCCTTCGAAACGCCCCTTGAGCGGCGCGAGCAGATCGATGAAGTGATTCACCGTCGAGCCGGTGCCGACGCCGATGACGCCGCCGTCCGGCAGGTAGTCGAGGGCGGCCTTGGCGGCCAGTCGTTTCATTTCGTCCTGGGTCATGCTCATGCTGACGCTCCATCGAAGGGTGGGCTTGCCGACCAATGCGGCGCCCCGGTGAAAAGGCGAAGGCGCGACGTTACCATCATCGGCAGACGTTGACCACGGAGCGCCGTTGACAGCGGCCCCTGCGCCGGGCGTTAATCGCCGGACATTCCGGAAACCGATCTCATGCCCAGCCGATATCTCGAACGCATTTTGCGCGCGCGCGTCTACGACGTTGCCCGTGAGTCCGCCCTGGAGCCCGCCGGGCGCCTCAGTGATCGCCTCGACAATACCGTATGGCTCAAGCGGGAAGACACCCAGTCGGTGTTTTCGTTCAAGCTGCGTGGCGCCTACAACAAGATCTTCCATCTGAGCGACGAGCAAAAGTCCCACGGGGTGATTGCCGCTTCCGCGGGCAATCACGCCCAGGGCGTCGCGCTGGCGGGACAGCGCCTGGGCGTAGCGGCGACCATCGTGATGCCCAAGACCACGCCGCGTATAAAGGTACAAAGCGTCCGCCACCTGGGCGCCAAGGCGGTACTGCACGGCGACTCCTATGACGACGCCTATGCCCATGCTTGCGGACTGGTCGAGAAGCACGGATTGGTGTTCATCCACCCCTTCGACGATCCGGATGTGATCGCCGGCCAAGGCACGGTGGCTATGGAGATCCTGCGCCAACTGTCGGATCCCATCGAAGCGATCTTCGTCCCGGTTGGGGGCGGTGGCCTGATCGCCGGTATCGCTGCCTATGTGAAACATGTGCGCCCCGAGATCAATGTGATCGGGGTGGAGCCGCATGACGCGCCGACCCTGGAGCGGGCGATCGCCGCCGGACGTCGGGTGTCGCTCAAGCAGGTCGGCTTGTTCGCGGATGGCGTTGCGGTACGGCAGATCGGAAAAGAGACCTTTCGGGTGGCACGCAAACTGGTCGACGAGGTGTTGCTGGTGTCCACCGATGAAATCTGCGCGGCCATCAAGGACGTGTATGACGACACCCGCAGTGTCGCCGAGCCGGCCGGTGCGTTGGCGGTAGCCGGGGTGAAGCGTTATGTCGCCGAGCATGGCAGCATAGGAAAGAACCTGGTGGCCATCGTCAGCGGCGCCAATGTGAACTTTGACCGGCTGCGGCATATCAGCGAGCGCGCGGATCTGGGTGAGCAACGTGAAGCATTGTTCGCCGTCGAGATCCCGGAGCGCCCGGGAAGCTTTCTGAGCTTCTGCAAGCAACTTGGGCGGCGCAGTATCACCGAGTTCAACTATCGGTATGCCGATAGCCGGGCTGCACAGGTGTTTTGCGGCGTGGAACTGCAGGAGCCGAACGAACGGACGGGCTTGCGTGAGCGCCTTGCCGGCAAGGGTTATCCCGTGGTGGACCTGACCGACAATGAAACAGCGAAGCTGCACATTCGCTATATGGTCGGGGGGCACGCACCGGGAGTCGCCGACGAACGGTTGTTTCGCTTTGAGTTTCCCGAGCGTCCAGGTGCGTTGCTGGAGTTTCTAAAGGGTTTGAGCCGCGGTTGGAACATCAGCCTGTTCCACTACCGCAATCATGGGGCGGCATATGGTCGCGTGCTGGTCGGCTTGCAGCTGACCAACCCGGAGGTGGGTGAGTTCACCCGGTTCCTGGCCCAGCACGGTTATGCGTATTCGGAAGAAACCGAAAATCCCGCATACCGCTTGTTCGCCTCCGCAGGTGACGGCAACTGACGAAAAAGGCCCGGCATCGCCGGGCCTTTTTCTTTCGCGAAGCAGTGCTCGCTACTTCTTCTTGCGTGCCACTTTCTTGCGCGGAGTTACCTTGCGCGGGCGTGCGGCGGCCTTCTTCTTGGGTGCTGCCTTTTTCTTCTTGGCGGCTACCTTCTTTTTCTTGGCAGCGGCCTTTTTCTTGGGCGCTGCCTTCTTCTTGGCGGCTACCTTCTTTTTCTTGGCAGCGGCCTTTTTCTTTGGTGCTGCCTTCTTCTTGGCGGCTACCTTCTTTTTCTTGGCAGCGGCCTTTTTCTTTGGTGCTGCCTTCTTCTTGGCAGCCACCTTCTTTTTCTTGGCAGCGGCCTTCTTTTTAGGCGCGGCTTTTTTCTTAGCGGCGGCCTTTTTCTTGGGTGCTGCCTTTTTCTTGGTAGCAACCTTTTTAGCGGTGACCTTCTTCTTGCGTACGGCGGACTTCTTGGCGACGGCCTTCTTCTTTGCCGATGCCTTTTTCTTCGCGGCTTTCTTGACTGCCATGACCTCCCCTCCACATATGAGTGCTAGTGTCAAACCCGAGTATAAACAAGTCTTTCAAAAAAACTAGTTAAGTCGCCGTATCTGTTCGGTTTGTTTTGCGCAAACTTTAGTAGCGACTTTCGAATGATTGGGTAAGACGTGACGTAGCTGTCGACCGAGATGGTGGTGAACAGGTGATTCAAAGCACATCACGATCAGTGACGACGATGTCCATCGGCACATCCCAACGATTG
This sequence comes from Gammaproteobacteria bacterium, assembly GCA_030148485.1. Lineage (GTDB taxonomy): Bacteria > Pseudomonadota > Gammaproteobacteria > Chromatiales > Chromatiaceae > JANTHH01. The sequence continues at coordinate 5,833 of JASBTJ010000008.1, read as the reverse complement.
ACCTGTAACCGCTTGGTTTGTTGAAAGTGATGCGCGAAACCGCATAAAACAGGGCGTTTCCAGCGTTTTCGCCAACGCCGAAAAGCAAAGGTCCGGTCGTAAAACCCCATGCCCATGCCCATGCGATTACAGGCGTGATCGAATGCCACCAATGGCACAATCGCCCAGTCGATCATCCATGGCGGCAGCCGTTGGGTCTTCTGTGCGACGGGTTCCGGAATGCCGAAGCGGTTGGGCACCAACGTGTCGCCCGGTTGCCAACGCAGGAACCACATACGCCCGGTAAGGAACGGATGCAGCACAGGTAGATAACATTGTTTGCCGTGACGTGCCGCGTGCAACAGTGTCGGCAAGGGGTCGAGTTCGCCGCCGTGCGCGATGTACGCAGCGATGCGCTTGGCGCGACGATAACCGTCGAGTCGTGTCATGCGTTGCCCCGCCTTGAGACTGGCGTGGGCGAGCTGGTTACGGGATAGCGACGCGCGTTGCTGGCGGATCTTACGGCGCAGGGCGTTGCGATCGGTCATGGTGAAGGGTTCAGTGAAAGGGTGGCATCCCCCACCTGTGCCGTTCCGTGTCGTGGGTCCTTGAACCGAGGGTTCAAGTGGGGACTCAGGGCGGCGTATCAGGCTTTCCGCTACGCGGCGGACATGCACACAACACCAACCGAACAGCCCCCGGGGGTATTGCTCATAGGCTCAAGGGGTATGTCCGACGCGGCTATCGAACACCGCAGGGGATGCCACAACTACAGGCTAGCGCCAAACCGGCCGCGTTGCCAGTGCCGGTTACAGGTCGAGCTGCGCGCTTTCGTTGAGTGCGGCTTCGATCTTGTCGCGCAGCCCGCGCACCCTTTGCGCGGCGGCATCGGCGTGCTCGCCCTGGTGTTGCTGGCTGGTGAGGAGCTCGTGGGCCAGATTCAGCGCGGCCATCACTGCGATACGCTCGGTGCCGATCACCTTGCCGCTGGTGCGGATCTCCTTCATGCGCTTATCCAGGAAACGGCCGGTGGCGAGCAGTTGTTCCTCCTCGCCTTCGGGGCAGCCGATGCGATATTCCTTGTCGAGCAGACGGATGGCGATGGCCTTGGTGTCGGTCACTGGGCACTGGCCTCGAGGGACTTGAGGCGATTGATCATGGCTTCCACGCGGTCGCGGGCCGATTCGTTCTTTTCGATCAGCCCGGCCCGCTCGGCGAGCAGCGTTTCCTCGCGCGCGCGTAGGGAGCGGTTCTCGTTCTTCAGATGCTGGCAGGCACGAATGAGTTCCTCCACCCGCACCTCCAGTGCGTGAAGGTCCTGTTCAGAGATTCCCTGAGGATCGGCAGTGCCCATGGCGCGACTATAGAGCCCGCCCACACGGGGGTCAACGGCGTGCCCTCGTGCTAACATTTGCCCACTTCCCGCCGTCGTCAGCGCCGTTCCGGCAAAGAGAGCCCGCCCGTGACCGACCAACCTATTTGTGATGCAGATCATTTGTCGCAGCAGTTGCAGCGCGCTGGTGTCCCCATGAGTGCCTCGGAGGTGCACGGGGTGGCGTGCGGCCTGCTTTGCGCTTTGGCGGACGACCTGCAGGGCGACTGGCATCAGGCCTTGTACAGCGAATGCGATATGGATGATGTGTTGGTGCAGGAGTGTCGCGCGACCACCGACAATCTGCTGGCGCAGAGCGCCGTACAGCTGCGGGATGAGGAGGCCTACGGTTTCGACCTGTGCCTGCCGGATGAGGACGATCTGCCCGGCTACGCGGGCGGCCTGCGCGACTGGTGCCAGGGATTCCTTTACGGGGTCGGGGTGGCGGCACCCCAGCTTCAGAGCGTGTTATCCGAAGAAGGCCGGGAAGCGCTTCAGGACATGAGCGAGATCAGCAAGCTCGACGTGACCGCGGTGGCCGGCGGCGAGGAGGAAGCCGCCGCGCTGGCCGAGGTCGAGGAATATCTGAAGATCGCCGCACTGACCGTGCGCCAGGATTGCCTGGCTGCTCAGGATTGATAACAGGGTCACGCAATGAACAATAACGAGTTCAAACGTCGTCGTCGCCAGCTGATGCAGATGATGGGTCCGAACAGCATCGCCATCCTGCCGACTGCGCCGGAGGCGGTACGCAACCGCGACGTGCACCACCCCTATCGACCGGATAGCGACTTTTTCTATCTAACCGGCTTTCCCGAGCCCGAGGCCGTGGCGGTGTTGATCCCCGGCCGGCCGCAAGGCGAGTACGTGTTGTTCTGTCGTGAGCGCGATCCCCGCAAGGAGCAGTGGGACGGTCCCATGGCCGGTCAGGAGGGCGCTGTGGATATCCATGGCGCGGACGACGCCTTTCCCATCGCGGATCTGGACGAGATCCTGCCGCATATGCTCGAGTCGTCCGAGCGGGTGTTCTACGCCATGGGTTGCGACCACGGTCTGGACCAACACATGTCCGAATGGGTTGGCCAGGTACGCGCCCAGTCGCGGGCCGGCATCAGTGGACCGGTGGAGTTTGTCGCGCTGGATCACTATCTGCACGACATGCGTCTGTACAAAAGCCGTACGGAGATCGCCACCATGCGCCGCGCGGCAAAGATCTCCGCGGCTGCGCACAAGCGTTTGATGAAGGTCTGCAAGCCGGGTATGGCGGAATACCAGTTGGAGGCCGAGTTCAATCACGAGTGCGCCATGCGCGGTGCGCGCCAGTCGGCCTATCCGGCCATCGTCGGTGCCGGCAACAACGGTTGCGTGCTTCACTATATCGACAACAATGCCGTGATCAACGACGGCGATCTGGTATTGGTGGACGCCGGTTGCGAGCTGCATTGCTATGCCTCCGACATCACCCGGACCTTCCCTGCCAACGGCGAATTCAGCGAGCCGCAGCGGCTGCTGTATCAACTGGTCCTGGATGCGCAGCAGGCGGCCATCGACAAGGTACGCCCCGGGAACCATTGGAACGCGCCACACCAAGCGGCGGTAAAGGTGTTGACCAAGGGGTTGGTGAAGCTCGGCCTGCTCAAAGGACTGGTCAGCCAATTGATCAAGAACGAGAGCTATAGGAAATTCTATCCGCATCGCACCGGCCACTGGCTGGGTCTGGATGTGCATGATGTCGGCGATTACAAGATCGACGGTCACTGGCGCGAGTTGGAACCGGGCATGGTGCTGACGGTGGAACCCGGCCTGTACATCCCCAAAGGCGTGCGTGGCGTGGCGAAGAAATGGCAGGGCATCGGTATCCGCATCGAGGACGATGTGTTGGTCACCAAGGGCGAACCCGATGTGCTCACCCGCGACGTACCCAAAGCGGTCGCGGACATCGAGGCCTTGATGGCACGCCCTTGAGGTACGGCAAACGCGCGTCATGCGGGCGTTGACGACCACCGCGGCGCACACCACCATTGCGACCCATGAGTGAACCTGTCCACGACTACGACCTGGTGATTGTCGGTGGCGGTCTGGTAGGCGCCAGTCTGGCCATCGCCCTATCCGGGCGCGGCTTGCGCATGGCGCTGGTGGAAGCGGCGGTGCCGTCCGCGGATACCCAGCCGAACTATGACGACCGCGCCCTGGCGTTGGCCTATGGCAGTCGACGTATCTTCGAGGGCCTGGGGTTGTGGTCCGCGATTGCACCGCAGGCCGGCCCGATCGACAAGATCCATGTCTCTGAGCGTGGTCAGTTCGGTTTTACCCGGCTCGATTGTCGGGACGAGCGGGTGCCGGCGCTTGGTTATGTGATCACGGCCCGGGAACTGGGGCGCACCCTGCTTGCCGAGCTGCCCAAGCTATCCGACCTGACGATACTGGCACCGGCACAGGTCACGGACGTGAGCTGTGATCCGGATGCGGCGCGACTGACCATCAATGATGGTCGTGGCGACCGGCAACTGACCGCCCGTCTGCTGGTGGCTGCCGACGGCGTCAAATCCTTCGTCCGCGAGGCGCTCGATTTCCCGGTCCGCCGTTGGGAATACGGTCAGAGCGCGGTAGTGGCGAACATCACCCCGGAGCGGGCACACGAACAGGTCGCCTACGAACGCTTCACCGCCACCGGTCCGGTTGCCCTGTTGCCCATGAATGACGACCGGTGCGCGCTGGTCTGGACGGTTGCGGACGCCGAACTCGAGACGGTGCTGGCGTTGGACGACGCCACCTTCATCGCTCGTTTCCAGCAGCGCTTCGGTCAACGACTGGGTCGCTTCCTGCGGGTCGGGAAGCGAGCCAGCTACCCGCTGGCGATGGTGCGCGCCACCCGCTCGGTGCAGCCGCGGGTGGCGATCATCGGCAATGCCGCGCATACCTTGCACCCCATCGCCGGTCAGGGGTTCAACCTGGGGCTGCGGGACGTGGCGGCGCTGGCGGACGTGCTCGACGACGCCGTCGCGGCAAACCTGGATATCGGTGATCTGGACGTGTTGACGCGGTATGAACAATGGCGCGGCCGGGACCAGCAGGTGGTGTCGCTGGCCACCGACGGCTTGGCGCGCTTGTTTGCCAACCCGTTGCCGCCGTTCAAGCTGGGACGCAATCTGGGCATGTTGGCCGTCGATCTGTTGCCCGGTGCCCGGCATCGCCTGGCGCGCGCCGCCATGGGTCTGGACGGCAGACTGCCGCGGTTGGCGCGGGGGCTTCCCCTTGGCCGATAACGCGCCTATCGTCATTGCCGGTGCCGGTATGGTGGGGCTTACCCTGGCCTGCGCCTTGGCGGAAGACGGCTTTGCGGTCACCGTGATCGAGGCGCGCGCACCGGCGCCACCGGAACAATGGCCGGCGTTCGACCTGCGCGTGTCGGCCATCACCCGTGCCTCGCAACGCATCTTCACCAATCTGGATGTCTGGGAGGCCATGGCCGATCTGCGGATCACGCCCTACCGGGACATGCGGGTCTGGGACGCTGGGGGGCGGGGTGAAATCCACTTCGACAGCGCCGAACTGGGTGAGCCCAGTCTGGGCCATGTCATCGAGAACCGGGTCGTGGTGCGGGCGCTTTGGGAGCGTGCCGGACAGTTGGGTGTCACCTTGCGTTGTCAGGCCAAGGTGACAGGCTTCACGATGACCGAACAAGGCGGGTCCGTCCGGCTGGACGACGGCAGCGAGCTGGCCGCGGCCTTGTTGGTGGCGGCGGACGGCGCCTCTTCGGGTTTGCGGACCCTGGCGGCGATCCCGGTTGAGGTGGCGTCTTACGAGCAACAGGCGGTGGTCGCCACGGTACACGTCGGCACCGCTCATCAGGACACGGCCTGGCAACGCTTTCTACCCGCCGGCCCGCTTGCGCTGTTGCCGTTGGGGCCGGAGCATGTGTCCATTGTCTGGACCACCAGTCCGACCCGCGCCGAGGTGCTGTTGGGCATGGACGACGCGCAATTCGATGCCGCCCTCACGGTGGACAGCGAAGGTCGCCTGGGCAATCTGACCCTGGCCGGTCCCCGTGCGGCCTTTCCTTTGCAGCGCCAACATGCCGAGCGCTATGTACAGGCCGGCTTCGCCTTGGTAGGGGATGCCGCCCACCAGATTCACCCCCTGGCTGGACAAGGCGTGAACCTCGGTCTATTGGATGCCGCGGCGCTGGCGGAGGTGCTTGTCGCGGCGCGCGTCGCCCGGCGCCCGCCTGGTGCCCTGGCCACGTTGCGGCGTTACGAACGGGCGCGTCGTGGCGACAACCTGGCCATGCAGCAGGCGATGACCGCGTTCAAGGAGCTGTTCGGCGACGTACCCGCGCCTTTGCGGCTGATGCGCAATCTGGGGCTGAGTCTGGCCGATCGCGCCGGGCCGCTGAAGCGGGGGGGGGGGCGCGGGGCCCCCCGCCCCCCGCAGGGGGGCGGGGCCCCCCCGGCCCCGGGGTGTGGGGGGGGGGCGGCCGGG
>JASBTJ010000006.1 GCA_030148485.1 Gammaproteobacteria bacterium | reverse complement strand
GAGAAGGGCTCGACCATGGACGGTTAATCGGGCATTTTTAGGGTTGTTCATTCGGGGCCTCCGAGATTGGTTTTGGTTCGCACCTCCAATTCTCCGGATAAGCCCCGAGTGAACAACCTACCGAGAAGTCACATCTAGTCGTCCCGTGCATCGTTTATTGAGATAGCTGCCCGCAGGACCGATACGTTGTCCGCTGTCCGCTGTCCGGTGGTCCTGCTTACCGCCAGTGCAATGGTTCCGCGGGGTGGTTCGCCGTAACTGAGCCCAGGATATGTTGACTATCGTAATGCAAACGATTATTGTTTTGGTTCGTATTTAATATCTTGGTGTGAGCGGGCTGTTTCTTCTACGACGTAGGAGAAGCGCCCTGACCTGACGTCGCGCTACGCGTCGAGCACCAGGACGCGATCCTACGAGGGGCAAGCCATGTCGAACGGGGAAATGTCTGCTGCGGCGCAGATAGGCGGCACCGGCGTTTCGGGAAACGCCGAGCTACTGGCGAATGCGGGGCACTGGCTGCTGCAAGGCGGCCCCGTGGTTGTGGTGCTGATGATGCTGTCGGTGATCGCCGCGACGATCATTATCGTCAAGGTTTCGCAACAGGTGAGGCTAGGTGGAGGGCACGCAGCTGCTGTTGATCGGGCCTTGTCAGCATGGCGTTTGGGTGATCGCGCATCAGCGTCGACCGTATTGGAAAAAGGCCGATCCCCGGTCGAGCGCGTGATAGCCGCCGCCATGCGTGCGAAGGCCAACGGTTTGACCGAGGGACTGGTTCGGGAAGAGGCAATGCGCCTCGCGGTAATCGAGCTGGGCGCACTACGTGGCCATCTGCGGACGCTTGAAGTGATCGGCATGCTCAGCCCGCTGCTGGGGCTGTTGGGCACCGTGCTCGGCATGATCGAAGCGTTCCAACAATTGGCCTCGGCGGGAAGCCAAGTGGATCCAGCGATGCTCTCCGGTGGGATCTGGGAGGCATTGTTGACGACCGCCGTGGGCTTGGTGGTCGCCATTCCGGTGGTGGCGTCCGTGCACGGGTTCGAGCGAAGCGCCGAGCGTCACCAGCAGGCTATGGAGGACGCTCTCACCCGGTTTTTCACCGGTGCCGCCGGAGAGCATGCACCGCCGGTCAGCGCGACGCATGCTGCCGAAGCCACGCTCGCGACGGCGACCCGTTGATACGTCATGCGCATTCCCACAAGGCAGCCACGCCGGCCGGTGATGAGCCTCACGCCCTTGATCGACGTGGTGTTCATTCTGTTGTTGTTCTTCATGCTGGCATCCAGTTTTGTTGAGTGGTCGTCGTTCCCTCTGGCGGCAACTGGTGACCGGCAGTCGACGGCCGTGGATGACGCTCCTCAATTGATTATCGCGTTGGACTCATCGGGTGGGTTGCGCTACGACGGCATCGCCTTAACCGAAAGTGATGTTCGCCGGGTGGTTTCTGCTGCCCTCCATGACAGGCCGCGGCCACGGTTCGTGGTTCGGGCCGACGCCGAGGTAACGGTCCGGCGTATCGTCGAGATACTGGATCTGCTGAGCCAGGCCGGCGTGACGGACGCGGCCCTGCAGCGCACCGCGGGCTGATCGCATGCGCATTACTTTGCCAAGTCGTGCTGATCGGACGGATGCGCATTTGATTCCGTTGATCAACGTGGTGTTCCTGCTGCTGATCTTTTTCATGTTGGCGGGGACATTCAAGACGCCTGAACCTTTTGCCGTCGAGGTACCCAAGTCCATGTCGTCTGATGGCGATATCGGTGCGGATCCGACATGGGTGTACGTGGGTGTGGGTGGGCGCCTGGCGGTCGATCAGACCGAGGTCGGCCTTGCTGACCTGCCCCGGATGTTGCGCGTGCAGGCCGGCGAAGGCCGAGTCGGTCGCGTGTTGATCAAAGCGGATGCACAGGTTGGCGCCGGGCGTTTGTTTGAGGTTATGACCGCCGTGCAGGCATCGGCGCCCCAAGCGATCGAGCTTGTCACGCATCATGTCGGGTCACGTTGATGGCGGCGAGTCGGCGGGAATGGGTGATCACGGGAACCGTCGCATTAGGCATGCACCTCGCCGTGTTGATCGGCCTGACGGAGGTCGATCCACGAGCCATCGGCGATACGCAGACCGGCCAGGCGGGACTGCAGCGGGTGTCACTGTTGCCGCCCGAACGCGCGCCCGGACCAGAGGCGCCTGCGCCGTCGCGCGAACCGTCCGTGCAACGCCCTGTGGAACCGTCACCCCCCGCGGCCGTCGCGCCAGCGCCGCAGCTCAAACCACCTGAGCCTCCCCAGGCCAAGCAGGCCGACACAAAGACCTCGGCGCAACCACCGCAAGCGCCCACGGTCGCGCGTCCGCCTCCCCTGCCGGCCAAGGCGTCAGCATCGCCCCGGTCCGATGCGGTCGCCTCGGTACCGGCCGTGTCGAGCCAGCCGGTACCGGACGCGACCGAAATAGCGAGCCGAGCGGCCGGTTCGCGCGCCGCCGAGGCGGAGGCCGCCGAAGCCGAACGCAACGGTGTTACGCAAGTGGCTGCCACCGAGCGCTACCTGGCGGAACTGGCCGCTTGGCTGGAGCGCCACAAACAGTACCCCAAGCGAGCCCAGCGCCGCCGTCAGCAAGGCACGGTGGAACTGAGTTTTGTGGTGGATCGCCGGGGGCGTGTACTGCGCTATGACATCGTGCGCAGCTCAGGCTACCCGCTGCTGGACGACGCGGTGCGCCGGCTGGTCGAGCGTGCGCAGCCTTTGCCGGGGGTGCCGCCAGATCTGGGCCGGGGCCACCTGGCGCTGCGGTTGCCTGTGGGTTTCTACCTGCGTTGACCCATGCCGCCCACAAATAGTGATCAGTTACTCGAGGCGCTGGTGGACTGCTATGACGATCTCCGAGAGCACCTGGGGCGACGTTTTGGCTCGACTCTGCTGGCGGACGAGGCGATGCAGGAAACCTGGTTGAAGCTGCGGGTGGCTGGTAAAGCAAAGACAGTCGCCAAGCCGCGCGCCTACTTGTACCGAATCGCGACCAATCTGGCACTGGACCATTTACGTGCCGAGCGTGCTCGGGGCCTGCGTTTCGGCGAGCCGCCGGAGGACGAACCCACGGCACCGGCTGGGTTAGGGCCAGACGCCTTGCTCGATGCCCGCCAGCGCCTGGATCTGGTCCGCGAGGCTGTGGCCGAACTTCCGCCGCGTTGTCGCCAGGTATTTGAGCTGCACAAGTTTGACGGACTACCCCATCTGGAAATTGCCGAGCGCTTGGGCATCTCGCGGAACATGGTGGAAAAGCACGTAATCCGAGGGCTGTCTCACTGTCGCCGACGTCTGTCGACGGCACTTGGGCCACAAGTCTGAACGGTACCGGTCCCGCAGCCTTGGGGCGACTGTGGCCTTCGTTTCCAGCGCTGAAAAAATTTCACTGATGACGTCAGGGAGGAGGCAGGGAGACTCGTCTTTAGCGAGAATGATGCGCATTTGCATTTAATTAAAATCTCGGATCATAAGGCTTGATAGTGATGACGCAAACGGGTGAATCAGGAACGTGCTTTAAACCGATGGGTCGCAAGGCTGGCTGCCTTCCCGTGCCCACCGTGCTGTCCGTGTCTATCGGACTGTGCGTCTGTGGAGCTGTCCCGGTGTGGGCGGCATCGGAGCCGGCCGGGCCCCAATTGCTGCCGGAAATGCATGTGGTCGGCGACTGGTTGGGTGACGGCAGCGCACAGGCGGTTGCCACCTACAGCGGCGCCCGTAACGTGGTGGATGATGAGACCCTACGTGAGTCGGGTGCCAGGACTCTGGAAGACGCCCTGCGTAGCGTTCCCAGCATCACCATACTCGATGAGACGGGCACCGGCATCCTGCCGAACATCGGCGTGCGTGGCCTGTCACCGTTCCGTAGTGAACGGGTGCAGGTGTTGCAGGACGGCTACCCGATTGCGATCGGGCCCTACAGCAATATCGGGCTGTCGTTGTTCCCCATTACCATGCAGAGCATCGAGTCCATTGATGTGGTCCGGGGCGGCGCTGCGGTGCATTACGGGCCGAACAACGTCGGCGGCGTGCTCAATTTCAAGACCCGCGCCATCCCCACGGAGACGGCCCATCAGTTCCGCCAGGGCGTGACGGTGGCGGAATCCACCGGCAATCTGCTGAGTGACACTTATTACCGGGTAGGGGGCTTCGCACGGGATGACCTCGCGGTGCAGTTCCAGGCCAATCTGCTGCGTGGGGACGGCGAGCGCGACCGTGCCGCCACCGAGGTGAGCAACTTCATCGCGGACGTGAACTACTTCCCCAGTGCCACCCAAGAATGGCGTGCACAACTTCAGTATTACCAAGTCGAGGCTGATCTGCCGGGTGCGCTCAGCCCCGCCGCTTATCAGGCGGACCGGACGCAATCCCAGCGGCCGTACGATGCGTTCGATGCAGACATGCTGCGCGGCACCGCGACCTGGGTGTTCACGCCGAACGACGATACCGAGTTTGTCTGGCGCAATTTCGTCCATAAGGCGGATCGCACGTTCTTCTTTGGTCAGAACCTGAGTGGGAGCGGTCATTGGGCAGATCCATCACTGCCTTCGACTCACGTGGCGGATTCGCCGCGGCGTTTCACCGTGCTGGGGACAGAGCCCCGTATGACACGTCGCATGGGCAACCATACCCTCACCTTGGGTGCCCGCTATGTGAAGGAGGATGTGAATTTCGACGTGAATCGTCGCGAGTTGGCCACCGGCGCCTACAGCGTGGCACGTGACTGGCGTTTCGACACGGACGCCTATGCGCTCTATGCCAGCGACACTATTCGTTTGCTGCAGGACCGGCTGTCGGTGACCCCGGGACTGCGCTACGAAAATGTGAGGATGACATACGCCAACAGTGTCAGTGGTGCGCGCGACACCAACAAGGCGTCAGAGTTGTTGCCGGGATTGACGGTGGGTTTCCAGGCGACAGACGCGCTTTTCGCCTTCGCCAATGCGCAGCGTTCGCTGGTGCCGGTGCAGACAGCTCAAGTCACCCGCGAGGGCGATGTAGCCAATGAAACGGCTTGGAATTACGAGTTAGGTGCGCGCTACCGCATCAATGCGGCCAGCGAAGCGAGTGCTACCCTCTTCCGCATCGATTACGAGGATCAAATCCAGTTCAATCGCAGTAACTCGCGCTTTGAAAACCTCGGCGAGACCCGCCATCAGGGACTGGAACTGGAATGGGCCGCCAAGCCGCATAAAGACGTCGGGGTGCGGGTGGTTTACACCTACCTCGATTCGGAACAATTGAACGGCGCCAACGCGGGCAACGACACGCCGAATGCTCCACCCCACCGCCTGAGCGTTAGCGCGGACCTCGACCGCGGGCCTTGGGACTTCAATATCACCGGTCAGTACGTGGCCGAAAGCTACAGCGACGCGGCCAATACCGAGCAGGAAACCAGCGACGGGTCTGCCGGGAAGTTGCCAGCCTACACCCTGGTCAACGCGCGGGTTGGTCGGGACCTGAAGCTGGGTGGCGGTGCGAACCTGAATCTGTCATTGGCGGCCACCAACCTGCTGGACCAGGATTATTACTTCCGTGGCGTGGACGTAAGTCCGGTGGGTCGCTTGCCCGCACCCGGACGCGCGTTCACCGCGGCCGCCGAGGTGACCTGGTGAGCCCGGTGCCACCCGCCCAGCACGGCGAGCTGGTCATCGTGGCGCACGTAGTCAATGCGTCGGTGACCGAGGGTTTTGTGCCTGCGGCCCGGGCGATGGGGCTGGACGTGGTGCTGCTCACTGATTGTGCGGAAGATTATCGCCGATATTATGCGACCGGACCGGGCAGCCAGGACGCGCCGCAGATCGTTACCTGTGACGTATTCAACCCGTTGGCGTTGATCGAGTGCGTTAGCGAGCGAACACGGTGTCCGGTGGGCGTCTTTTCCAACAGCGATCATCTGCAGACGGCCACCGCGCTGGCGGCGGCGTACTTTGGGCTGCCAGGTAAGGATTGGCAGGTCGCTTATCGCGCCAAGAACAAGGCCGAGATGCGCCGGTTCATGCGCGACCGGGATCCTAACGCGCCGTGGTGCCGGGTGGTCAGGGAGGGTGACGACCTGCAAGCGCTGGCGGCTTTGATCGACTTTCCGTGCGTGATCAAACCGCGAGAGGGTGTCGCCAGCGAGCAGGTTTCCTTGGTGCACGATACGGCTGCGCTGAAGGCGCATTGTGCGGCTGTCTGGCGACAGCAGCCCGACCTGGTGATGCTTATCGAGCCCTTCCTGCAGGGTGAATTGCACACCCTGGAAACCCTGGGCGACGGCAAGCGGCTGCAGGTGCTGGGTGGATTCGCGGTGACCTTGTCGCCGCCGCCCGCCTTCATCGAAACCGAGGCCGTTTGGCGGCCTGAGACCGCGTCCCCGGCGATCGACCGGATCCTGCAGATGCTGCGCGCGTTCGGCGTCGGTTTCGGGGCCTGCCACACCGAGTACGTGATGACGCCGGACGGACCACGGATCATAGAGATCAACTATCGCAGCATCGGCGACCGGCGGGATTTCATGCTGTGCGACGTGCTCGGTTTCGACTACTTCAGCACCGTGTTGCGGCTCCACTTAGGGGATCGCCTTGATCCCCTGACACCACGAGGACGAGCCGGCACCATGCGCTATTTCACGGCCCGGCGGACGGGTCGGATCGAGCAGGCTCCACAGCGGTTTCGGGAGTCCGACAGCGATGGGTCGGCTTGCTTTGTGCCGTTGCGGGCCGCAGGCGACCGACTCGCGCCCGCCGGTTCCAACCGCGACTACCTGGGGGTGCTCGCCGTGACCGGGGGCGACGCGGATAGCGTCGCGACACGCCTGTCGCAGTACAGTACGCGATTGACCTGGGAGATCAGCGAATGAACGCGGTCGTCCGGGATGCCGGGTACGCGGCCCAGGTCGAATACCTGCTGCACCGCGTGCTAGATGCCTTTTTGCGCGAAGACGTAGGCGGTTGCCTCAGCAAGGGGCGGGTGATCGAAGGCGAGGCCCTCTGCTTTGCCCACCAGGTGTCGCCGGACCTGGTGGCGGGAAAGTGGCTGCAGGTGGCACATCTTGGCGAATGGTTTCTGCCGATTGCGGCCAGTATCTACATGCAGGACTGGCGGGTGCGTCGCCCAATCGTCGTGCTACCCGACCCGTCCGCTGGCTATCGGGTTGTTGCCGATCCGGAGGCGGTAATCGGTTGCTTTCTGGCTGCCGATCAGCCGTCGCTGACCAAGGTGCGTGCAGCGTTCATGGACGAGTTCCATATCGCTGTCGATCATGGTTTGGCGTGCGCGAGTCTGCGGTCAGCGGGTGGCGCTGGCAAGGACGCCGACTGTCGGTCGCGCTTGGCGGACTGGGCCTGTGATCACCTGCACTACGAACGGATTGCTGCCTTTCAGGATCACCCCTTCTATCCCACCGCTCGGGCCAAGCTGGGCTTTGCCCGGGCGGATCTGGCTCGTTACGCACCGGAGTCCGGGGCTTGCTTCGAACTGTGCTGGCTGGCGGTGTCCGAGACGACGTATCACGCTCAGCATGACGTGCTGCCCGCGTGGTGGCCGACCTTTTCCGATGTCGGCCTCCCGGAGCGTTTACAGGCAAGCCATCGGCTAATCCCGGTCCACCCATTTACCTGGAACACGGCGTTGGACGGGTGGTTAGAGCAAGCGAGGCTCATGGCACAAGTCGTCAAGGCGCCGCGTACTTGGTTACCGGTGTTGCCGACCTTGTCGGTACGCAGTCTGGTGGTCGCCACCGACCCCCAATGCCACATCAAGGTCCCTTTGCCGATCCGCACCCTTGGGGCGCGCAACGTCCGCACCATCAAACCCAGCACGGTCTCGGACGGGGCGCGCATGCAGGCCTTGCTCGGCAGCGTCCGGGACAGCGAGCCGTGGCTGAAACAGCATCTTTTGCTGACCGACGAAAGCCGGGGTGCGACCGTCGCTGATCAGCCGTTTCTCGGATTCATCCTGCGCACTTACCCACCCTTGCCTGACGGCAGTCGAGTGGTCCCGGTTGCCGCGTTGGTGGCGGCGGACGGTGCGGGTGTGCCGGTGTACCGCTCGCTGGCCGACACGTATTACGACGGTGATGTGTCTGCTTTCTTTGCCGATTATGTAGCGGTCACTGCACGCCTGCACCTGACGTTGTGGCTACGTTACGGCATCGCGCTGGAATCCAATCAGCAGAACTCTCTGTTGGTATTGGGACAGGGAGCCGCCGCCTCGGAATTGCGACTGATGCTCAAGGACAATGATGCTGGTCGCGTCTGGGCAGACAAGCTGGCAGCCCGCGCTCCGACGCTCGCCGATGGGCTGCAGCAGCTTATCGATCGTCGCATCCTGGTGACGGAGGAAGCGCCGCTGGCACAGATGTTCATCACCATTACCTTGCAGCTGAACATCACGGTGTGGGCCGAAGCGCTGGCGGATCACGGGGATATGCCCCGCGACGACGTCTATGCGAGTGTCGCCGCTGTTCTGCAGGATGAACTGGATCGGCTCGCCGCAACAGGTGAAGACATCGCATACGCGCGGGCAGCATTGCTGTCAGCAGAGCGCCATCCGGCCAAGTATCTGCTGCGGGCGGCGAGTCTGGAGGACAAGTCCACCACCGGCGCGACGGACGTGAACAAGTTCTACGGCAACAGCGCCCCGAATCCATTGCGAGGGTACCCGCGGTGATTTCGCCTTGGGTGATGTGGACGGTACTGGCCGGGCATTTTGTTTCCGCTTTCGCTGCGCTAGGGATGCCGCCTTTCTTCCCGCTCATCTTGAGCCAGAGATTCGGCGACGACAGCGGCCTTCTCGCCGGCTGGCTGTACGGATTGCCGATCCTGATGACCGCACTGACCGCGCCGGCCTGGGGGCGCTTGGCCGACCGGGTCGGTGTGCGGCCGATGCTGGTGCGTGCCCAACTGGGGCTGGCGTTGAGTTTTCTCCTGGCCGGGTATGCGCAGACCACCACGCAGTTCATGATCGCGCTTGCCTTGCAGGGTGCGCTGGGCGGCACGTTCGCGGCGTCCAATGCCTATTTGGCGCAGATTCTGACCGGCAGGCTGTTGCGCCAGGCGCTCACCCGGACCCAGGCCTCGGCACGCGCGGCCTTGGTAATCGCGCCCCTGATGTTCGGCGTGCTAGCCCTGTGGTTGCCGCCTATCGAGCTTTATCGCTATCTCGCCTGGTTGCCGGTTCTTGCCGCCTTCGGGACCTTGTGCCTGCCGACAGCACATGACGCCGGTTGCTCCGTCCCGTCGACCGGGCAGGCGCACGCCGCCGGGGCAACGCTCTCGTTGCGCCAGTTGTATGGGCTGCAGTTTCTGTTCGTGCTGGGCACCGTGATCACCTTCCCGTACTTCGTGTCTTTCGTTATGGACAGGCTGGCGGCGACCACGGCACTGGCAGGTCTGTTGTTTGGTCTGCCACATCTTGTCTACCTGCTTACGGCTGGTCCGCTGGGCCGTTTCACCGACCCACTTCCACCGATTGCCGTGCTGGGAAGCGGGTTGGCCCTGCTCGTCGTGAGCCTGCTGGGCCAAGGGGCCAGCCACGATGGGTTTGCCTTGACGGCTTGGCGCCTATTGATGGGTATCGCCATGACCTTGGGCTATGTGGCGCTACATGACCTGATTGCATCGGCGGTGCGTCGGCAGAGCGCCGGGGCCAGCATGGGGCGGCTGGACAGCAGTGCCAAATGGGGCGGTGTGCTGGCGGGTGTCGCCGCCGGCTTGGTATTCGCACAGTTCGGCCAGGCCGGTCCCTTTCTTGTCGCCGCGATGGTCATCGCTCTGGCGACATCCTTGACCTTGTACTGGGCGCGTGGGTGGCGAACCCGTCCCGGCTTTCTGGAGTAGTCATGTACACCATGCTGACGAAGTACCCCATCAGTGATGAGGGGATGGATGATCGTGCAACGGCCAGGGCGGTGACCGTACTGCTGAACTGCTACTGCCGCGAGGTCGCGGGTCCGGCCGGAGAGCTGGCTGTCGATCCGCGGTTCGGTCGCGCCGACTGGCCGCGGTCTGTACGTACGCGGCTGTATCGGGCGCACGTGCTGGAGGTCAGGATGCCGCATGTCGGGGCGCGGCTGGTAGTCGGTATCCGTCTGCCGTCGCGGTCCGGAAACTACCGATACCAGGGCAGCGCCTACGGCAAGCTGCCGGGCTGCGCCTGGGCGCCTTTAAGCTGGTCGATGCTGGCGTCGCTGATCATTCGCGAGCTCTCGCTAAAATATGACCAGCCGTTCAATCAGGACCTGTTAGCGCAGATCAGCGACAGCGTCGCCGTGACGCGGCGCCTGCTGGCGAGCGTCGGGGGCGAATCGCCTGCCGACGGTGTCCCGAGTTTTCGAATCTCCGAACAGGCTATGCGCTACGGTCATCCCTTTCATCCGGCACCCAAGAGCCGACTGGGGTTCGATGCGGACGATATCGTCAACTATTCGCCGGAATGCGGTGCCGAGTTTGGGTTGCATTATTTCAGCGTGCGCCGCGACAAGCTTGTCGAGCATGCCGTGTCCGGTGTCGGCTGCCAAGCGGTGATCACGGACCAGGCGCCGCTGAGGGCGCCGTCCGGTCATGCGCTGGTGCCGGTCCATCCCTGGCAGGCGCGCTATCTGCTCAGCTTGAGCAGCGTGCGCAGAGCGCTGGCGGATGGCGTGCTGATCGATCATGGCGCCTGCGGTGACCCCTGGTGGCCGACGTCGTCGATTCGCACGCTGTATCGCAATGGCAGCGATTACTTCTACAAGTTCTCACTGCAAGTGAGGATTACCAATTGTGTGCGCAAGAACGCCACCTATGAACTCGACGGCGCGCTGGCGGTTACCCGGTTGATGCGCGAACGCCTGCCGGCCCTGCAGCGGCGTTTTCCCGGTCTGCGGGTGATGGACGAGCCCGCCTATCAGACCGTCGACCTGGGGTGTGCGGACCCGGTAGCGCGCACGGCTGTGCGTGAAGGCTTCGGGCTAATCCTGCGTCGAGGTATCGACCAACAACAGGAGCCGCATATCGCTCCGCTGTTGGCCGGCGCACTGTTCGGCAATGGCGGCACCGGAGAACGTTGGGTGGATGGCTTGATCGGTGAGCACGCGCTTCATGCCGGCCTGGACGATCACGACGCACGGCTGAGCTGGTTCGACGCCTATGTCGGCCAGTCGCTGCCGCCGGTGCTGTATTGCTACTTCATCCACGGCATGGTGTTCGAGCCGCATTTGCAGAACGTGGTCATTGGGGTGCGCGACGGCTTACCG